>JAJZEC010000024.1 GCA_021805825.1 Pseudomonadota bacterium
GATCTCCACCAGGTGCGGCATCAGCCGATGCCGCCACGCGAAGGCTCGCGTGGGGTGGATGTTGAGTCGCTTGGCGGTCTTGCGCACGCTCAGGCCTTGCCGCATGCACTCGGCGTACTCGAGCAGCAAGCTCTTGTCGCGCAGTCGGTTGAGCGTGGTTCCGGTCAGCCCCGTGAAGCTGCGGCAGCAGGTGGTGCATCGGTAGCGCTGCTCGCCCGAGGCCGTTCTGCCCCAGCGTTGGATGCGCTCCTCGCCGCAGTGCGGGCATCGCCCGCCCTGCTGGACCTGGCCCGCCACGAGCTCCTTGACCGCGGTGCGCTGCGACAGCGCAGCCACGCTGTCGCTCAGCTTTCGCAGCTGGTGCGAGCTGAGTTGCGTAAGCGACTCCACAAGTCGCTGGAACTCCCGACGGCGCATGACCTGGCTCCGGTGTTAGGAGCCGCCGATTCTAGCCTCCCAACACGTTAGCGGAATAGAGCCTTTTGAATGGTCCGTCGGGCGGCTATGCCGGGCGCTTGGCCGCTCTGATCCGCGCGAATGTGAACTATCCCCATGCCGATCAGATCCAAGGCGACCCTAAGGTCACGCTCAGGGTCGAGCTCGACCCGAACTCGGGCAAGGTTCTCGGCGTGACGGTGATGCGTTCCAGCGGTGTGCCGGACTGGGACTCCGCAGTGATCGACGCGATCAAGCGCGTCGGGACGCTGCCCAGTGACCAGGGCCGCTGGTGGACCCCTATGGAAGTGGTCGCCGGTCCTCGCGACCATTAGGCGCACCCCTCGGAGGAACCTTGGCCTCCCCGTGAGGTGATCTCGGACACTGAGAGCGCGCCTGAATCACAGGGCTCACCTTGTATTGATGAAATCGACGGCGTATATTTCAGCAAAACGGATCGGGAGGAGCGCCATGAATCAGCAGCAGCGTTTGGATGTCGGGCAGGTGGTACGCGTCGGCGCGCTCATCCTGACCGTACGCCTGGTGGTCCCGGGGATCGTCCCGGGTGTTCCCTGCATGTACCTGTTGCTCGACGCCAGCGGCGCGCTGGTGTTCAAGGCGATCGAGGGCGTCGGGATGTTCCAGATCAGCCACGCCGAGGCCATCGACCTGATCGAGCGCAGCAGCGCAGTGGCCTTCCAGGAGGCGTCGCGGGCCATCGCCCACGCACGCGAAAGCTCGCGACTGGCGGCCTGGATCAACTGTCGCCTGAGTGAGTTGCGCGCATGACGGATGAACAGCAGCCGAAGTCACGGCGCGGCGGCGCGCGCCCAGGTACTGGCGGCGCTCGGCCTGGTGCTGGCCGACCGCGAGCGGAGGTCAAGAACGAGGGCCACCACATCACGCTGCCGCCGTGGGCGGTGGCTGCACTGCGCCGCTTGGGTGACGGCAGCATTTCGCGCGGCATCGTGGCTGCGCTGGAGCGGCTCAAGCTGAAGGACTGAATTTCACCGCTGCCGGGCGGTTTCCCGGCGATGAAGGCGGGCGAACGTGGTGTTCGAGCACCGCGCCGCCCTGACCACAACCTGCACACAGGAGGTGCAAGCAATGGCTACAGCCAATGGTAGTTCCGCGGGCTCTACGCTCGCCCAGCGGGATCTGCAGTCGATCCCATTCCAAGGCCACACGATCTACGTGTGGCGCCAGCCCGAGCCGACGAAGCACGCCTTCGCCTGGCGCGTGGTGCGCGACGTAGACCAGCAGGAGATTTCAGCCGGTGTGGCTGTCACTGACGCCGATGCGTGGAATGCCGCGCTCGCGCAGGTCCCGGGCGCCAGCCAAGTGCAGGAGCCGCCGGCTTTTGACTTCAAGCGGTGGGGCAGCAGCCGGTGGGACCGCCTGCCGGACTACTCGGTCGAAGGGCTGCGGAACCTGGATCGCCTCAAGCCAGGAGATGCCTTGCGCCTCGAGGACATCAAGCACAGCGCTCGCGGGTTGCAATCCGTGCTGCGCGTGCTGATGGTGGCTGACATGCACGATCAGTGGTTCAACGATGGCGAGGAGGCGCAGCCGATCAGCGGCTTCGTCTCCGAGGGCCTTCGCCTCGCCGCCGATCAGCTGGCGCAGCGGATCGAGAGCGAGATCGACCGCATCGCCGAGTCGGAGGTTCGCCATGGCTGACGACCTGGAATACCGCCGGTGCTACGGACTGGACCTGATCGTGGGCACGAAGGAGCAAATTCAGAGCTTCGGCATCGGGCTGAACGTTGCCTTTCCCGACGAGGATGGCGCTCCCGAGTACAGCATCGAAACCGTCGACCCTCGCGGCTTCCGCGTGATGGTCTACAAGCGGCCGCGCGGGCGCTTTGAGGCTCGCGTCCATTTCCCGAACGTGCATGAATACCCGCAACCCTGGAGTGTCGGCAGCGAGAGGGAGGGCATCGAGGTCTGGCCTGGGGTCAAGAAGACTGCGCAAACGCGTCTCGACGCATTCACCGGCTCGGGCGATGCGTTGGTAGCGGCAGGGATCGTCCGCGAGGAACAACTCCCCCGGCCAGGGCGTGTGCGCTCGACGTCCATAACGTGGCGAGCTGATGGAACGATCGCCTCCCAAGGCAGCAACGACCACGGCCGCCTCGGGAACGTCTCCATCTTCAGGCATGGCAAGAATCGGTTCACCGTCCACATCTCGGTCTCGATGGAAGAACGGGAACGGCGCGGGCAGGCCAAAGAGGATGCGCTGGACGCTGCACGAGAGACTTGGAAGCGACAGGTCGAAGCCATGCCTCAGCCGGCCATGCTGGAGCGCCTTCCGCAATGGCAGCTGAATCGCCTCGCGACCGTCGAAGTCGTGCCGTTCCAGCCGCGCTCGAATGTCATCAACATGCAGGGATGGAAGGCCGCGCGCAGTATGAAGGAGGCGCACCATGGCTGAGCCCACCAAGGAAGACGTCGCCGCCGCGGAGCGCGCCCTGCTGCACGCCCTGACCATGGCTCGGGCAGTCCGGCGGATCGTTGAGCACGCACTGCCGGAGGACGCCAGCGACGCCGGCGAGGACCGCGTCAGCGCCACGGAGCTGCTGGCCATGATCGAGCGAGAGGCCAGCGAGGCGCTGGAGCGGCTCTAGGAGGAGCGCCAGCGCGGCAATCGCCAACCCGGCCGCGTGCCGGGTTTTTCACGCGTCATCCAGCCTGAGGCAAAGCATGAACCAGAAGCTACTTGTGACCGACCGCGAAGCCGCGGCGATGCTCAGCATGGGCCGCTCGACGTTCCGCGAGAAGGTGCGCGCCGGCATGCTTCCGCCCCCGGTGCGACTCGGAGGCCTCACCCGCTGGCGCGTGGCGGATCTGGTGCGCGCGATCGAGGGGGCAACCTCAGAAGCGATCGATCCTTCGCCGACTCATCAGGGTGCGCATGGGAAACAGCTCGCGTGAGGGTGCGGCCATACTCAAGCGGTGGGGCCACGCGCGGCGCGAAGCCTTGAGCGCAGTGTTTCTGTAACGTAGGTCAATCACCCATGAAGCATGTGAAATGCCGGTAAACAGCTCACCCGGGCGACCAAACTTGCTGTTTCCCTGACACACGTCTTGGCCCGCTGCGCGTGTTTACCTGACACAGCAAAGTTGTGTCAGAAACGCGAGCGTTCCCCCATTTGAGTAAGTCCGAATTTTGCACTTGGCCCGAAAGGTGTGCTCCAACTCGAGCGCAAAAAGCTGCCGCCGAGACCGCCCTAACTGACACAAGGTCGCCGGGGCAAAATGAAGGGCATCCGGGACCGTTCCAAGGCGCTGCCGTCTGTGTAGGTCGCGCCCGTGGACGCTCGGGGCACCTGTCGACGCACCCGGTCGACCCGGTTGGATGTGCGGACTGTGCGCCGGGGGCTCAGGGGGCAGGGCGTGGCTCGTGACGGTACATCTGGCGGTACATCTCGCGAAGGTGCCATGGAAAAACCCAGAAAATCAGTCTCCTAGGCAATTTTCGTTGTTGCTGTACCACCACCAATTCGGCGTCCAAGCGCGGCGTCCAAGCGGCTTCCAAGCGGCTTCCCAGGATGGCCGCGAGGGGCTCCCATGTCCCGTGGCTCCTGGCGACCAGCAGGAGCCAGGAGGACGCAACCTCGGCAGCGCTTGCCGGACAGTCCCCATGCGTTTCTTCCGACATGCGTCGGAGCTGACGCCCTGCGCGTTTCGCCAGGCCGAAGGACAATGGCGGATTCGACCATCGCGAATGCGGGCTCGCGGCATTCGCTGTGCGCGGTACGCGGCATGGGGTCGGCGAGCCTTCGATCGGGTCAATACCATGGTTTCCATTCCAACGCGGCCGCTGCCGGACGCCTCGTCGCCGCTCGGGGCCGAACGGGGTTCGCGGCATCACGGCTGGGCGCTGGCGATGCTGCTGGTCGGCGCGATCCTGCCTCCGCTGGACTATTTCATCGTCAACCTGGCGCTTCCGGCCATTCGCGACGGGCTCGGCGCCAGCGACTCGCAGCTGCAGTTCGTGATCTCCGCCTACGCCTGCGCGAACGCGGTGGTGCTGATCACCGGCGGGCGACTCGGCGACCTGTACGGACGCAAGCGCATGTTCCTGATCGCGATGGCGGGCTTCGTCGCCGCGTCGGCGTTGTGCGGGCTGGCGCCGAGCGCCGGCGTGCTGGTGGCCGGGCGCGTGCTGCAGGGCGTGTTCGCGGCCACGCTGACGCCGCAGGTGCTGGCGACCATCCGCAGCGTGTTCAGCGCGCGCGAGCAGGTGCGGGTGATGGGGCTGTTCGGCTTCGTCTACGGCGTCGCGGCGGTGGTTGGACAACTCGGCGGCGGCGCGCTGATCAGCCTGCATCCCTTCGGCCTGGGCTGGCGCGCCATCTTCCTGGTCAACCTGCCGATCGGGCTGGTCGCGCTGCTGGGCAGTTGGCGCCACCTGCCGGAAAGCCGCCCGCCGCGCGGCGCCAGCATCGACCTGCCGGGAACCATCCTGCTGTCCGGCCTGCTGCTGCTGCTGATCGTCGCGCTGACCCGCGGCCCGGAGCAGGGCTGGCCGTCATGGACGCGCTGGAGCCTGGCGGCGGCGGCCCTGCTGCTGCCGCTGTTCGTGCATGTCGAGCGCCGCCGGCTGGACGCCGGGCAGGATCCGCTGACCGACCTGCGACTGTTCGGCAACCCCGTGTTCACGCTCGGCCTGCTGCTGGCCTTCCTGTTCTACTGGATGAGCGTGTTCTTCATGGGATTCGGCATCTACCTGCAGGCGGGGCTGCGCTGGAGCCCGCTGCAATCGGGGCTGGCGATCCTGCCCTTCGGCCTGGGCTTCCTGGCGGCGCCGCTGCTGTTGCCGCGCCTGGGGTCGCGCCTGGGCGCGCACGGCACGCTGAGCCTGAGTTTCGGGCTGCTGGCGGCGGGGCTCGCGCTGGCGGCGTGGCGCGCCGGTAGCGAGGCGCCGGGCGCCTTGTTCTACGCCGGGCTGGCGATCGCCGGCGCCGGCCAGGGCCTGACCCTGCCGTCGGTGCTGCGCATCGTGCTGGCCGAGGTGGCGCCGGAGCGCGCGGGGGTGGCCTCGGGAATGATCACTGCGACCCTGCAGATCGGCTCGGCGGTGGGCGCGGCGGTGCTCGGCGGTGTGTTCTTCGCGGCGCTGGGAGCGCACCCGGTCGCGATCGACTACCTGCGCGCCTTCCGGCTTTCGCTGCACGACCTGGTGCTGCTGCTGCTCGCCTGTTTCGCGCTGACCCTGCTGTTCGTGCCGCTGCAGGCGCGTCGCCGCAAGGCCGCCGAAGCGGCCGCGCAGCGGCCGGCTCAGGCCCGCATGCTGCCGGTGCGCATGCATCGATCGTGCCTCGATGGCGCCTCGCCCGGCAGCGAAGGCGACTGCTGTCCGTAGGGGTGCTCGCGAGCGCGGCGCCAGTACGCGTCCAGCGCCGGACGGGGACACGTTGCCTGAGGAGTGGAGTCGTGCGCCGTGGCAGCATGCGGGAAGGCCCGGGGCGCACCAAGGTGAAACTGCGCCTTCACGTCGCAGCCAATCGACCTCGAAGAAATTCCCGCGTCTCCTCGTCGGTGCAGTAGACGTAGCACCCCTTCATGCCGCGGGTCATCAGGGTTCGGTAGGTGTTCTTGATGATGCGATCGGTTTCGGCCAGGGTCGCCAGGGGTTCGGCGCGCAAGCGGGTGCGCCATCCCCTGATGCTTCGATCCCGCCGGTCGCGCGCGGCGGGCGAGGTGATGATGCGGCCGTTGCGCGCCACCAGGTCGGGGCCCACGATCACTCCGATGTACTCGACTTCAAGGCCTTGGCAGGTGTGAATGCATCCGACCTCGGAAATCGACTCGGGCGCAATGATCCATAGGCCGCCATCGCGGTCGAGATTCCAGCGCCGCCGATAGCCGTCGCCAATCACGATATCCCATGCCTCTGGATTTCCTTTGCTGATCCACGGCCAGCAGTAGCCGGCGACCACCCGCGCCTTGTTGCTCCCATTGCGCGCTTCGATGGCCGCGTGGAGATCCTGCGGCCGGTCGAAGACACGGAAGTCGAAGTCCCGAGGCGACAGGGTGGCGTTGGCCGTCTCGTGGATCCCCAGCACGTCGTCGAGCCAGGCGATGTAGCCGTCCGAGCCGCGGCATCGGAATTGCGACGCGAGTTGGCATTCGACGATGGTGGTGCCCGGCCTGGCGGCTGCGAAATCCCGGATGATCTGCCGGCTGCCGACGTCCTGCAGGGTCACGCGCTGATCTTCATCGATGAAGAAGATCGTGCAGCGCGCTGCGCGAATCAATTCCTTGACCTGATGGTCTCCGAGGTTGCCGTACAGGCCGCTTTTCTCGTTGAGCCTGTGTGCTTCGTCGACGATCAGCACGTCGAAGGAGTTTTCCTCGGCATCGACGAATGCGCCGGAGCCCTTGAACCACTCCGAGTAGCGCGTGCGGGTCATCGTCCCCACCAGACGGGCCTCGAAGACCTTGCGTGGAGCGGCATTCCTGGAGACGTAGCGCACGTTCAGGCGCTGCTGGGTCAGTGCGACCAGAAGATTGATCGCCAGTACCGTCTTGCCCGTGCCCGGGCCACCCTGGATGATCAGAACCTGCGGCTTCCCCGCCGAAGCCTTCCGAGCCGCCGAAAGCGCGGCTTCGTAGACCTCCTTCTGGTCATCGATCAGGACGAACTCCGGCCTGCCGCGCAGCATGGCACCGAGGCTGTCGGCCAGTGCCCTGGAAGGGCGCATGCGCCCTTCGGCCAGTTCGTGCAGTATCAGGCCACGATCTCCGCGCGATACATGCCGCCTGATGAACGCGCGCAGCGCGGCCTTCTCGGATCCGCCTTTGAGAAACAGCGGCGCCTGCTCGATATACGGCGCGTACCGGCCAGCGTCGATGATTCCATCACGACGATAGTTGTGCAGGTAGGCGCAGGGAGCAATACCGATCCGGCCCTCGTAGACCGCCTCGTTGAATCCCTGCAGCAGCGACGCATACGACCAGGCCTGATAGCTCGGATGAACCACCTCCCGCAGCCCGCCGCCGAGACGGGTCACGACGATGGCGTCCTTTTCGGTGGCCTGCGCCTTTTCCCATTGCTTGAGCTCCACGATCACCGCGCTCTTGCCGCCCGAGGCATCGATTCCGGAAAGGGTCACGTCGATGCGTTTGGAACTATGCGGGATGTGCAGTTCCACGGCGACGCCCATGTCGTCGGGGATTCCGTCGCCGTTCAGCACGCTGGCGAAACGCAGCAGTGAATCCCGCCAGGACGCGACCTCCGCACGCCCGACATGGTGGCCGGTCTTGCACGTGAATTGCTCGAGGATGATCTCCTCGATGTCGGAGTCGAAGGTGTCGCTGAGGAATTGCCTTTTGTCTGCCTCGTAGACGATCACGGCACCTCCTGGGGGCTTGGCGCTTCGATGGTGTGTCTTTGGCTGTCGCCTCGGAATTTCTCCGCAGGATATTTCAAGTCGCTTGCGATGTGCCTCACTTGAGCAAGGGCCGCCGGCTTCCTCCGCGCCATCGCCTGGTGCGAACGCCCGTCGGTTGGCCTGCTCCGGGGTAACGTTGCGTAAGGAGTGGAACCCGCGGTGAACCATGCGTGGAGGGGCGCTTGTACAGGCCTGCCCGGAGCGTGCGAAGGCGTGTCCGAACCGGCACATTGCGCCCTATGATGAGGTAGCGCCCGCGGATCGCGCGGCGAATTTCAACGACCCGTCGAGTCCCTGCATGAACGCGATTCACCCTTGCCTGCTGCGTCGCGGCAGTGTTGCGCTGGCGCTGGCGGCCATCGCCTGCACGCTGCCGGCGATGGCCCAATACGACCGTGGCGGCTATGGGCAGCCGCGCTTCCAGCCGCAGGATCAGCGAGGTGGCGGCTGGCAGCACGGGGGTGGCGACTGGCGGCACCGCCCGCAGCGGCCCTATGCGCCCGCCTGGCAGCCGCCGCCGCAGCCGCAGGGCTATCAGCAGGGCGGCGGAGGCGGCGGGGGGCTGGTGTTCGGTGCCATCCTCGGCTCCTTGCTCGGCGCCGTGGTGAGCCAGGCGGTGCAGGCGCCGCCGCCGGTGGTGTACGCGGCGCCCGCGCCTCCTCCGCCGCCTGGCGTGTACTACACGCCGCCGCCGAGCCCCGCGTACTACGCGCCGCCGCCCAGTCCGGGCTACTACGCCCCGGCCTACCCGCCGGGGAACTGATTGTCCGGGGCCGCCGGGGCTGCGCATGCGCTGCGCCACGGCCCGCGAACCTAGCCAACGAGGATGCCACCGATGAAGCAAGCACCGTTCCGATCCCTGGCCGCGCCGGCGCTGCTGGCGCTGGCATGCTGCCTGACCTCGCTCGATGCGCAGGGGGCGAGCGCGCCTGCGCGGCCCGCGCAGCCGCCGGCTGATCAGGGCGCGCGGCCCCGCGCCGACAGCGTCGAGCAGCGCATCGCGACCCTGCACAAGGAACTGCAGATCACCGCGGCGGAGTCGAAGGTCTGGCACGCCTTCGCGCAGACCATCCGCGGCAATGCCGAGCGCATGGAGCGCGCCTTCCGCGCCCGCGCCCGCCAGTTGCCGACCATGAACGCGGAGGACGCGATGGAGTCCTATGCGCGCCTTGCGCAACTGCACGCGCACAACATGCTCGAGCTGTCGGCCGCCTTCGGCCGGCTGTATGCGGTGTTGACGCCGGCGCAGAAGCACATCGCCGACCGCCTGTTCCGCAATCCGCACCCAGGGCCTCGCCGCTGAGTCCGCGCCCGGGCGCAGCCCGCGGGCTTCCCGCATCCCGGGCTCGAGTGGCTTTCGTCAAGGAATCTCGATGGTCGTAGCCAAGAGTCGGACGGGCCTGGGGCGGATCCTGGGCACCGTCGCGTCGCTGGCCTGTGCCGGCACCGCCTGGGCGACGCAGGCTCCGCCGCCCAGCCTGGCAGCCGCGTCGCCGGCGGTCGCCTCGGTGGGGCAGGGGTCGAGCACGCCGGCTGCGCTGCGATCCTTCGGCGCGGGCGCGCTCGATGTCTACCTGCTCGGAGGAGCGCTGGGGCTGCTCGACGTCGCCGGCCTGCACAGGCTCGATCATCCGATCCATGCCCAGTACTCGGGCATCTGGTCGATCGCCAGATCGCCGCAATTCCCGGAGGAACTCATCGGGCTGACGCTGGGCGCGGCGGTGTGGGAGGGCGGGCGCTCGACGCTGGGCAGGACGCTGTGGCAGAGCCTGGACGCGGCGGCGATGGCGGGCCTGTCCACGCAGGCGCTGAAGTGGACCTTCCAGCGCATGCGCCCGTCGACGACGAACAACCCCGATCGCTGGTTCCAGGGGGTGCACAACATGAGCTTCCCCAGCGGCGACGTGTCGTCGATCACCGCGCTCGTGACCCCGCTGATCCTGCAGTACCACCGCAGCGATCCGGGGGTCGACGCGCTCGCTGCGCTACCCGTGTTCGACATGGCCGCGCGCATGAAGGCCCATGGCCACTGGTTCACCGACACCGTCGCCGGCGCCGCGGTCGGCGCGGCCAGCGGCTACTTCGCCCACCGCATGCGCAGCCCGCTGCTGCTGGGGCTGCTCCCGGGGGGCTTCTACGTTGGATTGCGCGAGGAATTCCGCTAGGGGAAGTCGCTCCCACCCGCATCGCGGCGCGTTCCTGCGCGGCCGGATCTCAGGATCCGGGTTGCCTGCGCTCGACGAACAGGATGTTCCCCGCGCTGCGCTTGGCGACCTTCTTCAGTTCGGCCAGCCGGGCCGCGATTTCGCGATGGCTGTCGAAGGCCTGGGGGTTCACGACGAAGGCGCCGATGGACAAGGTCGGCAGGGCGAAGAACACCGGCTCGCCGCGCCGGCTCTCGGCCCAGTATCCCCCTTCGGTGATCGCCCTGGGTTCGAAATGGCTGCGCGCCAGGGCGCTGAAGTCCTCCAGCAGCGCGGACAGCGATCGCTCCCAGTCCGGCTCGCGCGTGAGCACGACGAAGTCGTCGCCGCCGACATGGCCGACAAAGGATCGGCTGCCGTCGAAGCGCGCCTTCAGGCGCTCGCCCAGCGCGAGGATGATCTCGTCGCCCATGCGGTAGCCGAAGCGGTCGTTGAAAGGCTTGAAGTGATCGATATCGCAGTAGGCCGCGGCAAAGCGCCGATCCTCGCGCAACCAGCGGTCGATGCAATCATTGATCGGCACGTTGCCCGGCAGCAGGGTCAGGGGGTTGGCATAGCGCGCGGCCTGCACCTGGAACTCGGTCATCATGCGCAGCAGGTCGCCGACCAGCAGGATGCCGCGGTACTTGCCGTCCTCGGTCACCAGCACGCCTTCGGTCGCGTGGCGGTAGCTGGCGTCGGCGAGCAGGTCGCTGGCCTGTTGCAGGCTGGCACGGTAGTCCAGGCGCAGCACGTCGCTGCTCATGACCAGGCGGCATGGCTTGTTGCCGAAGAGATCCCGCACATGCGGGCGGAACATACGGTCGGCGACGACGTAGCGGTTGATGATGCCCTGGGCGTTGCCGTCGCTGTCGACCACCGGCACCGAGGTCAGCCGATGGTCGCGCTCCAGGGCATGCAGCACGCTCTCCAGCCGGGTCTCGGGGTGCACGGGGTCGACCAGCCGTGCCAGGCCGAGCACCGTCTGCTCGATGCTGCCGCGGCTGGCCAGCACATGCAGCCCGGGTTCGACGGTGGCCAGAACGCGCCGCGCCGGATCCTGCGGCACAAGCGGCGGTTCGGTCTGCGGACGGCCGATCAGGTAGCCCTGCGCCATCGGCACACCCAGTTCGCGCAGCGTGAGCAGGTCGCGTTCGGATTCGACGCCCTCGGCGATCACCATCGACGCGCTGGCTTCGGCCAGCAACAGCACCGAACGCACGAAGGCCGCCTTGAACGGGTCGCTGCCGATGTTGGTGATGTAGTCGCGGTCGATCTTCAGGTAGCGCGGGCGAAGCTGGTGCCACAGGCTGAAGCGGCCGAAACCCTGGCCGAGGTCGTCCAGCGCCAGGCCGTAGCCGAGTTCGCGCAGGAAGCCGGCCTGCGACACGGCATCGCCATCGCGCTGCAGTTCGTCCGATTCCAGCAGTTCGAGCACCAGTCGCGAGGGGTTCAGCGACAAGGAGTGCAGCCATTCGAGGGTGGATGCACTGGCGAACCAGCCGGAGTCGAACAACGCCTCGGTGACGTTGAGGAACAGGCGACCTTGCAGCCCGAGGCGCGCGAAGGCGGCGATCCCGGCGCGCGCGCATTGCTGGTCGAGTTCGCGCAGGCGTCCCGCCGCGCGCGCCGCGGCGAACAATGCGTCGGGACGCTCCAGCCCGCTGCCCGCCGGGCCGCGTACCAGGCTTTCGTAGCCATGAAAGCTGCGGTTGCGCAGATCCAGCACGGGCAGGAAGACCGCGCCCAGCATGTGCTCGTCCAGGATGCGCTCGAGGCTGAGGCCTTGCCCGGCGTCGGGGTGCAACGCGGCGGGCTGCGGTGGCTGCGGCGGTTGCGGTGGCCATTCCGGGTGGACAGGCGGCAGCCGCGGGCTGTCCCGCAGGGCCGCGCTGCTTCGTTGCGGATCCGCCATGGTTCTGCGTCGCGCCGATCCGGCAACGATCGATCGTGGATGGAAGCTGTTGTGCCCGGGAATGCAGGAAGCACCCCAATTCGCAGGCTATCCGAAGCGAATGACGGATCGATGACAGTTCATCGATGGGCTGCGCATGGGGGTCAGCAGGCGTGGCTGCGCAGGCAGCAAGGCAATAATCAAAAAACACATAAAGTGCGAAGCGCAATGGTTTGATCTTGCCGGAGAATTTTCTATTTGCTACGCTTCGCAGCAAAATCCACCATCGACCATGCGCCTCCACGCCGCCCGCTGCTTGTCCGCTTCCGGATGTTTCCAGGCCCTGCGCATGCTCATGCTCATGCTGGCCCTGATCTTGGGCCTGACGCCTTGGGCGCAGGCACAGCAGTCGCCGCAAGGCCCGTCTCCACAAGCAGCCGCGCAGGAACCGGTGCAACAGGTCTCGGAGCAGCCGCATCGCGTGGTGCACCGCCGGGAGGTGCATCACCGCATCGTGCACCGCCGTGCGGTGCACCGGCGCATCGTGCACCGCCGCGAAATCCACCGGCGCATCGTGCACCGCCGCGAAATCCACCGGCGCATCGTGCACCGCCCGGTCGCTTCGCGGCCGCGTCCCGTCGTTCGCCGCGCGGTGCCGCGGCACGCGGTGTGGAAGCCGCGGGAGGCGCGCCGCGCCGTGACGCGAACGGCCGACCTGGTATGGCGACCGGATCCGGTGTCGCTGGCCTCTGGTTCGGCGCTGGTCATCGATGCCCGCACCCGCCAGGTGCTGCTCAGCAAGGACGCCGGCGACGTGCGTCCGATCGCCTCGCTGACCAAGCTGATGACCGCCGCCGTGGTGCTCGATGCCCATCTTCCGATGCAGCAGCGCATCGCGATCACCCGGGATGACATCGACACCCTGAAGTGGAGCAGTTCCCGGCTGCGCCCGGGCATGGTGTTCACGCGCAGGGAATTGCTCAAACTGGCGCTCATGTCCTCGGAGAACCGGGCCGCGCACGCGCTGGCCCGCAGCTACCCGGGCGGCGTGGCGGCCTGCGTGCGCGCGATGAACCGCAAGGCGGCGGCGCTGGGCATGATCCATACGCGCTACGTCGAGCCCACCGGGCTGTCTCCGCAGAACGAGTCCACGGCCCAGGACTTGGCCAAACTGGCGATCGCCGCCTACTCCTATCCGCTGATCCGGGAGTTCTCGACCCACCCCAAGAGCACGGTGGTCGCCGGTCGCGAACAACTGCTCTACCGCAACACCGACCACCTGATCTTCCATCGCGGCTGGGACATCCTGCTGCAGAAGACCGGCTTCATCAACGAGGCCGGACACTGCCTGGTGCTCAATACCGTGGTGCAGGGGCGCAATGTGATCGTGGTGCTGCTCGACGCCTGGGGCCGCTATGCCCATTTCGTCGATGCCGAGCGCATCCGCGACTGGATGCTGACTTCCGGACGCACTCTGTTGACCCGGGTCGATCCGATTCCGGCCGGGGACGCCGCGCCGCGCGCGGTCGATGAGTGATCGCGCCCCACGCCCGTGCGGCCGTCGAGCGGGCAGCAACTCGAGACGAGGCGTCCTGAAGGGGTGAAGCTGCGCCTTCAGGCGCGCCGGGCGAGCACGGGGGTGGGGTTCTTCGGCCGGTAGCCGAGGGCGGCGGAAATCCGCGCGGCGGTCTGCCGGACCTGGGCCAGCCAATCCTCCTGCAGGCGGTCTGCCGGCGCCGACAGCGAGAGCCCGGCGACCAGCTTGCCGCTGTCGTCGTAGATCCCGGCAGCCATGCAGCGCACGCCCAGTTCCAGTTCCTCGTTGTCGCGCGCATAGCCAAGCTGGCGCACGCGCGCCAGTTCGGCCTCCAGCCGCGGCAGGTCGGTGATGCTGTTGCGGGTGTGGCCGGCCAGGCCGGTGCGCAGGGCGTAGGCCTTGACCTTCTGCGCATCCTCTCCGGCCAGGAACAGCTTGCCCACCGAGGTCAGGTGCAGCGGCGCATGGCCGCCCACCGAGCGCACCACCTGCATGCCCGAGCGCTCGCTGTAGGATCGTTCGATGTAGATGATTTCATCGCCCTGGCGCAGGCTGAGGTTGACCGGCTGGTGCGTCAGCCGGTGGAGCTCGCGCATCGGATCCAGCGCCACGTCGCGCACGTTCAGGCGCGCCTTCACCAGGTTGCCCAGTTCGAGCAGGCGCATGCCCAGCTGGTACATGCCAGGCTCGCAGCGGTCGACCAGATGGCCGGTGGCCAGGTCGTTCAGGATGCGGTGGGCCGTCGACGGGTGCAGTCCGCAGCGCTCGGCCACGACTTTCAGCGCTGCGGGCTCCGCCTGCTCGGCGAGGGCGTCCAGAATCGCGAACATGCGCTGGATCACCTGGATCGCCGGTTGCTCGCGCGCGGGGGGGGGAGTCGGGGAGGCTGGGTTCACCCTCTCCATTTTAGATGACGAAATCAGGTCATGTCATGCGCAATCGCCCGCCACGCGCACGACGATCTTGCCCCGTGTCTGTCGCCGGCTCATGCGGGAGATGGCTTCGGCCGCCTGCTCCAGGGTCGGGGTCTCGGTGATTTCCGGGTGCAGCCGACCGCTGGCGAACCACTGCAGCAACTGGGCCACATTGGCGGCGTGGCGCGCCGGATCGCGCTGCACCGCCTCGCCCCAGTACACGCCGAGGATCTGCCGTTCCTTCAGCAGCGCCAGGTTGAGGGGGATGCGCGGAATCTCGCCGGCGGCGAAGCCGACCACCAGGTAGCGTCCGCGCCACGCGGTGGCGCGCAGCGCCGCCTCGGCCAGGGCGCCCCCGACCGGGTCGAGCACGACATCGACTCCGGCGCCGCCGCTGGCATCGAGCAGCGCCTGGCGCAGATCCTGGCGGGAGTAATCGATGCAGATCTCGGCGCCATGCGCGCGCGCGAGTTCGAGCTTGTGCGCATCCGAGGCTCCGGCGATCACCCGCGCACCCGATGCGGCAGCCACGTCGATGGCGGCCAGCCCGACGCCACCGCCGGCGCCGAGCACGGCCACCGTCTGCGCCGGGCGCAGTCCGGCGACGTCCTGCAAGGCATGCAGCGCGGTGCCGTAGGTCAGCAGGAAGGCCGCGCCCTGCAGGAAGCTCATGCCGGAGGGCAGGGGCATGAGGCGCCGCGCATCGACCACGCAGCGCTGCGCCAGCCCGCCGTATCCAGCAAAGCTGATGACGGCGTCGCCGGGCCGCCAGCCCGCGACACCCTCGCCCACGCTGGCGATCACTCCGGCGAACTCCGCTCCCGGGGAAAACGGCAGCGGCGGCTTGACCTGGTAGAGGCCCTGAACCATCAAGGCATCGGGGAAATTCAGCGCGCAGGCCTTGACCTCGACGACCACCTGGCCGGCAGCGGCCACCGGGTCGGGGGTCTCGGCCAGGCGCAGCGACTCGATCGGGCCGAATGCATCACAGAGCAGTGCTTTCACCTCAGGATCCTCGGTGGGCTGCGCCAGGCGCAGGCAGCAGCGTGGGGTTGCGGCCTTCGACCATGTCCTGGCAGCGCTGCTGCACAGCCTGCAGGATCTTGCGGTGCGGCACGATGTAGAAGGTCTTGTGTTCGATCGCCTCGAAGGTGACGCGGGCGATGTCGTCCGGCAGCAGGCGCCCCGAACGCACCGCATCGGCCATGCGCGCAGCATACGCGGCCGAGCGCGGCGAGGCCCCGGCCTCGCGGCCGAAGCGAGCGGGGCGATGTCCGGCGCTGTCGGCGATCCCGGTGGGTACCCACGCCGGGCACAGCACCGAGACACCGAGGTCGGAGCCTTGTTCGGCCAGTTCCGCATACAGGGTTTCCGACAGCGTGACCACGCCGTGTTTGCTGACGTTGTACGCGGCCATGCCGGGGCTGGAGATCAGTCCGGCGGCCGATGCGGTGTTGACCACGTGGCCCGGTTCCTCCTGCGCCTGCATGCGCGGCACGAAATGGCGGATGCCGTGCACCACGCTGAGCAGGTTGACTCCCAGCACCCAGCCCCAGTCTGCCGCCTGGTGCTCGGTCAGCAGCCTGCTGAAGCCCACGCCGGCGTTGTTGCACAGCAGGTGCACAGCGCCGAAGCGCTCGAAGCTGGCGCGGGCGAGGGCGGCCACCTCCGCCTCCTGGCTGACATCGGCCGGGTGCAGCAGCAGCCGCTGCGACGGCAGCCCGAGGCCGGACGCCGCCTGCCGCAGGCGATCCTCGTCGAGGTCGCTGAGCACCAGCGACATGCCGCGGGCGGCGGCCTGGCGCGCCAGGGCCTGGCCGATGCCGCCGGCGGCGCCTGTGATCACTGCGGTACGGTCGGCGAAGTTCTGCATGGTGTCCGGGGGCGAGGGATGGGTTCAGTCGGCCTGGCAAGGGAGTTCGGCTCGCGCTACCTGTTGCAGATGGGCATCGCTGTCGCCCAGCCACAATTCGATGGTCGTCAGCCGGCGGAACCAGTGGCTGACCGGCAGTTCGTCGGTCATGCCCATGCCCCCGTGCAGTTGGATGGATTCCTGCGATACCCGGCGGCAGGCCTGGCCTACGCGGGCCTTGGCGGCGGCCAGCAATGCCTGCGTCGGGCGGGACTGCGCGCCGGCGCATGCATCGGCGGCCAGCCAGGCCATCGAACGCGCCTGTTCGAGTTCCATCCACAGATCGGCAGCGCGGTGCTGCAAGGCCTGCAAGCGGCCGATCGGTGCACCGAACTGCTCGCGGGTGTTCAGGTAGCGTACCGTCGCGTCGACCACGGCCTGCAGCAGGCCCACGGCTTCGGCGCACAGTGCGGCCAGCCAGGTCGCGCGCAGCTCGGCGGCCATCCGCGTTCCGCTCCCCGGGGCGTCGATGCGTGCCTGCGCATCGAGCGGCACCGCGCGCAGGCTGAGATCGGCCGCGGCCTGGCCGTCGAACAGCGTGCAGGGCCGCAGCTCAAGGCCGGCGCTGTCGGCGGGCACGCCGAACCAGCCCAGACCGCCGTCCTCCACCCGGGCCGATACCAGCAGCAGGTCGGCCGAGGGCGCCTGCAACACCCGTGTCTTCTCGCCGTCGATGCGCCAGCCGCCGGCATCGCGCACCGCGCGCGTTTGCGGATGATCGAGGTCGAAGTCCGCCGCCGGCTCGAACACCGCCGGAGTGGCCATGCAGCGGCCCAGGGCCATCTCCCGCAGCCAGCCGCGCGTGGCGGTGCCGTCGACGCCCAGCACGAGCAGCAGCGTGGCCAGCACGCAACTGGACGCCACCGGCTCGGGCAGCAGCGCCGGAGCCAGCGCCTCCAGGGCCTGCAGCGCGTCCTGGCGGCTCGCGCCCAGGCCTCCCAGCGCCTGCGGCACGAGCAGCGCGGGCAGACCGAGGGAGCTCAGCGCGGCCCAGGCATCGGCGCGCGCGCCCGGGTCGCTGCCGCGCAGGCGCCCGCCGGGGGCGGGTTGCGTGCGTTCGATCCAGCGGCGCAAGGCCTGCGCCATCTGCGACTGTTCTTCGGTGGGCTGCAATTGCATCCGGGATCTCCTTACAGGCCCATCGCGCGCGCCAGGATGTTGCGCTGGATTTCGTTGCTGCCGCCGTAGATCGATACCTTGCGCCAGTTCGCATACTGGGCGGCGAGCAGTGCGTGCTCCGCGCCCGGCAGCGTGTCGGAGCCGCCCAGGGCTTGCGCGCCGGCGGCGTGCAGCAGCGCTTCGGCGATGCGCTGCTGCATCTGGCTGCCCAGCACCTTGAGCATCGAACTCGCCGCCCCCGACGCCGCGGGCTGCTGCAGCAGGCGCAGCTGGGTGATCTCCAGCGCGAGCAGGTCGATCTCGAGTTGCGCCATGCGCGCGCGCGCCAGCGCATCGGCGCGCAGCCGTCGACCTCGGGCGTCGTCGCCTGCGTGCAGCGCGCGCAGGCGCTGCATCTCGCGCCTGCAGATGCCCACGCCGGCGATGTTGCTGCGCTCGTGCCCGAGCAAGTATTTGGCGATCGTCCAGCCCTGGTGGGCTTCGCCCACGCGCTGGGCCAGCGGAACGCGCACGGCATCCAGCCACACTTCGTTGACCTCGTGTTCGCCGTCCAGGGTGATGATGGGGCGCACCGTCACTCCGGGACTGCGCATGTCCACGAGCAGGAAGCTGATGCCCAGCTGCGGCTTGGCCGCCGGATCGGTGCGTGCCAGGCAGAACATCCAGTCGGCATGCTGCGCCAGGGTGGTCCAGGTCTTCTGGCCGTCCACCACGTAATGCTCGCCGTCGAGCACCGCGCGGGTCTTCAGACTGGCCAGATCCGAGCCAGCGCCGGGCTCGGAATAGCCCTGGCACCACCAGGCGTCTCCCCGCAGGATGTCGGGAAGAAAGCGCTCGCGCTGCGCCTCGGTGCCGAAGCGCATCAGTACCGGCCCGAGCATTTTCAGGCCGAAGGGCAACTGGCGCGGAGCCCCGGCGGCCGCGCATTCGTCGTCGAACACCGCCTGCTGAACCGCATCCCACCCCGTGCCACCATACTCTCGGGGCCAGTTCGGGGCGCCCCAGCCATGGGCGTGCAGGATGCGCTGCCAGCACTGGTAGTCCTCCTTCTCCAGCCGCGCGCCGCGCAGCACCTTGTCGCGGATGGAGGGGGGCAGGCGAGAGTCCACGAAGGCGCGCACCTCGGCGCGGAACGCGGTATGCCCGGGCAGGAGTTCGACGTCCATGCGCGCTGGCCTTTCTTGGGTTGGGTCGCGGGAGACTGCGGGCGGAGCGGGAAGCGGGAAGAACGTTGCGCGGGCTTTTGAAGACCGCATTGCGGAACAAAGTTCCATCGGTTATGGTTGCGCATCGATTGTTGAAGCCGCGGCGGGAGCTGTCAAGCCCGCAGGCTCCCGCGGCCGGCGCAGTCAGGGGCATGAGCATGCGCGAGCACTTGCAGGAATCCCGGCCGGTCGAGGGCTCCCCCGGCGACGACCGTCAGTTCGTCACCGCGCTGGCGCGGGGGCTGGAGGTGCTGTCGAGCTTTCGCGCGCGTGACCGGGGGCTGGGCAACCAGGAGCTCGCGCGGCGCTGCGGCCTGCCCAAATCCACGGTGTCGCGCCTGACGCATACGCTGACGCGTCTGGGCTACCTGACGCTGGACGCCGACAGCGGCAAGTACCGCCTGGGTTCGGCCACGCTGGCGCTGGGCAGCACGGCGCTGGCGCGCATGGACGTGCGCCAGACCGCGCGCCCGCTGATGCAGCATCTGGCCGATGCCTCGGCCTCCATGGTGTCGCTGGGCATGCGCGACCGGCTGTCGATGATCTATGTGGAGAACTGCCGCAGCGCCAGCGCGCTGACCCTGAGCCTGGACGTCGGTTCGCGCATCCCGCTGGCCACCACCGCGATGGGGCGGGCGTACCTGTCGATCCTCGGCGCCGCCGAGCGGCAGGCGATCTTCGACGATCTGGCTGCGCTGGACGATCTCGCGTGGCCGGCGCTGCGGCGGGGCATCGACCAGGCTCTGGAGCAGGTGCGCACCCTGGGCGTGGCCTGCTCCTTCGGCGACTGGCAGCCCGATGTCAACGCCATCGCCGTCGGCTTCCATCCGGGCGGCGGCATGCCGCCGATGGCCATCAACTGCGGCGGCCCGGCGTTTTCACTGCCGCCCCAGACCCTGCTCGAGCAGGTGCGGCCCCGGCTGATCGCGCTGGCGCAGGAGCTGCAGCAGCCGGGGCGACCCTGAGGCGCAGCGGGATCCAGGGTGGAGCGGCCTTGCTTTACAAGGCCTCCCTGGCAGGCTAGCATCGATTCGTATCAAAACAAGATTCCGCTGGGCAGAATTCGTGACGCGAGCAGGGTAGAGCCCGGCTCGTCGCGCTCGCGCCTGCCGGCCAGGAGACTCCATGAACTGCGTGCACGCATCCCGGTCGGGCGACATCGCGATCCTGACCCTGGACAACCCTCCGGTCAACGGTTTCGGGCTGCAGCAGCGGCGGCAGGTGGTGGAGGCGATGGACGCCGCCGCGGCCGACCCCGGGGTCGTCGGCATCGTGGTCACCGGGGCTTCCGGGCTGTTCTCCGGCGGAGCGGACATTCGCGAATTCGGCAAGCCCGAGGCGATCGCCTCCCCGCACCTGCTGGATCTCATCGCGATCGCCGAGGCCTGTGCCAAGCCGGTGGTGGCAGCGATCAACGGCACCTGCGTCGGCGGTGGCCTGGAATTCGCCCTGGGGTGCCACGCGCGCGTCGCCGCGCGCCAGGCGCTGGTCGGACTTCCCGAGGTCAAGCTCGGGCTCATCCCGGGTGCCGGCGGCACGCAGCGCCTGCCGCGCGCGGTGGGCCTGGAGCGCGCGCTGCGCATGATCGTCTCCGGCGATCCGGTGCAGGCCTCCACGCTGGCCGACACCGCCCTGTTCGACGCCGTGGTCGATGACGACGTGGTCGACGCGGCCGCGCGCGTGGCGCGCGCGCTGGCCGGCGGCGGCCGCCCGCTGCCGCGCCTGCGCGAGGCCGTTGTCGAGGGCGCGCAGGCCGAGGCCCTGCTGGCATCCGCGCGTGCCGCCGCGGCCGGGGCATTCGCGCACGAACCGGCGCGGCTGCGGGCCGTGGAGGCGGTGGCGGCGTCGCTGGGGGATTTCGCGCAAGGCATGCAACGCGAGAGCGAGACCTTCTTTCTGCTGATGGCCACGCCGCAATCGCAGGCGCTGCGCCACGCTTTCCTGGCCCAGCGTGCGGCCGGGCATGTCGCCGACCTGCCCAGGGGCACCCCGACGCGGGCCATCGCCCGTGTCGGGGTGGTCGGGGCAGGCACCATGGGTGGCGGCATCAGCATGAATTTCCTCAATGCCGGCATTCCCGTGGTGCTGGTGGAGGCGCAGCAGCAGGCGCTCGAGCGCGGGGTGGCGACGATCGCCCGCAACTACGAACAGTCCGCGCGCAAGGGCAGGCTCGATCCGGCACAGGTGCAGCAGCGCATGGCGCTGCTCGAGCCGACGCTGGACTTCGGCCGCCTCGGCGACTGCGATCTGGTGGTCGAGGCGGTGTTCGAGGACATGGAGGTCAAGCGCGCGGTGTTCGAGCGCCTGGACGCCACGGCGCGCCCGGGAGCCATCCTGGCCAGCAACACCTCGACGCTGGATGTGGACGCGATCGCCGCCTGCACCAGCCGCCCGCAGGACGTGCTGGGCATGCATTTCTTCAGCCCGGCCAACGTCATGAAGCTGCTCGAGGTGGTGCGCGGCGAGGCCACCGCGCCCGACGTGCTGGCGACGGTGATGCAATTGTCCAGGCGCATCGGCAAGACCGCCGTCGTGGCGCGGGTATGCGACGGATTCATCGGCAACCGCATGATCGAGCATTACGGGCGCATGGCCACCAGTCTCGTCGAGGAAGGGGCCAGCCCGCAGCAGGTCGATCGCGCGCTGCAGGACTGGGGCATGGCCATGGGACCGTTCCGCATGGGCGACCTCGCCGGCAACGACATCGGCTGGGCGATCCGCAAGCGCCGCTACGTGCAGCGTCCCGAGATGGTCTATTCCCGGCTGGCCGACCGCCTGTGCGAGCAGGGTCGCTTCGGGCAGAAGACCGGCAAGGGCTGGTACCGCTACGAGGGAGGTGACCGCCAGCCGATTCCCGACCCCGAGGTGGATCGGCTGGTCGAGGCCTACCGCCGCGAAATCGGCGTCACGCCGCGCCGCATCGACGACGTCGAGATCGTCGAGCGCTGCATCTATGCACTGGTCAACGAAGGCGCGCGGCTGCTCGAGGAGGGCATCGCGCAACGGGCGTCCGACATCGACGTCGTCTACCTGAGCGGCTACGGATTCCCGGCCTGGCGCGGCGGTCCGATGGCCTATGCCGACCAGGTCGGACTGTACATGGTGGCGCGCCGCATGCGCCAGTTCGCCGCGCAGCCCGCGGGGGACGCGGCGTTCTGGGAGCCCGCGCCGCTGCTGGCGCGGCTGGCCGGCCAAGGCGGCAGCTTCCACCGCGCCTGAGGGCGCATCCAACCGATCGGAGCCGTAGGACATGAGCACTCCCGTGCAGGATCTTTTCAAGCTGGGCGGACGTCGCGCGCTGATCACCGGCGGATCGCGCGGCCTGGGGCTGCAGATGGCGCAGGCGCTGGGCGCCATGGGTGCGCGCATCGGCCTGGTCGCGCGCAAGGCCGAGGAACTCGAGCAGGCGCGTGCGCAATTGCAGCAGCAGGGCATCGATGCACGGGTATTCGCGGTCGACCTGTCCGACCGCAAGGCCATCGGCGCCCTGGTGCAGGATGTGCAGCGCGCGCTGGGCGGCATCGATATCCTGGTCAACAACGCCGGGGCCAGCTGGGGCGCACCGGCCGAGGATCATCCCGACGAGGCGTGGGACAAGGTGATGGGCCTGAACGTGGACGCGGTGTTCTTCCTCAGCCGCGAGGTCGGCAGGACGTGCATGATCCCGCAACGTCAGGGCAGCATCATCAACATCGCCTCCATCGCCGGGCTGCGCGGCAACCTTCCACCGATGCATACCATCGCCTACAACACCTCCAAGGGGGCCGTGCTGAACTTCACCCGTGCCCTGGCCGGCGAGTGGGGGCGCTACGGCATTCGCGTCAACGCCATCCTGCCCGGATTCTTTCCCTCGAAGATGTCCGCCGGTCTGCTGCAGGCGATCGGCGACCAGGTGGTGCGGGAGACCCCACTGGGGCGTCTCGGAGGCGACCAGGATCTGATGGGCAGCGTGGTGTTCTTCGCCAGCGATGCGTCGCGCCATGTCAGCGGCCAGTGCCTGGCTGTCGACGGCGGCGCCAGCGCGGTCCTGTAGCCCCAAGCGCGCGGTTCCACCTTGCCCCCTGCGGCGCAGCGCCTTCCTTCCCTTGTTTGCGGAGCATTCGATGGCTGACCAGAACCTGCAGTGCGTGCTCGCCGAGCGTCCGACCGGCTGGGTCGAACCGAGGCATTTCCGTTTCGAGCGCGGCGCCATGCCCGAGCCCGGCGAAGGCGAGGTGCTGGTGCGCAACCGCTTCCTGTCCCTCGATCCCTACATGCGCGGGCGCATGTCGGATGCCCGCTCCTATGCCGAGCCGGTCGCTCTCGGCGCGGTGATGATCGGCGGCACGGCCGGCGAGGTCGTTGCGTCGCGCGATCCTGCGTTCCAGCCCGGGGACAAGGTGGTGGGCATGCTGGGCTGGCAGCACTATGGCGTAGCGTCCGGGCGCGCGCTGCAGAAGGTCGACACCACCCACGTGCCGCTGTCGGCCTACCTGGGCCCGGTGGGAATGCCCGGCGTGACCGCCTGGTACGGATTGAACCGCATCTGCGAGCCCCGTCCCGCGGAGACGGTGGTCGTGACCGCGGCCTCCGGGGCGGTGGGCAGCGTGGTCGGCCAACTGGCCAAGGCCAAGGGCTGCCGCGTCGTGGGCGTGGCCGGGGGGGCGCAGAAGTGCCGCTATGTCACCGAGGAACTCGGATTCGACGCCTGCGTCGACTACAAGGCCGGGCGTCTGGCCGACGATCTGCGGGCCGCGTTGCCCGATGGCGTGGATGCGCTGTTCGAGAATGTGGGCGGGGAGATCTTCGACATGCTGCTGGCCCGCACCAACCCCTTCGCGCGCATCGCGCTGTGCGGCATGATCGCCGATTACAACCGAACCGAGCCCTACGCCATGCGCAACCTGCGCATGGTGCTCATCCATCGCCTGAAGCTGCAAGGCTTCATCGTCTCCGAGCACATGGATCAGTGGCCGGCCGCCTTGCGCGAACTTGCGGGCATGGTGGCGGCCGGCCGCCTGCGCTACCGCGAGAGCGTGGCCGAAGGGCTGGAACGCGCGCCGGAGGCCTTCATCGGCATGCTCCAGGGACGCAACTTCGGCAAGCAACTGGTTCGACTCGACTGAAGGCGGGGCCTGAACATGCAAGCCGATACCCGCGAGGTGATGCCCGCGCTGGCTTTCGACGTCGCGGCGCTGGCCCGCTACCTGCAGGAGTCGTTGCCGGAGGCCGGCGGCTCGTGGCAGGTCAGCCAGTTCCAGGGCGGGCAGTCCAACCCCACCTACCTGCTGCGCGACGCGCAGGGGCGGCGCTACGTGCTGCGGCGCAAGCCGCCCGGCGAACTGCTGCCCTCGGCGCATGCCGTCGATCGCGAGTTCCGCGTCATGCGGGCCCTGGGCGCCACCGAGGTTCCGGTGCCGCGGGTGCGTCTGCTGTGCCTGGATGAGCAGATCATCGGCACGGCCTTCTACATCATGGACTACGTCGAGGGCCGCATCTTCTGGGATCCGTTGCTGCCGGGGCTGCAGCCACCCGAGCGCGCGGCGATCTTCGACGCCATGAATCGAACCATCTCCTCGCTGCACCGCGTCGACCCCGATGCCGTCGGCCTGGGCGACTTCGGCAGGCCCGGTCAGTACATCGCGCGCCAGGTCGCGCGCTGGACGCAGCAATACCGGGCCAGCGAGACCGAGCCGATCCCGGCGATGGATAGGCTCATCGACTGGCTTCCGGGGCATATTCCCCCAGGCGAGCAAAGGGGCATCGTGCACGGCGACTACCGGCTCGACAACCTGGTCTTCCACCCCAGCGAGCCGCGGGTGATCGCGGTGCTCGACTGGGAGCTTTCGACGCTGGGTGATCCGCTGGCCGATTTCGCCTACCACTGCATGGCCTGGCGCCTGGGGCCGGGGCAGTTCCGCGGCATCGCCGGCGGCGACCTGCAGGCGCTGGGCATTCCCCTGGAGCAGGCCTACGTCGCACGCTACTGCGAACGCACCGGGCGCGCCCCGATTGCCGAAGACGCCTGGGAGTTCTACATGGCCTTCAACATGTTCCGCATCGCGTGCATCCTGCAGGGGGTGCTGGCACGTGCGCTGCGCGGCAACGCGTCGAGCGCGCAGGCCCTGGATGCCGGCAGGCGGGCCCGCCCGCTGGCCGAGGCGGCCTGGGAGCAGGTCGAGCGCGCCTTCGGCGCCTGAGCCGGCGCCCGGACGCCGGCGGCGGCGGCCGCCGGCATGCCGACTCAGGATTCCTGCGGCGCGGCGTCGATCCAGCCGTCGGTGCCCAGCAACTGATGCGGGCGGAAACGGCTCTTGTAGGCCATCTTCGGGCTTTGCTCGATCCAGTACCCGAGGTAGGTGTGCGGCTGGCCGAGGGATCGGGTCTGCATGATCTGCCACAGCACGCTGTAGGTGCCCAGGCTGGCTCGATGATCGTCGGGGTCGAAGAAGGTGTACACCGCGGAAAGGCCATCGCCGAGCAGGTCGATGACCGACACGATCTTCAGGGCCTGCCTGTCGACCGGATCGCGGAATTCGACCAGCCGGGTGTCGACCCGGCTCTGCAGCAGGAACTGGGTGTACTGGTCGATGGAGTCCTGGTCCATGCCGCCCCCGGCGTGGCGGCTGGCCTGGTAGCGCAGGTAGAGCTCGTAGTGCTCGGGAAGGAATTCGGGCGCCAGCACGCGGGCCTGCAGGCCGCAGTGCCGCTGCCATGCGCGCCGCTGCCCGCGGTCGGGCCGGAATTCCTGGGCCAGCACGCGCAGGGCCAGGCAGGCGCGGCAGCCGTCGCACTGCGGGCGGTAGGTGAACAGCCCGCTGCGCCGAAAGCCCGCCTGAACCAGTTCGGTGTAGACCTCCTTGCGCACGCGGTGCGCGGGCGTCACGACCTGCGAGCGCGCCAGCCTGTCCGGAAGGTAGCTGCAGGGGTATGCGGCAGTCGAGTAGAACTGCAGCGTACGGAACGGCAAGTCGCTCGGGTGGGTCACAGCGGGCAGGTCACAGCCAGGCTGCGCAGTACTGATGAAACTGCGTCCAATCATACGTCCAGCCTGCCGGCCCCGGCAGCGCGCGGGCCTTGCGCAGGGATCGCAGGAACGCGCGCCGCGGCCACGGCCGGGCCCCCAGACGGGCGAGGTGGGCGGTGACCTGCTGGCAGTCGATCCATTGCAGGCCACGCGCCAGCGCGAAGCCGCACAGGGCCATCAGCAGCAGCTTGGATCCATCGCTGACGCGGGTGAACATCGATTCGCCGAAGGCGCAGCCGCCGAGGCAGACCAGGTACAGGCCGGCGGCCAGCCGGCCGTCGCGCCAGAGCTCGAAACTGTGCGCCAGGCCCTGGCGGTGCAAGGCGCAGTAGGCATCCACCATCGGCTCGACAATCCAGGTGCCGGACGCGCCCGCGCGGGGCGCCGCGCAGGCGCGCATGACGCCTTCGAAATCGGTGTCGACACGCAATGCGAAGTCGGGGTCTGCAGCCATGCGCGATGCGGTTTTGCGCAGTGAGCGATGAACCCGCAATTCATCCGGAAGCAGCACCATGCGTGGGTCGGGGCTCCACCAGAGCAGGGGCTGGCCCTGGCTGAACCAGGGGAAGATGCCGGCCGCATAGGCTGCGCGCAGGCTGCCGGCATCCAGGCTGCCACCGACGGCCAGCAGCCCCGGGTAGGGAGCCTCGTCGGGCAGCGCCCGCTCGGGGTCGGGAAAAGCCGCTCCGGGCAGCAGGTGGGGAAGGGACCAGTTCATCGGTGGCAGCGGAAGGGGCCGCGCGGCAGCGGTGCGGCACATGGGTTATTCTCGCCGCACGGCGGGGCGCGGTGCGCGTGTTCCGCGGGCGCTTGCGCATCGGAACCACAGCCATGAACATTCTTCGACTCGGACTTGTGCAGCCCCGGATCGGTGCCGGGGCCTTCATCGCCGACACGGCGCGGGTCATCGGCCGCGTGGAGATCGGCGCTGGCGCCGGGATCTGGTACGGCGCCGTGCTGCGGGGAGACAACGAGCCGATCCTGATCGGCGCGCGCAGCAACGTGCAGGAAAATGCCGTGCTGCACACCGATCCGGGCTTTCCGCTGCAGGTCGGCAGCGGGGTGACGGTCGGCCACCAGGCCATGCTGCATGGATGCACGATCAGCGACGACTGCCTGATCGGCATGCAGGCGGTGGTACTCAACGGGGCCCGCATCGGCCGGCATTGCCTGGTCGCCGCCGGAGCGCTGGTGGCCGAAGGCAAGGAATTTCCGGAAGGTACGCTGATCCTGGGCAGCCCGGCACGCGCGGTACGCGATCTGCGTCCGGAGGAAATCGAGGCCATCGGCCGCAACGCCGAGACCTACGCTGCGAAGGCTTCGCTGTACCTGCAGAGCCTGCGGGTGGTGGAAGCGGGCGCCGACGCCGCCCGATGAGCACGACGAGCCCGATGAGCGATACCCTGCTCAAGTTCATGCTGGGCCCGGGCCATGTTCGCGGGGTCGCGGTGCGGCTTCGGCAGAGCTGGCAGGAGATGCAGCGCCGCGGCCGCTTCGCCGTCCCCTTGCAGCCCCTGCTGGGGGAGATGAGCGCGGCTTCGGCCCTGCTCGCCGGCAGCCTGAAGTTCGACGGCACGCTGATCCTGCAAATCCAGGGCGACGGCCCGCTGCGCCTGGCGGTGGCCGAATGCCAGCCCGATTTCGGGCTGCGCGCGACTGCTAAGGCGGCCGACGACCTCGCGCAGGCCCTGCCGCAGGCCGATTTCCCCAGCCTGGCCAATCGCCACGGCGGCGGGCGCTGCGTGATCACCCTCGACCCACGCCAGCCCGGGCAGCAGCCCTACCAGGGCATCGTGGGCCTGGCCGATGCGCAGGGCCACGCGCTGGGCGACCTGGCCTCGGTGCTGCGCCAGTACCTGGATCAGTCGGAGCAGATTCCCTCGTGGCTGATGCTGGCCAGCGATGCGCACAGCGCCTGCGGGCTGCTTGTGCAGCGCATGCCCGACTCGGCTCCGCCCGGCGGCACGGAGCAGGCCGACGAGGACTTCGCCCGCGCGGTGCACCTGGCCTCGACCCTGCAGCGCGACGAACTGCTCGCGCTGGAGCCCACCGAGATGCTGCGCCGCCTGTTCTGGGAAGAGCAGGCGCGGGTGTTTGCCTCACCCCAGCCGCGCTTCCACTGCACCTGTTCGAAGGCGCGGGTGGCGCAGATGCTGCGCATGCTGGGGCGCGACGAGGTCGAATCGGTGCTGCGCGAGCAGGGCGAGGTCGACGTGCGCTGCGAGTTCTGCGGCGCCGCCTACGCCTTCGACCTGGTCGACGCAGCGCGCCTGTTCCGCGACGAGATCGACCAGCCTCCGGGGCCCTCGCAGCCCCAGTAGCGGCAGCTGCGCTGGCTCCTCAGTTCCGCGCCGGCGCCGATGCAGGCGCCGCCGGCGGCAGCGGGGTGGAGGCCGGAAGCACCTGGACGAAGACCTCCCCCGGGTCGATCATGCCCATGTCGCTGCGCGCGCGCTGCTCCACCGCCTGGGTTCCGTTGCGCAGGTCGCGCGCCTGCGCGGCCAGCGCCTGGTTGGCCTGGCTCAGCTGCTCGTTGGCCTGCAGCTGGGCCTGCAGTTGCGCGCGCAGCCGGTGCACCACCGGCCAGCCGCGCTCGCCCAGCCACAGCGGCCATTGCAGCAGCACCAGCGCGGCCAGCAGGAGCAGGGTGACCCAGCGCAGGCGTCGCATCGCAGTACGCGTTCCGGGGGCAAGCGCTGGGCTGCCGCCGTGGGGCGCTCAGCGCAGGTTGTAGAAGGTCGAGCTGCCGCTGAAGCGGGCCACGTCGCCGAGGTTTTCCTCGATGCGCAGCAGCTGGTTGTACTTGGCGATGCGATCCGAGCGCGACAGCGAGCCGGTCTTGATCTGCCCGCAGTTGGTCGCCACCGCGATGTCGGCGATGGTCGTGTCCTCGGTTTCCCCCGAGCGGTGCGAAACCACCGCGGTGTAGCGCGCACGGCGCGCCATTTCGATGGCCGCGAAGGTCTCGCTGAGGGTGCCGATCTGGTTGACCTTGATGAGAATGGAGTTTCCCACGCCTTCCTGGATGCCGCGGCGCAGGATCTCGGTGTTGGTGACGAAGATGTCGTCGCCCACCAGCTGCACCTTGCGCCCCAGGCGCTCGGTGAGCTGCTTCCAGCCGTCCCAGTCCTGCTCGGCCAGTCCGTCCTCGATGGACACGATCGGGTACTTGCCCAGCCAGGACTCGTAGAGCGCGATCATCTCCCCGGCGTCGAGCACCTGGCCCTCGCCGTCGAGGTGGTACTTGCCATCGCGGTAGAACTCGCTCGACGCCGGGTCGAGGGCGATGGCCACCTGCTCGCCGGGCTTGTAGCCCGCCTTCTCGATGGCCTGCACGATCAGCTGCAGCGCCGCCTCGTGGCTGGGCACGTTGGGGGCGAAGCCGCCTTCGTCGCCGACCGTGGTGGGCATGCCCTGCTGGTGCAGGATGCCCTTGAGGGCATGGAACACCTCGGCGCCGTAGCGCAGCGCCTCGCGGAAGCTGGGCGCGCCCACCGGCATGATCATGAACTCCTGCATGTCCAGCGAGTTGTTGGCGTGCGCGCCCCCGTTGATCACGTTCATCATCGGCACCGGCAGTTCGCAGGCCGCGAAGCCACCGAGGTACTGGTAGAGCGGAACGCCGGCTTCCTCGGCGGCCGCCCGCGCCACCGCCATGCTCACCGCGAGCAGGGCGTTGGCGCCCAGGCGCGACTTGTTGGGTGTGCCGTCGAGTTCGATCAGCGTGCGGTCGAGGAAGGATTGCTCGGAGGCATCGAGGCCCATCACGGCCTCGGTGATCTCGGTGTTGATGTGCTCGACCGCGCGCAGCACCCCCTTGCCACCGAAGCGCTCGGGGTTCTCGTCGCGCAGTTCCACCGCCTCGCGGGTTCCGGTGGAGGCCCCGGACGGCACCGCGGCGCGGCCGAGGAAGCCGGTTTCCAGCACCACGTCGCATTCCACCGTGGGGTTGCCGCGGCTGTCGAGGATTTCACGCGCGTTCAGGTCGACGATTGCACTCATGGGGTTTTCCGTTGGGGTTGTCGGTTTGCGGGGCGGCGGGCGCGTTCAGCGCAGCTGCTCCTCCAGGTAGCCGCGGCGCTTGACCACCGCGTCGATGGCGCACAGATCCTCGAGCAGCGCACGCATGTGGCGCAGGGGCATGGCGTTCGGGCCGTCGGACAGGGCCTTGTCCGGGTCGGGATGGGTCTCGGCGAACACCCCGGCCACGCCGGCGGCGACTGCGGCGCGCGCGAGCACCGGGACGAATTCACGCTGTCCTCCCGAGCGTTCGCCCAGGCCGCCGGGTTGCTGCACCGAATGCGTGGCATCGAACACCACGGGGCATCCGGTGTCGCGCAGGATCGCCAGCGCGCGCATGTCCGACACCAGGGTGTTGTAGCCGAAGCTGACCCCGCGTTCGCACACCATGATCTGCTGGTTGCCGACCGCCCGCGCCTTGTCGACGACGTTGCGCATGTCCCAGGGGGCCAGGAACTGACCCTTCTTGATGTTCACCGGGCGGTTCTGTCGCGCCACGTTCTGGATGAAGTTGGTCTGCCGGCACAGGAAGGCCGGGGTCTGCAGCACGTCGACCACCGAAGCCACCTCGGCCAGAGGGGTATCCTCGTGCACATCGGTGAGCACTGGCACGCCCACGCTGCGACGCACCTCCTCGAGGATGGCCAGCCCCTGCTCGAGGCCGGGGCCGCGGAAGGACTTCGCCGAGGAGCGGTTGGCCTTGTCGAAGGACGACTTGTAGACCAGCGGCACCCCCAGTTCGGCGCACAGCTCCTTGAGCATGCCCGCGGTGTCCAGCGCGAGCTGGCGGCTCTCGATCACGCAGGGGCCGGCGATCAGGAACAGCGGTTGGCTGGCGCCGACTTCGAATCCGCACAGCTGCATGGTCGGGCTCCGTGCTCAGACTGCGGCGGTGCTGGCGGCGCCGGCCTTTTCCGCGCGCTGCGCGAGGGCGGCGCGCACATAGGCATCGAACAGCGGGTGGGCATCGCGCGGGGTGGACTTGAATTCCGGGTGGAACTGCACGCCCATGAACCACGGGTGCATGGATTGCGGCAGCTCGACGATCTCCGTCAGGTGTTCGCGGGTGGTGTAGGCCGAGATCACCAGTCCCGCCTGCTGCAGCGCCTGCAGGTAATCGACATTGGCTTCGTAGCGATGGCGGTGGCGCTCGTTGACCACGTCGCCGTAGATGCTGTGCGCCAGCGTGCCGCGCTGCACCTGCGCCTGCTGCGCGCCCAGGCGCATGGTGCCTCCGAGGTCCGATTCCGCGCTGCGCGCGTGCACCACGCCGCTGTGGTCCTTCCACTCGCTGATCAGGGCGATCACCGGGTGCGGCGTCGCCGGATCGAACTCGGTGCTGTTGGCCCCGCGCAGTCCGGCCATGTTGCGGGCGTACTCGATGGTCGCCACCTGCATGCCCAGGCAGATGCCCAGGTAGGGAATGCGGTGCTCGCGGGCATAGCGGGCCGCCAGGATCTTGCCTTCGATGCCGCGCTTGCCGAAACCCCCGGGCACCAGGATGGCATCGAAACCGCCGAGCTGGTCGATGTTGTCCTCGGCCAGGGTCTCCGAGTCGAGGTAGGAGATGTCCACGCGCGAGGTGTTCTTCAGCGCCGCGTGGCGCAGCGCCTCGTTGAGCGACTTGTAGGAATCCGACAGGTCGGTGTACTTGCCCACCATCGCGATGCGCACGTGATGGCGGGGGTGCGCCTCGGCCTGCACCAGCGCGTCCCATGCCGACAGGTCGGCCGGGCCGCCGGCCAGGCGCAGCTTGTCGCAGATGAGCTCGTCGAGCCCCTGCTCGTGCAGCATGCGCGGGATCTTGTAGATGCTGTCGGCGTCCCAGACCGAGATCACCGCCTGTTGCGGCAGGTTGGCGAAGAGGGAGATCTTCTCCCGCTCGTCGTCGGGGATCGGCCGGTCGGCGCGGCACAGCAGGGCGTCCGCGCTGATGCCGATCTCGCGCAGCTTCTGCACGCTGTGCTGGGTGGGCTTGGTCTTCAGCTCCCCGGCGGCCGGGATGTAGGGCACCAGCGTCAGGTGGACGAAGGCGCTGTGGTGGCGAGGCATCCGCAGGCTCATCTGCCGCACGGCCTCCAGGAAGGGCAGGGATTCGATGTCACCGACCGTGCCCCCGATCTCGACAATCGCGACCTCGGCCTCGTCGCTGCCGCCCTCTCCGGCGCCACGGCGGATGAACTCCTGGATCTCGTTGGTCACGTGGGGGATCACCTGCACGGTCTTGCCCAGGTATTCGCCCCTGCGTTCCTTGCGGATCACGCTTTCGTAGATCTGCCCGGTGGTGAAATTGTTGCTGCGCCGCATCGAGCGCCGGATGAAGCGCTCGTAATGCCCGAGGTCGAGGTCGGTCTCGGCGCCATCGTCGGTGACGAACACCTCCCCGTGCTGGAACGGAGACATCGTTCCCGGGTCGACGTTGATGTAGGGGTCGAGCTTGATCAGGGTGACGTTGACCCCGCGGGATTCGAGGATCGCGGCCAGCGAGGCCGCCGCAATCCCCTTGCCGAGGCTGGAAACCACGCCACCGGTGACGAAAACGTATTGGGTCATGACGCCGAATCGGACCGGGAAATGGGCATTATAGGAAGCCCGCGGCGACGGCCCCGTGACAGCGTCCGCCGGGCCCCGGCGCGGCTCAGGCGCCGGCCGCCCCCATCGCCTGCAGCAGATCGATGATCGCCTGCGCGGTGGCCTGCGGCTGCTCGAAGGGAAACAGGTGGCTGCCCCCGGCGATCCAGCGCAGGTGCGCGCCCACCAGCCTGCGCGTGGCAGCCATGCCCGCCATTTCCACCTCGCGCGAGCGTTCGCCGCCGATGAATCCCACCGGCAGGCCGGGTTGCGGCAGATCCAGGCGCCCCAGGTGGTGCGGCAGGGTGGCATAGATCTCCGCCTCGATGTCACGCCGGAAGCGCAGCATCCGCCCGCCGTCGCCCTCGATGGTTCCGGCGCGCGCGTAGTCGTCGAGCATGCGCGGATCCCAGCCGGCGAAGGGCGCCTTGCCGCCGAGGTGCTGGCGCACGGCGTCGAGATCCGGCCAATGCTGGCGGCGGCGCAGCGCCGGAGCCACCGGTGCGTACCTGCGGATCAAGCCGCTGCGCTTGCCCATCCACAGCAGCAGCGCGCGCCAGCCCGCGATCAGCGGCGCGTCCAGCAGCACCAGCGCGCGCAGGCGCGGTGGCCGCTGCGCCGCCAGCATCAGCCCCAGCAGGCCGCCCAGCGAGTGGCCGACCAGCACCACCTCGCGCCCGGCGCGGTGCGCCGCGACAAAGGCGTCGAGTTCCCGCAGCAGCTGCGGCCAGCCGTCGCTGACCGCGAAGCGCGGGTCGTGCGCGAGGATCTCGGGCGCCAGCACCTCGAAGGACCCCCGCAGCATGTCCAGCAGCACGCGGTAGCTTCCGGCCGGGAAGCCGTTGGCGTGGGCGAACACCAGCAGCGGGCGCGGCGCCGCATCCTGCGCGGTGCTCAAGCGTCCTCCCGTGCGGCGCGCGCCTGCGCGCTGAGTTCGTAGAGCTGCTCGAGTGCCTGGCGCGGGCTGAGCTGGTCGCAGTCCAGCGTCGCCAGTCGATCCAGCAGTTGTTCGGCCGCGCCCGGAGGCGCCTGCGCGCCCTCGGCAGCCGACTGCGCGCCGCCGAACAGATCCAGCTGCGCCAGGCTCTCGGCCTGCGCCTGCTGCAGCGCCTGAAGGCGCTGGCGGGCCTCGCGCAGCACGGCGGCCGGCATCCCGGCGAGCTGCGCCACCTGCACGCCGTAGCTGCGGCTGGCCGGCCCGGGCTGCACTTCGTGCAGGAAGACGATGCCGGCCTCGTGCTCGACGGCCCCCACGTGCAGGTTCAGCGACTGCGGATGGTGCCGCGGGAAATCGGTGATCTCGAAATAATGGGTGGCGAACAGGGTGTGGCTGCGGCAGCGCTGGTGCAGATGCTCGGCGATCGCCAACGCCAGAGCGAGACCGTCGAAGGTCGAGGTGCCGCGTCCGATCTCGTCCATCAGCACCAGGCTGTCGGGCCCGGCGCTGCGCAGGATCTGCGCCGCCTCGCTCATCTCGACCATGAAGGTCGAACGTCCGCCGGCCACGTCGTCGGAGGCGCCGATGCGGGTGTGGATCGCGTCCAGCGGCCCGATGCGCGCGCTGGCCGCCGGCACGAAGCTGCCCATGCAGGCGAGCAGGGCGATGAGCGCGGTCTGTCGCATGAAGGTCGACTTGCCGCCCATGTTCGGCCCGGTGATGATCTGCGTGCGGCTTGCGGGCAGCAGTACGCAGTCGTTGGGGACGAAGCGCTCGACCTGGGTCTGCACCACCGGGTGGCGCCCGGCGCGGATCTCCAGGCCCGGCAGCGTCGACAGTTCCGGGCAGATCCAGTCCCAGGTGCGCGCGCAGGCCGCCAGCGCGACCAGCACGTCCAGGCGCGCCAGCGCGCGAGCCGCGCGCTGCCAGCTGGCCACCGCCGGCTGCAGTTGCTGCAGCAGTTCCTCCCACAGTACGCGCTCGCGCGCCAGCGCACGCTCCTGCGCCGAGAGTGCCTTGTCCTCGAAGGCCTTCAGCTCGGGGGTGATGTAGCGCTCGGCGCCCTTCAGGGTCTGTCGCCTGCGGTAGTCGGCGGGCACCTTGTCGGCCTGGCCGCGCGTGACCTCGATGGCGAAGCCGTGCACCTTGTTGTAGAGCACGCGCAGGTTGGCGATGCCGGTGCGCTCGCGCTCGCGCTCCTCCATGGCCACCAGGAAGGAGCCGCAGTCGCGGCCGATGGCGCGCAGTTCGTCGAGTTCGGCGTCATGGCCGTCGGCGAACACCCCGCCGTCGCGCAGGTTCAGTGCCGGGGTCGCGTGCAGGGCCGGCAGCAGGATCTGCAGCCCGGCCTGCGCCGGGCCCAGATCCTCGCGCAGCTGCGCCAGCAGCGAGTCGCCCTCGGGCACGCTGGCCGCCACCTGCGGCAGGCGCTGCAGGCTGTCGCGCAATGCGGCCAGCTCGCGCGGTCGCACTTGCAGCAGCGCCACGCGTGCCGCGATGCGTTCAAGGTCGGCCAGCCCGCGCAGGCTCGACTGCAGCTCGTCCGGCCCCTGCCGCAGCAGGCAGTCGATGGCGCGCTGGCGCGCCCGCGCCACCTCGCGGTCGCGCGGCGGCGCGCCCAGCCAGGACTTGAGCAGCCGGCTGCCGGCCGCGGTGACGCAGCCGTCGAGCACCGACAACAGGGTCGGCGCAGGCTCGCCGCGCAGCGTGCTGAACAGCTCCAGGTTGCGCCTTGCGTTGGCGTCGAGCTGCACGCAATCGTCCCAGCGTTCGACCTGCAGTTCGGCCAGCTGGGGAATCTCGCGGCCCTGCGTGTGCTGCGCGTAGTCCAGCAGCGCGGCCGCCGCGGCATGCGCGCGCGTCATCCCGACCGCGCCGAAGGCGCCCAGGTCGAGCACGCCCAGCGCGCGCTGCAGCTGGGCGGCGCCGGCGGAGGCGTCGAACTGCCAGGGCGGGCGCTGCGTGGTCGGCAGGTTCTGCAGGAGTTCGGGAACCGGCTGGTCGGCCGGCCACAGCACCTCGGCCGGCTGCACGCGGGCCAGCCACGCCGGCAGTTCCTCGATCCGGCACTGCGCCAGGCGAAGCGAACCGCTGGAGAGCACCAACCACGCCAGTCCGAGCTCACGGCGCATCGGTGCCACGGCCAGCAGCACGCAGTCGCTGCGTTCGTCGAGCACGCCGTCGTGCAGCCGCGTTCCCGGGGTGACCACGCGCTCGACCCTGCGCTCGACCGGCCCCTTGCTGGTCGCCGGGTCACCGATCTGCTCGCAGATGGCCACCGATTCCCCGAGGCGCACGAGCTTGGCCAGATAGTTGTCCAGCGCCTGCGCGGGCACGCCGGCCATGACGATCGGCGCCCCGGCCGACTGGCCGCGCCGCGTCAGCGTCAGGTCGAGCAGACGCGCCGCCTTCTCGGCGTCGGCATAGAACAATTCGTAGAAATCCCCCATCCGGTACAGCAGCAGGTGCTCGGCGTGCTGCGCCTTGATGCGCAGGTACTGCTGCATCATCGGGGTGTGGGCGGACAGCCCATCGGGCACTGCGTCGGATACGGGCGTGGCTTTCAATTCGTGGATCCGGGGCGGGGTTGGCGCCGCGGCGGCGCGGCCTCCATTGTCCCTCAGCGGGACAGCCGGTTCCGGCCGGCCTCGCAAGAGCCGGCGCGGGGGTTCAGCTCGCCGCCTGCGCCGCCTCCAGGCGGCGCAGCACCTCGTCGGCGACGGCATGGAAGTCCTCGCTGGCGCGGCTGCGCGGGGCGTAGTCGCGCACCGGGCGGCCGGCGCCGAAGGCCTCGGCCACACGGATGTCCATGCGCACCGGGGGGAGCATGCGCGCGGAGCCGAAATCCTGGCTGACCTGCGCGGCCAGCGCGCGGTGCTGGCGCACGTGGCTGGCGGCCATCACCGGCAGGAAGCCCAGGATGCGCAAGCCGGGGTTGTTGCGCGACACCACCGCGAACACCAGGCGCGCCAGCTGGCGCACGCCGTCGAAGGACAGCGGATGGGGCACGAAGGGCACGAGCAGGCGGTCGGCGGCGCTCAGGCCGGCGATCAGCAGGGCGTCCAGCGACGGCGGAGTGTCGATGAGCACGAGGTCGAAGCGCGCGCGCAGCGCGGGGCGGGCCAGCGCAGCGCGCAGCCCGTCCTGCGCGTCCTGCAGGCGGCCATGCTCGAAACGGGTGTCGGCGGGCGCCAGCCAGACGCCGGCCACCGGGGTGGGCAGGATGAGCGCCTCCAGCGCCTGCGCGGGCGCCCCGTCGGCAATCGCCTGGTGTACGCCGCCGTGGCCGCGGGGCGTTCCTCCCAGCCCCAGCCCCAACCCGATGGCGCAGTGCCCCTGGGTGTCGAGGTCGACAACCAGCACGCGGTGGCCGCGCGCGCCCAGCTCGGCGGCCAGGTTCACGCAGGCGGTGGTCTTGCCCGTTCCCCCCTTGCGATTGGCGACTGCGACGACCTGCATGTTCAGAACAATTCGATCGCCGGGCGCGCGTCGTCGTCGTGCTGTTGCAGTCCCAGCGTGGAGTCGTGGCGGTCGTGCTGCGATTGCATCACGTAGCCCTGGCGCAGGCCTTCCAGGGATTCGGCCAGCGCCGGCATCGGCGCCGAGCCCTGGCCGTCGAGCGATCGACCCAGGGTGTCGACGAAGCGCCCGACCTCGGCCAGGCCCTTCTGCACCTGGTCGATCTGCTGGCGCGAGACGTCCTGGTACTGCAGGCTGCCCATGACCGCGGCAACTCCGTCGTGCAGATCCTGCGCCATCGTCCGCGAGCGCGTCGTCACCTCGCTCAGGTACTGCCCGAGTTCGTGAAAGGCCACGTTGGTCGACTCCAGATCCGCGGCCACGTCGTGCAGCAGCTGCGCCTCCTCCTCGCCACGGTCGACCTGTGCCAGCCCCTCCAGATCCCGGGCCACATGACCGGCGATGGAGCGTATGTTGTCGTCGATTTCCTGCGTCACCTGCGCCGTCTCGACCGCCAGCTTGCGCACCTCGTCGGCGACCACCGCGAAGCCGCGTCCGGCTGCCCCGGCGCGCGCGGCCTCGATCGCCGCGTTCAGCGCCAGCATGTTGGTCTGCTTGGCGATCGACAGCACCCGCCCGGTGAACGAGCCCAGGTGGTTGACGCTGTCGATGGTGCGCTCGATGCGTTGCGATTCATCGACCACCTGCGCCATGCGCCGCGCGGCGTAGGCGATCAGCTTGTTCACCGAGCGCTCGTTGTGCGCCATGCGTTCGGTCTGGCTGTCGGCGAGCTGCGCGGCATGCGCGCGCTGGGCGCCGAGTTCCTCGAGCATGCTCGATCCGGCCTGGCGGATGCGACGCAGCGCCTCGACGATTTCCATCGCCCCGGCTTCGGTGCTGGAGTTGGCGTCGTCGAGATGGCGCTGGAGCAATTCGATGAACTGCGGGAAGCGCTCGAGTTCGGCGCGCAGCGCGACGCGCCAGTCGGTGGCGTCGGACATCTCAGGCTCCGGGCAGGACTTGCCGAACCACCCGGAGCAGGTCGGCTCCGGCCACCGGCTTGACCAGCCAGCCGGTCGCGCCCAAGCGCTTCGCCTCGTCCCGCTTACTGGCCTGGCTTTCGGTGGTCAGCGTCAGGATCGGGGTGAAGCGCAGGATGGTGCGGGCGTTGCGGATGAATTCGATGCCGTCCATGTTCGGCATGTTGACGTCGGTGATCACCAGATCCGGGCGCAGGCCGCCTTGCAGGGCCTGGAAGGCGAGCAGGCCGTCCTTGGCGGTGTGCACCTGGAAGCCGGCTGTTTCCAGGGTCTCCTGCAGGCTCATCAGCATGACGGAAGAGTCGTCGACAACGAGTATCGTCTTGGCCACGATCCACTCTCCTTCGGGGTTCAGCGCTGCGCCAGCGACTGCGCAATCCATCCGGCCAGCGCCGGGTCGCGCGGCATCGCCGCGATGGTCGGGCGCAGGGCCAGCAGCAGCATCAGGTTGGCGCAATGCAGGTGGGTGCAGGCGGACAGATCGACCCGCGGCTTCCTGTGCGCCTGCAGCCATTCGAACAGGGATTCCGCCTGTTCGACGGTGACGACGTCGCGCAGGTGGGCAGTGCCCCGCTTGTATTCGACGCTCATCGGAAGATCTCCTTCGGGTTGAGCACCATCAGCACGGTGCCGTCGCCCAGCAGGGCCGACCCGGCATACATGCTGAGCCTGCCCAGTTCCCCGGGCAAGGGCTTGAGGATGACATCGCTGACCCCGCGGAAGCCGTCGATCAGCAGTCCGACCGAGGACTCGCCAAAGCGCAGGATCAGCGCCGCATGCTCGCCGTCCGCGTTGAGGCGCGGCGGGGCGTCGAGCCCGAGCAGGGTGTTGAGGGCATACAGCGGGACGATGCGGTCGCGCAGCACGGTGGTCAGCCGCGACTTGATCAGCCGCAGCCGGGATTGCGCCACGCGCACCGTCTCCTCCACCGACTCCATCGGCACGCCGAAGATCTGCCCGTCGGACTCGATGATCATCACATGCGAGACGGCCATCGACAGCGGCAGCGACAGTCGTACCACACTGCCTTGCCCGACCGTGCTGCGCAGATCGACGGTGCCGCCGATGCGATCCATCGCGCTGCGCACGACGTCCATGCCGACGCCGCGCCCGGACAGGTCGCTGACCGTCTCGGCCGTGGAAAAGCCCGCGGCGAACACCAGGTTGACCGCATCGCGGTCGCTGATGCGCTCGAGCGCCGCGTCGTCGATCAGGCCCCGTTCGTAGGCCTTGCGCTTGATGCGCTCGGGGTCGATGCCGCGTCCGTCGTCGCTGACCTCGATGACCACGCGATCCGATTCCTGGGAGGCCGCGATGCGCACGGTTCCGGCGCGCGGCTTGCCCGCGGCCTGCCGGGCCTCGGGTTCCTCGATGCCGTGATCCAGGCTGTTGCGTACCAGGTGGATCAGCGGATCGGCGAGCGCCTCGACCACGTTCTTGTCGGCCTCGGTCTGTTCGCCTTCCAGTTGCAGGCTGATCTCCTTGCCGAGCTTGTGGGCGATGTCGCGCACCAGGCGCGGGAAGCGCTGGAAGATGACCGACACCGGCATCATGCGCACCTGCATGATCGCGTCCTGCATTTCCTCGGCGATGCGGTTGATCACCGCGTACTGGGCCTTGATCTCGCGCGCCAGGTCGCGCCCACCGCCCTGGCGCTCGGCGCGGTCGGCCAGGTAGGGCAGGGCATTCTTGGCCACCACCATCTCGCCGATCAGGTTCATCAGGTAATCGACCTTGCCCTGCTCGACCTTGAGCACCTTGCCGGGCACGCTGTCTTCGGCTCGGCGACCCAGGCGGGTCTCGACGGCCTCGGCGGCAGGCTGGGCTGCCGGATCGCCGGCGGGCTGGAGGGCCGCTTGTGCCGACGCAGCCCGCGGCGATGGCTGATCCACCGGGTCGATCCCGCGCGCCCATTCGCGCAGCGGCCCGGCGCTGCCCGCGCGCTGCGCGGCCTCGAGCGCGCGCTGCAGGCCCTGGCTGTCGCTGCTGAAGCGGGACAGCACATTGGCGCAGGCGGCCAGCCTGCCGCGCAGCCACGGCACGTCGTCGGGCAGCGCGAGGATCTGTCGCTGGGTGTCGAGAATGTCCTGCGCATGCCGCGCCCGGCCATCCGGGACCGGTGGCTGCGGCGGGGCCGGGGCCAGGGTCGCCGCAGGCGGGTCGGCGAGTGGCGGGTCGGCGAGCGGCGGGTCGCCCTCGGCCGCCCACTGCGGCGCGCACTGCGCGCCGATGGCGCGCAGCAGCGCGTGCAACTGCGCCGTCGTGCCGAGGTCGTCCTCGGCCAGCAGCAGCAGCCAGCGCAGCGCGGAGCCGAGCCAGGATTCGCCGGCGGCCAGTTCGGCCAGGCTGCGGGCGCTGGCGCGCAGCGCGCCGAGATCTCCCGCCTGCAGGCTGTGTGCGGCGTGGCTGGCGAATTCGGCGCAGACCGCGGGGTCGCAATCGCCCCCTTGCACGATCAGCAGATCCAGCGGCTCGATTGCCTCGACGACGACCTGCTCGGGGACGTAGCGGAAATGCTCGCGCAGCGCTTCGGCCGGCCCGGCGCACAAGGCCTCGAAGTCGACCACGCAACGGTAGCAGTCGAAGGCCGTGCCGGCTGCTGGCGTCGGCTCGCGCAAGCTCGCCCGACCCCACAGCAACCCGGGCAGCGTGCGGGCCAGCTGAAAGGGATCCTCGCCCTTGAAATAGCACTGCTCCTCGGGGCTGTAGCGCAGCGCATGCAGGGCAGCGCCTTCGCGCCGGCCCTGCGCGAAGGCGCGCAGGCGCACCGCCTCGGGAATCAGCCCGAGCTCGTAGGGCGCGTGGGGCGTGGCGCGGGGTGCCTGCGCGGCCGGGCGCGCATCGGGCGCCGCCGCCAGTGTCGCCGCCGGGGCGGACGCGGTGGCTTGCGGGTTGCCGTCGAGGAGTCCGCGCAGGCGCAGCGCGAGCTCCTGGGCCTGCACGCTGCACTCCCCGCCCAGGCTGCGTGCGCTCTCCACCTCGTCGAGCATGCGCCCGACCAGATCCATGGCGTCGAGCAGGCTGTCGGCCAATGCGCGGGAATAGGCCACGCGGCCGTCGCGCACCGCATCCATCAGATCCTCGCTGGCGTGCAGCACCCGGGTCATGTCGGCGAAATCGAACAGCCCGCTGTTGCCCTTGAGGGTGTGCACCATGCGGAACAGATCCTTGACCAGGTCGGCGTCGTGCGGACGATCCTCCATCTGGATCAGGCGGCTGGAGATGCCCTCGAGGAACTCGCGCCCCTCGAGGATGAACTGATCGAGCAGGGCACTCATGACGCTGCCTCCTCGCCGAGCAGGATGCGGCAGCAGGCGGCCAGGTCGTCGGGGCGGATCGGCTTGACCAGGTACAGGTTGGCACCGGCTTGCAGGCCCAGCATGCGATCGGCGCTCTGTGCCTCGGTGGAGGCCATGATCGCCGGAGCCTGCGGCTGCTCCAGCGCGCGCAGTTGCTGCAGGAAGCCGTAGCCGTCGAGCTTGGGCATGTTCACGTCGACCAGGTAGAGGTCGAAGGCGATCGCGCCCTGGGCCTTCTCCAGCGCCTCCAGCCCGTTGACCGCCTCGTCGACCGTCCAGCCCTGCGCCTCGAGCGCGGCGCGGTGGTACATGCGCACGGTTGCCGCGTCGTCGACCACCAGGATGTGCTTGGCCATCATCCTTCCCCCGGACGTTGGTACACGATGTTCTCCGGAAACTTGCGCACGCGGAAGATCGGTGTGATCCGGCTCATCGACTCCGAGTGTCCGAGGCAGATGAAGCCCCCGGGCAGCAGTGCGTCGTAAAACATCTCCGCCGCCTTGCGGCGTGACAGGTCGTCGAAATAGATCAGCAGGTTGCGGCAGAACACGACATCGAAGCCGCGGTAGCCCCGCGTCTGCTGCAGATCCGCGATGTTCACCTGGGTGAACTCGATGACGCTCTTGATGTCCTCGCGCAGCGCGTAGCCTTCTTCGCCTGCGGGGTCGAAGTACTTGGCCAGCATCGGGGCCGGCACATTCTGCACCGAACGCTTCGTGTAGACGCCGCGGGCCGCCGCGGCGAGGATGTCGGTGTCGATGTCCGAGGCCGTGATCTCCACGTTCCAGCGTTCGAGGTCGATCCAGCGCTCGAGCAGATGGATCGCGATGGAATAGGGTTCCTCGCCGGACGACGAAGGAACGCACCAGATCCGTATCGGCTGCCCGGGGCGCTTGCGGCCGACGATTTCCGGGAGGATCGAGTCGACCAGGCAGCGCAGTTGCGAGGCCTCGCGAAAGAAGTAGGTCTCGTTGACCGTCATCAGGTTGGTCAGCGCCTGGAATTCCTCGCCGCTGGCCTGGAAGCGCAGGAAGGTGAAATAGCGACGGAACTGCGTGTCGCCATGCGCGCGGATGCGCTCGATGAGGCGCCGGTCGACGAAATAGCGCTTGCTGTCGTCGAAATAGATCCCCGTCCGCCGGTAGAAGTACTCGCGGAACTGCTGGAAATCCTCTGTGCTGATCTTGACGTCGTCCACGCCTCAGCCTTCACGCACCCGCTTGAGCGCCACGTCGGTGGCGAATGCGATGTAGGGTTCGTCGGGAAAGCGGCGCCGCAGGGCCTCGAGCGCCGGCTCGACGCCGGGGGTGCCCACTTCGCCGAGCAGATCCAGCGCGGTGGCGCAGACGTTGATGCTGGGGTCGCGACCGATGACCTCGATCAGCCACGACTCGACCTGCGGATGGCGCAGCGACTCCAGCACGTTGATGGCGAAGATCCGCACGTCGGCGTCGGGGTCGGCGAGCAGCGCCGGCATCAAGGCGGCCACCGCTTCGGGCATGTTCTTCATCGCCTCGACGACCTCGTTGCGCAGCGCCGCGTCGTCGCTGCGCAGGAAGTCGATCAGGCCCCGCGCGGCTTCCTCGGTGGCGATCTGCGCCAGGCTGGTCAGCAGTGTCTGGCGCACCGACGGATCCTGCTCCAGGCGCAGCCTCGCCAACAGCTGCGGTGCCGCCTGCGCATGCGCGGCAAGATCCCGCGCGGCCCAGCGGCGGGCCTGCGCACGGGCGTCGGACAGCTCCTGCAGCAGGCCTTCGAGGCTGCGCTCGTGGGCCCGTTCGGAGGCGCTGCGCGCGGTGTCGCCGGGTGTCTTGCGGGTCAGTGCCATGTCAAGGCCTCGTCGGATTCAGCACAACCATTCGATGAGCTGCGCGGCGATCCGCTCGCAGGGCAGGACGAGCTGCGCGCCGTTGCGGGCGATGAGCTCCTTGGGCATGCCGAACACGACCGCCGACTGCTCCGATTCGGCGATCGTGCGCCCGCCACGGTCGGCGATCTCGGCGAAGGCGTCGGCGCCGTCGCTGCCCATGCCGGTCAGCATCACGGCCACCAGGTTGCTTGCCGGGACATGCTCGAGCGCACTGCGCCCGAGCAGTTCCACCGAGGGATGCCAGAGGTGGTCGGCCGATTGCGGGCGCGGCAGCACCACGCGCTGCGTGCCCCGCGTGGCGATGAGCACGTCGGCGCCTCCCTTGCCCACGTAGACATGGCCGGCTTCGAGCGGGCAGGGCTTGGCGACCTCCTGCACCGACAGCGCGCACAGCCCGTCCAGGCGCTGCGCGAAGGGGCCGGTGAAGGTCGGCGGCATGTGCTGGGCGACGACGATGGGCTGCGGGAAGCCGGCCGGCAGCCGGGGCAGGATGGCCTCCAGCGTTCCCGGCCCACCGGTGGACACGCCGATCAGCACCAGGCCGCGGCCGGCGCCGATCGGGGCGTGACTGCGCGCGGCGGAGCCGGGCGCCGTGCCGCGCGGGGCGCCGGCGGAGGCCGTGCGCAGGCGCGGGCGCGCGCGCAGCGCGCCGCGCACCTTGCGCAACAGCTCCCGGCCGACGGTGTCGATCGACAGCGAGATCGTCCCGTCGGGCTTGGCCACATAGTCGACGGCGCCCAGTGCCAGGGCCTCGAAGGTCGCCAGGGCCCCCTTTTCGGTCAGCGAGGACACCATGACCACCGGCACCGGGCGCGTGGCCATGATGCGGGCCAGCGCGCCCAGCCCGTCGAGCACCGGCATGTTGATGTCGAGGGTGATCACGTCGGGCTCGAAGACCTGGTTTTCCTCGACCGCCTCCTGGCCGTTGCGCGCGATGCGCACCTCATAGTCGCCCTGCGCCGTGAACAGGCGCGACAGATGGCTGCGCATCAGCGCCGAGTCGTCGACGATGAGGAGCTTGTGGCTCATCGCTTCGTCCCGTCTCAGTTCTTCTTCCTGTCCTTGTCGTGCATCGCCGCCAGATCCGCGCGATCCGCCTCGTCGAGCAGGTGCACCGGTTCGATGAGCTGGATCATGCGTTTTTGCTGCTCCAGGTTGGCCACCCGGCCAAGCAGGCGCGCCTGCTCGCCGGACAGTCGTGGCGCCGGCTCGATATCGCGCTTGCGCAGCTTGAGCACCTCGGTGACCGAGTCGACGATGAAGCCGGTACGGATGCCTTCGATCAGGAAGACCATGATGCGTTGCCGATCGTTGCGCTCGATGGTCGGCAGCCCGAGGCGCTGGCGCTGGTCGATCACCGGCAGCACCGCGCCGCGCAGGTTGATCACGCCCTCGACGAAGGACGGCGCCTTCGGCACCCGCGAGAGTTGCTCGGGAATGCGCACGATCTCCTGCACGCTTTCGATGGGCACGCCGAATTCGCCTTCGGCGAGGCGGAACACCACGATCTGCTCCTCCTCGTCGTTGCGATCGGCGTCGTCGACCTGGTTGTCGCGTTCTGCGTTCATTGCCGAAACCTCCTGGAGCACCGCCTCGACCGCTGCATGCTGGGCCAGGCTGTCGGGCGCCAGGATCGACACCAGCCTGCGCCCGCTGTCGAGGCGGCAGATCTGGGTGATCTCCGCCAGGTCGTCGTGCCGCGCCAGCATCGCCGGCATCGCATCGACCGCATCCTTGCGCACCCGCAGCACCTCGGAAACGCTGTCGGTGACCAGCCCGACGGCGGTCTGGCCCAGGGTGACGACGACGATGCGGCTGCCGTCGTCCAGGGCCCGATCCGGAAGCTGGAACAGGCGGCGCAGCGAGAGCAGCGGCAGCAGGCGCTCGCGCAGGGTCATCAGTCCGATGACATGCGCCGGCGCATTGGGCACATGGGCGATGGATTCGGGAACCTGGACGATTTCCTGCACGCTGGCGATGTCGATCGCGTATTCCTGATCCTCGACACTGAAGTTGACCAGTTGCAGTTCGTCCGAATCGGCCTCCTCCTCGGACTGCGTGCGGCTGTCCTGCACCTGGTGCGTGGCCTCGCCGCGCACCAGGGCCGCGATCTGCGCGAATTCGCGCGCGATCAGGCGCTCGAAATCCAGCACCATCACCATCGCGAAGCCGCCGACGTCCTTCAGCACGCCGCTGAGCAGGTCGGAATCGATGGTCGCGCGGATGCCCTCCACCCCGCCGATGCTTGCCGCCTCCACGCTGACCACGCTGGCGATGCGGTCGACGACAAAGCCCAGCGGTTGTCCGATGTCGATCACCAGGGCGCGTGTGGATTCGTCGGCCGCCACCTCCTCGGCGCCGAAGATGCGCCGCAGGGAAATGATCGGCAGCACGCGGCCGCGCAGATTGGCCAGGCCGTGCAGCGAAGGCGGCGCCAGCGGAACCCGCACGATCTCGGGCATGCGGATGATTTCCTGCACCGGATCCATGTGCACGCCGAAGGCCTCGTTGCCGACGACGAAGGTGACGAATTGCCTCGTCTGCGCGCGCTCGTCGTCGGCCGCCGCGGACGCTTCGCCCGCGGCCGGCTGAAGTTCTGTGCTCATCGCAGCCTCCCGCCTCAGGCGCTTTGCAGTTCGTCGGCCAGGGCCGCGATTTCCTCGATCGCGGAAGACAGTTCCTCGGCGCCACGTGCCTGCTGCTCGGCGGCGCTGGCGGCTTCGCTGGCGGCCTTCTCGGCTTCCTGCGTGGCCCCGGAGATCTGCTCGACGCCTTCCTTGACCTTGGTGATCGCGGTGCTGACGATTTCCGCGCCCTTGACGATCTCCTCGGCCGCGCTGCGCACCCCCTCGACCTCGACCTCCGAGGTCGCGATGTGCTTGAGGATGCCCTTGGCCTTCTCGGTCTCGGCCACCGCGGCGCTGATGATCTCGCGCAGATCGGAGCCGACCAGGACGATCTGATCCTGGATCGACTTGATCATGTCGCGGATGCGGTCGGCATTCTGCGCGGAGTCGTGCGACAGGTTGCGGATGTCGGTCGACACGACGATGAATCCCTTGCCGAACTCCCCGGCCCGTGCGGCCTCGATCGCGCCGTTGACCGCCAGCATGTTGGTCTGCACCGAGACCATGGCGATCGACTCGACGATCTTGTCGATGTCGCGCGCGACGTTCTGCAGGTCGCCGACCTGGCGGGCACAGCCCTGGGTGATCTCGATGGCCTTCATCGTCCCGGCCAGCATGGCCTCGATGGTGGTCCGGATTTCGTTGATGACCTGCTTGCCGAACTGGGCCTTGTCCAGGCCGAGGTTGCCGCCCTTCATCGATTCCTGCACGTTGAATTCGACCTGCCGGATGGCCTGGATGGCCTCGTTGGCGGCATCGGTCTGATCCTTGGCGCCGCGCCGGATCTCGCCGATGGCCGACATGATCTCGGTCGACGCACGGGTGATTTCCTTGACCGCGCTGGACAGTTCCTCGGCGGAGGAGGCGACGTCCTCGGCACTCTTGGAAATGTCGGTGGAGTTCTTCAGATCCTCGGCGGTCTCGCTGAGGCTGCGCGCGGTTTCCTCGCAATCGCCCAGGGCCTTTGCCTGCTCGGCGATGATCTTGTTCGACTCCTCGGCCGCCGCCGATTGCTGGGCGGACGCGGCGGCGATGGTTTCCGAGACCTTGGCCATCTTCTGCGTCGCCGCAGTGGCCTCCTTGGCCACGCCGACGACGACCTTCGAGGCCTCGACGACCTCGTTGGACGCCTGGCCGATGCGTGCCAGCGACTCGTTGACCGCATCGCCCTTGTCGGCTTCGGCCTGCACCGTGCTGGTCGATTCGTTGACTCCGCTGGCCACCGACTTGACATCGGTCTGGATCTTGGCGATGAGATCGGAAATCTGCTTGGCGCTCTTCTCCGAGGTCTCGGCCAGCGAGCGCACTTCGTCGGCGACCACCGCGAAGCCCTTGCCATGCTTGCCGGCGCGCGCTGCCTCGATGGCGGCGTTCAGCGCCAGCAGGTTGGTCTGGTCGGCGATGCGCCCGACCGCCTTGACGATGTCGCCGATGTCGGCCGCCTGCTTCTCCAGGCCGGTGACCATCTTCACCGACTCCACCTGGCGCTTGGCCGCCTGGATCACGTTGTTGACCATCTGCGAGACTTCCTCCATCACCCGCTGCGCCGCGGCGACCAGGGTCTCACCCTTCTGCAGCGTGATGTTGGCGTTCTCGTCCACCTGGTCGACACCGACGACCATTTCCTTGATGCGAACCGCCGAGTCCTGCGCCGCGCTGGAGGCCTGTTCGGATCCGGCGGCGATCTGCTCGGCCGATCGCTTGAGTTCCTCGGCGGCCGACGCTGCCTCGTTGATGCCGGCGGCCAGTTGTCCGGTGGCCGCGGCAATGCGCTCGGCGGCCTGCTGCTGCTTGGCCAGGGTGCGCGCGCGCCGGCGCTGGGCCTCGGCTTCCTTGGCCACCGCATTGGGCGCCCGGCTCGCGCCGGCCGTCGTGCTCGATGGGGCAGATTTCTTCACCAGACTCATGACCGGACTCCTTGGATGAACTGCACGGATCGCTGATCGTGCCAAGCGGCGCCTGCATGATCAGCGCTGGGCTCGTGTCGGCGAGCCCCGATGGAAGGCCGCATTCTTGCGCCGGGGGTTGATGGCCAATTTGCCTTGGATCAGGAAAATCAGAGATGAAACCCCGGGCAAGCCTGAAATTTCTCCGGTTTGCGCAAAATACGTGCCACGTAAGAAAATTGTCTTCGCGACCCCGTGGATTGGATAACGTCAGCGCAATGGGGAACTTTAGCGAGCGATCGTTGTCGATTGACTGGGGCCGGGATGCGGTCTGGGCATCGGTCGCCGGCGGGCCCCGGCCTGCGGCGGCCCTGCAGGCATATGCATCTGCCGAAAGATTCGTTGGCGGCCCGCTGGCCGGCGACTAGGCTTGTGCTTGCGCAGGCCGCATGCGACCGCATGCGCGGGTAGCGCCTGCGCCCCGACAAGACCCTTCAACCACAAGGAGATGCACCATGAGTCTGCGCATCGGCAGCACGGCGCCGGATTTCACGGCCCAGACCACCGAGGGCCCGATCCGCTTCCACGACTGGATCGGCGATCACTGGGCGTTGCTGTTTTCCCACCCGAAGGATTTCACCCCGATCTGCACCACCGAACTGGGGACGGTGGCCCGGATGAAGCCGCAGTTCGACCAGCGCCGCTGCAAGCTGATCGGCTTGTCGGTGGATGCGGTGGACGAGCACCGCCGCTGGGCGCAGGACATCGCCGACACCCAGGGTGTCGCGCCCAACTACCCGATCATCGGCGACACCGATCTGCAGGTGGCCAAGCTCTACGACATGCTTCCCGAGAGCGAGGAGGGCGCTGCCGCTTCGCGCAGCGCCAGCGACAACGCCACGGTGCGCAGCGTGTTCTTCATCGGCCCGGACAAGAAGATCAAGGCCATGCTCACCTACCCGATGAGCAACGGCCGCGATTTCGATGAAATCCTGCGCCTGCTCGATGCCCTGCAGCTGAGCGCGCGCGCCGGAGTGGCCACGCCCGCCAACTGGCGCCCCGGGGGCGACGTGGTGATTCCCACGTCCGTCAGTGACGAACAGGCGCGCCAGCGCTTCCCGCAGGGCTGGAAGACCCTGAAGCCGTACCTGCGGATGGTGTCGCAGCCGAAGTGAGCGCAGGCGGCGCGGCACCACGTGCCGCGCCGACCGGCTACAGGATCACCGAGTCCAGCGCCTCGCCGATGCGCGAGTGGTAGCCTGGATCCTCGTGCGCGGAAAGAATGTCCATGTGCAGGCGCTTGGTCTTGGCATCGGGCTCGATGCCGAGACTCTCCCGCATGTTTCTGCGGAAGGCCTCGTAGGTTTCGATGGCGCTGGCCCGGCAGCCATTGAGCACATGCACCCGCATCAGGTTGCGACAGGCTGTTTCATTGTGCGGTGAAAGCAGCAGGATGCGGTTCAGGAAATACACAGCCTGATCCAGGTTGCGCGCTGCCGCGGCGTCGCGCGCATGCCGGTACAGCAGGCTGGTCGCCTTGCTCGCCAGCTGGCTCTTGTAATGATTGAGCATGGCGTTCAGCTGGGGATTCTCGGAGAATTCCAGCGACCCCACCAGATGATCATGATGCGCTTCCAGCGCAACCGGCAGGGGCATCTCCTCGTCGGCGGTGAGAAAGCCGATGTCGTGCTCCAAACCGGGGCACAGGAAGATCGAGCTCAGGTGGCTGCGTATCAGTCCCGGGCACAGGCGGTTGATCTTGTGGATGCGCAGCCTCAGGCTGCCCTGCGAGTGTTCGGAATCGGTTCCGGGCCACCGGAGTTCGACACCAACCGCGCCAAGTCCATGTTTTTGTTGAGGCGAGTTAAAAAATTGCCACTACAGCAGGGTCATCTGAGCGTCGCGGGTCGGTTTGGGGAGCTTGAGGGCCTGGAA
>JAJZEC010000025.1 GCA_021805825.1 Pseudomonadota bacterium
GTCTTGATGCCCATGGTGATCACCCTCGTTTCCTGCTCAAAAATCGAGCAGATTAGGTCAAACACCCTGGTCAGTTTTCGGTCGGCATCAGGCCCGTCAGATGGTCAGTTTTCAGTCGGCGTCAACACATCGGCTCGGTCAACGCCTGCGCGATCAGCATGCGATCGAAGGGATCCTGATGGTGTGGCGGCAACTCCGCGATCGCCGCGGCATGCTCGGGCTCGATGGCAAGCAGCCGATATCCGGAATCGCGGAAGTAGCGTAGGGCGTCGTGGCCCGACACAGGCATGTCGCCGCGGCCGAGCCCGTGCTTGATCGTGATCTCCCAGATCGTCGCCGCACTGATCCAGACGGACGAGCGCGGCGAACTGATCAGTTCTCGAGCGCGCGTTGCGAGCCGGGGACTGTCGGTGATGGCCCACAGCGCAACATGGGTATCCAGCAGCAGGTTCATGGTGCCGTCGAAACGCCGAAAAGCCGAGCCACCTCGTCGTTGTGCGCGTCGATGTCGTCGGGGACTTCGAAACGGCCCTTGGCGATGCCAACACGCAGGCCCGGCGCCGGCTCACCCACCGCGACAAGCTTCGCTGCAGGCCGCCCGTTGCGAGCGATCACGATTTCCCGTTCACGCCCTTGCTCGATGGCTTCGACCAGGCGCGACAACGAAGACTTGGCATCAAACATGTTGACGGTGTGCACGGTGCCTCCTGGATCGCTGCAATCAAGGATCTATTCTAGTCTGGCTTAGCTAATTTGATGAGATCCTGTCGCTATGGGGACGGGGCGAGGGCCGCAATGCGGATCAGGGGCATCCAGCGCGATCGTCCAGTGCCCAGTTTCGCCCTGATCGGCGAGCCACCCAGGGTGCCAGGCCTGTTCCCCGGTGTCCCTCGGGTGAACGGGGATGAACCGGCTGCATGGCAGGAGCCATGGGAGGGAGGTGCGCGGTCATCAAACGATATAGCAGATAAGTTTTAGAAAAACAAACTGTTTTACAGGTATGAACGCCGTGGCGAAAATGCTCGTCATGACTTCCAGCCGCCATGCCTTCAGCTTCCTGCGCCAGCCCGGTCGACGCGGCGCCGGTTCCATACTGCCCGGCACCTTGCTGTGCCTTGTCGTCACTGCCGCCGCGACCGCCTTGCAGGCGCTTGAAGCGCGCTGCTTCGGTCGCGTCTGGCTGGAGGCCCTGGTGCTGGCCATCCTGCTGGGTACCGCGGTGCGTACGCTGTGGGCGCCGGGGCCACGCTGGAGCGCGGGCATCCAGTTCAGCGCCAAGACCCTGCTGGAAGTCGCCGTGGTGCTGCTGGGAGCCACCATCAGTGCGCGCATGATCCTGCAAGCCGGCGCGGGCTTGCTGCTGGGCATCGCGGGGGTCGTGTTCCTGGCCATCGGCGTGAGCTACACGCTCGGCAGGCTGTTCGGCCTGTCGCACCATATGTCGACCCTGATCGCCTGCGGCAACTCGATCTGCGGCAACTCGGCGATCGCCGCGGTGGCTCCGGTGATCGGTGCCGAAAGCGACGACGTCGGCGCCTCGATCGCGTTCACCGCGGTGCTCGGTGTCCTGGTCGTGCTCGTGCTGCCGGCGCTGGCCGACTCGGCGCACATGGATCCCCGCATGTTCGGCGTGTTCGCGGGAATGACCGTCTACGCGGTGCCGCAGGTGCTCGCGGCCACCGCCCCGGTGAGCCAGGTGGCGGTGCAGGTCGGCACCTTCGTCAAGCTGGTGCGGGTGCTGATGCTGGGCCCCGTCGTGCTTTCGTTGTCGCTGGCGGGGCGTGGTCGCGATCGCGCTCGTGAGGCCGCCGCGGGCATGCCCGGGCTGGGCAAGCTGCTGCCATGGTTCATCATCGGTTTCCTGGTGCTGGTCGGCGCGCGTTCAGCGCAGCTGATTCCCGCCGTGCTGCTCGGCCCGCTGTCCGCGGTCTCGACCTGGCTGACCATCGTTTCCATGGCTGCGCTCGGCCTGGGCGTCGATGTGCGTGCCATTGCAAAGGCAGGACCGCGGGTCACGGCCGTGGTGTCGCTGTCCCTGCTCGTGCTGGGCGCGGTGTCGTGGATCATGATCCACTGGATGCACCTCGGCGCGCGCTGAAGTGTTCCCCGCGCGAGCGGGGCTGAGCCGAATCCATGCAATCCCTGCATGGCGCGAGCACGTGATCGGGTGCGGCGGCCCGAAGGATCATCGGGGATGAGGGCGTGCCTCCAACCGAAGCCACAAGCCACAAGCCTGGGGCGTTTTGCGTGCGTCGTGCGCGGTCGGCGCAAGCGCCCGCAAGCGCGCGGATTCGGCTTTGTGCCGGCGCCGAAATATTCGGTGACAACTACCCTCGGCTGCCTGTCGCCGGCGCGTGCCGCGCCTTCGTTCTCAGGCAAGCGGCAGACCCCGCGCGCTGCCGCGTTCTCCATTCGTCCGCCAAGGAGTCATCATGAAGCACCCGAGCCTTGCTCTCCATCGCATGCTGGCCCTCGCGCTGGGCCTGGCTGCCTTGGGCATTGCCACGGCCGCGCAGGCCGAAAACCCTTGGGAGGGTGCGCACCCCCGACGGGAACAGGTGTGGGATCGCGCCGGCAACCTGCAGCGCCGCATCGGCCAGGAGCGCAATGCGGGCGACCTGGCTCCGGCCCGCGCCCACGCGCTGTGGCTGCAGGTGCAGAGCGTGCGCCGGCAGGAGCAGGCGATGGCCGCGGTCAATGGCGGTTACCTGACCCCGGAACAGCAAACTGCGCTGAACCAGGAGGAGGATCTGATCAGCCGGAGGATCGGCACGTGACGCGCATCCTGCGGAGCCTGCGGCTCGCAGCGCTCGCCGCTGCAGCTGCCGCGATGCTCAGCGCATGCTATGTCGTCCCGGCGCGCCCGGTGGCCGCGGTCGTGGTTCGTCCGGCCCGGGCCGCATGCTGGCACCGCGGCTGGTGGGGGCCGTGGGGATGGCACCCCGGGCATTGGGGAGTCTGCCGATGAGCGCCTTGCGCCGCTTCGCGTTGCCAGCCTGGGCCTGCGCGCTGACGCTGCTGGCGGCCTGCTCCGCGCAAGGCGCGGTGCCCAGGGCCGCCTCCACAGCGCTTGCACCTGACCCCAGCCTCGATGCCGCGGCGCGCGCCCATCCGGTGGCCTTTCTCGACCGCCTGGGCTGGGGCGCCGATGCCCGGGAGTTGCGCCAGCTGCGGCGGGAGGGCGCGACGCGCTTCCTGGATGCGCAATTGCGGCCGGGGGCGGGGACGGCGCTGCCGGCGGCGTTGGCCAGCCTTCCTGCGCCCGCGCCGCTGCAGGATTGGCTGCCCTCGATGGTGGCGCGCTTGCGGCGCGATCGCATGCACGTGCGCGCTGCGGCGGATCCGTCCTCCTCCATGCGCGGATCTGCGGTCGCGCAGGATCCGCAGGCTCGGCTGAAAGCCTTGCAGCAGCGCAGGAACGCGCGCACACGCCAGGCCATGGCACGGCAGCTGCTGCTGGACGTGTACGCCCGCAACCAGTTGCAGCAGCGGCTGACCTGGTTCTGGATGAATCACTTCAACGTGTTCCGCGGCGGCCTCGTCGGGCCCATGATGGCCGATTACGAGCAGCGGGTGATCGCTCCGCACGCGCTGGGGCATTTCCGTGACCTGCTGCAGGCGACGATGTTCTCGCCGCAGATGCTGCTCTATCTGAACAACGCGCAGAACGCGCGCGGCCACATCAACGAGAACTACGCCCGCGAGCTCATGGAGCTGCACACCCTGGGCGTGGGAGCCGGCTACACGCAGGCGGACGTCACCAACCTGGCCCATGTGCTGACCGGGCTGGGCGTCGATCTGTTGAACCGGCCGCTTCGCGTGCGGCCTGCCTGGCGCGATCTGGTGTGGCGCAAAGGCCTGGTGGTGTTCAACCCGGCGCGCCACGACCCCCAGCCCGAGGTGGTGCTGGGCCATACCCTGCAGGGCCGGGGTGTGGGCGAGATCGAGCAGGTGGTGACCCTGCTGGCCGCCGATCCGGCGACGGCCCGGCACCTGAGCTTCGAACTGGCGCAGTATTTCGTCGCCGACCACCCCGACCCGGCGATGGTCGCGGCGATGGTGCGCACCTGGCGACGCAGCGACGGAGACATCGCCGCCGTGCTGCGCACCATGTTCCGCAGTCCGCAGTTCATCGCCAGCCTGGGGCAGCCGCAATTCAAGGATCCGATGCGTTACGTGCTGTCGGCGGTGCGCGCCAGCGTGGGCGACCGCATCATCCGCAACCCGCAGCCGCTGCTGGGCATGCTGGTACGCCTGGGAGAGCCGCTGTACGGACGCAGCACCCCCGATGGCTACCCCATCGACGGCGGCGCCTGGGACAGCCCCGGGCAACTGACCACGCGCTTCCAGATCGCTCGCCAGTTCGGCGCGGGGGCGCCGGGGCTTTTCAGCTGCGCGCCCGCGGATCGGGCCGCGCCGGGCGCGGCCGACACGCCTTGCCGGCGCCGCCGCGTTCGCGCTCCCGAGCTTGCGCACAGCGCGGTGTTCCTGGCTGCCCGGCCCGTGCTCAGGCCGGCAACCCTGCAGGCACTCGCCCAGGTGCACCAACGATTCCGCTGGAACGCACTGTGGCTGGCATCGCCTGAATTCATGAACGACTGAGTCCGGAACCATCCGGAGGGAGGGTGATCATGCAACGTCGAGCCTTCGTTCGCGCCGCCGCGGCCTCGCTGGCTCTGCCGATGGCCAGGCTGTGGGCAGCCCCCGTGCCGGGAAGTCCGAAATTCATCCTGGTGTTCCTGCGCGGTGCCTATGACGCGGCCAACGTGCTGATCCCCTACGCCAGCGACTTCTACTACGAGGCGCGGCCGCACATCGCGGTGCCCCGGCCCGGGAGCGGGGACGACGCGGCCGTCGCGCTCGACGCCGACTGGGCGCTGCACCCGGCGCTGCGTGGCAGCCTGCTGCCGCTGTGGCAGGCGGGCCAGCTGGCCTTCGTGCCTTTCGCGGGCACCCGCGACCTCAGCCGCAGCCACTTCGAGACGCAGGATCACATCGAGCTCGGCCAGGGATCGACCGCGCGCGACTACAACGACGGCTTCCTCAATCGCCTGCTGCTGCAACTGCATGGCGATGTCCGTCCGATGGCCTTCAGCGCGCAGCTTCCCTTGTCCTTGCGTGGCCCGCGGCGTGTGCCCAACATGGCCGTCGCGCAGGCTGGTCGCGGCGCCGTCGGGCCCCGTCAGCAGGCCCTGCTCGAGACGATGTGGAGCGACACGGCGCAGGAAGGCTCGGTGCGCGAGGGCTTCGCCGTGCAGGCCACGGTGCGCCGCGACATGCACGCTTCTGCGTGGAGCCAGGAGATGCGCGCGGCAAGCCGCGGCGCCGTGGCTCCGGAGGGATTCGTCGGCGAGGCGGCGCGCATCGGCACGCTGATGCGCGACAGTTTCGACATCGGCTTCGTCGACGTCGGCGGATGGGATACGCATGTCTTCGAAGCGGGCGCCAACGGCTCCCAGGGTCAGCTGGCCACCAAGCTGCGTTCGCTGGGGGATGGCCTGGCCACGCTGCGCCAAGCGCTGGGGCCAGCCTGGCGAGACACCACGGTGGTGGTGCTCAGCGAGTTCGGCCGCACCTTCCGCGAGAACGGCAACCGAGGCACCGACCACGGCCACGGCAGCGTCTACTGGGTGCTGGGCGGGGGAGTGCGCGGGGGGCGCATCGTCGGCGAGCAGGTCGCGTTGTCGCCAGCCACGTTGAACCAGAATCGCGACTACCCGGTGCTGAGCAACGATCGCGATCTGCTGGGGGCCTTGTTCGGCCGCCTCTGGGGCTTGCGCGCGCAGCAGCTGCAGTCCGTGTTCCCCGACAGTCGGCCGCTCGACCTGCGCCTGCTGTGAAGCAGGCGCTCGCCCGCCCGCGGTGCGCGTTTCATGTCTTGACGTATCGAAAGTGAGCAATCGTGACTTTTGCTCCCGCGAATGCGGGGGCTGAGCGGTCTCGCAGGGCCTCCGAGCGCCGCCAAGGCCCCGCGAAGAACCGTGAAAACCCTTTCTCTGTCGATTTCGATGTCTTTTTCAGTCATTTGCGATATGTGACAGTAACCCTTGTTTGCACAAGAATCGACGGGTATCACCACCCCGTACGATCGGAGTCACGGTTCCCATGCGGAATCGGCGCAAGCAATGCACGTATCGAGACGACTGCCCATGCCCGCCCTGGACTTCGGGTTCGGCGAAGGCCGAAGACCTTGGCTGGCCCCTGCGGTGCTGGCCTGTCTTGCCTGGTCTTGCCTGAGTACGGCCGCGGCGGCATCGCCGGCCCAGGCCTATGTGTACCGCGTCGACGGCAATACGCTGCTCCGTGACGCGCAGATCGCGCAGGCCCTCAAGGGGGTGCCGGTAGGCGCCGGCTTGCAGGCCATTCGGCAGGCCGCGCAGCGCCTGCAGCTGGCGTACCGCGAGGCCGGCTATGGCACCGTGGTCGTGCAGGTTCCCCCGCAGACCATATTGCATCACGAGATTCACCTGCGGGTGATCGAGGGTAGGCTGAGCCAGGTCGATGTCGCGGGGCTGCGAGCATTCAGCCGTGCGAACGTACTGCGCGGCCTGCCGGCGTTGCGGTTGGGACGGGTGCCGAACCTGGCCGCGCTGGACAGCGAGTTGCTGATGGACAACGAAAACCCGGCGAAGTCGGTGCGCGTGGTGTTCCAGCCCGGGCAGCGGCTCGGTCAGGTCGATTCCCTGGTCGTCGTGCGCGAGCGCCCGATCCGGCAGTGGGCCCTGGGCTTCGACAACACCGGTAATTCGGCCACCGGAACCACGCGCGCGACCCTGGCCTACAGGGACGCCAATGTGCTCGACAGCGACAGCGTGCTGCGCCTGCGGCTGCAGGCATCGACGGATCGGCCCGCCGACGCGGCCAGCCTCAGCACGACCTTGCGCCAGCCCTTGTACGACCGGCACACCTTCCTGGAATGGTCGGCGCTGCTCTCCAACACCGCCGACCAGCCGATTTCCACGCCTGCCGGCGAGCTGCGCTTCACCGGCAAGGGCTACTCGGCCGGCGTGCGCGCGCTGTGGCTGCAACCTCTGCTCGGGCGCTACCGGCAGGAATTCTTCGTCGGGGTCGACGCCAGGCGCTACCGCAACAACTGCTCGCTGGGAAGCTTCGGCGCCGCCGGCTGCGGCGCGGCCGGCGTCTCGCTCGACGTGCTGCCGCTTTCGCTGGGCTACCAGCTGCAGCGCATCGGCGGCCCGATGGCGCAGGTGCGTCTGGTGCAGAACCTCCCGGTGGGCAGCGCTGGTGACCAGGCCGCCTTCGACGCAGCGCGTCCAGGCTCCAGCAGCCGCTACCGCCTGTTGCGACTGGACGCGGGCGGGCGTCACGGCCTGGCGGCGCAGCGCCGCATCGATTGGCGCGTGGATGCGCAGTACAGCGCGCAGCCGCTGGTCTTCGCGGAACAGTTCGGCGTCGGCGGCGCGCGCAGCGTGCGCGGCTATCCGCAGACCGCGCTGGTCGGCGATTCCGGCGCGTCGGGCAGCCTGCAATTCAGCTTGCCGCTGGCGCAGCCCGACCGCGGGCGCCAGGGCGTGGCGGAGGCCTTGCGTGCGGTCACCTTCGTCGACGCCGGCACGGTGTCGGATCGCGAGGGCGTCGAGTGCCAGGCGGGCCGAACCCGCTGCAGCATCTGGGGAGCAGGGTTCGGGCTGCGCATGCGCATTCAGGCAGCGACGCTACGCATGGATCTGGCGCGCGCCGGCGCGACCGTGGCCGGCACGCAGCGCGGCGACTGGCGGGTGCATGTGGCGATCCGCTTCGCGCTCTGATCGAGGAGGAACGGTATGCCATCGAGACCCCACGCCCTCCGCGGCAGAGAAGGCCGCGGCCGCCGGATTCTGCACCCCCTGGCGCTGAGCGTGGCCGCAGCCCTGGCGTTGATGGCGCGAGGTGGTGCCGACGCGGCCGATCTGCCCACCGGCATGCAGGTCGTCGCCGGGCAGGCTCAGTTGTGGCGCCGTGGCGCAGTGATGGATATCCGCACCGGCCAGCGCACGATCCTGGATTGGAGGAGTTTTTCCATCGGCGCGGGCAAGCAGGTCGTGTTCCAGCAGCCCAGCCCAAGCAGCGCGGTGCTCAACCGCGTACTCGGACAGGATCCGTCGAACATCCTGGGGGGGTTGCGCAGCAACGGACAGGTCTGGTTGATCAATCCCAACGGCGTGCTGTTCGGCGCTGGCGCGCGCGTCGATGTCGCAGGTCTGGTGGCCTCGACGCTGGACATCGGCAACCAGGCCTTCGTGTCGGGTGGGGGCCTGCTGTCCGCGCCCGCCGGCGCTTCGGCCGCGGTGCGCAACGAGGGAAGCATCCGCACGCCCTATGGTGGGCAGGTGCTGCTGGTCGGCTCCAGCGTCGACAACACCGGCAGGATCGATGTGCCCGGCGGGCGCGCGTCGCTGCTGGCCGCCAGGCAGGTGCAACTGGCCGACAGCAACACGCCGTTCATGAGCTTCCAGGTGGCGTCGCTGTCCGGCTTGGCCAGCCAGGAGGGCTCGGTGGCCGGTGGCGACGTGGACATCTACGGCACGGTGGTCAACCAGCAGGGCAGCGTGGTCGCGAGGGGCATCGGACGTGACGCCGCTGGGCACGTCGTGCTGCGCGCGGCAAGTTCCGCCACGCTGGCGGCGGGCAGCCTCACCCAGGCTCAGGGCGGCTCGATCGACGTGGGCAGCCAGGGCGCTGTGAGCGTCGACGGCCGCGTCGATGCGGGCGCGGTGGCGATGGGCAACGGCGGTGACATCTTCGTCCGCGGGGCATCGATCGTCGTCGGCCGGGACGCGAGCCTGCGGGCTGATGCGGCCGGTGTCGGAGACGGCGGGCATGTTGCGCTGCGCGCGAGCCACTCGAACACGGTACTCGGCGCATTGAGCGCGCGCGGTGGAGCCACCTCGGGGAATGGAGGGCTGATCGAGACCTCGGCCGGCAGCAGTCTGGATCTGCAAACGGTGCCCGATGCCTCGGCCGCGAACGGCAGCTCAGGTGAGTGGCTGATCGATCCCTACGACGTCACCATCGTCGCCGGCGCCGGCGCCAGCGGAATCAGCTCCAGCAATCCCTTCCAGGCGACTGCGAACAGTGCGCAACTCGGCGCCGGCCTGATCGACAACGCGCTGGCGGCGGGAACCAGTGTCACCATTTCCACAGGCGTCGGCGGCGTGACCCAGGCCGGGAACATCACGCTGGCCAGCCCGATCGCAGCGACCCTGCCGGCCGGTGGCGCGAGCCTGACGCTGAATGCCTGGAACAACATTCAGGTCGACAGTGGAATTTCGGCCAACGCCGGCGGTGGGCCGTTGGCCTTGACCCTCAATCCTGATCAGGGCGGGGGAGTCGGGCAGGTGACGTTGCCGGCCGGAGGCAGCATCAGCCTGAACCAGGGCACGTTGACACTTCCGCAAGGGGCGATGCTGACCGGGGGCGCGCTGCAGAACCTGCAGAGCAGTGGCGGGCCGATCGAGGCCAGGACGGGCACCAGCACCCTGGACAACGTCACCCTGGGCACGACCTTGCAGATCGACCCCGGAGCGGTGGTGACGGCGCTCAACACCCTGACCATCCTCGGTGGCCAATCGGTGAATCTGGCCAATCCGTCGCCGTCTGTCCCCGGACCTGTGCTGAGTCTGCAGGGAGCGGCGCCGCTGATCACGGGTAGCGGCACGGTGAACCTTTTTGACAATTCCACCCTTGCGCTTGGGCCGAATGCCACCATCGACAGCGGAATCACGGTGGCCGCAGCGATGACTGGCGGGGGATCGGCCAATGCCGCGATCCTTTCGGTGGCGAACGGGTTTGTGAACCGGGGCTTCATCAGTTCGCAGTCGGCCTGTCCATCGGGCGTCGGAACCTGCCAGGTCGAGGAGCTTCAGATCGCCGCCAACGGAGTCAGCTGGGACAACGTCGGCACGATCCAGGCGATGGGAGGCATCGTCGACCTTCAGGGCAACTGGAGCAATGCCGGCGGCACGCTGGATAACGAGGCTGGGCTGATCCTGCTCGACGGCCATTTTTCCACCGCCGGTCTGGGGTCGGTGCTGAGCAATGGCGGGGCCTATGCGCTGGCCAGCCAGGCCGTGTGGAACAACCAGGGCCAGAACTACAGCCTCGACGCCATGGGCGGGCTGTTGCTGGCCGGTGGCACGCTGCAGGGAGGCACCTTGAGCAGCCGCCTGGGCAGTGTCATCGAGGCCGCGCCCAACGACCTGACCCAACTGCCGAGCTTCGGCATGCTGCCGTTGATGACCACCACAGCCTGGGCCTCGACCAGCACCCTGGATGGGGTCACGCTGGCCGCCTCCACCACCATCGATCCTGGTGCCACCATCCAGGTTCCGGGTGCGCTGACCCTGAGCGGCCAGGTCGACGTGGCGATGGGCGGATCCGGTGGTGCGTACTACGCCTATCCCGGCCCCGAGAACAATCCGGCGCTGCTGGACTTCGGCGGCAGCGGCACCAGCCCCCAACTGCTGGGTAGTGGCACGGTGGATCTGTACGGCAAGGCCGTCGTGCAGTCCAGCGTGGCAGGCTCGACCTTGCGCATTGGCCCGGGGATCACCGTACGCGGCGACACCCCCGTCGCCAGCATTGTCGGGGGCGCCAGCGCGAACCTGCTCAACCAGGGCACGTTGCTGGCGCCGGCGGGCGGAGGCTTGCGGCTGGCCGGAGCCACATTGCAAAACCAGGGACTGGTCGAAGCCGGTTCTGGCGCCACGCTTTCCACCGGGGGCGTCGACCTGAGCAATGCCGCGGGCGGGAGCGTGCGCGGCGACGGCACCATCGACCTGCGAGCGGCAGCGCCCGGAGCCGCGGCGGGTACTCTGCGGAACGCCGGAACCATCGATCCCGGCATGGCCGCTGGAACGACCGGTACCCTGACCCTGGTCGGCAACCTGTCGCAGTCTCCCGGCGGCACCTTGCACCTGGACATCGGCGGCCCGACCGCGGGCAGCGGCTACGACGTGCTCGACGTCACCGGTCTGGCAGCGCTCGGGGGCACGTTGGACGTCAGCGGTGTCGGTGCCTACACCCCTGGTGCGACGGACAGCTTCGCCTACCTGCCCTTCGGTACCAGCAGCGGGACATTCTCCAGCGTGCTGTTCCACATGCCCGCTGCACAATGGGGGCTGAGCAACGTGCTTCAGGCCTCGGCCTGGGTCTTGCAGCAGCAGTCCTCCGCGGGCGCCTCTTCGGGAAGCGCCGGCGGCACAGGCAGCGGCATCGCAGGCGGCTCGGGCGGGGCAGGCAGCAGCGGGGCGGGCGTCGCTACCGGCAGCGGCGGATCCGCGGGCGCCACCGGCAGTACCGGCGGGTCGCAGCTTTCGGCGGGGCCTGCGGCGGCCTCCGGTGTCCTGCGGTCGGTGCTCGGCTTTGCCGAGGTGAGCCCGTCGAATGCGCGGCCAGGCTCTTCCAGCGCAGCAGCCGGACTTGCGCCTGGGGCGACATCGGGAGCTGCGTCTACGTCGCCATCCCTGTCGACGTCTGGCGCCTCCGGGGCCGGCCTGTCCGGCGCCTCGGCGTCGATCGTGAACTTCGTTCCGCAGGAGACGCCAGGCGCGCCAGTGGCCGCGGGCCCGGCACCGTCGATGCGGACCCCCGCGAAAGACGCCATGACTGCGTCCACCCCGGTGCCGCAGTACCTGTACCTGGACTCCGACCTGTCGAACCTGTACTTCCGCGTGCTGCCCCTGGCGACGATGGGCCGCGGCCGGATCGGCGACGTACTGGAAGCCCGCAACGCGTACATGCGCCAGCTGTTCGCGCGCGCCAACCACGATCTGGCGGCCCAGCCCGGCTTGGCCGATGTGCCGGATTGCAGGCCTGGGCAGGATCCGGCCAGTGGGGCCTGCCTGTACGTGCCACCGCGGCATCCGCCGCAGGACAATCGTCCACGGGTGGCGCGCGCCCTGGTGGTCGGGCTCGACGACTACAGCGACCCGCGCATCCCGCGCCTCATCGGCACCGTGCCCGACGCCACGTCGATCGGCCGGCTGTTGCATGGCGACATGGGCTACCGCGTGCAGCTGCTGCGCAATCCAGGCAAGCGCCAGCTGATCGGCGCGCTCAATACCCTGATCGCCCATGCCGGGCCCAACGACAGCATTCTGGTCTATTACGCCGGCCACGGGGACACGGTCGACAGCACGGGACGGGGGTACTGGATTCCCAGCGATGCCGATCCGGACGATCCGCGGGGCTGGGTGTCCAACGTGGACATCGATCGCCTGTTGCAGCGCGCACGCAGCCGCCAGATCGCGGTGATCTCGGACAGTTGCTACTCGGGCCAGTTCGTGCAGAACCGCAAGATCGTGGACTTGCGCAAGGTGCCGCCGATCGCCGCCCTGCTGCGGCGTCGCGCGGTGACGGTGATGTCCTCGGGCGGCGACGAGCCGGTGGCCGACACCGGCGATGGTGGTCATTCGGTCTTCGCGGCCGACCTGATGCGCAGTCTGCGCGCCATTTCAGGCTGGCGCAACGGCGACGCCGTGTTTCGCCAGGTTCGCGTCGGCGTGGAGAGCGTGCTGCCGCAGTCGCCGCGCTACGGCGCGGTGCTCAGCGCGGGGCATCAGCCCGGCGCCGACTATGTGTTCGAGCGCAGCAGCGTGCCTGGGGTGGCGCGGTGAGCCGTGCCAGCCGCCTCGTCGCCCTGCTGCACAACCTCGGTGGACAGTTCCTCTACGAGGCCTTGATCCGCACCCTGCGCGGCTCGCTGTTCATCGGTGGTGCGGCGGTGGTGCTGTCGTCCACCGGTGCGTGGAAGTACCTGCTCAGCACCTTCTCGGCGCACGATTTCGTGCAGGCCAGTCGCTTGAGCCAGGTGGTGGGCACGGTTCCCTCGGTGGCCACGGTGCTGATCGACGACGCCGGCTACCGCGACTATTTCGGTGAACGCTCTCCGCTGGATCGGCAACGCCTGCTGCGACTGATGCGCACCATCGATGCAGCCGCGCCGCAGGCGCGCGCGATCGTCGTCGATTTGGATCTGGCTCCGTTGCCCGGGCACGCGCAGCGTGCGCTGCTGGATTTCCTGATCGCGCATCGCGCGCGTTGGGTGGTCGCCGCGACGACGCTTGCCGCGCAGCCCTCCACGCCCGGGCGGGCGCGCTGGCGCCGTGCGCTGTGCCAGGGCGGCGTGCGCATGGGCTGGCCTTACATACCTTATGACTTTGGCTACGCGTCGACGGTGTTCCAGTTTGCAGGCTCGCTGAGCCAGGCCGCGATCCACCCGCGGCTGAACTGCGACAACCTGGCCAGCACCCTGGTAGCCGGCCGCACGGGCCTTGCAGCGCTGCGCCGCGTCAGCGCCCCGATGGCGCCGGGCTATCTGCGCAACGGATTCGTGCTGCCCTTCGACGGTGATCTGGGGCAGCTGCGCGCCTTGTTGCAGGCGAGCGCGCCCCAGTGGATCGTGCTCGGCGGCAGCTGGGGCAAGAGCGACCTGCAGTCCACCCCGCTGGGACGTCGCTACGGCGCGCAACTGCATGCGGCGGCGATCGCCGGCCATGTGCGCGGTGAGCACATGGCACCGCTGGGGCTGCAGATCCTGGTCACCTGGCTGTTCCTGGCCTGTGTCGACGTGGTGATCGGTCTGCTCTACCTCGGTGTCGAGCGTCACATCATGTCGTGGAGCCTGCTGTACGCGGGGCATCGCTTCCTCGTGCAGCGCGTCTGGCCTCTCGCGCTGGTGGGCGTCGTGGTCGTCTCGGTGCTGCTGGCCTCCGATGCCAGCGCCGAGCTGCGCGTGCACACCGGGTACTGGATTCCCTCGGCGGTGTTGGCGGGCGGGGCGCTGGTTCACCTCGTGTTCATCTGGAACTGGGGGTGGAACAAGATGGTGCGCTACGACAGCGTGCGCGCGGCGTGGCGCCAGGTGCTCGTCGCACCCATTCGGGACGACTGGCAAGCTGCGCGGCATGCGCTGCACGTGTTGCGCTGCGGCATCGGTGGGGCTGCGGCAGAGGCGGATCTGAGTGCGCCACGCGCGGCGCTGGAACTGGTGGCGGTGGCTTCCAGCCTCCTGATCCAGACGATGTTCCCGCTGTTGGTGTTCTGGTCGGCATTGCACTGAAGATTCCATGGAGCTGCCTGGTGTCCTGTCCCGCTCATCACTGTCATTTCGTTCGTGTGCCTGCGGGAGCGATCGGCGGTTGCCCGCACAGGGTCAAGACTGGGCGTCTTGACCCTGTGCGGGCGGGCGGCGAGTGCCCAGTGAAGTGACAGTTATGAACGGGAAAGATGAACGGGAAAGGACACTAGCATGACCCTCTCATGTACTCGCCTGCGCGGCGCCCTGTCGGGCCTCGCGATCTGCCTGCTGGCGCTTGCCGTGCCGGCGCGCGCCGCAACCCCCTGCATCGTGCTCGGCAAGGCCTCGGCCAGGGTTTCCTCGGTCGAAGGCGTGCGCGCACCGGTGTTCGAGACCGCAGACTGCCGGAAACTGCGCCTGGTCTCCGGGCACGCGCTGGCCAGCTGGGTCGATGCGGATGGCAAGCCGCAACTGGTGCCGATCACCACCTCCGGCGTGGCCAGCTCGCCCCGGCCGGGAAGCGAAGAGCGTTCGGTTCGCGTGGCGTGGTCGGAGTTGACTTCGACGCGGGCGGATCAGAAGCCGGCCTACATGCGCGGCATGGGACTGCCGCACCCGGTGGCCGTGTACGTGCCTCGCGGTGGGCTCGACGTGGCCGGCACCGGAGGCAAGGCTGTGCGGGTGCGCATCGAGCCGCTCGGCGCGGGCGCCGCCGGGCAGCGCGTGCTGGTGGCGGCCTCGGGCCGCGCGGTGCGCCTCGGCCGCAAGTTGTTGCATGCGGGCAGCGTGTACCAGGTCGAGATCGAAACCGGGGGCAGGAAGACGCAAGGGCAATGGCGCATCGTGTCCGCCCGCGAGCAGGCGGAGATCGATTCCCGCTTGCAAGGGCTTTCCCGCCAGATCCGGGATCCGATGCAGCGTGCCATCGTGACCGCAATGCTGTACGACCAGCTCAAGTTGGAGACCAACCTGTCGCTGCTCGCGCCGAAATTGCGCGCGATGCGCGTCGGCAGCAATCCGGGTTGAGGGGACGCCTGCGCCCCGGGGAGGGCTTCCGGCGCCGCCGGGGCTGCAGGATGTGCGGTTGGCCAGGTGCCCAGGCGTCGATTCAGACGATGCCGTGGCTGTTGAGGTGGGCGGCGTATTTCCTGTCGGCGCCCTGGATGTGGTGGATCAGCCAGTTCTTCAGGAAATACATGACCTCGAGGGAAAGGGTTGCGCTCGCGCCCTCGCGGAACTTCTGCTGCACGTCGAGCACCTGCTGGCATAGCGCCTGATGCATCGCCTTGTGGGCCGCGCCTTCCGGGTAGCCCGTCTGCGCGAGGAGATCCTCCTCGCGCTGGAGATGCTCGACCGTGTACTGGACGAGCCCGTCGAGGATGCGGCCCACGGTCTCCTTGCCCTGTTCCGCCTGGATTCCGTCGAACAGGGTGTTGACCATGCCGACGAGCCTCTTGTGGTCTTCGTCCAGGATCCGGATGCCCACGCTCATCCGGTCATTCCACGTCATCAGGGGCATGATCTCTTCCTTGTCATGCGGCGCGCTGCAACCCGGTGCCTTCGGGCCGGGCAGCCGCTCGGCACGGGCAAGGGTCGTGCTGGCTCTACGTCACGGCCATGCGTTTCTTGAGCGGCGCTCGGATGATGCCTCGTGGCGCCCGCTGGATCGGCTGCGGCGATGCAACTTGATGTGCCGGGATCAGCAAGGGGGCTGCAAAAGGTTGCATTCGGCCCCAGGGCTTTCTCTAGACTGGACAATCCTGTCGACACACTCTGGAGATACGTCATGCGCAAGACCATGTTCAAGACCCCAGCCTTGCTGCTGGGAGCGGCGCTGGCAGCGGCCCTGCTCGGGGGTTGCGCTTCCACCGGCGACCTGGCCAAGATCAGCGCCACCGCCGATTCGGCGCAGCAGGCCGCGGCTTCCGCGCAGTCCGAGGCGGCGCAGGCCGGCAAGTCGGCGGATCAGGCCAACCAGACGGCCAACGCGGCCATGCAGAAGGCCGATCAGGCCTCGTCGACGGCCGATCAGGCCATGAGCGAGGTGCAGCGCTTGAAGGTGGAAGTCGATCGCATGTTCAAGAAGACCATGCAGAAGTAAGGCGATCCGGTGCAGCACAGCGGGCCGCCGGGGAGGGGTTGCGGCGGGACGCGGGCACGGAGCTCCGCGTGCGCGGCATTCGGTGCGTGGGAGCGGTGCGTACGCCACGCAGCCGGCGCTCTGGCGCTGCTGGCTGCGCTCGGCGCACCGGGAGCGGCCCCGGTCGCGGCGGCAGCCACCTTCGACCTTCCTGCCGACGGATCGAACATCGTCGGCAGGGTTCAGCTGATCAGGCTGGACAACCCGGCCAACACCTTGCTGGACATCGCCAGGCACTACGACCTGGGCTATGAGGAGATCGTGCGTGCCAACCCTGCCGTGTCGGTATGGGTTCCGGGGGCCGGGACGCGGATCGTGGTGCCCACCGAGTTCATCCTGCCGCCCAGGCCGTGGCGGGGCCTTGTCGTCGATATTCCGCGGCGCAGGCTGTACTACTTCCCGGCGCCGCGTCGCGGGCAACCGGCGCAGGTGATCACCTTCCCGATCGGCATTGCGCGTCCGGGCTGGCCGACTCCGCTGGGAAGCACCCGCATCGTCGCCAAGTTCCGCAATCCGTCGTGGATCGTCCCCAAGGACATCCTCGAAGAGCATCGGCGCGAGGGCCAGGCCGATTTCCCCCGGTACTTCCCGCCGGGGCCGGGCAATCCCATGGGGATGCTGGCCATGCAGACAGGCTTTCCGGGGATTTTCATCCACGGAACCGACAGACCATGGGGCGTGGGCAGGCGGGTCAGCCATGGCTGCATGCACCTGTACCCGGAGGATGCGGCGTTCCTGTTTCCCCGCCTTCCGGTAGGCACCGTAGTGCGCGTGGTCGACCTGCCGGTGCTGGTCGGAAGCCGTGGCCGGCAGTTGTACGTGAGCGCCTCCATGCCGGTGGCGGACTACGCCTCGGCGCAAAGCCTTCCCACGCGGGCGGTCGCGGCGCTGGCGCATTGGCGCGCCCGGCACCCCGGCTTGCAGAGGCAGCCGATGCCCTGGCAGCAATTGCTGGCTGCCGCTTCCGCGCAGCGCATGATGCCGGTGCCGATCGGCGCGCACAGCGGGCAGCGCGACGGGCGCGCGGCTGCGCAAGCGCCGCTTTCCTATGCGTTCCCGCCCTATGGGGTGGCTGCGAACAACGCGCAGGTTCCGGTTGCGCCAGCATCTGGCGCGGCCAGGGGGCCGTGATGCGCGCGATCCCCCCGGTTCTTTCGGCAGCCCGACGAAGCAGCCGGGCTGCGCGCGGCGCGGCGCCGCAGCCGCCGCGGACCCTTCATGGTCGCAGCGGAGGTGGAACTACCCCGTTCTGGTGGTAGGCAAGCGAGACGAGCCGGCGTATGCTGCGCCGCAGCGTCTGGACAGGGAAGCATTCCCGCCCTGGACATGCCGATCCCGATCCTCTCGGGGCCAGGGCATGCGCGGAGAGTGCCCGGCGATGCTTGCAACGGGGGTTGAACAGATGATCCAGCCATTGGGCGACAGCGAGCCGTTCTGGTCACGACTTGGCGTTCGCGTGGAGAGTGCCGAGGACGTTCGGCAGTTGCACTGGTTGCTGGAGCGTTTCGATGCTGGCCGCATACGCTTCGTGGCGCGCAGCCTGCGCCTGCGCGATGCGCCCCGGCCGGAGCGCATCGCCCGCGAGCTCGGGGCGCGCATTCCCGAGACGCAAGCGCAGTAGCCTGGACTTCGTCGAGGCCGCGTGGGCGCCTCAGGCGCGTTCGCGTTGCAGTTCGAGCACGTAGGTTCCGCGCTTGCGGTCATCCGCGCGCATTCCGGGGCGCGAGGACAGCACATGGCAGGCGGCATTCGGCTTGGGCCCGCGAAGCTGCAAGCGCTTGTCCAGGCGCAGTCGCTGCCCCTGGTTGAGAGCAAAATCGGCCAGCACGATCAGGATGTTTCCCGGGCGCGAGCCCACCAGCGTGGCCTCCGCTCCGGTACTCAGGCCCTGGGCGTCCTGCCACAGCGTCACCGCGGTGGGCTGGAAGGTGCCACGACGATCCAGACCGACGTGTTCCCAACCGTCGAGCAGGCACTGCAGGGTCAGCGGATCGCTGCCTGCGGCGGCCCCGGGAGGGCGCGCACGCAGCAGCGCGGGGCGGCGAGAAGCCATGGGCTTGGCATCCTTCGAGTATCCAGAACCGGAAGTCCCCGGGCCAAGCGGCTGATGTCCCGAGGGTTTTGGCCAAGGATAGTCCGGAAAGCCCGCTGAATCCAGCAAAACCTGCCTTGCATCGACCGGCGATGCGCGCTGCTGCACGTGCCTGGAACGTGGCAGGCGCCGCGCATTGCGGGCTTTTCCGACACGAAAATGTCACCGAAGCCCGCTACGGTTCGTGTTGCGGGAACCGGAGGCTGTACGCGCGGGGAACGCACGAGCGAACCTTCGACCCGCCGAACGTGGCGGGTTTTTCTTTGGGCGGCGGACGGCGGGCGCCTTCCGCCGCGCAGCATCGGGATGCCGCTGTGCTCAGCGTGCGCCCGCGTGCCCGCCGAGTCCCCCGGAGGTCGACCATGTGTCCGGGATATGCCGATGGCTTTCGGTTTCCAGATCCAGCATGCGGCGCTCCAGGTCGCTGAGGTCCGTGGCTTGGGCCAGGTACGCCTCGTCGCGGCGCTGCTGGGGATCGAAGTGAAGCAGATCGTCAAGAAATTTGGCAGGGTTGAACATGGTCGACTCCCTTGTAGGGATCAAGCGCCCGGTTCCGGGCATTGGGGTTAACCCCAATATAGTCGATGCCGGGAATTTTTGCATGAAGAGATGTCATTTCCCGATGTGAAAAATTGACGTGGGTGCGCCTCGCGGCCCGCTGCGCGCGCGCCGCGAGGCGCCGCAACCGACGCACAATCCCGCCATGCTCATCCAGCTTGCCTCGGATCTTCACCTGGATCGTCTCGGGCCGCGCTTCGCGGGCCAGACCCTGATCCGCCCGGCCGCCGCCGCCGATCTGCTGGTGCTGGCCGGGGACGTGTCCGCGACGGTCGACGGCGTCGCGCGCTTTGCCCATTGGCCGGTGCCGGTGCTGTACGTGCCGGGCAATCACGAGTATTTCGATGCCGACTGGGCCGTCACCCGCCGGGAACTGGCGCTTGCCGCACAGGGCACGGCGGTCACCGTGCTCGATTCAGGGCAATGGGTGTACGCGGGTGTGCGCTTCCTTGGGTGCACGCTGTGGACCGACTATGCGCTCGAGACCGAGGCCAGCCAGGCCGAGCAGATGCGCCGCTGCGGCCAACGCATCCGCGACCATGCGGTGATCCATGTCGGGTCTCGGCTGTTCACGCCCGAAGACGCGCTGGCCGAGCATCTGCGCTGCCGCCGCTGGCTGGAGCAGTGCCTGGCGCAGCCCTTCGACGGCCCGACGGTGGTGATCAGCCACCATGCACCGAGCCCGCGCTCGGTGCACCCGCGCTTCGCCGGACATCCGGTGAACCCCGCCTACGCCAGCCGTCTGGACGACCTGGCCTGCGCTGCCGACCTCTGGCTGCACGGACATGTGCACGACAGTTTCGACTACGTGCTTCGCGCGGGAGACGCGCGCGCCTGCCGCGTCGTGGCCAACCCCTGCGGCTATGCGCGGCGCCGCGATCAGGCGCTGCAGGCGCGGGATCTCTCTCTGGAGAACGAGGCCTTCGCCTGGGAGTGCCTGCTGCGAATCTGAACGAAGGCCTTTGCGCCTGTTGCTCAAGTCGGCCCGCGACGTGCCGTTCTTTCCATGGAAACCTGACGCCTGGCGAATCCCGATGGCTCCTACTGCCCTTTCTCCCGCTGCCTGGTCGATGCTGTGCCAGGTGCTGAACGCCTTGCCCGGTTGCGAACTCCTGGTCGAGCCCCTTGGTTCCTCGGCGGCGGGCCGCATCGTCTACATCAATCCGGCGGCAGGCGAGTTTTTGCGCGGGCATGGGGTGGAGGAGGGCGCCGGGCTGACGGCCTGGATCGACGCGCTGGAGGTTGATCCCATGCAATGCATGGGGGCCTGGCGGGAACTCACGGTGACCGGCCGCGAACGCGCCCTGCTGGAATGTGCCGGTCGCGAGGGCATGCTGCAGTTGCGTATGCAGTCGCTGCGCGATGAACAGGGGGCGCTCGCCCTCGTGCAATGGTCCTGGCAGCCGTTGGGGCAGCTTGCCCCGGCACCGCCCGCGGCTTCCATGGCAGCGGGCGTTCCAGCGCCATCTGCCGACGATGCGCGCGCCCGCGCCCTCGTGCAGGTGCTGGGTCAGCGACCGGTCGATGCCACGTCGGAACAGATCGCCCGCTTCGAGGGCCCGGAGCAGGCCATCCTGGAGTTCCTGCGCGCCAAGGCGCTGGCCTGGGAAGAGGGTTCGACCAAGGTCGGCCTGGCTGCCGCGCGGGGCTATTTTTCTCCCAAGGGCTCGGTTTCCCTGTTCGAGACGCGACGCAGCGAACAGGAAATCCTGATCACGCGTGTGGGTCAGGGCGTGGAGGAGGTGGTCGAGGCGAACCAGGCGATGCAGAGCAACATGGCCCAGGCCGCCGAACGCGCACGCGGCATGTCCGAAGTGGCCGAGGCGCGGCAGCGCGATGTCGGCGCCGCGCGCCAGCAATTCGAGTCGCTGGCGGAGGAGGCCGCGCGCAATGGCGAACACCTGGAGCGCATCCGCAACCATACCCAGGGAATCGTCCGGGTGCTCGACGTCATCCAGGAGATCGCCGGCCAGACGAATCTCCTCGCCCTCAACGCGGCCATCGAGGCTGCTCGGGCCGGCGAGGCCGGGCGCGGTTTTGCCGTGGTTGCCGACGAGGTGCGGCGCCTGGCCACCAAGGCCTCGCAGACCGTGGTCAGCGCTGGGGAGTCGGTGGATGCCATCCGGCAGTCGGTCGCGGTGGCCGACCGCTCGGCGCATACCCTCGGTGACGCAGTGGCGCGCAGTTCGGAACAGATGCGCGGCGTGCTCCAGGGCTTTGCCGACATCCGCGAGGGCATCGACAGCAACCAGCAGTTGTTCGAACAGGTGTCGCGTCTCGGACACAAGGCGCATGAGGCCATCGGCGAACTCGCGGCCAGCTTCGAGCAGATGGCCGCCGGCGTGCGCGAGGCCAACCAGCAGGGCATCGAGGCGGCGCAGGAGATTGCCGGTCAACTGCTCGAGACGCTGAACCAGAACAAGATCCTGCTCGAGATGAATCTGGATTTCGATACAGGCTCGGTGCTCAGCGTGGCCTCGCGTGCCACCCAGCAGGGCGCGCTGGACATCGGTCGCGCGCTCGAGCAGGCACTGGCCGAGGGCGCCATCGACGAGGCCTCGCTGTTCGACGAGGATTACGTCCCGATCGCCGGCAGCCAGCCGCCCAAGTTCCGCACCCGCGCCAGCGCCTTGTTCAAGCAGCGGGTGCAGCCGCTGCTCGATCAGGTACTGGGGCGCAGCCCCCTGTTGCGCTTCGCCTTCGCCGTCGATCGCAACGGCTACACGCCGACGCACAACACCATCTATGACCAGCCGCTGACCGGGGATCCGCAGAAGGATCTGGTGGGCAACCGTGCGATGCGCATCTTCAACGATGCCGCGGGTCTGGAGGCCGCGCACAACTCCAAGCCCATTCACCTGATGATCTATGCCCGCGACACCGGCGAGGTGCTGCGCGAGTTGGACGTTCCGATCCGCGTCGGCGCGCGCCAGTGGGGCAACTTGCGGGTGGGATTCCAGTAAGGCGCCGCGGCGGTGCAGGGCCGGCGCCCGGCCGTGCACCGCTGCGGCTGCCGCCGCAGCGGCAGCCGCGGGCTCAGATGGCCACGTGCCAGCCCAGCGACAGGTTCAGCACGATGCCGTAGCACAGGTACATGAGCAGCAGCCCGGTCAGCGTATGCGCGAGTCCGAGCAGCTTCTTGCTCAGTGGCATGAACAGGTCGAAGCAGTAGAAGAACTCGAAGAAGTACACCGCCATCAGGCCGATGAACAGCCAGGCCACCTGCGTGTCGCCGACGTGGCTGAAGACGATGTAGCCGAGCAGCGAAACCAGGAAGAAGGGTACGCACATGTAGCCGTTGGGCACGATCGAGCCGCCCCGCAATCGACTCAGCCCCATGGCCAGCCAGTGGATGCCGAACACCGTGGTTTCGATGCCCGCGGCGTACAACGGCGCTCCCTTGAACACCTGCAGCCAGGTCAGGCCGACGAGGATGTAGGTTCCGCAAAGAAACTGCAGCATGCCGGGCATCCAGAAGCCCCACCACGCGTTGGAGATCTCGGTGGACTCGCTCTTCGCTGGATAACCGAGTATTTCTTGAGGGCCGAAGATCAGGTAGCCGGTACCCAGGCCGAAGAAGGCCAGTCCCAAGGGAACGTACGCGGAGGTCGGAAGGCTGAATACAGTCGGGGTCATGCGGGTGTCTCCTGAAGATGGCGAACCCCGCGCGCGAAGGACGCGGATCGGATCCGTGCCTCCGGCGCGGGCGGGGGTGCGAGCCGTTACCTGGCGGGGCGGCCCGCGCTCACGACACGGGCGGGAACTGCATGGGTTTCCGCCTCGTCGATGCTTTATATCCTGATCCGCGGACTCGACTCCAGCAGGATGACCCTTGGTTGCGCAAAAAAAGTTCGCCACCCGGCCCTGCCGTGCCCTGCCGGATCCGCAATCGACGCAGCCCCCTACAAGCCGAGTTCGCTCAGCCCGGCATGGTCGTCGGGGCGACGTCCGGAAGGCCAGCGGAACTTGCGCTGCGACTCGGAGATCGGATGGTCGTTGATGCTCGCATGGCGCGCCTGCATCAGGCCTTGCGGGCTGAACTCCCAATTCTCGTTGCCATGACTGCGGTACCACTGCCCCGAATCGTCGTGCCATTCGTACACGAAGCGCACCGCGATGCGGTTGTCGGCGCAAGCCCACAGTTCCTTGATCAGGCGATAGTCGAGTTCGCGCGCCCATTTGCGGCGCAGGAACTCCAGCACCTGCTGGCGACCGTGCAGGAACTCGGCGCGGTTGCGCCATTGCGTATCCGGGGTGTAGACCAGCACGACGCGCTCGGGGTCGCGGGTGTTCCACGCGTCCTCGGCCATGCGCACCTTCTGGGCTGCGCTGGCTGCCGTGAATGGCGGAAGCGGCGGGCGTTCTTCCATGGTGTGCTCCTGCGTTGGCCCTCGCCGCCGGCACAGCATGATTGCACGCGGGCGGTGTCGGGCATGGATTTTTTGCCCGAATGGTGCCATATGCGCGGCGGGCGCGCACGGCGCTTCAGTTTGCGCCGGTGCCCCTGTGTCGCGCGCGGCGCTGCCCCTGGCGCGGCGTGCGCGCCGCCTGCCCGAGCAGGTCGCCGAAGGCCTGCTCCAGTTCGAACACCTGACCGCAATGTCCGGCCTGGTAGCCGGGCAGGAGGTCGATGGCCTCGTGGAAGGACGCGCTGCCCAAGGTGTGCAGCATCTGGCGCAGCAGCGGATCGTCGAGTCGGCGCTGGTTGCACAGCAGGAAGTAGCGCTCCGTCTGGATGGGAACGAAATCCAGGTTGAAGCGGCGCGCCGGGGTCTCCACGCCCAGGCCGACGTCGGCCATGCCGCTGGCCACGTAGGCGGCCACCGCCGCATGCGTCAGTTCGCATTGCTCGTAGCCATTGACCTGGCCGGGCTGAATGCCGGCCTTGCGCAGCAGCAGGTCGAGCAGCAGCCGCGTGCCGGATCCCGCCTGGCGGTTGATGAAACGCAGATCGCCGCGCGCCAGGTCGTCGATGCCGAAGATCTTCTTCGGATCGCCGCGCGCGACGATCAGTCCGACGCGCCGCGTGGCCAGTCCGATGACGCGCTGCTTGCCGGGCAGCAGCCAGGCGCGGTAGTGCTGCAGCACCTCGCGCTCGAACTCCCCGCTGGGGATGTGGAAGCCGGCGAGATCACAGTTGTCCAGCGCCAGTGCTGCCACCGCGTCGCTGCTGCTGCAGTAGCGAAGCTCGTTGAGCAGACCTGCGCGGCTGAGCCACTGGTGCAGGGCTTCCACGGCGAAGCCGTGGCTGGCGCGGATGCGCAGCAACTGGTCGCGCTCCTGTCGTACGCGGCCGATTTCCGCCGCCAGTTCCGAGGCCAGCGAGTCCAGCGTCGGTGACAGCCGAGCGGCAATGCGGCGGTCGGCCCACACCAGTTTTTCCGCCAGCGGGCTGAGCCGCGAGCCCTTGCCGCGCTCCATGCGCAGCAGCGGCAGCCCCAGCAGCGCTTCGGCCTCGCGCACCAGTGCCCAACCGTGGCGGTAGGACATGCCGATGGCCGCGCAGGCGCGCAGCAGGCTGCCGTGTTCGGCCACCGCCAGCAGCAGGCCCATCGTGCGCTGCGGCAGGGTCTCCCCGGTGTCCAGGCGCAGCGACCAGCGGGGTTCGATCGATACCTCGAACATAGGGTTTAGCCTTATGAACGGGAACTCTTATGGAATAAGCCGGCTCCAACATATTGCACAAGTGCTAGGTGGAACCTACAGTGAAGAGAACAGACTCGCACTTCGACTGCGGTGGCCACCGACGCCGTGCCGGGAACAGGCTTCCCGCAGTCCATGCACGGAGACAACATGCGCCACAATGAGCAAGGCGAGGCCACGTTCGACGACGTGGCATCCCGGGCACTTTCCCGCTGGGCCGATGAACCGGGTGCGCTGCTGCCCATCCTGCACCAGATCCAGGACACCATCGGCTACATACCGCAACAACTCGTGCCGAAAATCGCCAGCGCCCTCAACCTGTCGCGCGCCGAAGTCCACGGGGTGATCAGCTACTACCAGCATTTTCGCACCGAGGAGCCGGCACGGCATGTGGTGCAGGTGTGCCGCGCCGAGAGTTGCCAGGCCATGGGGGCCGATCCGCTGTATCGGCACGCGCTGCAGCGCACCGGTTGCGCCGACGCGGCGCCCGGCGCGCACCGCTGCCGCAGCGGCGACGGCAGTTACGAGGTCGAAGCGGTGTATTGCCTTGGCCTGTGCGGGGCTTCGCCTGCGCTCAGCGTCGACGGCACGCTGCATGCGCGCATGAGTCCGCAGCGACTGGACGGCCTGCTCGATGGCCTGGAGGAAGCGCGATGAGCGAAATCACCTTGTACGTGCCGCGCGACGCCGCGGCGCGCGCGCTCGGCGCCGACGCGGTGGCGCAGGCCCTGGAGGAGCAGGGTCGCGCGCGCGGTCTGCAGGTGCGCATCGTGCGCAATGGGTCGCGCGGCATGTTCTGGCTGGAGCCGCTGGTCGAGGTGGCCACGCCGGCCGGGCGCATCGCCTATGGGCCGGTGCAGGCCGGTGACGTTCCCGGCCTGCTCGACGCGGGCCTGTTGCAGGGCGCGGCGCATGCGTTGTGTCACGGGCCGACCGAATCCATCGACTACCTGGCGCGCCAGCAGCGCCTGTGCTTCGCGCGCATGGGTGTCACCGATCCGTTGTCGCTGGCCGACTACGAAGTCCATGAAGGTTGGGCCGGTCTGCGTGCCGCGCTGCGCATGCAGCCGCGCCAGATCGTCGAGCAGGTGCTGGAGTCGGGGCTGCGCGGGCGCGGCGGCGCTGCCTTCCCGACCGCCATCAAGTGGCGCACCGTGCTCGACACCCCGGCGCAGCAGAAGTACGTGGTGTGCAATGCCGACGAGGGCGACTCGGGAACCTACTCCGACCGCATGACCATGGAAGGCGATCCCTTCCTGCTCATCGAGGGCATGACCATCGCCGGCCTGGCCACCGGGGCGACGCGGGGCTTCGTCTACATCCGATCCGAGTACCCGGACGCCATGCAGACCATGCAGCAGGCGCTGGAACGCGGGCGGCAGGCTGGTTTTCTCGGCGACGACATCCTCGGCTCGGGGCGCAGCTTCCATCTCGAGGCGCGGCTCGGCGCCGGCTCCTACGTCTGCGGCGAGGAGACCGCGCTGCTCGAGAGCCTCGAGGGCAAGCGCGGGGTGGTGCGCGCCAAGCCCCCGTTGCCTGCGGTGGCCGGGCTGTTCGGCCAGCCGACCGTGATCAACAACGTCATCAGCTTCGCCTCGGTGCCGCTGATCCTGGCCCGCGGCGCGGCCTTCTATCGCGATTACGGCGTCGGCCGGTCGCGCGGCACGCTGCCGATCCAGCTGGCCGGCAACATCAAGCGCCCGGGGCTGGTCGAGCTTGCCTTCGGCACCACGCTGCGCGCGTTGCTGTACGACTTCGGCGGCGGCAGCGCCAGCGGCAGGCCGATCAAGGCCGTGCAGGTGGGCGGCCCGCTGGGCACCTACGTGCCCGAGTCGCAATGGGATCTGCCGCTGGACTACGAGGCCTACGCGGCGGTCGGCGCGGTGGTCGGCCACGGGGGCATCGTGGTGCACGACGACCAGGCCGACATGGCCTCGCTGGCGCGCTATGCGATGGAATTCTGCGCCATCGAGTCCTGCGGCAAATGCACGCCCTGCCGCATCGGCTCGACCCGCGGGGTGGAAGTGATCGACCGCATCACCGGCGCACCCGACGCCGCGCAGCGTGCGCAGCAGGTGCACCTGCTGCGCGACCTGTGCGACACCATGCTGCACGGCAGCCTGTGCGCGATGGGCGGCATGACCCCATACCCGGTGCTGTCGGCGCTCAACCACTACCCGCAGGACTTCGGGCTCGACGCCGCCGACGCGGCCGCCGCCTGACAGGCTTCGACCCACAGCCATTCGGAGACACAAGCCATGCTCGAGCAACTCAAGCAAGCCGACCTCGGTACCCCGCGACGCGAATCCGAGCGCGAGGTCACGCTGGAAATCGATGGCGTGCAGGTCACGGTGCCCGCGGGCACCTCGCTGATGCGCGCTGCCGCCGAGGCGGGGGTGATGGTGCCCAAGCTGTGCGCGACCGACAGCCTCGAGCCCTTCGGTTCGTGCCGGTTGTGCCTGGTGGAGATCGAGGGCCGCAAGGGCTTCCCCGCCTCCTGCACCACTCCGGCCGAGGCCGGCATGACGGTGCGCACGCAGTCGCCCCGGCTGCAGGAACTGCGCAAGGGGGTCATGGAGCTGTACATCTCCGACCACCCGCTGGATTGCCTGACCTGCGCGGCCAACGGCAACTGCGAGCTGCAGGACATGGCCGGGGTCACCGGCCTGCGCAACGTGCGCTACGGCTACGCCGGCGCCAACCACCTGCGCGACGCCAAGGATCAGTCGAACCCGTATTTCACCTACGACCCCTCGAAGTGCATCGTGTGCAATCGCTGCGTGCGCGCCTGCGAGGAAGTGCAGGGAACCTTCGCGCTGACGATCAGCGGCCGCGGCTTCGAGTCGCGCGTGGCGGCCGGGATGAGCGAATCCTTCATGGAGTCCGAGTGCGTCAGCTGCGGCGCCTGCGTGCAGGCATGCCCGACTGCGACCCTGATCGAGAACACGGTGATCGATCGCGGCCAGGCCGAGCACAGCGTGACCACCACCTGTGCCTACTGCGGCGTCGGCTGCGGCTTCCAGGCCGAGATGAAGGGCAACGAGGTCATACGCATGGTGCCGTGGAAGGACGGCGCGGCCAACGAAGGCCATAGTTGCGTCAAGGGGCGCTTCGCCTGGGGCTACGCGACGCACAAGGATCGCATCACCAAGCCGATGATCCGCAAGAGCATCACCGACCCCTGGCAGGAGGTCAGCTGGGAGCAGGCGATCGCCTACGCGGCCTCGGAGTTCCAGCGCATCCAGGCCAAGCACGGGCGTGGATCCATCGGGGGCATCGTGTCCTCGCGCTGCACCAACGAGGAAGGCTACCTGGTGCAGAAGCTGGTGCGTGCGGCGTTCGGCAACAACAACGTGGATACCTGCGCGCGGGTCTGCCATTCCCCGACCGGCTACGGGCTCAAGCAGACGCTGGGGGAATCGGCGGGTACGCAGACCTTCCGCTCGGTCGCGCAGTCCGATGTCATCCTGGTCATCGGCGCCAACCCGACCGACGGCCACCCGGTGTTCGCGTCGCGGCTGAAGCGCCGCCTGCGCGAGGGAGCGCGCCTGATCGTCATCGATCCGCGGCGCATCGATCTCGTGCGCGCCCCCCACGTGCAGGCGCAGTACCACCTGGCGCTGCGGCCGGGTACCAACGTGGCGGTGCTCAACTGCCTGGCGCACGTCGTGGTCACCGAGGGGCTGGTCGACGAGAGTTTCGTCGCCGAGCGCTGCGAGTCCAAGGCCTTCGCGCAGTGGAGGGAATTCGTGTCCCGCGCCGAGCATGCGCCCGAGGCGATGGAGGCCGTGACCGGAGTGCCGGCGGATCTGCTGCGCGCCGCGGCCAGGATGTTCGCCACCGGCAACGCCGAAGGACGCCTGGGGGCTCGGCGCCCGAATTCGGCGATCTACTACGGCCTGGGCGTGACCGAGCACGCGCAGGGTTCGACCGCGGTCATGGCGCTTGCCAACCTGGCCATGGCCACCGGCAATGTCGGGCGCGAGGGCGTCGGGGTCAATCCCCTGCGCGGGCAGAACAATGTGCAGGGTTCCTGCGACATGGGTTCCTTCCCGCACGAACTGCCCGGCTACCGCCATGTCTCCGACGGCACGGTGCGCGGGCAATTCGAGCAGATCTGGGGGGTTACGCTGGAACCGGAGCCTGGATTGCGCATTCCGAACATGCTCGACGCCGCGCTCGACGGTTCGTTCCTGGGGCTGTACTGCCAGGGTGAGGACATCGTGCAGTCCGATCCCGACACGCAACATGTGGCGTCGGCGCTGGCGGCGATGGAATGCATCGTGGTGCAGGACATCTTCCTCAACGAGACCGCCAAGTACGCCCATGTCTTCCTGCCGGGTTCGTCCTTCCTCGAGAAGGATGGCACCTTCACGAACGCCGAGCGCCGCATTTCGCGGGTGCGGCAGGTGATGCCGCCACTGGCCGGCTATGCCGACTGGGAGGTCACGCAACTGCTGTCCAACGCGCTGGGCTATCCGATGCGGTACACACACCCCGCGCAGATCATGGACGAGATCGCCGCGCTGACCCCGACCTTCCACGGCGTCAGTTTCGATCTCATCGACCGTCTGGGCAGCGTGCAGTGGCCGTGCAACGAGGGGGCGCCCGCGGGCACGCCGACGATGCACGTCGGTTCCTTCGTGCGCGGCAAGGGGCGCTTCATGTTGACCGCCTATGTGCCCAGCGACGAGAAGGTCACGCCCAAGTACCCGCTGCTGTTGACCACGGGTCGCATCCTGTCGCAATACAACGTCGGCGCGCAGACGCGCCGCACCGACAACAGCCGCTGGCATGGGGAGGATCGTCTGGAGATCCACCCGCACGACGCAGAGGATCGCGGGATCCGCGACGGGGACTGGGTGGGGGTGAGCAGCCGATCCGGCGAGACGGTGCTGCGCGCCGAGGTCAGCGAGCGCATGCAGCCGGGGGTCGTGTACACGACCTTCCACTTCCCCGAGTCCGGTGCCAACGTGATCACCACCGACAGTTCCGACTGGGCCACGAACTGCCCCGAGTACAAGGTGACGGCGGTGCAGGTGAGCCCGGTGTCGCAACCGTCGAGCTGGCAGCGTGCCTACACGCGCTTCAGTCGCACGCAGGAGGAACTGCTTGCGCAGCGACGCGCTGCGCATGCGCTGGGCGAGGCCGTGGCCGCGGCGGCGCAGGGCGATCGCGAGGTGGCGGCCACATGATGCGGCAGCGCGGGGTGTCGCGGTGAGCGTCCAGGTTCCGGGAGCGCAGCGCGCCTCGGTCGTGCGCTGGCGCGGCGCGCAGCGCCAGGCCGCGCGCGACTGGCTTGCCGAGGAAGTCGCCGTGGCCCTGCAGTACAACGGGGTCTCGCATGCGGTGATGCTGGCCACGCCGCTGGATCTGGAGGACTTCGCCTTCGGTTTCAGCCTCAGCGAAGGCATCATCGAATCCTCGCAGCAGGTCTACGACTGCGAGGTCGTGCAGCAGCCACTGGGTATCACCGTGCAGTTGGAAGTGGCCACCCGCTGCTTCGAGGCGCTGCGCGAGCGTCGGCGCAGCCTGGCCGGACGCACCGGCTGCGGACTGTGCGGAACCGACAGCCTGGATCAGGCCTTGCGTCCGCCGCCCCGCCTGCCGCGACGCGAAGCTCCCGCCTTCACGGCGGTCGCGCTGGCGCAGGCGGTGGGCCGATTGCATGCGCTGCAGCGGCTGAACCTGGCTACTGGAGCGGTGCATGCGGCGGCGTGGTGCGATCGCGACGGCAGGGTGCTGCTGCTGCGCGAGGACGTCGGGCGACACAATGCGCTGGACAAGCTGATCGGCGCGCTGGCGCGCCGCGGCCTGGATGGCAGCCAGGGTTTCGTGGTCGTCACCAGCCGCGCCAGCGTGGAAATGGTGCAGAAGGCCGCGCAGGCCGGCATGCCGCTGCTGGTGGCCGTCTCGGCGCCGACAGCGCTGGCCGTGCGCACCGCGCGCGAGGCCGGCATGGGCCTGGTCGGCCTGGCGCGCGGAGACGACCTGGTGATCTACTGCGGCGAGCAGCTCATCGAGCTGCCAACCCCCACGGCATCCACGAGCAGCCTGCTTTCCCTATGAAAATCGACCACCTGATTTCGATGATCAACCGCATCGGCCAGTACTTCGCCTCCTTGCCCGATCGCAGCGAGGCCCTGGAGGGCATTGCGATGCATGTCAAGCGCTCCTGGGATCCACGCATGCGGCGCGCATTGCTCGAGCATCTCGACCAGCAGCAGGGCAGGGGAATCGACCCCGTGGTGCTCGAGGCCTTGCGACAGCATCGGCAATTGCTGGCTTGACGCGCAGGCTGCGCTGAAGGCCGGGCGCCGGCCTTGCTTGTGCAGGCCCACCCGGGTCGGGCAATAATGGCAGCGTCCGGCATGCGCGCCGCCGTTGGCCGGCCCGGTTTTGCCTGCCGATGCCCTGCGAACGCCCGTACCCCGCCAAGCGCCCTTCTCCCGCGGGTTTCGTGCCCGCATCGTCCGCCGTCCCGGGCTTCGTGCGCGCCAGCGTCGCGCTGTGCGCCCTGTGCCTTGCGTTGCTGCTCGGCTGTCCGGCGAGGGCCGCGCCGGCTGGCGCGGCGCAGCCGGCCCGGGCGCAGCTGCGCATCACCGTGGAGGCGCCGGTAGCGCTGCGTGCCGCGCTGGAGCAGGGCCTGGATCTCGCCCGCTGGCAGCGTCTGGCCGACGCGCGCCAGGCGCAGCTCGGTGCCTTGCGGCTGCAACTGGCGCGGCAGACGCGGCAGCTGCTGGAGGCCCTGGGCTACTTCTCTTCCCGTGTTCAGGTCGCACTGCAGGGCGGGGCGGCATCGCCGCGCGTGGTCGTCCGCGTCGAACCCGGGCCGCCGACGCGGGTCGCGCAGGTCAAGGTGCGCGTGCGTGGCCCGCAGGGGCAGCCGATGCCGACGATGCAGCAGGCCCTGCTGCGGGACTGGAAGCTCCCGGTCGGCAAGGTGTTCGTCAGCGCGCAGTGGCGCCAGGCCAAGGCCGATGCCCTGCTGCACCTGAGCACCCGGCGTTACGCGGCGGCGCGCCTGGTGTCGAGCCGAGCGCTGGTCGACCCGGCGCGGCAGCAGGCCCGCCTGTACGTGGACTTCGACAGCGGGCCGTCCTACCGCTTCGGTGTCCTGCGCGTGCAGGGCCTGCACCGTTACCCGGAGTCGGTGGTGCGCAACCTCGTGGCCTGGCGGCCCGGCGAGGTCTACAGCCAGACGCGCCTGCTGCAGTTGCAGGCACGCCTGCAGAACACGCGGTATTTCCGCTACGCCACCGTTGCCGCGCCGCTGGCCGACGCACAGGGCGATGAACTCCCCGTGCTCGTCGACGTCGCCGAGCAGCGGGCGCAGAAGCTGGGGCTGGGCATCGGCTACAGCAGCAACACCCGCGCACGCACGCAGTTCGACTACAGCAACCTCGACCTGTTCGGGCGCGCCTGGCGACTGGACAGCCAGATCAAGCTGGAGACCCTGCAGCAGAGCTTCCATGTCGGCCTGGCCTTTCCCCAGCGCCCGGATGGCTCCGACTACAGCCTGGGAGTCCAGATCCAGCACGCGGACATCCAGGGCCTGACTACGCGCAGCCAGACGCTGGGCCTGCAGCGCCAGCGTACCCGCGGAATCTTCGAAACCGCCGAGTCGCTCCAATTCATCAACGAGCAGCAGCAGATCAGCGGCGGCTCGGTCAGTTCCGACACCGCGCTCGTCCCCGGGCTGCGCTGGACGCGCCGCGGCCTGGACAGCAGCCTCGACCCCACGCGGGGCAGCCTGCTCGAGCTGCAACTGGCGGCTGGACTGCGCAGCCTGCTGTCGGCCCAGGACTTCCTGCGCATCGACTTGCATGGCCTGCAATATGTCTGGCTGACGAAGACGAACCAGTTGATCCTTCGGGGTGAGATCGGAAAGGTATTCAGCGCTTCGGCGCAGGGAATCCCCCAGCAGGAGCTCTTCCGGGCCGGTGGCGTCGGCTCGGTGCGGGGTTATGCCTACCAGAGTCTGGGCGTGGAGCAGGGCGGTGCGGTGGTCGGCGGACGCGCGCTGCTGACGGCCAGCGTCGAGGCCGTGCACTGGCTGCTGCCGCGCTGGGGCGCCGCGCTGTTCGTCGATGCGGGCAACGCGGCCGATAGCTTCCAGGCCTTGCACCCGGTGCTGGGCTATGGTGTCGGCCTGCGGTGGCGCAGCCCGGCCGGGCTGCTGAGCATCAACCTGGCGCATGGACGCGCCACCGGAGCGACCCAACTCGAATTCAACGTCGGGGTGAGCTTCTAGTGTCCGCACACCAGGTTGTTGAACAGTCTGCTCGCGCCCCGTGTCTTGTGCAGCATGTCGCATCCGAATCCGTCTCCCACCTCCCTGCATAGCCCTCGCGCACCCCGCTGGCGACGCATGCTGCGCCTGGGCGGTGGGGGTCTGCTGCTGCTGGCGCTGCTGTGCGGGGCGGCCGTGGCATGGCTGGGCAGCGCCGACGGTGTGCGCTGGCTGGCGGCCCGATCCGCAATCCGCTTGCAGTCCGTCCAGGGCACACTCTGGAGCGGGCTGCGGGTGGGTACCCTGCAGTGGCAGGACGCATCGATCGAGGTGCGCGCGCAGGGGGTGCTGCTGCGCTGGCAGCCGCGCGCCTTGTTGCGCGCGCGCCCGCTGCTGCACCTGCGGCAACTGCGGGTCGAGCGGCTCGTGGTGCTGCAGGCGCACCCGGACTCGGCTGTGCCGGCCAGGCATGCGCCGCCGGATCTGCTTGTCCCGCTGGATCTGCGCATCGACCAGTTGCGCATCGGCGCAGTGGAGTTGCGTCGTCCCGGGCAGTCGCAGGCGCTCGACCTCGGCGGGCTGCAGGCCAGCTTGCTAGGCGATGCCCGGCGGTGGCTCCTGCGGATGCAGTGGCGCGGTCCGTGGGGGCCGCTGCGGGCCGTGGCCAGCCTGCAGGCGCGGGCGCCGTACGCGTTGCGCGGCCGCATCGACGGCGTCCTGCACTGGCAGCAGCGGGCCCTGGCCTTGCGCGCGCGGCTGGGCGGAACCCTGCCGCATACGCGGCTGCGCGTCCTCCTGCGCTCGCCACAGTCCGCACAGGCGCGGGGCAGGGTGCGAGCCGAGCTGCATCCCTTCGATCGGGCTTGGCTGCATGCGCTGCAGTTGCGCGCCCAGGGCCTGGATCCCGGACAGTTCGACCCCGGTTGGCCGCGCGCGCGGCTGACGCTGGACGCCGAGCTTCGCGCCGCCAGCGATGGCGGGCTGCAGGGTCACCTCGCGCTGCGCAACACCGCCAGCGGCAGCCTGGATGCGCAGCGCCTGCCGCTGCAGGCCTTGCGCAGCAAGCTCGAACTGCGGCATGGGGTGCTGCAGGCCGAGGATCTGCGCGTCGCGCTTGCCGGAAACGGGTTCCTCGATGGACAGTTGCGCTGGCCCCTGGGCGGCCGCGCAGCCTTGCAACTGCAGGTGCAGGCGCTGGATCTGCACGCTCTGTACGCACGCCTGGCGCCGACACGCTTGCAGGGTAGCCTGGACGCGCAGGGCGACGCGGCGGCGCAGCGTGTCGACCTGGCGCTCGCGCAGCCCGCGTGGACGCTGGACATGCAGGCGCGCCACGACGCGACGGGTTTCGTGCTGCGCCGGGCCACCTTGCTGGCGCATGCGGCACGCGTGGAACTGCAGGGGCGCCTGGGCACCGGCGCCGGGCAGCCCTTCTCGGTGCATGCTCGGGTGCGCAACCTGCGTCCCGAGCGTTTCGGTCGCTGGCCGCGTGCGCGCCTGAGCCTGCAGCTGCGGGCGCAAGGCAGCCTGGATCGGCGGGCGTTGCGCTTCGCGCTGCAGTTGCAGCCCAGCAGATGGCGCGGCAGCACCTTGCTCGGCCAGGCGCGTGGACGCATCGATGCACAGGGCCTGCGCGACCTGCAGGCCGCGTTGCGCCTGGGCAGCAACAGCCTGCAGGCCCATGGAGGATTCCCAGGCAGCCACCCCGGTCTGCGGCTGGTGCTGCGGGCTCCGAGGCTGGATCAGCTGGGCCCGGGCTGGGCTGGGCAGATCGATGCACAAGCGCTGCTGCAAGGCCCCGCTGCGCGCCCTGCGGGCCAGCTGTGGCTGCAGGCCCGGGGGCTGCGTGGCCCGCGGGCCTTGCGCCTGCAGTCCTTGCAGGCCACCGTCGATATGCCTCAGGGATGGCGCGGTGCGCTGCACCTGGGTCTGCACGCCGCCGGCCTGGGCTTCGGACGATGGCATCTGTCCGAGGCCTCGCTGCAGTTGCAGGGCACCCTGCGCGCGCAGCAGATCCGGCTGCAGTTGCGGCAGCCGCAGGGCCTGCAGCTGCGGGCTCGTGCCCGCGGCGGCTGGCGCGCCTCCTCCGGCTGGAGCGGGCGCATCGAGGCCTTGCGCAACAGCGGTCGCTATGCCTTTCGGATGCAGGCGCCGGCCACGCTGCGCATCGGCCCCGGGGCGGACTTCGATCTGCGCAACCTGGACTTGCGCAGCGTCGCCGGCAGCGTGCTGATGCAGTCTGTTCGGCATGCCGGCAGCCACTGGCATAGCCAGGGGCAAGTGCTCGATCTCGATCCGGCCTACTGGCTGCGGGCGGCGGGGGTCGAGCTGCCGGATCTGCGTTCCAGCCTGCGTCTGGATGCCAGCTGGGCTTTGCGCAGCGCACCGCAGCCGCAGCTGCAACTGCTCGTGCAGCGGCGCAGCGGAGACCTCGGGCTCGGCGGCGAGCAGCCGCTCGACCTCGGCCTGTCAGCGTTGCGGCTGCAGGTGCATGTGGCCGACGCGCGGCTGCAGGCCCGCTTCCACGCCGCCGGCAGCCATCTCGGCAGCGTGCAGGCGCAGGCCGAGGTGGCGCTCGGCGCTGGCGCGGGAGGCTGGGGTGTGGCGCCCGACGCCGCGCTGCAGGGCAGCGCCCGCCTGCGCATGCCCGACATCGCCTGGGCCGACACCTGGCTGCCACGGCATGCCCGCGTCGGGGGCAGCCTGCAGGCCGCGCTGCGCCTGCACGGCACGGCCGCCGCGCCGGCGCTGGACGGCAGGTTCCGGGGCAGCGCGCTGTCCCTGGCGCTGCCGCAGTACGGCCTGGATCTGCGCGGCGGGACGATCGACGCCGTTCTGGCCGGCCCGCGGCTGCAGTTGCGCTCGCTGCTGCTGCACGACGCATCGGGAGCGGGCGCATTGCGCGCCAGCGGCAGCCTCGCGCTGTCCGGTCGATCTCCGGACGGCAGCGTGGACATCCAGCTCCAGCACCTGCGCGTGCTGGATCGGCCGGGGGAGGAACTGCGGCTGAGCGGCGAGGGCAGGCTGCAGGGTTCGCGCGGCGGGGTCGGCCTGGACGCCCGCCTGCACGTGGACAGTGCGCGCATCGAACTGGCCGGAGGCGACGCGCCGCGGCTGGCCAGCGACGTGGTCGTCGAGGGGCGGACGCGGCCCGCCGCAGGGCCACCGGCGATGCCGCTGCGTGCGGTGGTGCGCGTGGATCTGGGCCAGCACTTCGTGTTCCGCGGCCACGGCGTGCACGCGCAGCTGGGCGGCGCGCTGCTGCTGCGTGCCGATGCCGGGCAGCCTTTGCGCGCCGAAGGCAGCATCGTGGTGCGCAGCGGCAGCTACAGCGCCTACGGCCAGCAGTTGCGCCTGGTGGAGGGCGGCAGTGTCAATTTTTCCGGCCCCGTGGACAACCCCGGCTTGAACCTTTCGGCGCAGCGCGACCACCTGCCGGTGCAGGTGGGGGTGCGCATTTCCGGAACCCTGCGCACCCCGCAGGTCGTGTTGACCTCGACGCCGATCATGCCCGAGTCCTCGATCCTGTCGTGGCTGGTGCTGGGGCAGGATCCCAGCACGCTGAGCGCCGACCAGACGCCGATGCTGCAGGCGGCCGCGGTGGCTCTGCTGTCGCGCGGGCAGTCGACGCCGCTGACCGAGCGCGTCGCGCACGCGCTGGGGCTCGATCAGCTCAGCGTGGGTGGTCAGGGCGGGCTGCAGAACAGCGTGCTGACCATTGGCAAGAACCTGAGCTCCCGGCTCAGCGTCAGCGTCGAACGCGGGCTGGCAGCCGCCGGAGCCTTGTTCGACGTGCGTTACCAACTCAGCCCGCGCCTGTCGCTGCGCCTGCAGTCGGGCACCGACAATGCGGTAGATCTGTTCTACCTGTTCCGCTTCGACTGAGTCGCAGCCCTTCCGGAATGCCCATCGGCTGTTACGGGAAGGCCGGGATGTCGGGTTCGGTGCCTTCGATCTGCAGGCGTGGCTCGGCGGCCTGCAGCATCTGACGGATCTCGTCGACACGATGCGCGGGCAGGTCGACCATCATCAGCAGTTTGCCGCGCTCGATGGCCTGCGCGAAGGGCTTGAGCCGGGGGCTTTCGACGCTGATGCCGATCATGCTGCTGGCCCAGGCGCCGACCGCGCCGCCGGCCAGTGCCAGGCCCAGCACCATGGCGCCGGCGGAGACCACCGCTGCGCCGGGAATGGCGATCGCCACCAGCCCGGCCAGCGAGCCGGTGACGCCACCGAGCTCGATCCCGCGCTCGATCGCCGCGATGAGGTCGGTCTTCTGCGCCAGGCCGGCCGGAGGCAGGCTGCCCAGCGGGGTGCCTTCGCGCGCCACGACATGGATGCGCGTCTCGGGCACGCGGGCCAGCAACAGGCGGTCGACCACCGAGGCCGCGCATTCGGCATCGGGAATCAGGAAGTAGAGGCGTCGCATCGCAGTGGGCCAGGACACTAGCGGGTCTGCTCGAGCGCCTGGCGCAGGATGTGCGTCAGTTGCTCGATCTGGCCGGACTCGATGATCAGCGGGGGCGACAGCGCGATGATGTCGGCCGTGAAGCGAACCAGCGCGCCGTGGTCGAAGCAGCGGTGGAAGACCTCGCGCGCGCGTCGCCCCGGTGCCTGCGGGTCGGGGTGCAGTTCCACCGCTCCCATGAGCCCGATGTTGCGAATGTCGCGTACGTGCGGAGCGTCGCGCAGCGCATGCAGCGCCTGCTCCCAGTGGCTGTCCAGGCCGTCGCGACGCACCCTTTCGAGCAGGCCCTCGTCGGCGTAGAGCTTCTGCGTCGCCAGCGTGGCGGCCGCGGCCAGCGGGTGCCCCGACGAGGTGTAGCCATGAGGCAGTTCGATGGCGCCGTCCGCGGCTGCGTCGAGCACCGTCTGCATCAGGTCGTCGCGCACGAACACCGCGCCCAGCGGCACGCTGCCGTTGTTCACCGCCTTGGCACTGATCAGGATGTCGGGCATGACACCCAGCGCCTGCGCGGCGAAGGGCGCGCCCAGTCGACCGTAGCCGGTGATCACCTCGTCGAACACCAGCAGCAGCTGGTGCTTGTCGCACAGCGCGCGCAGGCGCTGCAGGTAGCCGCGCGGGGGCACGAGCACCCCGGTCGATCCGGCTACCGGCTCGACGATCACCGCGGCGATGTTCGAGGCATCGTGCAGTTGCACCAGGCCTTCGAGTTCGTCCGCCAGGTGCGCGCCCCATTCAGGCTGGCCGCGCGAAAAACCCTGGTGCTCGAGGTCGTAGGTGTGCGGCAGGTGGTCGACCTGCGGCAGCAACGCGCCGTGGAACATCTTGCGGTTGCCGGCGATGCCGCCGACCGAGATGCCGCCGAAACCGACGCCGTGGTAGCCGCGCTGGCGCCCGATGAACACCAGGCGCTGGCCCTGGCCGCGCGCGCGATGGTAGGCAAGGGCGATCTTCAGCGCGGTCTCGACGCCTTCGGATCCCGAGTTGGTGAAGAACACGCGCTTGAGCCTGCCCGGCGCGACGCGCGCCAGCGCCTCGGCGGCCTCGAACTCCACCGGGTGGCCGAGCTGGAACGAAGGCGCGTAGTCGAGCTGCGCGGCCTGCTGCTGGATCGCGCGCACGATGGGCTCGCGGCAGTGCCCGGCGTTGACGCACCACAGGCCCGCGGCGCCGTCGAGGATGCTGCGCCCGTCACTGCTGCGGTAGTGCATGCCTTGCGCAGCGCTCAGCAGGCGGGGCTCGCTCTGGAAGGAGCGCTGGGCCGTGAAAGGCATCCACAGCGCCTGCGCATGCGGTTCGGCGGGTGGCTGCTCGCGGGTACGATCGTCGGTCATCGTGGCTTCCTCGGAATGCGGAACAATGTACGCCATCGCATGTTCCCTGGCGGCGTGGCCGGAATGACCCGGCCGCGATGCGCCGTTCCCTTCGTTCCAGCGCTCGACCACCATGCCCCTCGGTCTGTACATCATCGGCGACGAAATCCTGTCCGGCAAGAGGCAGGACAAGCATTTTTCGAAGGTGCAGCAACTTCTGGCAGCGCGCGGCATGCAGCTGCAGTGGGCGCAGTACCTGGGCGACGACCCGCAGGCGCTCGAGCGGGCGCTGCGGGCGAGTTTCGAGCGGGGCGACACCGTGCTGAGCTGCGGGGGCATCGGAGCCACGCCCGACGACCACACCCGCGCTGCCAGCGCCCGCGCGCTGGGCCTGCCGCTGCAACTGCACCCGCAGGCTGCCGAGCTCATCCGCCAGCGCATCGGGGCGGCTGCGATGGGCGACCCCGATTCCCCGCTGAACCAGCAGCGCCTGCAGATGGGCGTGTTCCCCGCGGGCAGCGACATCATTCCCAACCCCTACAACCAGATTCCGGGGTACTTCCTTCGCGACCATTACTTCGTTCCCGGCTTCCCGGTCATGGCCTGGCCGATGATCGAATGGGTGCTCGACACCCGGCTGCGCGCGCTGCAGCGCCCCGCCGGCTACCTGGAGCGCGGCATGATCGTGCAGGGAGTCGTGGAGTCGGAGATCACGCCGCTGCTCGAAGGGATCGAGCGCGAGCACCAGGCGGTCAAGGTCTACAGCCTGCCCAGCGTCGACGACCCGCAGTGGGGGCGCCACATCGAAGTTGGCGTCAAGGGCGATCCGGCGGCGGTCGAGCAGGCCTTCGACAGCCTGCGCCAGGGACTGCTCGCACTGCGCGCCGCCATACGCACCGAAACAGTGCGTTCGATCTGAAACGCACCATGATGGTGCGTTGCGCTCCTTCGCGGAGCATGGCAGCGCGCGCTGCGCAGGAGGGGCGCCGACGGCGGTCGATGGCATGGATTCTGCTAGATTTGCGCTCGGGGCCGCAGCGGCGCGCGGCAAGGCTGCGCGCATGCATCATGCCGGCCGCCGCCCGGGCAGATCCGGCCGCTCGCCGACCCGCAGCCAGGCCCACCGGACAACCGATACCACCCTTGGAGAACGTGCATGACCAGACAAGTTGCTGACGTACTGAACATGGTGAAGGAGAACGACGTCAAGTTCGTCGACCTGCGCTTCACCGACACCCGCGGCAAGGAACAGCACGTGAGCGTTCCGGTGTCGGCTTTCGATGAAAGCAAGTTCAGTGAGGGTCACGCCTTCGACGGATCCTCGGTGGCGGGATGGAAGGGTATCGAGGCCTCCGACATGCTGCTGATGCCCGACCCGTCGACGGCCAACATCGACCCCTTCATGGACGAGACCACGCTGCTGCTGCAGTGCGACGTGCTGGAGCCGGGCGACGGCAAGCCCTACGATCGCGATCCGCGGTCGATCGCCAAGAAGGCCGAGGCCTACCTGAAGGCTTCCGGGATGGGCGACACCGCGTTCTTCGGCCCGGAACCCGAGTTCTTCATCTTCGACCAGGTGCGCTGGAGCGTCGACATGGCCGGCAGCTTCGTGCGCATCGACTCCGACGAGGCCTCGTGGTCGACCGGGGAGAAGCTCGAGGGCGGCAACATGGGGCACCGCCCGGCGGTCAAGGGCGGCTACTTCCCGGTACCGCCGGTCGACAGCCTGCAGGACATCCGCTCCGAAATGTGCCTGCTGCTGGAGCAGCTCGGGATCCCGGTGGAAGTGCACCACCATGAGGTCGCGGGCGCCGGACAATGCGAAATCGGCACCAGGTTCTCCACGCTGGTGCAGCGCGCCGACTGGACGCAGATGCTGAAGTACGTGGTGCACAACGTGGCCCACAGCTACGGCAAGACCGCCACCTTCATGCCCAAGCCGGTGGTCGGGGACAACGGCTCGGGCATGCACGTGCACCAGTCGGTGTGGAAGGACGGCAAGAATCTGTTCGCCGGCAACGGCTACGCCGGGCTCTCGGAATTCGCCCTGTACTACATCGGGGGCATCATCCAGCACGCGCGTGCGCTGAACGCCATCACCAACCCGGGCACCAACAGCTACAAGCGCCTGGTGCCGGGCTTCGAGGCGCCGGTGAAGCTGGCCTATTCGGCGCGCAACCGCTCGGCGTCGATCCGCGTGCCCTACGTGGCCAACGACAAGGCGCGCCGCATCGAGGTGCGTTTCCCCGATCCCACCTGCAATCCCTACCTGGGCTTCGCGGCCATGCTGATGGCCGGACTCGACGGGGTCGAGAACAAGATCCACCCCGGAGAAGCGGCCAGCAAGAACCTGTACGACCTGCCGCCCGAAGAGGACGCGAAGATCCCCACCGTGTGCTCCAGCCTCGACCAGGCGCTGGAATACCTCGACAAGGATCGTGCCTTCCTGACCCGCGGGGGTGTGTTCAGCAACGACTTCATCGATTCCTACATCGATCTGAAGATGGAGGAGGTGACGCGTTTCCGCATGACCACCCACCCGCTGGAATTCGACATGTACTACTCGCTGTGAGTCCTGCGCGGCGCCCGGCCGACCCGCCTGCGGGAACCGCCGGGAGCCGCCTGCAGCAGCGCCCGCCGGCGCCCCGACCGCAAGGTCGCGGCGCCGGTTTACACTTCGCTCGTGGCCTGGCGGGCCGGCATCTTCGGCGCTGCCGCTGCCGTCCGCCGGCGGGCCGTCCTTCGAGGTTGACCATGCGCAAAGTCCTGCCCGGCCGCGTCGTCCTGTCTTCCTGCCTGTTCGTGCTGGCCGCGGCGGTTCCGGCGTCGGCGCAGCAAAGCGACAGCACCCGGGTCTATCGCTGTCCGGACAATTCCTACACCAACATGCTGGGCGTGGTGCGCGAGAAGCATTGCACGCCGGTGGACAATGCCAACATCAGCGTGTTGTCCCCGGTGCCGCGGGGCGCGCCCGCGCGCTCGGCCCCCCATGCATCCGGCGCCGATCACGTCAGCTCCGACGTGCAGAGCGAGCGCGATGCCGAGGCGCGCCAGTTGCTGCAGGGCGAGCTGCAAGCGCAGCAGGCCAGCCTGCAGCAGCAGCTCGAGGCCTACAACAACGGCAACCCGCCTCGGCTGGGCAGCGAGCGCAACTACCAGAAGTACCTCGACCGTGTGCAGTCGATGAAACAGCAGATCGACGTCACCCAGTCGAATATCGACGCACTGCAGCGCGAACTGCAGCGCTACTCCCACTGAGGTGGCACGCGGACGATCGCCGTCGCGCGGTGCGCGCGCCGACGGGGAGTCGGCCACAGCGTCGCGCCTGGCTGCGCTGGAGTGGCTGGCCACCATGGCCGCGGTGGTCGACGGGCAGGGCAGGGTGCTGCATGCCAACGCCGCGCTGGAGGCCGGGCTCGGCCTGTCGCGCCGACAGCTGGCCGGGCAGCTGCTGGAGCACTGGCTCGGTCGCCATGCGCTGTTCGCGCAGACGCTGCACCAGGTGCTGGACGAGGAGTTTTCCAGCAAGCGCTTCGATGACACCCTGCTGCCCCATCCGGGCGCCGAGGCCTTCCCGGTGCAGGTGATCGTCTCGCGCACCGAGATGGCCCAGAACCTGCTGGTCGAGATCGTCGAGCTCGGGCAGCACAGCCGACAGGAGCGCGAGGAGCAGTGGCACCGCCAGGCACAGGCAAGCAAGGATCTGATTCGCAACCTGGCGCACGAGATCAAGAACCCCCTCGGCGGAATACGCGGCGCCGCACAATTGCTGCAGTCCGAGCTGCAGACGCGGGAGCTGCGCGAGTACACGCGCGTGATCATCCACGAGGCCGATCGCCTGCAGAGCCTGGTCGAGCGCCTGCTGGCCCCGCATCGACGCCCGCATGTGGTGACCGAGCTCAACATCCACGAAGTGCTGGAGCGGGTGCGCTCGGTGATCCTTGCCGAGTTCCCGCGCGGTCTCGAGGTGGTGCGCGATTACGATGCCAGCCTGCCCGAGCTGCGTGGCGACCGCGAGCAGTTGATCCAGGCCGTGCTCAACATTGCCCACAATGCGGCGCTCGCATTGGCCGAGCGCCGCGCCACGGGGGATGCGCGCATGGTGTTTCGTACCCGCGTGGCGCGCCAGGTGACCCTGGCCAAGCAGCGCCACCGCCTGGCATTGGTCTTGCATGTGATCGACAACGGCCCTGGGATCCCGGAGAGCATCAAGGATCGCCTGTTCTTTCCTCTGGTCTCGGGGCGGGAAGGTGGATCTGGCCTGGGCTTGACCCTGGCGCAGACCTTCATCCAACAGCACCAAGGGACGATCGAATGCGACAGCCAGCCCGGACACACCGACTTTCGCATCCTCCTGCCCTTGTCGTGAGGCAGCGCGGGGCCACTGCCGCGCATGGCGTGGGGGGGCGCGGCTCATGAAGCCGATCTGGGTGGTGGACGACGATCAGTCGATCCGCTTCGTGTTGCACAAGGCGCTCGAAAGGGCCGGCTTCGCGGTGCGCAGCTTTGCCAGCACCCGCGAGGTGCAGGCGGCGCTGGGAGCGGACTTGCCGCAGGTGCTGGTATCGGACATCCGCATGCCCGGCGGCAGCGGCATCGGCCTGCTGCAGGAGCTCAAACGCAGCCACCCGCAACTGCCGGTGATCATCATGACCGCCTACTCGGATCTCGACAGCGCGGTGTCGGCCTTCCAGGGAGGCGCCTTCGAGTACCTGAGCAAGCCTTTCGACGTCGACAAGGCGGTCGACCTCATCCGTCGCGCCGTCGACGAAAGCCTGCGCGAGCAGGGCGCGGACAGCTCCGGACTGCAGACCCCCGAGCTGCTCGGCCAGGCGCCGGCGATGCAGGAAGTGTTCCGCGCCATCGGCAGGTTGTCGCCGTCCCAGGTGACGGTGCTGATCACCGGGGAGTCGGGCAGCGGCAAGGAGCTGGTGGCGCAGGCGCTGCATCGCCACAGCCCGCGCGCGCAGGGCCCCTTCGTGGCCATCAATACCGCGGCCATACCCCGTGACCTGCTGGAGAGCGAGTTGTTCGGCCACGAGCGGGGCGCCTTCACCGGGGCGCAGGCGGCGCGCCGCGGGCGCTTCGAGCAGGCCGAGGGCGGAACGCTGTTTCTCGACGAGATCGGCGACATGCCCTATGAACTGCAGACGCGCCTGTTGCGGGTCCTGTCCGACGGGCAGTTCTACCGCGTGGGCGGGCACGCGCCGATCCGGGCCAATGTGCGGGTCATCGCCGCCACCCACCAGAACCTGGAGCAGCGTGTGCGCGACGGCCTGTTCCGCGAGGATCTGTTCCATCGCCTCAACGTCATCCGCCTGCGTCTGCCCCCGCTGCGCGAACGCGTCGAGGATATCGAGGTGCTGGCGCGCCACTTTCTGCGCAAGAGCGCCGCCGAACTGGGGGTGGAGGCCAAGCGCATGGCGCCGGAGGCGCTGCGCCTGGTGCAAGGCTACGCCTTTCCCGGCAACGTCCGGGAGCTGCAGAACCTGTGCCACTGGCTTACGGTGATGGCGCCCGGGCAGGTGGTCGATGTCAAGGATCTGCCTCCAGAACTGCTCGCTTCCGCGGATGGCATGCCGCCGGCAGGCGCAGGCCCGGAGCCCTTGCCGCAGGCGCAGCAGCCGCCGCCGCAGCAGGCTGTGCAGGCTTGCGCCGCAGAGCCTGTCGCTGCGCAGGCCTGGGAGTCGCAGCTGGCCGAACAGGCGCGCCGGATGTTGCGCGGCGCCGAGTCGCAGGTCATGGAACAGCTGACGCGGCGCTTCGAGCGCACGCTGATCGAGGCCGCCCTGCAGATCACCCACGGCCGGCGCATCGAAGCCGCGCAGCGCCTGGGCATCGGGCGCAACACCATCAGCCGCAAGATCCAGGAGCTGGGGATCGAGGACTGAAGTGCCGCCGGCTCAGCGGGCGGCGCCCGCCTGCGGCCAATCGATGTCCACCCATACCGGGGCATGGTCGCTGGGGCGCTCGTTGCCGCGCGGCGCACGGTCGATGGCGCAGCCGCGCACGCTGGCGCGCAGCGCCTGGCCGACCAGGACATGGTCGATGCGCAGCCCCTGGTTCCTGCGGAAGGCGAGGTTGCGGTAGTCCCACCAGCTCCAGCTCTTCGCCGGCTGCTCGAACAGCCGGAAGGCATCGACCAGGCCGAGATCCAGCAGCCTGCGGAAGTGCTGCCGTTCCTCGTCGGTGCAATGGATCTTGCCCCGCCAGGCTTCGGGATCATGCACGTCGCGATCCTCCGGAGCGACATTGAAGTCGCCCATCAACACCAGCGCCGGATAGGCGGCCAGTTGCTGCTCCAGCCAGGCCTCCAGGGCCTGCAGCCAGCGCATCTTGTAGGCGAATTTCTCGCTTCCGGGCTCCTGTCCGTTGGGGAAATAGGCGCCGACCACGCGCAGCCCGCCGACGTTGCCCGCGATCAGCCGCGCCTGGGGCTCATCGATCCCCGGCAGGTTGCGCTGCACCTCCTGCGCCGGAAGCTTCGACAGCAACGCGACTCCGTTGTAGGTCGGCTGCCCGAGGAACTGTGCATGCCAGCCGGCGGCCAGCAGTTCGGCCTGCGGAAAGCGCGCGTCGATCAGCTTGGTTTCCTGCAGCACCATGACGTCGGGCTGCTGTGCCCGCAGCCAGTCCAGCAGCTGCGGCAGGCGCACGGCCAGGGAGTTGACATTCCAGGTGGCGAGTTTCATGAGAGGCGGGCAATGGGATGCGGCATGGCCCCAGCACGCATCGGGCTACACGGCAGGGGTGTGGCAGGGCGCGGCGAGCTGCGGCTGTGCGAGCGGCGCAACCTCCTCCAGCGCGATGCCGCAGGCTGCCGCCACGCGGCGCAGCAGCTGCGGGTCGCCGTTGCTCCATGCCTGCAGCGCGCCTTGCGGCTGCGTGTCCCGCGGATCCTCGGCGCCAGGAGGCGCGAGCCCCTGCGCCAGCCGCTGCGCCTGTGCGGCCACCGCGTCCGCGGGGTCGAGCAGTTCCACCCCGGCTCCCCCCAGGGCGTCGCGGATCGCCTGGGCCAGCAGGGGGTAGTGGGTGCAGCCCAGCACGACCCGTGTGCAGCCCGCGCGCCGCAGTGGCGCGCAGTAGGTGTGCACCAGGTTCAGGGTGCGCGGATGCTGCGGCCCGAGGGCCTCGACGGCCTCGGCCAGTCCCGGGCAGGGCTGCAGCAGTACAGCCGGATCGTCACCTTGCTGCCGCAGCAGCGCGCGGAACCGGTCGCTGCCCAGCGTTGCCGGGGTGGCCAGCACGCCCACCGGGCCCTCGCCGTCGCGGCGTGCCGCCAGTGCCGGCTTGATCGCCGGCTCGATGCCGACGAAGGGCAGCGCGGGCCAGCGCGCACGCAGTTCGGCAATGGCCAGCGCGGTGGCCGTGTTGCAGGCGACGACCAGCAGCTGCGCCCCCTGCGCGTGCAGGAAGGATGCCAGCAGCAGCGAGCGCTGCTGCACGTAGGCCGCGTCGCGTTCGCCGTAGGGTGCGTAGGCGGAATCAGCCGCGTACAGCAGCCGCGCCGCCGGCAGGCGGCGGCGCAGGGCGCCCAGCACGGTGAGTCCGCCGAGGCCGGAGTCGAAGACCCCGATCACCGGCGTCGCAGGCTGTAGCGGGGCGGGGGTCGTCACTGCGGCGCGGTCGTCAGGCCGTGGTCACCGGGATCTTGCCGATCTGCGCGCGCCAATGCGCCGGGCCGCTGCGGTGCAGCGAGTCGCCGCGCGCATCCACGGCCACCGTGACCGGCATGTCGCGCACCTCGAACTCGTAGATGGCCTCCATCCCCAACTCCGGGAAGGCCAGCAGCCTGGCGCTCTTGATCGCCTTGGAGACCAGATAAGCGGCGCCGCCGACGGCGATCAGGTAGGCGCTCTGGTGCTTGCGGATGGCCTCGATGGCCACCGGGCCGCGCTCGGCCTTGCCGACCATCGCCAGCAGCCCGGTTTGCGCCAGCATGGCCTCGGTGAACTTGTCCATGCGCGTCGCGGTGGTCGGGCCGGCGGGGCCGACCACTTCATCGCGCACCGGATCCACCGGGCCGACGTAATAGATCACCCGGTTGGCAAAATCCACCGGCAGCGGCTCGCCCTTGGCCAGCATCGAGGTGATGCGCGCATGCGCGGCGTCGCGTCCCGTCAGCAGCTTGCCCGACAGCAGCAGGGTTTCGCCGGGCTGGAAGGCGGCGACCTGTTCGCGGGTCAGGGTGTCGAGGTCGACGCGGCGGCTGCGCTGGGTGTCCGGGGTCCAGTGCACCTGGGGCCACAGATCCAGGCTGGGCGGCTCCAGGTAGACCGGCCCCTGGCCGTCGAGCACGAAATGGGCGTGCCGCGTCGCCGCGCAGTTGGGGATCATCGCCACCGGCAGGTTCGCTGCATGACAGGGCCAGTGACGGATCTTCACGTCCAGCACCGTGGTCAGGCCACCCAGCCCTTGCGCGCCGATGCCCAGCGCATTGACCTTCTCATAGAGTTCGATGCGCAGTTCCTCGAAGCGGTCGCGCGGGCCGCGGCTGAGGAGTTCGCTCATGTCCATGTCGTCCATCAGCGCCTGCTTGGCCATCAGCATGGCCTTTTCCGCGGTGCCGCCTATGCCGATGCCCAGCATTCCCGGCGGGCACCAGCCGGCGCCCATCGTGGGCACCGTGTTGAGCACCCAGTCGACCAGGCTGTCGGAGGGGTTGAGCATCGCGAACTTGGACTTGGCCTCCGAACCGCCGCCCTTGGCCGCGACCTGCACGTCGACGGTGTTGCCGGGGACGAGTTCGACATGCAGCACAGCCGGGGTGTTGTCGCGCGTGTTCTTGCGCTCGAACAGCGGATCGGCGAGTACCGAGGCGCGCAGCTTGTTGTCGGCCAGGGTGTAGCCGCGCCGCACGCCTTCGTCGACGGCGTCCTGCAGGGTGCCGCTCAGACCCTCGAAGCGCACGTCCATGCCGATGCGCAGGAAGACGTTGACGATCCCGGTGTCCTGGCAGATCGGGCGGTGCCCTTCGGCGCACATCCTGCTGTTGGTGAGGATCTGCGCAATGGCGTCCTTCGCCGCCGGGCTGCGCTCGCGCTCGTAGGCGAGCGCCAGGTGCTTGATGAAGTCGGCCGGGTGGTAGTAGCTGATGAACTGCAGGGCGGCGGCGATCGACTCGACCAGGTCTTCCTGGTGGATCACGGTGCTGGCCATGGGTGCGCTCTCCTGTGCGGGGATGTTCAGGGTATCCCCCGATGTTACGGCCGCGGCCGCTCAGGAGCCGGCTTCGGGCTGCGCTCCCTGCGCCAGGTGGATGGTGCGGGTCATCACGCGGTCGGTCCAGGCGATGGCCAGCGCGGAGACGAGGAAGGTGAGGTGGATCGCAGTCTGCGCCACCAGCGCCTTGACGCTGTAGGCATCGGCATTGATGAAGGTGCTCAGCAGGTGGATCGACGAAATGCCGATGATGGCCATCGCCAGTTTCACCTTCAGCACCGAGGCGTTGACATGCGAGAGCCACTCGGGGTGGTCGGGGTGCTCTTCCAGGTAGGTGCGGGAGACAAAGGTCTCGTAGCCGCCGATGATCACCATGATCAGCAGGTTGGCGATCATGACCACGTCGATCAGGCTCAACGCCACCAGCATGATGGTCGTTTCGTCCAGCCGGGGGGTGACCACCCCGTGGCCCATGCCCTGTACCGAAACCGCCTGCAGCAGATGGTGCAGCGCGGTCGCGTTGCCCAGCGCGGCGCCGACGAGATTGAACAGTTCCCTCCAGAAGTGCACCACGTACACCGCGAGGGCGACGATCAGCCCGAGGTACAGCGGCAACTGCAGCCAGCGGCTGAGGAACAGCAGGCGGGCGATGGCCGGAATCGCGGGCGCGGCAGGCTTGGGGGACGGCTGGGACATGGAGGCGGTCGGGATTGGGCGCAAGCCCAGGATAAGGCGGGAAAGTCGCAACAGAACATGATGGAATGTCGCAGAGTGTAAGACCCTAGACGGAAAGCAGCGTTTAGCCCTTTGCGGGGGCGTCAGGGCTCTGTAAGAGCCGGGGATACACAATCGACGTTCAGCAACCTACAGTGCTGCCGAGGGCGGATCATCGAACCGCCCCGCGCGCGCAAGCCGCGGTCGCGGCATCCATACCCTGGAGACAACGATGAGCGAACCACAAGCCCCTGAGCACCAAGCCCTGAAGACCTACTACCCGTCGCAGCAGGCGGTACAGGGGGCGCGCATTTCTGGGATGGACGCGTACCG
>JAJZEC010000081.1 GCA_021805825.1 Pseudomonadota bacterium
GCAGGAGCAGATGCCGAGCCTTCATGACCAGCGCCTAATCGAACACGAATCTTGTGAGGGCTTCGATCAGCGTGTCGATGCGCGCGGCTGCCGCACGCCCGCGCACCGCCTCGCCGGCGCCGGCGGCCGCCACCGGGGCGCCCGCCGGGTCGTCGAGCCCCAGCTCGGGCTCCACGCGCTCCTGCGGCGTGGTCGCGGCGAAGGGCTCGGCGGCCGGCTGGGCCGACGCCTCGCCCTCCACCCGCGCGCGCCGCCGGCGCAGGCGCCATGCCTGCCAGGCGTTGTAACCCAGCACCGCGGCGATGATCAGCACCCCGACCGCGGCCAGCGCTTGCTGCAAGGGACCCATCGATTGCTTTCCTCTCAGGTTCGGATCGTCAGGATGCCGGCCGGCCGGCTCAGGCCGCGGCCATGCGCGCGGCGGCCTCCAGCTCCACCGCGACCAGCCGCGAGACCCCCTGCTCCTGCATGGTCACGCCGACCAGCTGCTCGGCCATCGCCATCGCAATCTTATTGTGCGAGATGAACAGGAACTGCGTCGCCTCGGACATCGCCTCGACGAGGCGGGCGAAGCGCTCGGTGTTGGCGTCGTCCAGCGGCGCGTCGACCTCGTCGAGGATGCAGAACGGCGCCGGGTTGAGGTGAAAGATGCCGAACACCAGCGCGATGGCCACCAGCGCCTTCTCGCCGCCCGACAGCAGGTGGATGGTGCTGTTGCGCTTGCCCGGCGGCTGCGCCATCACCTGCACCCCGGCATCGAGGATTTCGTCGCCGGTCATCACCAGCCGCGCAGAGCCACCGCCGAAGAGTTCCGGGAACAGCCTGCCGAAATGCCCGTTGACCTCGTCGAAGGTCTGCCGCAACTGGGTACGGGTTTCGGCGTCGATGTGGCGGATGGCGTCTTCCAGGGTGGTTGCCGCCTGCTCCAGGTCGGCATGCTGGGCGTGCAGGAAGCTGCTGCGCTCCCGCGATTGCTGCAGTTCCTCCAGCGCGGCCAGGTTGACCGCGCCGAGGGCCTCGACCTCGCGCTGCAGGCGCTGCAGCTCGCGCGCCAGCTGCTCGGGAGCGGCCTGCTCCTGCGCGCGCTGCCGCAGCTGCTGCAGCAGCGCCTCGCGGTCGACCTGCGCCTCCTGCAGCAGATCCTCGAACTGCTGCGCCTGCAGCCGCGCCTCCTGCTCCTGCAACTGGCAGGCGCCGATGCTCTCGCGCAGCGGATCCAGCGCGCGCTCCAGCAGCAGCCGCTGGCGCTCGGCTTCGCGCAACTGCTCGTTGAGGGCGTCGTGGGCGCCGCGTCGCTGCTGCAATGCACCCTCGGCGCCCTCCCGCTGGTGCAGCGCCTGCTGCAGCCCGGCGCGCGCGGCGTGGTCGTGCAGGCCCTCGAGCTCCTGCTGCGCGGTCTGCAGGCGCGCGCCGCAATCGTCGATCTGCTGGCGCGCGGTGTCGGCCATGCGCAGCGCGTCGTCGGCGCGCTGGCGCAGGCTGCGCACCGCGTAGCCGGCCTCGGCATCGCGCTGCTCGAGCGCGCGCAGGCGCGCGCGCGCCTGCGCCAGATCCTCCTGCGCGGCCAGCACCTGGTCGTCTGCGTCGGCCTGCCCCTGCTGCAGAGCGCCGAGCTCGAGGTCGGTCTGCTCGAAACCGGCTTCGCCTTCCGCCGCCTGCGCCTGCAACTCCTCGGCCTGCGCCGCAGCTTCCTCGATGTCCTCGTCCAGGCGCTGCGCGCGCGCTCCGGCCTCTTCCAGTTGCTGCTCCAGGCGCAGCACATCGACCTGCAGCGCGTGCGACTGCGCCGTCAGCGACTGCAGCTCGCGCTGCGCCTGGTCGGCCTGCTGGCGGGCCTGCGCGAGCGCCGCCTGGGCCTGCGCGGCCGCGTCCTGGGCCTGCTCGGACAGCAGGCGCTGCGCCCGCTGCTGGCGTTCCAGGTTGTCGATCTCCTGCGCACGCGCCAGCACCCCGGCCTGCTCGCTGTCGGCCGCGTACAGGCTGACGCCATGCCGGCTGACCAGGTGCCCCTGCGGGGTCACGAGCTGCATCCCGGCCGGCAGCTCGGCGCGCAGCGCAAGCGCCTGCGCCAGGCTGTCCACCGCATGCACCGGCGCCAGCCAGTCCTCGAGCATCGCGCGCAGCGACGCATCCTGCACCCGCAACTGACGCGCCAGCGGCGCCGCCGGCAGGCGCCCGTCCTGCGGCGGTGCGGCCGCCGCGGCCGCGCTGTAGAAACTCAGCTTGGCCGGCGGCGGATCGTCGGCGAAACCGGCCATCGCCGCCAGGTCGCGCACCTCGAGCGCGCCCAGGCGCTCGCGCAAGGCCGCCTCCAGCGCGGTCTCCCAGCCGGGCTCGACCTGGATGCGGCTCCACAGGCGGGCCAGGTCCTGCAGGCCGTGGCGCTGCAGCCAGGGCTGCAGCCGGCCTTCGGTCATCACCTTCTGCTGCAGCGCCCGCAGCGCCTGCAGCCGGGCGCTGGTGGCCGTCCAGTCGGCGGCCTGCCGCTGCGCCTGCTGCTGCCCCTGCTCGGCCTGCTGCTGCAGCCGGGGAAGTTCCTCGCGCAGGGCGTCGAGCGCAGCCTGCGCGCGCTGCGCGGCGGCCTGCAGCGCGGCATGCTGCCGGCGCAATTCGTCCAGCCGCTGGCCGTCGGGGCGCTGCAGCTGTCGGCGCTCGCCCTGCAGGCGCTGCAGCCGCTGCTCCAGCGCCTGGCGCTGCTGCGCGAGGCTGCGCTGCGCCTGCGCCTGGGCCTGCAGGCGCTGCTGCGCCGCGGCGACCTGCGCGCGGCAGTCGGTGGCGCGCATCTGCGCATCGGCCAGCACCGCCTCCAGCGCCGGAATGCGCTCACCCTGCTGCTGCGCCTCGGCCGCGGCCTGCCCGCGCGCCTGCTCGGCGCCGGCGATCTCCTGCGTCGCCGCATCGGCATCCTGCTGCGCGGCCTGCAGCCGCTGCTGCCACTGCGCGCGCTGCGCCTGCAGTTCGTCGTGGCCGCGCTGCGCGCGCTCGCGCGCCTCCACGACAAAGCGGATCTGCGCCTCCAGGTGCGAGACCTCGGCCTGCGCCGCGTACAGCGCGCCCTGCGCGGCGTTCAGCGCATCAGCCGCCGCCTGTTGCTGCTGGCGCAGCTCTTCGAGCGCCGCCTCGGTCGCGCGCAGCTGCGCGGTCTGGCGCTCCAGTTCCAGCTGCGCCGCCGCGGTCTGCGCATGCTGACGCTGCTGGCGCTGCCCGGCCTCGTGCAAGCGCAGCAGCCACAGGGCGTGCTGGGCGAACTGCGCCTGCTCCTGCAGGGCGCGGTAGCGCTGCGCCACCGCCGCCTGCTGCTCCAGCTTGTCGAGCTGGGAACCGAGCTCGCGCAGGATGTCGTCCACCCGCTGCAGGTTCTCGCGCGTAGCGTGCAGGCGGTTCTCGGTCTCGCGGCGGCGTTCCTTGTATTTCGAGACTCCGGCCGCCTCCTCCAGCATCACCCGCAGTTCCTCGGGGCGCGACTCGATGATGCGGCTGATGGTTCCCTGGCCGATGATGGCGTAGGAGCGCGAGCCCAGCCCGGTGCCGAGGAAGATGTCCTGCACGTCGCGCCTGCGCACGAGCTGGTTGTTGATCAGGTAACTCGAGCCGCCGTCGCGTGTCAGCACCCGCTTGACGGAAATTTCCGCGTACTGGCCGAAACTGCCGCCGATGCGCTGGGCACTGTTGTCGAACACCAGCTCCACGCTGCAGCGGCCGGCCGGCTTGCGCGACCCGGAGCCGTTGAAGATGACATCGAGCATCGAGTCGCCGCGCAGCTCGGCGGCGCGCGACTCCCCCAGCACCCAGCGCACGGCATCGATGATGTTGGACTTGCCGCAGCCGTTCGGGCCCACCACCCCGATGCGCCGCCCCGGCAGCTGGAAGGCCACGGGATCGGCGAAGGACTTGAACCCGGCAAGCTTGATGGTAGACAGTCGCACGACAGCAGGTACCGCTCAACCCTTTGATTTCAAAGGAAAATTATCCAAAGCCCCGGACATCCGACGATGATAGCATCGGCGCCGCGGCGATCCCGCGGCGCGGGCCTCGGCGCTGCTCGATAATCGGGGCTTCGGCCCACCCGGCGCGCGCCGCCGCCCAGCCGCAGCATCCGCACCGGATCCCCACCATGAGCACCCAGCCCAGCAAGACCCTGCAGACCTTCCCCAACCCGGCTCCGGGACGCGACTACCACATCCACATGCAGGCACCCGAGTTCACCTGCCTGTGTCCGCTGACCGGCCAGCCCGACTTCGCCCGCATCGATCTCGACATCATTCCCGACCGCAAGTGCGTCGAGCTCAAGAGCCTGAAGCTGTACCTGTGGAGCTACCGCGACGAGGGCGGCTTCCACGAGAAGGTCACCAACACCATCGCCGACGACCTGGTCAAGGCCATCGCCCCGCGCTTCCTGCGGGTCACCGCGCAGTGGTACGTGCGCGGCGGGATTTTCACCAACGTCGTGGTCGAGCACCGCAAGCGCGGCTGGAAGCCCGCGCCGGCGGTCGACCTGCAGCGCTTCGCGCCGGCGCAGCCCGGCGCGGCGAGCGCGCGCTGAGGAACCGCCGCGCGGCAGCGCGGCTCAAGGCTCCGCGGGCTGCACCAGCCACAGCGCCTGCCCGCTGCTGACCACGATGCCGCCGCGCGGGCCGACCGCCACCCCGTAGGGCGTGCCCAGCGCTGCCGGCAGCGGCCCCGGAGCGGGCAGCTGCGCGCCCGCGCGCCCGGCCAGCGTGCGCAGCAGGCCGTCGTCGCCGAAGCGTCGCAGCTTGTCGTTGCCGGAATCGGCGATCAGCAGGCGGCCGCGGGCATCGATGGCGATCTGCTGCGGGCGGCGCAACCGCGCCTGACGCGTGTCGCCGTCGACATCGCCCGCCCGTCCCGGCCGCCCCACCACAGTCTGCACCTGCCCATCCGGGGTGATGCGCCGGATGTCGTGGTTGAAGTACTCGCTGACGTAGATGTTGCCCCGCGCATCGACGGCAATACCCACCGGGGTGTTGAACAAGGCCTGCGCCAGCGCGCCGTCGCGGTGCGCGCTGACCCCGGGGGTTCCGCACAAGGTGCGCACGCGGCCGCCGCGGTTCACCGCGCGCACCGTGTGGTTGTAGGCGTCGGCCACCAGCAGCAACTGGCGCCGCGCGTCGAAGGCGATGCCCACCGGGTGGTTGAAGCGCGCGGCCGCGCCCTGCCCGTCCGCGTAGCCGGGCCGCTGGTCGCTGCCGGCCAGCAGCGCGACCCGCCCGCCGCGCAGCACGCGCAGGGTGTTGGCGTAGGAGTCCGAGACGTAGAGGGTGCCGTCGGGCGCCGCCGCCACCGCGTCCGGGCCGACGAAACCGGCCTGTGCCGCCGGGCCCTCGACGGTGCGCCGCAGCAGCGGCACGCCGGCCACCCGCTCCACCAGCGCGTCGGGGCTGACCCGCCGCACCAGGGCATTGGCCGCGTCGGCCACCAGGATGTCGCCGCTGCGCGGGTCGCGGGCCAGTCCGCGGGGATCGAAAAAGCGCGCCACGCCGCCGCGCCCGTCGGCGTCGCCGTGCTGCTGCGCATGCCCGGCCCACAACTGCAGGCTGCCGCGGCCGGAGACCGGCGCAGCGGCCCATGCGGGTGCGGCCAGCGCCCACGCGCAGCCGAGTTGCAGGCATTGGCGGCGGCGCAGCAGGGGCATCGGATCCTCAGGAAAGTCGGTGTATACGCATGTTTGCATAATACTCGCAAGGCCTGGCGGTTCCGCCGCGCCCGCGCTCAGGCGCCACGCCGGTCGACGAGCGCGCGAGCCAGCGTGCCGAGATCCACGTATTCGAGTTCGGCCCCCGACGGAACGCCGCGCGCCAGCCGGGTGATGCGCAGATCCAGCGGGCGCAGGCTTTCCGAGAGCACATGCGCGGTGGCCTCGCCCTCATTGGTGAAGTTCGTCGCCAGGATGACTTCCTCCAGCCCGTCGGCGCGCGCCCTGTGCAACAGCCGATCGAGGCCGATGTCCTTCGGCCCCAGCCCGTCCAGCGGGCTGATCCGCCCCATCAGCACGAAATACAAACCCCGGTAGCTCATCGATTGCTCGATGGCCACCTGGTCGGCCGGCGTCTCGACCACGCACAACTGGCGCGCGTCGCGCCGCGGATCGGCGCAGGTGGAGCAGACCTCCTCCTCGGTGTAGGTGTTGCAGCGGCTGCAGTGCCGTATGCGCTGCAGCGCGCGCTCCAGCGCCGAGCGCAGTTCCGCGGCCGCGTCGCGGTCGTGCTGCAGCAGGTGCAGGGCCATGCGGGCGGCGCTCTTCGGCCCGACCCCGGGCAGCGCGCGCAGCGCGTCGACCAGCGCCTCCAGCGCCGGCACGCGGCTGATCGTGGCCTGGGTGTCGCGCATCATCACCGCCATGCGGTCGCTTCGCCAGCCTCAGAACGGCAGCTTCATGCCCGGGGGCAGCGGCATGCCCGCGGTGGCCGCGGCCATCTTCTGCTGCGTCGTCGCCTCCGCCTTGCGCACCGCGTCGTTGAAGGCGGCGACCACCAGGTCCTCGAGCATGTCGCGATCGTCGCCGAACAGGCTGGGGTCGATGCTCAGCCGCCGCGCCTCGTGCTTGCAGCTCATCACGACCTTGACCAGCCCGCCGCCGGACTGGCCTTCGACCTCGATGCTGCCGAGTTCGTCCTGCACCCGCTTGATGTTCTCCTGCATCGCCTGGGCCTGCTTCATCAGCCCGGAGAGTTGACCCTTGTTGAACATGGTGGCTCCTGTTGGATGGAAACCCGGCGGCCGCATCGGCCCGCCGGATCGACAGACATCATTCGTCCAGCGGACGCACCGAGCCGGGAACGATGCGCGCCCCCAGCTCGTCGACCAGCTGGCGCACCAGCGGATCGGCGGCGATCGCCTGCTCCGCCTTGTGCTTGCCCTGCCCGCGCGCCGCGGCCGCGCGCAGCTGCGCGGTGTCGCGCACCGC
>JAJZEC010000082.1 GCA_021805825.1 Pseudomonadota bacterium
CAGCGTGGGTGCCGGGTCGCGCTTGTCCCAGCCCGGTACCTGCTCCAGCCAGTCGCGCAGGTACTGCTTGTCGAAACTCGGCGGAGAAATGCCTTCGCGCCACTGGTCGGCAGGCCAGAAGCGCGACGAATCCGGTGTCAGCGCCTCGTCCATCCAGACCACTCGATCCTGCACATCGAGGCCGAACTCGAACTTGGTGTCGGCCAGGATGATGCCCCGCGACAGCGCGTGCGCCGCGGCGCGCGCGTAGATTTCCAGGCTGACGTCGCGCATCTGCGCCGCCACCTCGACGCCGACCAGGCGCACCACCTGGCCGAAGTCGATGTTCTGGTCGTGCTCGCCGGCCTCGGCCTTGGTCGCCGGGGTGAAGATCGGATGCGGCAGGCGCGAGGCCTGCTGCAGACCGGCGGGCAAGGCGATGTCGCAAATGCTCGACCCGGCCTGGTAGTCCTTCCAGCCCGAGCCCGCGATATAGCCCCGCACCACGGCCTCGATCGGCAGCGGCCGCAGCCTGCGCACCACCAGCGCCCGCCCGCGTACCTGCTCGCGCTCCTCGGGCGCCACCACCGATTCCGGGTCGACGCTGGTCAGGTGGTTGGGGATGACGTCCTCCAGCAGATCGAACCAGAAGCGGGAAATCGCGGTCAGCGTTCGACCCTTGCCGGGGATGCCCTGGCGCATGACGACGTCGAAGGCGGAAATGCGGTCGGTGGCGACCATCAGCAGCAGATCCTCGCCGACGGCGTAGTTGTCGCGCACCTTGCCGCGCCCCACCAGGGGCAGCGATCGGATGGTGGTGTTCAGCAGCGGTGTCTCGTTCATGCGGGTAGATCCGACCAGCGCCGCAAAAGTTGAAGATCGGGCGGCGAGACGCCATTGTAGGGGCGTCACCAGGCGCGGGCCGACGAATCAGGCGCCGCGCTGCCGACCGCGACGCGCGCGCACGGCTTGCGCCAGTTCGTCCATCAGCCGCACCGAATCCTCCCAGCCCAGGCAGGCGTCGGTGATGCTCTGCCCGTAGCGCAGCGCGGCCGGGTCGTGCTGCCCGGGGTTGAACTTCTGCGCTCCCTCGAGCAGATGGCTTTCCACCATCGCCCCCACGATGCACCTGGTGCCGCCGCGAAGCTGGGCCGCGATGTCCTGCGCCACCCCGACCTGGCGCTGGTGCTGCTTCTCGCTGTTCGCATGCGAGCAGTCGACCATCAGCCGGCAGTCCAGCCCGGCCGCCTGCAACTGAGCGCAGGCCTCCGCGACACTGGCGGCATCGTAGTTGGGCCGCCTGCCGCCGCGCAGAATGACGTGGGTGTCCTGGTTGCCGCGCGTCTGCACGATCGACACCTGGCCGCTCTTGTGCACCGAGAGGAAGGAATGCGCGCGTCGCGCCGCCTGGATGGCATCGATGGCGATGCGCAGGTTGCCGTCGGTGCCGTTCTTGAAGCCGATCGGCGCCGACAGACCCGAGGCCAGCTCGCGGTGCACCTGGCTTTCGGTGGTGCGCGCCCCGATGGCTCCCCAGGAGATGAGGTCGCCGATGTACTGCGGTGAAATGACATCGAGGAATTCGCTGCCCGCCGGAACGCCGATGCGGTTGATGTCGATCAGCAGTTCGCGGGCCATGCGCAGCCCGTCCTCGATGCGACAGCTCTGGTCGAGGTAGGGATCGTTGATCAGCCCCTTCCATCCCACCGTCGTACGGGGCTTCTCGAAATACACCCGCATCACCACCTCGAGCTCGCCGGCATGGCGCTGGCGCTGCTCGAGCAGCCTGTGCGCGTATTCCCGCGCTGCCTTCGGATCGTGGATCGAGCAGGGCCCGATGACCAGCAGCAGGCGATCGTCCTCGCCCTGCAGGATACGGTGCACCGCGCGGCGGGTGCGGGTGATCAGCCCTTCGACGGCGCTGCCGGCAATGGGCATGCGGCGGATGAAGGCCTGCGGCGCGGGCAGCGGCCGCACGTCCTCGACGCGCTCGTCGTCGGTGGCCGATGTCTTTTCGACCGAGGCCTGGTGGGCGCCGGCGGGCGGCGGTGCCTGGCGGTCGGGGACTTCGGGAATCGCGGGATCGAACATGCATCTCTCCTGGGCTGGGCTCCGGCGGCGCGGCCCGGGCAAAAAAAACCGCCGGGCGGAGCCGGCGGTTCGTGGAGTTCTGGGATTCAAGCGATGGTGATCCCTCCCCTTCCGCCGGCACGGTGCGAGAACCAGAAAAAGCCGTAGAAGGTCGAGGGGAAGGACATCGTCGCGGATCGGTTGATTGCGCCCAGTATATGCGCGGCACCCAGCGCCCGCCAAGGCCCTCGGTGCAGGCGCGCGCGCCTTGCTGCGTCGCCGCAACACCGCCGCTGTGCCGCGCCGCTCAGCGGCGCCCCGGCCACATGCGGCGCAGTGTGTCGTCGCGCTCGATCACCGCGTGGTACAGCGCGCCGGCCACATGCAGGCCGATCGCCCCCAGCAGCACATAGGCCAGCACCTGGTGCACGCCGCCCATCCAGTGCCCCCAGGAAGCCCCGGATGCAGCCAGCGCGGGCAGTGCGACGAGCCCGGCCAGGTGCACCGTCCAGCCTCGCGACGAGGCATTGATCCAGCCCAGCAAGGGCAGCAGCAGAAAACCCGCGTACAGCAGCACGTGCACCAACCCCGCCAGGCGCTGCTGCCAGACCGGCCCGGGAAGCAGTTCGGGCGCCCCGCGCAGCAGGCGCCAGAGCAGGCGCAGCAGCATCAGCACCAGGATGCTCGTGCCGACTCCGATGTGCCAGGCGATCCACCCGGTGGGCAGGGTTCCGCGACGCATGTCGGGCATGATCCAGGCAATCGCGAACTCGATGCCGACCAGGGCGAAGATTCCCCAGTGGAGCGCCCTAGCGACCGGGTTGTATACGGTTTGTTGTTCCATGACTCCGAACAAGATGAAGGCAATGCCCGTATTCCATCAGGCATTGCTGAGCCCAGACTTAGGCACCAAGGCGCCGCCGCGCGGCGATCGCGCTCAGGCCGTGCCGCCGACGGTCATGCGGTCGATGCGCAAGGTGGGCTGGCCCACGCCCACCGGAACGCTCTGCCCTTCCTTGCCGCAGGTACCCACGCCGGGGTCGAGTTGCATGTCGCTGCCGATCATGCTGACCCGGGTCAGCACGTCGGGGCCGTTGCCGATCAGGGTCGCCCCCTTGACCGGGTACTGCAGCCGCCCGTGTTCCACCCACCAAGCCTCGCTGGCCGAGAACACGAACTTGCCGCTGGTGATGTCGACCTGGCCGCCGCCGAAGTTCACCGCATACAGGCCGCGCTCCAGGCTGGCGACGACCTCCTGCGGATCCTTGTCGCCGGCCAGCATGTAGGTGTTGGTCATCCGGGGCATCGGGGCATGGGCGTAGCTTTCACGGCGGGCATTTCCGGTCGGCTTGCGCTTCATCAGGCGTGCATTGAGCGAGTCCTGCATGTAGTCGACCAGCACGCCGTCCTGGATCAGCACCGTGCGCTCGGTGGCATGGCCCTCGTCGTCGATGTTCAGCGAGCCCCGGCGGCCGGGCAGCGTGCCGTCGTCGAGCACCGTGACCCCGCGCGCCGCCACCTGCTGGCCGATGCGCCCGGCAAACACGCTCGATCCCTTGCGGTTGAAGTCGCCTTCCAGCCCATGGCCGATGGCTTCGTGCAGCAGGATGCCCGGCCAACCCGAACCCAGCACCACGCTCATCTCCCCGGCGGGAGCCGGGCGCGATTCCAGGTTCAGCAGGGCCTGGCGCACGGCCTCGTCGACATGCTGGCGCAGCGTGGCCTCGTCGAAGCGATCCAGCGCGTAGCGCCCGCCGCCTCCGGAGGAGCCGGTCTCGCGGCGGCCATGCTGCTCGGCGACCACGCTGACGCTCAGGCGCACCAGCGGGCGCACGTCGGCGGCCAGCAGTCCGTCGGCGCGCAGAACCAGCACGACGTCGTACTCCCCGGCCAGGCTGGCCATCACCTGCACGACCCGCGGGTCGGCGGCGCGCGCCAGCGCATCGGCGCGCCCGAGCAGCGCCACCTTGGCCGCCGAGTCCAGCGCCTGCAGCGGATCCTGCGCCTCGTACAGACGATGCGCGGGGCCGCTGCGCGGCCGTTCGCCAATGCGCACCCGGGCACGCCCCTGACGGGAGATCGCGCGCACGGTGGCAGCGGCCTGCATCAGCCGCGCCTCGGAGATGTCGTCCGAGTAGGCGAAGGCAGTCTTGTCGCCGTCGATGGCGCGGATGCCGAAACCCTGCTCGATACCGAAACTTCCGCTCTTGACCAGGCCCTCCTCGAGGCTCCAGCCTTCGGAACGGGTGTACTGCAGGTAGATGTCGGCGTCGTCCAGACGGTGCTCGAGCGCACGCGCCAGCGCGCGCTGCAGCGTGGACTCGTCGATGCCGAAAGGCTCGAGCAGCAGGCTGCGCGCCTCGTGCAGGCGCAGCAATGCGGGTTCGGTGGAGGTATTCATGGCCCGATTGTAAAAGCCCGCGCGTGAAGCTGCCGGCGGCGTCCGGATCATGAAACAGGCACCGGGGCGCGGCCCGCGGTGCCTGGAGGTGCAGCCCTCGGGGAGGGCTGGATACGACGTGGATCGCACGCCTTGGAAGGAGGTTCAGAGGTAGATCCTGGTTCGCGGCATCGACTCCCCTTGTTCTGCCTTGTTGACTCCAGGCTACGCCCGCGCCACGCGTCCCGCAAGTGCGCCGTGCCCGGGTTTTGCCTTCAGGCAACGCAGGCGCACGCGCAGTCAACGACCGTCTCGCCGGGGTTTAAGCTGGTGGATGGCCCGGCGCAGCGGCTACGCCGGAATCGCTACGCCGCGCTGCCCGCCACCCAGTCCCCCGACTTGCCGCCATGTTTCTCCAGCAGGCGCACGTCGGTGATGGTCATGCCGCGGTCGACGGCCTTGCACATGTCGTAGACGGTGAGCAGGCCGATCTGCACCGCGGTCAGGGCCTCCATCTCGACCCCGGTGCGGCCGTGGGTCTCGGCGCGCGCGGTGCAACGCACCGCGCAGTGCTCATGTTCGATCTGCAGATCCACCGCCACCCGCGTCAGGCCGATCGGATGGCACAGCGGGATCAGATCGGAGGTGCGCTTGGCCGCCATGATCGCTGCCAGCCGCGCCACCCCCAGCACGTCGCCCTTGGCGGCATTGCCCGAGGCGATCCGGTCCAGGGTCTCCCGCTGCATGCGGATGATGCCGCTGGCCAGCGCGACACGCTGCGTCGGCGACTTGCCGCCGACGTCGACCATGTGCGCCTGGCCGGCGGCATCGAAGTGGCTCAGCGGCTGGGTCGCGGAAGGATGTTCTGCGCTCATGGATGGCTCCGGCGGGCTTGGCGGGATGGGTTCAGATCGGGGCCAGCGCGGCGATGGCGTCGCGCAAGCGTTGCGCCTCGGCACGAGCGGCGCTCGCGAAGTCTCGCCCCTCGCCGGCGTAGAGCACGCTGCGCGAGGCGTTGATCAGGAAGCGGTCGCCGGCCGCCTGCACCGTCGCCCGCAGGTCGCCGCCCTGCGCGCCGACCCCGGGGATGAGCAGCGGCAGGCGCGGGGCCACTGCGCGCACGGCCACGATGTCCTGCGGCCGCGTGGCGCCGGCGACCAGCCCGAGCTGGCCGTGGCGGTTCCAGGGCCCGGCGGCCAGCTGCGCCACGCGCTCGAACAGACGCTGCGGCGCCGCGCCGTCGGCGCGCAGCTCCAGCCCCTGCAGGTCGTCGCCGCCCGGGTTGGAGGTGCGGCACAGCACGAACAGGCCGCGCTCCGGGTAGGCCTCCATGTAGGGCAGCAGCGAATCGAGCCCGAGGAAGGGCGAGACGGTGACGGCGTCGGCTGCGTAGCGGCTGAAAGCCTCGCGCGCATAGTGGCGGGCCGTGGAGCCGATGTCCCCGCGCTTGGCGTCCAGGATCACCGGCACGCCCGGAGCGCGATCGTGGATGTAGCGGATCAGCTTCTCCAGCTGCGCCTCGGCACCGACCGCGGCGAAATGCGCGATCTGCGGCTTGTAGGCGCAGACCAGGTCGGCGGTGGCGTCGACCACCGCCGCGCAGAAATCGCACAGGCGCGAGGCATCGCGCGTCCAGGGCGCGGGCAGGCGCTCGGGCTCGGGATCCAGTCCCAGGCACAGCCGACTGCGGTTGCGCGCACAGGCCTGCAGCCACTGATCGACAAAGTCCATGTTCGGCTCCAGGGCTTTTCAGGAAGCGCCGGCGGACGCCGGCGCGGATTCGAGCAGATCCATCGCCCGGCACAGGTCGGCCCACGCCTTGGCCTTGTCCTGCGGCGAGCGCAGCAGGTAGGCAGGGTGGTAGCTGACCACCAGCGGAGTGCCGCGCCACTGCCAGTCGCGCTGGCGCAGGCGGCCGATCGGCTCGCTGCTGGCGGTCAGCGCCTGTGCCGCGAAGCGCCCCAGCGCCAGCAGCAGCCGCGGCTGCAGCAGCTCGATCTGGCGCTGCAGGATCGGCAGGCATTGGTCGATTTCATCGGCCTCGGGATTGCGGTTGCCCGGCGGGCGGCATTTGATCACGTTGGCGATGTAGACACTGTGCGCCGGATCGTCGCCATCGCGGCGCAGGCCGCAGGCGCGCAGCATGTTGTCCAGCAGTCTGCCGGCAGCCCCGACGAAGGGCTCGCCGGTGCGGTCTTCCTCGGCGCCGGGCGCTTCGCCGACGATCATCAGCCGCGCGCGCGGGCTGCCGATGCCGAACACCGCGTGCTGCCGCGTCGCCCCCAGCTTGCAGGCCCGGCACCCATCGGTGAAGGACTGCAGCGCGCCCCAGTCGAGCACGGCGATCTGCTGCGGCCGCGGGCCGACGGGCGCGCACACGGCAGCTTCCGGCTGCGGGCGCACCGCGGGCGGCACGCGGTGCGCGGGCGCCGTGGCGCGTTGCCCCGGCGCGGCCTGCGCGCGCGCCTCCG
>JAJZEC010000026.1 GCA_021805825.1 Pseudomonadota bacterium
CTCGGCCGTGTACTGCTGTTTCGGGATCGTCTTCACTTCGTCTCGTCCTTCAGGTCTCGATGCTACACATCGGCTCCTGGAAGACGAAAAACGGCAGGCAGCTCACGCGGCCCTTCGCAGGCCTGCAGCAGGCTCGCCAATCGCGCGAGAATGAGCAAGATCTAGCGGCGAACGAGCAACCACATGCCGCACACCAAGCTAGAGCGTTTGGAACCGGGCAGCCTACCCGCTCCCTCGGTAGGTAGGGCAACCTCGCAGTCGCGGACCAGACCCTGCGCACGCCGGAGCGGAAAGGGGGTCAAGGGTTCAACCGGAAGCCGCACGCGGAGCGCAGGGCGAAGCCCGAGCACCGAACGGGTGAGGATTGCGCCCTTGATGCCCTTGCAGCGACCCGACGCTTGCGGCAGGGGGCTAGAGACGCAAGCGAAGCGCGGCGCCGTCTGGCCCCTGCCGACAGAGGGCGACTCGCTCCCCTTCCCGTAGGGAAGGGGCGGGGGGGATGGGGTCTTCATCCAGCCCCCGCAGGGGGCCTGAATTTGGGGGGGTGCCGGGTGGGAGCGCCGAGGGCGCGGGCGGCGGCGTACAACGCCGCCGGAGCCGGCGGGGGGCTTTGCCCCCCAAGAGGCGGCGCGGGCGCGACGCGCACGCGGATTAAGAGAGATTAGAAAGGATTAGCCTTCACCGGCCAGAGCGCGCGCAGCCATACGCGCGTTGACTTTTCTGCGCTCGAGCGTGTACTTCTCGGCCCCGCTGGAACGGGCCCTTGGCCGCGCTGGAACGGCGGAGCGCACCTGCTGGAACGGCAGGGCGCACCCGCTGGAACGGTACCCGGCGCACTCGCTGGAACGGCATCATGCGCTCCGCCTCGACGGTGACTTCGCAGCCCGCCTAGCCAAGTGCCGCTGCTGTGAGGCCGTACCCGCCTTTGAAACCTCAACGAGATCCTCAGAGATCGTGTACCGGAACTTTTCGCCGTGAGCTTTGCTTGCTTCAGCGACGGCGGCCAGCGCCAGGCCCAGGGACTGGCGGAACCGCCGTATCTCGGCCTCGCTTCCGCAGAGCCGGCGCAAGGTCTCGACCCTGAAGCCGAATGGTTTCGCGTGAGTTGCGTAGAACCCGTGTAGCCATTCGGCAAGTTGATGGCCACGAAGCTCGCGACGAACGGCCCATTCCAACTGCGTGAACTGATCGCGGCAAAACAGGGGACTCAACCTTGGGTCCAGCTCGATTGTCCACGACCGTGTGGACTCATCCTTGGCCGCGGATGCAATCAGACTACCGATATATGTGTGGCGCCCTTGCTGGACGGTCAGCGCCGTCGCCACGAGTCTTTCGATGCACGCTTGTAACGTCGCCCGATTCTTGCCGCTATCCGTCTTCCCCATGAGCTTCAACAAGGTGTACGAAGCCACTTTGCAATGACTTCCGATCCTCTGGTGCCTCACGGCGTGAAGAACACTCTGCCAGACGGTCAGATCGCATTGATCGAGACGCTCGCCTTTGTACCGGATGGCTACGCCATCGAGCGCGGCAATGGCTACGCCATGTAGGTAGCGCCGTCGCCCTCGCTGCACCACGCCGAAAAGGGCGCTACGCAGGATCCCGTTTGGCACTGCACGGACTTCTTCGGGCCAATGCGGCAGCACAGCGGTAAGTGAAACTTGCGCGAAGTCGATGCCAGGGTGAGCACCAATGGTCGCCTCGGGGGCTCTTGCATTAGCGTCCGGTGGAACAGCCAGGCCCGCGTCGCGTCTAGATTTCGCCAACTCTGCACGAGCCAAAATGCGCTTCCACGAGTCCGGCTTTGCACAATTAGGGACGCTTGACATGGCTACCCCCCAAGAGCTCGGTTGTAGCCGACTTGCGTGGCCGTCCACGTCGAGGCGCCGTGGCAAGTGAAGATGTAGCCTTTGAGCGCGGCGTAAAAGGCGCCGCGGCGGTGCTAGTTGTATCCGCAAGTGGCTTACATGCGCTCTTGGCATCAGCAACGTCATTTGCTGTCGACAGCCCTCGCTCAATGATTCGCTCGAGATCAGTACGACGGATGTACTGCCGAGCACCGATGCGGATCGTTTCGAGGGCCCCGGACCGTATCAGTCCATAGAGCTTGCTTCTGCCGTGCCCGAGAACGGCACAGCTATCGTTTATGGTGAACGCCTCTTGCAGGGCCGTCCGTAGACCGCCTGTTCGAGGATGAACAATTGCCGCCATGGTCATCTACCGAGGGAGTCGTCCGGGAAGACCCCGGACGGTCCGCGATCGAAAGATGACCCTGCGCCCCGACCACCGAGCGTTGCACTCGGCCGGTTGCCTCGATGTGCGACGTCGAGGAGCACGGCGGGCCGCAGCTGGGCTAGATCACTGTTTCTTGGCGGCCGGGGTCCCTGACTCGCGATAAGGCGCCCATCGCACCGCCGTAATTCTCGGGGACTTACTGGCATTGCCCCGAGGTACGCGAACGGCGCCGGGTGCTCCCCCAGCAGTGCTAGCTATGCCCGCGTGAAAATGCTAACACGTGCGCTGGTGGCCGCAACAGTACCAACCGAGACAATTCGGGGACGGAGGCGATCCGCACGGATGCGCACACACGCGCACAGACTGGGACACTGCAGGGACATTGACGATGCAAGCGAGTCACGAATCGGCCCCGACGCATCTTCGATGAGATTTCGCAACCTATTGTTTTTGTTATGATAAATTGGCCTGCCCGGAGGGAATCGAACCCCCGACCCACAGCTTAGAAGGCTGTTGCTCTATCCAACTGAGCTACGGGCAGCATGTGCTCGCCAGTGGCCGAAAGTGTAGCCATCCCGGGTCGCGATGCGCCCACGGCGGCGCCCTCGGATCAGGAGCCCAGGGGCATCGCCAGGCCGGCAGCCGCTCGCGCCAGTGCTTCCCGGTGCTGATCCGAGGCAGCTTCGGCGGTGAAGCGGATGATGCCATCGGCATCGAGCCGACGGCTCAGCGCGCCGGTCGCCCACAGACGGTGGGCGTGGGCAATCGCCTCGCCCAGCGCAAAGCCCAACTGGTGGACATCGAGTTCGCGCCGGAACAATAACGGAATCATGTCTGCCGCGCTCAGTGCCCGCTGCGCGCAGGCCTGCAGCAGCAGCAGCAGGCGTTCGGCGTGGTGGGCGCGCAACTGACGCACCCGCGAATGCACCCCGCGAAAGGGCAGGCCATGCGAGGGCAGCACCTGGGTCTGCGCGTCCAGGGCGTCGAAACGATCGAGCGACCGCAGGTAACGCCCGAGGGCATCGGACTCCGGCTCCATCGGATACACCGAGACGTTGGTGGAAATGCGGGGCAGCAGCAGATCGCCTGCAATCAGCAGCCGCTGCTGCGAACACCACAGCGCGGCATGCTCGGGGCTGTGCCCTCCCCCCTCGATGACCTGCCATTCGGCAGCGCCGATGCGCAGGCGCTGCCCGGCTTCCAGCCGCTGGAAGGTCAGCGGCAGCGAAGGCACCAGCTGCATGTACAGGTTGCCCCGTGCGCGCAATGCCTGCAGGTGCGCGGGCTGCGCGCCGTGCACGCGAAAATGCTCCACCAGCCCGGCGGTGTCGGTGGGCGGCAGACCGGCACCGATGATGCGTGCGCTCAAGTATTCGCCCTGGGTCATCAGCAGCGGCGCGTTCCAGCGCCGGCACAGCCAGTCGGCGAGTCCGACGTGGTCGGGATGCAGGTGCGTGCAGACCACCCGGCGCACTGGCCTGCCCTGCAGGTGCTGCTCGAACACCTGCTCCCAGGCCTGTCGGGTGGTGTCGTTGCACAGACCGCAGTCGACGATCGTCCAGCCCTCGCCATCCTCGAGCAGCCACAGGTTGATGTGGTCGAGCGCCATCGGCATCGGCATGCGCAGCCAGTACACCCCGGGAGCGACGGCGTGCACGCCGCCCGGCGCCGGGGGAACGGTTCCGGCAAAGTAATCCGGCTGAAAGGACGCTTCGTCCATGGAAGGGGCTGACTGCATGAGCAACCTGGAAGGAGGAGCCGGCGTATACAGCTCAGGCGCCGATGCCTTCGAGCAACACCCCGAGCTCGCGCAGCACCGCGGCCGCGGTCGGGTGTTGTTGCGCGAAGCGCAATGAAAGATCGCGCACGCGCTGCGCCAGCCCCTGGGCCTCGGCGCTGGCCCCCAGCGCGCGGCGGATGTCGGCATCGAGTGCGGCGAGGTCGGCGCGCAGCGCAGGATCCGGCGGCGCCCCCGATTCCAGCGCTTCGCACAGGCGTTCCAGGCTTTGCTTGACGGAAGAGGAGTCCACGGCGTACCTCGCAGTTTGCGCATTGCGTGCGAAAAGATCAGTGTAAGCCCTGAGCCGGGGCCCGCGCCGCGGTGCCGGGCGCAGTGCGCACCGCGCTGCTTGCGCCGCCTCGGCTGGTAGCATGTCCGAGCCCAGGCGCCTCGCGCACTGCCGCGCCCCACCAGCCTCCGCTACAGCCCACGGCCGCGATACGACGCGCGCCCCATGCCCCCGATGTCTCCTGCCCTGCCCCCGATGCGCGTGATGCTGCGCGCCAAACTGCACCGCGCCACCCTGACCGGCGCCGACCTGCACTACGAAGGTTCCTGCGGAATCGACCAGCAGTTGCTCGACGCCTGCGACATCCTCGCAGGCGAGCAGATCGACATCTACAACGTCAGCAACGGCGCGCGACTGAGCACCTACGCCATCGCGGAGCCGCCCGGCAGCGGGCGCATCACCCTGAACGGCTCGGCGGCCCGCCACGCGGCCGTCGGTGACCTGCTGATCATCTGCACCTACGCGCCGATGGACGACCCCACGGCGCGCTCGTTCCGGCCACGTATCGCGCTGCTCGGCGATGGCAACCGCATCGCGTCGATGAAGAGCTGAGCGTGCCCGGGCGGCCGGGCTGCGCGCCGCCCGCCTCCCGTGGGGATCGTCGATCAGCGCCCGTAGGCCACCTGCAGGCGCGCGGTGCCGATGGCAAGCGCGGAAGCTCGGGCCGCCAGCTGCGCCGGCCCGGCGCCGGGAGGAAGAACCAGTCGGCGAACGGCCAGCGCCCACACCGTCAGCTGGTAGCGGTGCGGGCCGCTTCCCGGTGGCGGACAGGGGCCTCCGTAGCCCATGGTGCCGAAACTGTTGCGCAACTGGCGTGCACCGGGCGGAAGGCCGCTGCCGTCGGCGGCACCGGCGCCCGCAGCGAGACCCTGCGCGACGGCCGGGATATCCAGCACCGCCCAGTGCCACCAGCCGGCACCGGAGCGCGCGTCGCGATCGAACCAGGCCAGCGCCAGGCTGCGGGTACGCGGGGGCAGCCCGCTCCATTCGATGCGCGGCGATACGTTGCGACCTCCGCAGCCGGCGCCGTCGTAGCGCTGTGCCGGCGCAACCCCGTGGCGAAAAGTCGGACTCCATACGACAAAGGGCCTCTGCGCCCGCGCTGCAGGCATGCCTGCCGGCAGGCATGCCAGGAGCATGCCCAGCGCCAGGCCGTGCAGCCACGGCCTTCGTTGCATTCGTGCCATACACCCCCCGGTTTGAGTGCCGGCAGCGGCCTGCTTTGCCGACGCCGGCGTCGGCCTGTCCACTATGCTAGTGCCGTGACCCCGCGAACCGGCGGGATCGGTCGCCCGCCGCGCCGACCATGCCGCGGCATGGCGGTCGTGCCCGCTTCCCGCGCCCCCGGGCGCACCTCCCGGAGAAACCAGCAGCCATGGCCGTCCTGGGGGCCGCGTCGGCGGCCGCCGCCTTGCTTCATGAGCACCGCCTGCGCATGGTGCTGCGCGCCGACGGCCGCGGCCTCACCGCGGTGGAGTCCTTGCCGCGCCGGGCCTCGCAGGCGCATCGGGTGCTCGTCGGGCGCACCACCCAGCAGGCGCTGGCGCTGCTGCCCTCGCTGTTCCCGCTGAGCGCGATGGCCCACCGCAGCGCCTGCGCGGCGGCACTGGCCACGCTGCAACGCCGCGCCTGCGCCGCGGGTGATGAAGCCATGACGCGCGCCCTGCTGCTCGAACGCTTGCGCGAGCACCTGCTTCCCCTGCATCGCGAATGGCCGCTGTGCATGGCCGTGGCGCCATCGCAGCAGATCCTGCAGGCGATCGACCAGGGCACCCGAGGGACGAACATCGCGCGCGCCGAGCCAGGACGACATGACACGCTGCGCGAACTGGTGGAGACCAACAGCCTGGGCATGCCGGCCGGGCGATTCCTGCAGATCGACAGTGCCGCCGCGCTGCACGACTGGGCGCGGGATCACCAGCACCTGGCCCCGGCGCGCTTCTTCCACTGGCTGTGGGCACAGCCGCTGGCACTCAGGCGCGTGGAGCTGCCGCCGGCGCTGCCGCGCATCGAGGCTGGGCAACTCGCGCCCAGGCTGCTCGGCGATGCGGGCGAAGCCTTCGAGGCAGCGCCGCAATGGGAGAGCCTTTGCCGCGAAACCGGGCCTTGGGCGCAGCAATGGCCACACCCGCTGCTGCGCGACCTCGCGCGCCCTGGCGGGGAGGCCGCTGCGCTGTTGCTCGGGCGTTTTGCCGCGTGGCTGCTCGAACTCGCGCAGGCCTTCCTCGACTGGGTGGAAGCCTCCGATGCGCCGGATGCGGTGCAGGCGGCCGACGGCTGCGCGCTGGTGCGCACCGCACGCGGCACCCTCGCCCATGCCGTCGCCGTCGACACCGGCGGGCGCATCACGCGTTGCGCGATCCTGGCGCCGGCCCAGTGGAATTTCCATCCGCTGGGCACGGCCTCGCAGATGCTGGGCGCCATCGCCTGGACGACGCCGCGCCAGGTCGCGCAGACCGCCAGCCTGGTGGCTTGCGCGATCGACCCCTTCGTGCGCTGCGATTTCGCGCTGCCGGAAGTGGCGGCCGCGCGCTGAGCCTCCGGCTCAGATCAACTCGTCGATCCCGACCCGGTTGCGTCCGGCCTGCTTGGCCTGGTACATCGCACGATCGGCACGCGACAGCAGGGTCGACAAGGGCTCCGCAGCCGACCAAGCGGCCAGCCCGATCGAGGCGCTGACGGCGCACGGTTCGGGCAGGTGCTCGAAAGCGGTCGACTCCAGGGTCTCGCGCAGCCTGGAGGCGCAGGCCAGGGCATCGCCCAGCGACGTGTCGGGCAGCACGAGCAGGAATTCCTCGCCGCCCCAGCGCCCGACCTCGCCGCCGGCACGCAGCGAGCCGCCGATAAGTTGCCCGACCTGGCGCAGGATGGCGTCGCCGGTGGGGTGGCCGAAGCGGTCGTTGATCGACTTGAAATGATCGATGTCTGCGAGCAGGATGGCCAACGGGGCTCCCGAGCGCAGCGCGCGCTGGATCTCGCGCTGGAGAAGGGCCTCGATCTGGCGCCGGTTCCACAGCCCGGTCAGCGCATCGCGGGTGGCCATGTGCTCCAGCTTGCTCGCCGTCTCCTTCAGGCGCTGGCGCAGGCGTGCGATGTAGCTCGCGGCGCTGGCGAACCACAGGGTGGACACCAGGACCAGCAGTGCCGTGAGCATCTCGGTGCTCGGCGGAACCATGCCTGCATACCAGCGCAGGCGCAGCGCCAGAGCCGCGGCGTAGCTGAGCAGGATGCAGACTCCGACCTGGAACAGCCCGCGTCGGTCGAGGCGCAGCATCGCGAACACGAACAGCACGCTGTAGAACGGAACCGCCAGCAGATTCATCTGCGCCCCCGACAGCAGCATCAGGCTGATGATGCCGACGCCGGTGAGCACCTGTGCCAAGGTCAGCGACGGCTCCCGGAAACGCAGGTTGGCGCGGCTGAGGAACAGCGCCAGGAAGATCAGGTTGGGCAGCAGGATGGTGGCAGCAAGAACGAGCAGATGCGGCCAGCTCAGCAGGCCCAGCGCGGCGCAGGCCACCAGCACGCACAGACCGATGCCGTAGGTCGCGCTGGCCGCGGCAAAGCGCAGCAGCCGCAGACGCTGCTGTTGCTCCACGGTGCGCGAGCGCGTCCACGATTCCCCATCGGGGGTACCGAGGGTCATGCTGGACGGCGAGACGCTGGCGTTTTGCAGGCTGTGTCGCATGGTCGGATCTGCGCCCCGGAAAGTCCTGGACAGAAAAGCTGCTCAGGGATCCTGACGCTGTTCATACGATGGTACGTTGTGCGAACTTCAGCCTTTGCGCAGGATTTTTGCTGGCAGCGACAGTTCTTGATCCAGTAAAGGAAAGTTACCAGATGGCGTTGACATGACGCGCCGTCCACGCCCGCGCCCTGCGCGCAACGGGACGGAGCTCCGTGCGCGGGAAGTGCTCAGCGCGCGCGGATGAACAGGGTATGCAGGCTGCGGCCGAAGGCGCCGTCGGCGTCGAACACCGTGGCATGGCTGATGCCCACGCCGTCGCCGTCGATGGCCGTGCGCGCATCGATGCCCAGCCAGGGATGCCGCGGCTCGCGGTAGATGCTGAGTTGCAGATCCACCGGCACGAAACTCCAGGAATGCGCGGGAAGCTCGGCGCTGAGGCCGTTGGCCGAGTCGAGCAGCACCAGCAGGCGCTCCAGTGCCGACTCCGGCCGGCCCCGCACCAGGGCAATGCGCGGCCGCGCCCACACCGTTGCCGGGCCCGGCTGGTCGAAGCCCCCACGGGTGAAGCGCCATTCGATCGCCTCGCCGTAGGGAAAGTGGCCGACCCCCTCGAAGAAGCGTTGCGCCTGCGGGCCGGGAAGCGCCGGCACCTCGAAGGCGTCGGCCACCGCGCCCACGCAGCCCGGCTCGCGCTGCAGGCGCCACGCGCGGGCCAGCAACACCTCGCGCCCGCCCGCAAGCATGCGTGCCTCGAGCAGTTCGACCCGGCGTCCGGGCCGCGCCATGCGCACTTCTACGCGGCACGGAGCCAGCGGCACAGGACTGAGGATTTCCACGCCCAGGCGAGCGATCTGCAGGCCCTCGCGCGCCTGGAAACTGCGCATCGCATGGCTCAGCAAGGCGATCGGCGGTCCGCCGTGCAGCAGATCCGGCGCCCAAGGCCCGACCGCGGCCACCGTGGGCTCGTAGTCCTGCTCGCCGGTCTGCAGATAGAAGGCTTCGGGAAGTTCCATGATGCGCGCATGCTAGCGTCCGGACACTCGCCCACTGCCTCAGGCGCATGCCGCCCGAGGCCCCAGGGCCGAGCTTCCGGCAGCGCCCGATGCAGCGCAGGCTCGCGGTACCGCCATCGCATGCGAAGGAGATCGATCCGCCGCGGCTGGCTACGGCTCCCGCTGCGCACCCGACGCCGGCCCCCTGCGACCGCGCGGCGGAATCAGCGCCTCATCCGCCCGTTCCACCGCCAGAAGTTGGTAGGCTCGCCGGTTGCTGAAGGTCGTATTCCAGGCCGGCAGCTTCGGGTCGTCGTACACCCACAGCGCGGCCAGTGGCGCACCGCTTGCCAGAACCGATCGCAGCAGCGACCGAAACGCCTGCCGCCCGTCCGCTGCTGTCGCCGGGACACCGAACTCCCCGATGAAAAGCGGCTGGTGGTCGCGGCGCGCGAGGCGGTTCAGGAAGCGCAGCCACGCGCCCCCGGACGGGAATGCAGGCAGCCGCCCGCGACCCGCATACCAGTGGATGCTGGTCATGTCCATGGGCGCGGGGTTCAGCGATCGGAGCATCCTGGCGTATTCCTGCCGGCTGTCGACCCCCCAGGACTGGCGGTATCGCTGGTGCCAGGCCGAGATGCGGTCAACCGAGTTCCCGCTCTCGATGATCCGGTAGGGGTCGTACTTGCGGACTTCCTTGGCGAAGATCCTGAAAGCCACCGCGAGCTCGGCGCTGCTCAGCCGATCCGCCGCGGTTCGCACCGCGGGAGTTCCGCGCGCCGGGCACACCGGCGCGCCGTGGCTCCTCCAGTTGGGAAGATCGGCCGCGAGGTTGTACTCATTGCCGAACTCGTAGCCCCAGATCGCCGGAGAGTGCGCGAAGCGCTTCAGGAACTGCGATACGTAGCTGCGCATGAAGCGGATGGTCTTGCTGCCCGGGTTTCCCCACTGGTCGCGGGGCTCGCCGACGAGATCGGGAACGGTGGAACTGTTCCAGAAGAAGTCCGGGATCAGCCCGACGTGATCCTCCTGCGCCTGTCGCACGACATCGCGCATCAGCCCCCAGTACCTGGCGGGACTCCTTTGCAGCAGCTTGAGGTCATCGGGCCAGAAGCCGGTCGCCATGAAACGAACAAAGGGAATGTGGTGGACTTCCAGTTGCCGCAGCGCGCTGATGTAAGCGGTGCTCGACGGGTCGGCGAGCAGCCCGGAGAACAGGCTGAAGTCATCGACCCCGATTCCGCGAAAGGGCTTCCCATCCAGCAGCAGCTGGCCGCCGAGTCCCACCGTGAGTCCAGGCTGCGCCGGGCTGGCCAAGGCGCCCGCGGGCAACGCTCCCGATGCATGCGTCGCCGCGGCAGACAGCCCCAGCAGCAGGAGCAGAACCCGGAGGAATCGCCCTCTCGCGAACGCCAGGCAGCGACGCGTGCCAACGCGCGCCGTACTTCGGGGTTTCCATATCGTCATGGGGAGCACCGCGCCATGTCCATCCTGCAACGCCGTATTGTCCCCGACACGCATGGGCGCATGCTGCGGCTCTCGGCAACAAGCGCCGGGACGCATGGGGAAACCTTGTCGAAGCGAGCTCTGCGCCGATTGCCGCTGAAGATTGCCCACGAAAAAGCCGGCCCCCGGCCGGCTCCCGCAAGTCGTTGAAAATTTTGGTCGGGGCGAGAGGATTCGAACCTCCGACCCTCTGCTCCCAAACTGCCTTTGGGGGTCAAAAGCGCTCGATTTGACGGGGCCTCGGAAATCACAAGCTGTTGATTCTTAACAAGAATGCATTTTTGCTGCGACGCGGAAATTCGTTTGCAGCTAACGCCGATTGGCAACAGAATGGCAACAGCAGGAGGGTTGTTGCCATGGCAGGACGCAGGGTTGGACTGACCGTCAAGGAAATCGAAAACGCACGCGCCGACGGCGCGGACCGCTGGCTGAACGACGGCGGTGGCCTGTTCCTGCACGTGCGCCCTGCCGGCACCAAGACCTGGCGGCTGCGCTACACGGTGGCCGGCAAGCGCCGCATCGTCGACCTCGGCGACGCCAAGTTGAAGACCCTTGTCGAAGCCCGCCAGGATGCCGACGAGTTGCGCCGGGTCGTCGACAACGGCCTCGATCCGATCGAGGAACAACGCAAGGCCCGCGAGGCCGCCGAGGCCGAGGAGCAACGCCGCCAGCAGGAGATCGCCTCGCGCCGCACCCTGGGGGACGCCGCCGCGCTGTGGCACAAGCTGCAGTTGGCCAACCGCAAGGACGGCGGCATCGAAGCCATGCGCATGCTGCGCAAGGACGTCATCAACGTCCTCGGCCATCGCGACCTGCGCAGCATCGGGCGCGGCGATCTGCTCGCCTGCCTCGACGGCATCGTGGCACGCGGCGCGCGCGTGCAGGCCAACCATTGCCTGGTCGCGCTGAAGCAGTTCTATCGCTGGTGCGAAGCCCGCGACTGGGTCGACCGCTCGCCGCTGACCTGGATCGCGAAGAAACAGGTTGGCGGCGAAATGAAGGAACGCGACCGCGTGCTCAGCCTGGACGAGATTCGTGCCCTGCGCGATCGACTGCCGCAGGCCAACCTGGAGCGCCACGCCGAACTCGCGATCTGGATCCTGCTGTCGACGCTGGTGCGCGTCGGCGAACTCAGCCAGGCCGCGTGGAAGAATGTCGACCTGAATGCCGGAGTCTGGTACCTCCCGGAGACCAAGAACGGCCAGCCGCACACGGTGTTCCTGTCGGAGTTCGCGCTGCGACAGTTCCGCGAACTCAGGACACTCACCGGATGGTCGGCATGGGTCATGCCATCTGCGCGCAAACGTGCACCCGGCAAGGAAGCACCTCAACCAGAGATCGACGCGCCGATCGGCAAGCAGGCGCTGACCAAGCAGTTCACCGACCGCCAGAGTCCGCTGGACAAGAAGCACCGCACGCAGGCCAAAGGCACGCTGACGCTTGATGGCGGTCGCTGGACCGCGCACGACCTGCGCCGTACCGGCGCGACCATCATGGGCGAGAACGGGGTGATGTCCGAAGTGATCGAACGCTGCCTGAACCACAAGGAACACCGCAAGGTGGTGCGGACCTATCAGCGGCAGGAACTCTTGCCGGAGCGGCGGGAAGCGTGGCGGGTGCTTGGCGATGCGCTGGATGCGGCCTTCAACAATGCTCCTCGCACGGTTGTGTCGCTCGGTACGGCCTCAAGGCAACGAGGCGCCACGGTGCACTACCCCCAGTGGGGCCTCCCAAGATCCGCGCGCCGCCACGCGTCATCCATCTGAACGCGCTGCGCTGAAATCTGCCGAGCAGCGACAGCCCGGCGACGGCACCTCGGCCATTGCTGCCACTGGGCCTATCCAGGGGAACGTCAGCACTGTGCCCCGCTGCTGACCTTGGCTGTATCTGGCTGCCGAATGTCCTGCGGCGGCAATGCGCCTGCACAGCTCAAATCGCTGCGGCCGTCGCCACCCGCCTGGCTGAACACGCGCGGGCTACGCGAGCGCAACGTAGATGTCGGTCTGCCACAGTTGCGGCGGGGTTTCCGGGTAGACGCTGAGGTAGTGGAGGAACAGCGGCTGGTCGCGCAGTTCCTCGCCGCTGTGGGGCAGCCAGTCGCGATAGATCGGGTAGATCGTCTCGCCGATATGGTCCGGGGAGCCGACATGGCGCACGACGGCGCAGCGCCCGCCAGGCATGACAAGCTCGTACACGCCGAATTCGTTGGGCGCCACGGGCTCGGCGATCTCGCCGCAGATGTCGAAGCGGAACTCGTCGGGTGGCGTGGTATCGGGGTTGCCGTGAGGGATGCCGAAGGTGCGGCTGCTTTGCACCGGCGACTGGCCGCTTTGTTGGCGCCACGCGATGAAGCGCTGCACGCTGGCGTTGACCAGGCCGGGGGCGCCCCGGTGCGACAGTGCCGCGACGCGGGTGGGCGGGAATTCGACAATGCGGACTTGCATGACCATGCTCCTAGAAAAATGGGGGACGACGAACACCGCGCTCCAGACCTGCCAGTTCGGCGCGCGCCGGAAGCGCCCGGGCGCCATGCCGAACGCCCGCCGGAAGGCCCGCGAGAACGCCTCGGGGCTTTCGAAACCGGCTTCGAGTGCGGCTTGCAGCACCGAGCACCCGGCCTGGGACACCAGGCGGTGCGCGGCCCGGCGCAGGCGCATCAACTGCACGTAGCGCGCCACCGGCACACCGACGTAGGCGCTGAACTGGCGATGGAAGTGAAACGCCGAGAAGTTTGCGACGCGGCTCAGAGCCTGCACCGAGAGGTCGCCTTCGAGGTTGGCGTCGATGTAGGCCAGGACGGCGTCGAAACGCTTAGCGTAGGCCTGGGCGGGAACCGTGCGGGTGTGCATGGCGACATGGTCGCTCGTGCGGCTCGCCTTGTCCTTGCCGCGTTTGCTCGATCGCCGAGATCCTTGCCGGCTGCGCAGGCGCCGCGGCCGGTGGACGCTATGCTGCCGGCAACGGCCGCACGGCCAGTGAGCCAGGCATGGATACGAACCCTTCCCGACACACCAAGCGCGTGGCGACGTCCAGCCTCGAATGGGCGGCCGAGGCCAACGACATCCGGCGCGGCATGCGCCTGGCCGCAGAGCTTAACAAGCTGGGCATTGACGATGCGCAGCGCATCCGGGAACTCTTCGGTGAATTGACCGGACAGGCAGTCGACGAGACCTTCACGCTGCTGCCGCCCTTCTACACCGCCGGCGGGCGTCGCATCCGGGTCGGGCACAAGGTGTTCATCAACCAGTGCTGCACCATTTACGACATGGGCGGCGTGCAGATCGGCGACCTGGTGATGATCGGGCCGAACGTGAACCTGATCACCACGGGCCACGCGATGGCGCCGTCGCAGCGCCGCAAGACCATCGAGTCGCGGCCGATCGTCATCGGGCGCAACGTATGGATCGCCGCGGGCGCGACGATCCTGGGCGGGGTAACCGTCGGCGACAACGCGGTGGTGGGCGCCGGCGCCGTGGTCACGCGCGACGTGCCGCCGAACACCTTCGTGGCCGGCGTGCCCGCGCGAGTCGTGCGGCACCTGGAAACAGACGAAGACCGCGAAGCGCCTTGCAGAGCCTGAGCGCCTCGGGGCGGCGCTCTGAACACGACCGTGACCGCCTCAAGGAGTGGCAGAAGCTCGGCCAGAGCGGGCGTTAGGCATGATCTGCGGCCGCGACCGCTTACTGCTTCCAGCGGTCGCACGCAGCGTCAACCTCCCGAGCGTCGGCTTCTCGCTTCCGCGAACTATCGCCGCGACCAATAGCGACTGCCCGGCGTCAACTATCGTGAGCGGCGACGCCGCTCAAGTTAATTGTCGCCGGCCAAGCGACGGACCGGTTACCGACGCGCGGCCTGGACGAGACAGATATCGTTTGTCCGCCCTGAAAATGTGGCCTATGAAGCACCTCGACTCAAGACGGCCAGCTGATTTCGAATGTATCGCCCGGGCGGCATGCCCACATATCGGGTGAAGGCCACGTTGAACGTGCTCGCAGAGCTGTAGCCCACCCGTTCGGCCACCACGGCGATGCCCACCTCCTTGCGCTGAAGCATGCTCTTGGCCAAGGCCATCCTCCAGGCCAGGAGGTACTCCATGGGCGAGACACCCACTGCGCGGCTAAAGCGCTCAAAGAAGGTCGTCCTGGACAGGGCGGCTTCCTTTGCAAGACTGGCGATCGTCCACGGTCGACCTGGGTCTTCGTGCATCCGGCGTATAGCCGAGGCAAGGCGATCATCGGCCAATCCACGCAGCAAACCCGGCGACGCGGCCGTGCTGGCCGCCGATCGCAAGGCTTCCATCAGCAGCACCTCCAGCAATCGCGCAAGGATCGTGTCCCGACCTGGGCGTTGCTGGCTCGACTCACGGGCCACGAGCTGCACCAGCGTACCCATTTGGGCTTCGCCGCGGATGTGCACGAGCTGGGGCAGAAGTGCCACGAGCAGTTTCGCGTCCGGCGAGCCGAAAGCGCAGTAGCCCACCAGCATGCGTGTGTCCGGCGGTCCGGTTGGGCGGCCGTGTCGGGTTTCGCCATTCAGTTGGGTCACCATCGAGGCGTCGTTGTCGCAGGGTCCCGTGGGCTCCAGTCCCGCCACGCTGAAGCCGAAGGCGGCAGGAATCAGGATGAAGTCGTCCTTCTGGAGGTCGATCGGTTCCATGCGGTCTATCTCGAGCCGCGCTCCCCCCTCCAGGACAACGCAGTAGAACGGTTGCCCCGCTTCGGCTCGGCGGACGCTCCAGGCGCCCGCCCCGCTGACCAACTTCGAGAACCGGGCACTCGGCTCGAGCAGCGTGGCAATTTCGGTGAGGGGGTCGGTCATATCCGGACGATCAAACAATAAAAGCGGACTATTGATTGTAGATCGTTCTGATTGACGCTCCTATTCTTTCGGCACCGCAACCCGCTTCCAAGGAACTTTCATGAAGACCGTACTGATCACCGGATGATCCTCTGAATTCGGCCTCGAAACAGCCAGGCACTTCCTCGCCCGTGGCTGGAATGTTGTTGCGACCATGCGCACCCCGCGCAAGGATCTGCTCCCCGAGTCCGAGCACCTTCGCATCGTGGCGCTCGACGTCACCGATCCGCAAAGCATTCGCCACGCGGTCGAGGCCGCCGGCCCGATCGACGCACTGGTCAACAACGCAGGGTTTGGGCTGATGGCCGCACTGGAGGGCACGCCGTTGGCAACGGTCCGGGACGTTTTCGAGACGAACACATTCGGGCCGATGGCAATGATCCAGGCTGTCTTGCCTCAATTCCGTGAGCGCAACGCCGGCGTCATCGTGAACGTCTCGTCGAGCACGACGCTGAAGTCGCTCCCGCTGTTGTCGGTCTACACCGCCAGCAAGGCGGCGCTGAATGCGTTCAGTGAGTCGCTGGCGCTGGAGCTCGCACAGTTCAACGTGCGAGTCGGTCTGGTGTTGCCCGGGCGCTCGCCCGAGACGCCGTTCAGCCAAACGGCGCAGCAGCGCGCGCAAGCCCTGGAGGGCGCCATCCCAGAGGCCTACGCGGACTTCGCCCAGGGCGTGTTCGCACGCATGCGCCAGGGCTCGGCCCTTGTCACGCACGCGGACGACGTGGCACAGGCCGTGTGGCGCATGGTGAACGATGCAGCGAGCCCACTGCGTGTGGCCGCGGGCGCCGACGCTTTGGCGTTGGCCGAGGCGCTCTGACGCGATTGGGCGGCGGCACCCGGCCAACGCTAGAAAAAGCCGATCCGGGTGCAGCACCCCTCAGAGTCCCCTGAGGACACCATTGCCGTCATTGCCGCGCCGGGGTGTCAGCGCCCGCAAAGGCCGACCTCCAGTCCTTGGCCCAACAAGGGCATCTCGGGCAAGGCTGGCGTTGGCGAGAGGTTGCACCGACAACCGCAGGACGGTAGTCAGTGGCGACAACCGTTGCGTCTGGATGCAATGGGTACGTGCGCGGAGCACAACAGGTCATTGCGCTGCCTGGTTGAGGCTCCCGCTGCCTGCGCGCCTGCCGAAGCCTCCTAGCGGTTTGCGCTACATGGGCGACGCCAGTCTGCCACCGTCGAGAAATAGGCCATTGTTCAAGGCCATTTTCGGGAAATGGCCCATTTCTTTGGCCCATTGATCGGAATGGGCCATTGTTCGTGGCCATTTCTCGGGAAATAGGCCATTGTTCATGGCCCATTCGGATCCCGGGGCACCACCGATGGCGCATTTGGTGCCTTGAACGCCCCCCGAAGACCCCTCGTGTCTGACCACAGCTGCATGGTTGCGCCCCATGACGAGAGCTCGTCCGGCGCCGCGTGCGCAAAGGACCGTAGTCCTCGGCGCGAGGTGGGGGGAGGACCATTGCTTCCTGGCAAATGTTTTCCTTCGCACGCCGCGACAGCGGCCTGCGAAGGGTGCATGGCGCTGGAAGTTGCTGCTGCGCGTGCCGTTGTGGGGGCACATGCTGTCGTGGCACGGCTGCCGTGGCTGGTGGGGGTTGGCTCTGCTCTTGCACCACCACATGGTCTACCCCGCGACGTTGTCGCCCATGTGCGTGCGCTGCGTTGTCGCTACCGTGGCATCGAGGCCGCCGCTTCAGCATCGAAAGGCTGCCTGCCAGAGAGAGGCCCTCAACCTACTAGCACCCTTCGGGTGCTGTAGGCGAAGGAAGGGTGCCCCTTCCTTTCGAAACCTTCCCAACCCCGCTGGCTTGGCTGATGTCGCCTGGCGCGCTGACCGCTTCGATCATCGCACCTCGGCTATTCCCGCTTAATGCGATCGCCTCTACAACGACACCGTATGCGGCTCGATGGAGGTGGAACCATGCTGGACCATGAACATGCCGAGGAACTGCTGCCCCGGGTCTCGGTGCGCCTGGCCGGCGTGCCTGCGACCCGCCTGGCGTTCGTCGCTCGCCACAACCTGCGTCAAGGCCCGCCACCGGGGTACGTCGATCCGGCACGCGCGCATCTGAACGCGGTCCTGTTCGGCCCGGAGGCCGGCGACTTCAAGGCGGCAGCGCTCGCCAGCGCCGAGCGTTACCGGAACCGGGTCGGGCAGAAGGTACAGCGCAAGCAAGCCTTGCTGGTGGAAGGCATCGTCACGTTCTCGCGCGCCGCGCAGCCCATCGTGCAGCAAGACCTGGAGCAAGCGCACGCTCGCGCCCTCGCCTTGGTCGAGGAGATCGTGCGAACCCACGGGTACGGCGCCAAGCTAGTGTCGCTGGTCTATCACGGGGATGAGTCCGCGCCGCACTATCACTTCCTGCTCGAAGGCGTCGGTGCCGATGGCCGCGCGGTCCTGCAGCGGTTCCAGCGGCGCCAAGGGACGCAACTGCAGGACCTTGCGGGTCTGGCCTTCGCGCCGATGGGCATTCAACGCGGCATCCCGGTGATTCAGCGCATGCAGCGCGGCGACGACCGCAGCAAGGTCGTCCATCGCAGCGTCCGACAGCTGCATGCCGATCTGCCGAAGGAACTTGCGGCCAGGCAGCGACAAGTTGCGGCCGTGGCCGTCTACCTCGCCAAGTTGCAGGCCAAGGCCGGCACCACCGAGTCCCGGCTGAACAAGGCTCACGCGGAACTCGCCAAGGTGCAGGCCCAAGCCAGCGTCGATGCGGCCCGTGTTGCCAGGCTGGAGGAACGCATCAAGGACTACACGGTGCGCTTGGCAAACCAGCGCGCGCAAATCGATGCGGCGATGCCCAAGCCGGTCGAAGTCACCGTGGTCACCGGCACCGAGAAGGGCTTGCTCGGCAGCAGGCCAACGACTGCCGTGCAATCGTTCTACTCCGCCGAGGAGGTGGCGCGCTTTGCCGATCGCTTGAACCATGCGCTGCTGCGTGAGAAGGATCGCGCGCGCAAGGCCGAGCAGGAACGCGCAGTCGCGCAGGCCCAGGCACAGCGCCTGCACTCGATCATCGCGCCCTACCCCCAGTTGGGTTGGCGCCGGCAGGCACGAGCAGCCGGCGAGCAGGGGCCCGAGCAAGGCCGGGTGATCCACATGGACCAGCGCTACGTCTACGCGGTCGAGGCGCGCACCGATGCGTTGATCGAAGGACCAAGGCCGCGCGATGTGGAGGTGGACTTCGGCATGGTGCTGGAGTTCGATCACGACCGCGTCGTACCGCCGAGCAAGCCCGACGTTCAGCCCTGGGGCCTGGAACAGGTGATCGCCGCGATCCCGCGATTCGTCACCGACAGAATGCCGAGCGCCTTGCCCATGCTCGCCGCTCGGCTTGCCAGCGAGGACGCGGAATTGCGCGAGGAAAGGCGCCGCCAGATGGCCGAGGCCGGATCGGACCTTGCCCCTGACACTGACGATGCCGCCCATGCGCCCGTGCAGGCGCCTGGCAACGACTGGGCGTGAGCCGCAGCACCCTGGGTGCCGCATCAGCCCCACGGCCCTGTGCCGGCCGCTCAGCGCCTGCCAGTGTCGGCCATGCGCAACGCGAGCCGCTGCTGCCTGCGCCAATTGGCAACAGATTGGCAACAAACCCCGCCCACGAAAAAGCCGGCCCATGGCCGGCTCTCGCAAGTCCTTGAAAAATTTGGTCGGGGCGAGAGGATTCGAACCTCCGACCCTCTGCTCCCAAAGCAGATGCGCTACCAGGCTGCGCTACGCCCCGAAACTGCTATTCTAGGCACGGGCTTGAACCCGTCCTCCCCGAAGCCCCGCAAACCATCCCGCCACGACACCGCAGGCGGCCCTGCAGCAGGTGGCCGCCAGGGCTCCTTTCGGCCCTTTTTCGCCAAATCCATGTCATCCACGCGTAAAAGCTCAGTTTCCCCCCTGTTCCTGTTCATCGATCTGCTGGTCGCGCTGGGCTGCCTGGCCATCCTCGGAGGCGCGCTGTGGCTGCAGCAATCGGAGGGCGCGCTACCCTGCGCACTCTGTGTGCTGCAGCGCATGGCCTACCTCGGCGTGCTCCTGATGTCCCTATTGGCAGCGGCGGGTTTCGGGCTGCGCTGGCGAAGCCTGGCGCGTACCGCCGTGTGGCTGGGTCTGCTTGCAGCGATCATCGGGCTGGCCTTCGCGGGGCGCCATATCTGGCTGGTCTACCACCCCGATCAGACCTGCGGACTGGATCCACTGGCCACGCGCATCAACCACTGGCGCGTCACCCAGCTCGCACCCTGGCTGCTGCAGGCCGACGGGCTGTGCAGCATCGTTCCCTATCTGTTCGGGCTGCCCCTGCCGCTGCTGTCGGGAATCGGCTTCGCCGTGCTGGGGCTGATGCTCGGGGTCACGCTGCCGGCGGCCGGCAGGCTGCACCGCGCGCGCTGACGGCCGCCAGGCCGCCCGCGGGCGGCCGTGCGGCCCTCCTGCCGGCTCTTCGGCCTATTGCATGAACCAGCCGTGGCTGACCACCAGCGATTGGCCGGTCAGCGCGTTCGATTCGAAGCCGGCGAACAGCAGCGCGACCTCGGCCACGTCCTGCAGGGTGGTGAACTCGCCGTCGACGGTCTCCTTGAGCATCACCTTGGAGATCACGTCGGCCTCGCTGATGCCCAGCGCCTGGGCCTGCTCGGGAATCTGCTTTTCCACCAGCGGGGTGCGCACGAAGCCCGGGCAGATCACGTTGGCGCGGATGCCATGCTGGCCGCCCTCCTTGGCCACTGTCTTGCACAGGCCGATCAGGCCGTGCTTGGCGGTGACGTAGGGCGCCTTGAGCATCGAGGCTTCCTTGGAATGCACCGACCCCATGTAGATGATGCTGCCCCCGCGTCCCGAGGCCTTCATGTGCGGCAGGCAGGCCTTGGTCGTCAGGAAGGCTCCATCGAGATGGATGGCCAGCATCTTCTTCCACTCGGCGAAGGGGAACTCCTCGACAGGATACACGATCTGCACCCCGGCGTTGCTGACCAGCACGTCGACCCCGCCGTAGGCTGCCACCACCTTGGCCACCGCGGCGTCGACCTCCGACTCGCTGGTCACGTCCATGGCCACCGCCATCGCGGTGCCGCCGGAGGCGGTGATCGCGTCGGCCACGGCCTGCGCCGGCTGGAGGTTGATATCGGCAATCACCACCCTGCCCCCTTCACGGGCGTAGGTCAGCGCGATCTCCTTGCCGATGCCGCTCGCGGCACCGGTGACGATGCATACCTTCTGCTGCAGTTTCATCGAAGCTCCCTGTTCGTGTGGAGTGCGCGCCGGCTCCCCCGGCGCACGCCAAAGCCTACGCCAGATAGTCGTGCACCACGCGCCCGAGGCCGAGCGTGAGGTCGGTCAGCAGGTGCACGCCGGATACCACCTCGAGCACCGGAAGGCTTGCCACCGGCGCCAGGGCATGCTCGGCCAGTTGCAAGGCCACCGGGCCGCTCCAGGCGCCCTTGAGCACCACATCCTCCAGGTAGTACTCGACCAGTTCGCAGACGCGCGGACTGCCGTCGACATGGGGAATGATCTTCAGCAGGTAGCCGGGTTCGAGCAGGCTCGCGAGCACCTTGTCGTGGTCGAGGCTCCGATGCTTGTAGCCCATGGTCGCGGTGGCCACGCGCACCTCGCCGTAGTCCAGCGTTCCCAGCAGGGTGTCGGTCTGCACGCGCAGCGCCGGCGATGCCAGCTTCTTCGGAAAGCCCCACAGCTCGCGGCCCCCGGCGATCGGGGCTTCGTCGTTCAGGTACATCGAATGCACGTAGCTGCCGCTGCGGCCGTTCAGGCGCACGGGAATCACCTGCCCGGACTCGGTGTAGTCTCCGAATCCGGTGGAGTCGGGCATGCGGATGAACTCATACTTGACCAGCGGCTCCACGATCTCCAGCGGCTCCGGCACCACGGCGCGCAACGCGTCGGGATCGGTGCGGTAGGTGATGACCAGGAACTCGCGATCGACGAAACGGTAGGGGCCCGGCGGAAAGGCCGGGCTGGTCAGCGGCATCGCGAAGGCCTGGCGGCGGACGTCCTCGATCTTCATGGAGCGGATCTCCCGGTTGCGGCCACCGCTGCGTCGGACGGCGGCACGTCGAACACATGCACTCCCTCGGCGTCGGGCGCGTGGGCCTGCCAGCGCGGATCGTTCAGGGTGCGGCTCATGTCGGCCACTCCGGCCTGCCAGTGCTCGAGCATCGAGCGGCGCGAGAACTCGTAGTCCTTGGAGTGGCCCTCGTAACCCTTGCTGCGGTAGATCAGATGCACGATGTCCATGTTGCCCGGGCCCTGGTGCAGGCGCGCGAGCTCGCGCACATCCGGGTCGTCCCGCAAGGCGGCAGGCAGCTTGGGCAGCAGCCGGGCCAGCGCGCGGGCCGCGCGCTGGTGCTGCACCGCCTGGCTGGTGTTGAGCCGGGTGCGGCTGGAAAAGCGGATGTCCTTCTCGCGCGCGACCACGTCGGTCATCGTCTGCGGCAGCCTGCCCACCGCGGGGAAGAGGTCGACCTGGAACACCATGCGGTGCTGCGCGATCGGCTGGTCGAGCACGTACTGCAGTGGGGTGTTGGACACCAGCCCCCCATCCCAGTAATGCTCGCCGTCGATCTCCACCGGAGGGAAGCCCGGCGGCAGCGCGCCGCTGGCCATGATGTGGCGCGCGTCCAGGCGCTGCCTGGCCGAATCGAAATACTCGAAGTTGCCGGTGCGCACATTGACCGCGCCCACCGACAGCCGCGTCGAACCCTGGTTGATGCGGTCGAAGTCGACCAACCGCTCCAGCGTGCGCGCCAGGGGCGCGGTGTCGTAGTGGCTGATCGCCCCGGCCGTTCCGCGTGGCTGCCAGGTCGCCGGGGGCATGCGCGGGGTGAAGAAGCCGGGCACGCCGAACAGCACGCCGCGCAGGGCGCTGGCCTCGTTGAAGCTGCCGCGCAGGTCGCCGCTGAGCATCGTCGCCAGCCCGGCCGGCATCGGGGAGCTCACCAGTTCCCAGAAGTCGCGCAGGCGCTGCAGCCGGTGCGCCGGAGGGTTGCCGGCGATCAGCGCGGCATTGATGGCGCCGATCGATACACCGGCGACCCAGTCCGGGTCGCGGTGGATCCGGGTCAGCACTTCATAGACACCGCCCTGGTAGGCGCCGAGCGCGCCACCGCCCTGCAGCACGAGAATGCAGTGCGCCTTGGCGCAACGCGCATCGACGGGGTGGCTGGAGGATTTCTGGCCGGGCATGTTCACCTCGCTGGATGCATCCGCAGCGCTCGGGTGCCGATGCGCACCGCCTGCTGCATCGCACAAGGTTAGCAGCGCGGCACGGCCTTCGTTGTTACAAGATCCTGGCCCGCCCAGCGGCGCCGGGCTCGGCGCCGCCGCGGAGCAAAAAAACCCCGGCGCGTTGCCGCGCGGGGGTCTGCGTCGGGGACGGCAGGCGCTTCAGTCCTGCAGCACCGCGTCGGCGGCCTCGTTCAGGCGCGGCGGGGTCTCGAAGGTGTGGAAGGGCGGCGGCGAAGGCACTTCCCATTCCAGGCCGCGGGCACCGTCCCAGGGCCGCTGCGGGGCCTTCACGCCCTGCCCGCGCAGCATCGGCAGCACCACCGCGAAGGCGAAGTACACCTGCGCCAGGCCGAAGATGAAGGAGCCGATGGTCGACAGCTGGTTGAAGTCGGTGAACTGCAGAGGGTAGTCCGCGTAGCGGCGCACCATGCCGCCCAGGCCGAGGAAGAACTGCGGGAAGAAGGTCAGGTTGAATCCGATCATCGACAGCCAGAAATGGATCTGGCCGGCGCGCTCGTTGTACATCACCCCGCTCCACTTCGGGCCCCAGTAGTAGACGGCCATGAAGATCGCGAACAGCGAGCCCGCCACCATCGTGTAGTGGAAGTGCGCGACCACGTAGTAGGTGTTGTGCACTTCGGTGTCGATCGGCGCCATCGCCAGCACCAGGCCGGTGAAGCCGCCGATCAGGAACACCACGATGAAGCCGATGGCGAACAGCATCGGCGTCTCGAAGCTCAGCGAGCCACGCCACATGGTGGCCACCCAGTTGAACACCTTCACCCCTGTGGGCACGGCGATCAGCATGGTCGCGTACATGAAGAACAGCTGGGCGAAGGTCGGCATGCCGGCGGTGAACATGTGGTGCGCCCAGACGATGAACGACAGGATGGCGATCGACGCCGTCGCATACACCATCGAGCTGTAACCGAACAGCGGCTTGCGCGAGAAGGTCGGCACCACGGTGCTCATGATGCCGAAGGACGGCAGGATCAGCACGTACACCTCGGGGTGACCCATGAACCAGAACAGATGCTGGTACAGAACCGGGTCGCCACCACCTGCGGTGTTGAAGAAGTTGGTGCCGAAGTGACGGTCGGTCAGGGTCATGGTGACCGCGCCTGCGAGCACCGGCATGATGGCGATCAGCAGGTAGCCGGTGATCAGCCAGGTCCACGCGAACATGGGCATCTTCATCAGGCTCATGCCCGGCGCGCGCATGTTGAGGATGGTGACGATGATGTTGATCGAACCCATGATCGACGACGCACCCAGGATGTGCACCGTGAAGATCACCAGATCCATGCTCATGCCCTGCTGCACCGTCAGCGGCGCATACAGGGTCCAGCCGACGTCGGGAGCGCCACCAGGCACCAGGAACGAGGTCACGCCCAGGATCGCGGCCGGGATCAGCAGCCAGAAACTGAGGTTGTTCATGCGCGGGAAGGCCATGTCCGGCGCCCCGATCTGCAACGGGATCATCCAGTTGGCCAGGCCGGTCAGCGCCGGCATCACGGCCATGAAGATCATGATCAGGCCGTGCATCGTCGAGAACGACAGGAACATCTGCGGGTTCAGGAACTGGATCCCCGGCTCGTACAGCTCGGCGCGAATGCCCATCGCCAGGATGCCCCCGACGAACAGCATGACCAGCGCGAACACCAGGTACATCGTCCCGATGTCCTTGTGGTTGGTCGAGAACACCCAGCGCCGCCAGCCATGCGGATGGTCGTGGGCATGATCGGCACCATGTGCCGGCGCATGGACTGGATCGAGCACGACGCTCATCAGTGGCTCCTTTGTTGAATCAACCGTTGTCTGCAAATCGAAATTCTTGTTGTGTCCGCTGCGGTCGCGCGCGTCCATCGCGCGCCGCGACCTTCCGATGCGTGCCACCCGGCAGCATACACCGGGCAGCCGCCAGGGGGTTCAGGCGAACGGCTCGGAACCCCACCCTTTGTACCCTGTTCACGCCCCGAGGATTCCCACGCCATATAAGGGTTTTCACCAGGAACGACTGCGGTTGCTCAAGGCCGCTGGCGGCCGCCAGCGGCCGAAGCCACCCGGCCGGGCGCGCGAAGGGCGCGCTCAGTTCCAGCCCCCCGAGCCATCGTCGCTCCAGGATCCGGAGTCGTCGATACCGAAATCCTGATCGTCGGGCAGCGCCGAAGGGCCGGCTGCGCCGAAATCCGCGCCGCCCTGCCCGCCTCCGTCCCACGCCGGGCGCGCCGCGCCGCCATCGAGCAGCTTGTCCACCAGCATTTCGCCGGCGGCCACCCCGGCGCCCAGCGCCAGGCCTGTGCCCACGGCGCCCAGCACGCCACCGGCACCACCCGCGGGCGGGGCCGGGGGGTAGGACGGCCCGTAGCCCGGCGCCATGCCGGGAGCGGGCCCGAAGCCGGGCTGAAGGGGTTGCTGGGGATAGGCCCCCCAGGGCTGCGCCGGGATCTGCGCGAGCTGCGGCCGACGCGACGCCCGGTAGACGCCCCACAGCACCAGCAGCGCGAGCAGGGTCAGCCCGATGCCGATCGCCCCCAGCGGCAGGCCATGCCGCCGCACCGACGCCGTGCGGCCGGAGTGCTCGGCAACCTGGCGCGCGAACGCGGCAACGGTGTCGCGGCGCGCGAAGCCCAGCCCCGGATCGAGCCGGCGTGCCTGCGTCAGTTCGGCCGAAGCGCGCGACCATTGCCCCTGCAGCGCGGCGACCCGCGCCGACACGTAATGCGCCTTCGCCGAATCCGGATAGGCCGCGAGCACCTGGTCGATCTCCTGCCGCGCCTGCTGCAGTCGTCCGCTGCTGGCCGCGGTGTAGACCTGCTGGATCGACGGCACCGCGACCGGAGCCGACCACGCTGCCGTGCTCCAGCCGCCGCACGCAGCCAGGAGCAGCAGGGAAAGCAGCAGACGCAGGGTTTTCATGGTGTTCCGGGCATGCCGCCCGCCGACGGCTGTTGCGCGGGCCGGACGACATCGAGCGGCCACGAATGCGAGCGGCAGACGGCAAGGGCCTCCCGCGACGCAAAATTTTATCGCGTGCGCCGGACGCGCACGAGCGCATGCAGCTCAAGGCGGCTCGCGGCACAATGCGTCCCATGAATGCCCTGTCCCGGATCCGTCTGTCGATGCTCGATCTCGTCGCGGTACGCGAGGGGGGAAGCATCGGCGATGCGCTGCAGATCGCGCTGCGCACCGCGCGCCACGCCGAGCAGCTGGGTTTCGTGCGCTACTGGCTCGCCGAGCACCACAACATGCCCGGCATCGCCAGTTCGGCCACCGCGGTGCTGATCGGTCACATTGCCGGCGGCACGCAGCGCATCCGCGTGGGCTCGGGCGGGGTGATGCTGCCCAACCATGCTCCGCTGGTGGTTGCCGAGGCCTTCGGCACCCTGGCCGAACTCTACCCCGGGCGCATCGATCTCGGGCTGGGCCGCGCCCCCGGAACCGATCCGCTGACGATGCGCGCGCTGCGCCGCGACCGCGTCGAGACCGAGGAGGATTTCCCGCGCGACGTGGCCGAGCTGCAACGCCTGCTGGAGCCGGCACAGCCCGACCAGCGCCTGGTCGCCACGCCCGGCGCGGGTACCCGTGTTCCCATCTGGCTGCTCGGCTCCAGCCTGTTCTCGGCATCGCTGGCCGCGCATATGGGCCTGCCCTTCGCTTTTGCCTCCCACTTCGCTCCCAGGCTGCTGCTGCAGGCGCTGGAGGTCTACCGCAGCGGCTTCCGTCCCTCGCCGGGGCTGCAGCGCCCCTACGTGGCCATCGGGGTACCGCTGGTGGCGGCCGAGGACGATGTCCAGGCCGAGTACCTGGCGAGCAGCGTGCAGCAGCGCGTGCTCGGGATCGTCACCGGTCGCCGCGGCAAGCTGCCGCCTCCACGGCCGGACTTTCTGCGGCAACTGCGCGCACAGGAACGCGCGGCCATCGACGATTTCCTTGCCGCGGCGGTCATCGGCGGCCCGCAGCGCGTCGCCCAGGGCCTGCAGGCGCTGGCCGAGACCACCGAGGCCGACGAATTCGTACTGGTCTGCGATGTCTTCGACCCGGAGCAACGGCTGCGCAGCCTGGACATCGCGGCGCGCGTGCTGCACGACGCACAAGCCGCCGGCGCGCCGGCGGCGCTGCAGCAGCCTGCCTGAGCGCTGCGCAAAGGGCGATCGACCATGTCCTTGCGCGCGTCAAGCTGTCTGGTCGCTGCCGGCCTTCTCGTCGCGGCCGCCGCACTGGGCCCCATGGTGCGCGCCGCGCCGAAACCCGCATTGCGCGAAGGCGCAAGGCTGATCCCCCGCTGGCCGCGGGTGCGGCTGCCCCTCGCGTCGGCTGCGCAGGCACGCCGCGCGATGCGCGCGGGAGTCGAGTTGCTGAACCCGGTCGGGGTGCCGGTTCCGGGCGTGCTGGCGCTGCGCGGAACGCATCTGGACTTCGAGCCGGCCAGACCGCTGGCTGGCTGCAGCGTCTACACCCTGCTGCTGCGCGCCGAGGGCCACGGGCCGCTGCGCATCCGTCTGCGCACCGGCTGCAGCCGGTGGAGCCCGCCGTTGCAGATCGACCAGCACGCCCACGCGCGCCAGCCGCAATACGCGGCTGGCGACGTGCACCTGGCAGCCACCGCGCGCGGCGGGGTGGTCGCCGTCTGGTCGCAGGGGGACGGCCGGCGCAGCGCGGTGTTCAGCAGTCGGCGGCTCGCCGACACCGGTAGCTGGACGCCGCCGAGGCGGCTCGGCCGCAATGCTCCGGGCAGCGACGAACTGCCCGCCGTGGCCACGCTCGGCACCGGGCAGGTGCTGGCCGCCTGGGTACATGTGCGGCGGGCTTCGGCGATGCTGCTGGCGCAGTGCCTGGGCAACGGCTGCGTGCCGCAGCGCCTGGATCGTGCGGGACTGCGCCGGGGCCCCGCCTCCGTGCGCCTGGCCGCTGATGCCGAGGGCGACGCGGTCGCGGTGTGGGAGCAGCCCTGGCAGGGCCACGGGGCGATCTGGGCTGCGCACTGGAGCGCGGCGCGGCATCGCTGGAGCCCGGCCCGCCTGCTGGCCGCCGGGCGGCGCGGCAGCTACGCGCCGGTGGTGGCCGGCGCCGGCGACGATCGCTTCGCGGTGGCCTGGGAGCGCGGGCCGGTCGGGCACGAGAGCGTGCGGGCCCGCCGCTGGCGGCGCGGCCGCTGGTCGGCTCCGCATCGCCTGAGCGCCCATGACGTGCGCGCGCAGCAGCCAAGGCTGGCGCTGGACGCGCGCGGCGACCTGGCCGCCGCCTGGGTGCAGGGCCGCGGCGCGGCGCAGCGCGTGGCGGTGCGCCGCATGGTGTGGCCGCACTGGACGGGCAGCTCCTTTGTGCTGCGGGCGCACGCGCTGCACGCGGCCGCGGCCGATCTCCGCCCTCGCCTTCGACGCCGCGGGCAACCTGGCCCTAGCCTGGGAACAGCAGCGGGCCCGGCTGCGCCCGTTCCGCATCGAGGCCGCGCGCTGGCCGCGCGCGGCGCAGCTCCCGGGGTCGGTGCAGCGCCTCGACCAGCCGGACGGACGCGGGGCCGGACACCCGGTGCTGGTCGCCGACCCGGCGGGCAACCTGCTGTGCGCCTGGTACCAGCTCGGGGCGCAGGGACTGCAGGTGTGGATGGCGCGCTTCGATGCCAGCAGCCTGCACTGGCAGGCCGCGCAACGCTTGTCGCAGCCGCGGCAGACGGTGCGCGCCAGCCTGCCCGCGCTGAGCGTGGACACCGCCGGCAGCGTCACCGCCGCCTGGCAGCAGTACAACAACTGGCGCAACATCATCGTCGCCCGCCGGCTGCCGTAGCCGGCTGCCGTAGCCCGCTGCCTCAGGCGCATCGTCGGGCGTGCGACCTGCCTGACGCAGCGGAGCGATGACCCTGCAGACGATGGGTGTGGGGAACTTGCCCAGCCCAACGGCCTCCAAGTTGCAAGCGCGACGGCATGCTGGTCGCGCCGAGCGGCAAGCTTGCCTGGCGATCCTTCCCTTCTGGAGAACCGTCCCATGAGAAGCTCCACCGGTCGCGCGCGCCGCGGCTCCATGCAGGTCGCCGCGGTGGCCGCGGCGAACCTGTTCCTGCTCCCTGCAGTCCACGCTCAACCTGGCGAGACGGCGGTGGCTGACAACTGGATGGTGCTCAGCACATCCCATCCGCCCGCGGGAACGCAGGAAAGCATCACCTACAAGACCTTCGAACTGCGATGGCTGTGGACCTCGTCGCTGCATCTCAGCAAGTACGGCGCGCCGCTGCATGTGATCAACACGACAACCAATACCCAAAGCATCGGCGGCTGGGAATACACCTGGCGCTCCTATGCCGGACATGTCGAGACCCCGGGGCAGTACGGCCCGGTCGTCGGCCTGCACTGGGCCTACGACAACGGAGTCGTGCAATACCTGGCCACCACGCTGCACGTGGCGCAATCGCTGCCGGGCATCCCCGGCGAGTCCCTTGGCGGCTTGCCGCAAGCGGCGCCCGACACCCGACCCGAGTCCTGAGCACGGAGACGCAACGATGCACACCCGCAAGCATTGCCGAAGCCTCGCGCGCGCCTGCGCCGCGCTGCCTGCCCTGGTGCTCGCCACGGCCTGCTGGGCCCACCAGGCGCCAGCCGACGCGCATTCCCCGATCCTGCCCTTGCGCAACCCGATTCCCGGCGCCAACGCCCTGACCGGCCTGCCCGACGGCGCCGTGACCACCCTGTCCCTGGACGACCTGCCGCCGTGGTCGCGCGCGATCTATGACGAGGATCTGCGCGCCGACCGCATCGGCTACAAGATGGTCGACGATCAGGTCGTGGGCGACGTGCTGGGGCGCTACCGCGATGTGCTCGAGCCTGCCGCGCCGGATGTCCCCGCGACCTCGATGTCCGGCATCGACCTGCAGCGCAGCGACCTCGCGCGGCTGCGCTACCTGGGCAGGATCCCCGGCCTGCGGCTCGACCGGCAACTGCTGTCGGCGACCCTGGTCTTCGAGCGCGCAGACCAGGTGCCGCTCTTCCTCGAGGAATTCCGCTTCGCCGATGCGCCGGGTGGGGCGATCCTGATGATGCGGGAACTGCTCAATGCGCAGGTCGGCGCGCATCCGGCGCGCGTGGTGATCCAGAAAACCCGCAGCGGCCTGAGCCGCAGCGTGCTCATCTGGGCGGCTGGCGGCACCGAATACCGCCTCTCGGTGTTCGACGATGTCGATGTACCCCGGGCGCAGCACTGGAATCGAGCCTGGTTGCTCGGCCTGGCCGCAAGCCTCGGCACCTGAGCGAGCCCACCGGCACGAACCGGGCCGGGCGCGCTGCCCGGCCCGCCAGGGCTCAGGCCGCTTCGGGAACGCTGGGCAACCCGGCCAGCGCCATCGCCAGTTCGCGCTCGTCGTAGGACTCGTCCTTGAGTTCCCCGGCGAAGTACTTCTGGTAGGCCGACATGTCGAAATGACCGTGGCCGCAGAGATTGAACAGGATGGTTTCGCTGCGCCCCTCGCGCTTGCAGCGCAGCGCCTCCTCGATCGCGCCCTTGACCGCATGGTTGGCCTCGGGGGCCGGCACGATACCCTCGGTGCGCGCGAACTGCACCCCGGCGGCGAAGCACTCGCCCTGGGTGTAGGCCACCGCCTCGAGCATGTCGAGCTGTTTGAGATGCGACACCAGCGGGGCCATGCCGTGGTAGCGCAGCCCGCCGGCGTGGAAGCCGGGAGGCGTGAACGTCGACCCGAGGGTGTGCATCTTGGTCAGCGGGGTCATGTGCCCGGTGTCGCCGAAGTCGTAGGCGTAGCGGCCACGCGTCAGCGAGGGACAGGCGGCCGGCTCGACCGCGACGATGCGCGGCCTGGGCCCGCCGCGCAGGCCGTGGCCGATGAAGGGAAAGGCGATGCCGGCGAAATTCGAGCCCCCGCCGGTGCAGCCCACCACCACGTCGGGCCAGGCGTCGGCCATCTGCATCTGCTCCATGGCCTCCAGGCCGATCACCGTCTGGTGCATCAGCACATGGTTGAGCACCGAGCCCAGCGCGTACTTGGTGTCCTCGCGCTGCGCGGCCAGTTCGACGGCTTCGGAAATCGCGATGCCCAGGCTGCCCGGGTGATCCGGGCGCTGCGCCAGCACATGCCGGCCGTATTCGGTCTCGGACGACGGCGAGGGCAGGCAGCGCGCGCCGTAGGTCTCCATCACCGCGCGCCGGTAGGGCTTCTGGTCGTAGGAAACCCGCACCTGGAACACCAGCACTTCCAGCCCGAACAGCTGCCCGGCGAAGGCCAGCGAAGTGCCCCATTGGCCGGCGCCGGTCTCGGTGGTCAGCCTGCGCACCCCGGCCTGCGCGTTGTAGAAGGCCTGCGCTACCGCAGTGTTGGGCTTGTGGCTGCCGGCCGGGCTGACGCCCTCGTACTTGTAGAAGATCTTCGCCGGGGTCTGCAGGGCCTTTTCCAGGCGGTGGGCGCGGTACAACGGCGCCGGGCGCCACAGGCGGTAGACCTCGCGCACCGGCTCGGGAATCTCGACCTCCCGCTCGGTACTGACCTCCTGCGCGATCAGGGCCATCGGGAACAGCGGGGCCAGATCGTCGGGGCCGATCGGCTGCAGGGTTCCCGGATGCAGCACCGGGGGCAGCGCCCGCGGCAGGTCGGCCTGGATGTTGTACCAGGCCTTCGGGATGCGGCTTTCATCGAGCAGATACTTGGTCGTCTGACTCATCATGGGGTCTCCAGGAGCGGCGGGAATTTCGTGCAGCATAGCCGGCGCGGACTCCCGCGGGCAGGCGTTTGACAACAGGGCCCTCGTCGGAGGGGCCACGGAGATCAACGTTCCGCCACTTGCCACCGGGCGCCGCCACCGCCGGCACGAGGAGACAGGATCAGGACATCACCCATGCCGCGCGCTGCCTCGCGGCGCCTGCCTGGCAAGCTGGGTGACCCGCGGCAGCAGATGATGCAGAACCTCTGGGGTGGCGATCTGCTCGACGGTGCAGGTCGGAACGCCAACCGCTGCCGCCGCCTCGCGGGTGGCCAATGGGGACGCGGTCAGCAGGCCGCTGACCGCCACCAGGGGCAAGTGCCGCTGGCGCAGCCAGGCCACGCCGGCGACCGCGCTGAGTGCGTCGGGAGCCGCATACAGCACGGCGTCTACGGTTTCGGCGAACACCTTCGATTGCAGCAGCGCCGCGGTTTCGCGCTGCAGCAGGCCGTCGGCGACCTCCACCACCATACTGTCGACCCCGCTGCTCGCCACATGCCCGCACAGGTTGGCAAAAATGCGCTCGACCTCGGAAGGCGCGAGCCCCGCGGTGGATGCATGGCCCATGTCCGTGCAATCCACCGTGCAGGCGGCTCCGGCATCGAGCATCAGCCAGCGATCTCCACCGGCACCGGTTCCGGTGACCTTGGCCGCGCCCACGCGCAGGCCGGCCCGCCGCAGCCCGGCGATCAGGTGCGCCGCGGTGGTGGTCTTGCCCGAATTCATGCTTGAACCGACCACGGCGATGGTCAGGGCCGCGCGGGCGCGCGCGGCGGCGCCCAGCGCCGCATCGCGCAGGTTCAGCACGCCGCGCGGGCTGGCCAGCAAGCCGATGGGCTGGATCTGCGTGGCGCCCTGGATCCCGGTGTGGCGCGTCACCATGCGTGCCGCGACACCTCCACCAGCCACCAGGTGGCAATCGAGCAGGTCGTCCGGGATCACGGCCTCGAACTGGTCGGGGGCGTAGCACGCGCCATAGGCGACGATGACCTCGTCCCCCGGCCACAGCCGCTGACGCCTGCCGTCGGCCGATTCCAGATGCTGGTGCAGGCCAAGTTGCAGCACCCGCGCCAGCACCAGATCCCCGGGGTGCGGCTTGAGGCTGCCCAGCAGGGAGTCGGCTTCGTGCACGGCGACGCGACGCACGCTGTAGGCCCTTTTGGCCTGCTGCAGCCGTGTCCGCACGATGTCGCCTGCTTCGGCCTGCGCCACGCTGTCGCCACCGGCAAGCAGGAAGGGAGGTATGCGCGACAGTTGCCATGCCGTGTTTTCGTTCATCAGGGTCTCCGCTGGTCGGTCGACAACAAGGGTTGCCCATACACCGTTCAGAGCCAATTTACATGGGAATATTTCCCATTCTTGAAATCTTTATTTCGTCTTACGTTTCTTGCATTTCGCAATGATCGCGCCGCGCCACGGCAGGCTGGCCCGCCCCGGCTTCAGGTGTCGCGCTCGCCCTCGTCGATCAGCAACTCGCCCTGCGCGGTGACCTGCGCGCGCCCGCGCAACGTCGGGTGCGCACACAAGCGGCCGTGGGCATCCGGCCCGGCCGATGCAAAGCTGGCCTCGAACACACTGCCGGTGATGCCCTGCTGGCGCCAGATGGCGCCCGGCGCCAGCAGGCCGTCGGCGGCCAGGCAGGCGAGCTTGGCGCTGGTGCCGGTGCCGCAAGGAGAGCGATCGAAGGCGCCGCCCGGACAGAGGACGAAATTGCGCGCATCCGCCGCCGCATCCGCATCGGCCACCGAGGTGATCTCGATGTGGTCGATTTCCTCGGCACCGCGGCCGGTGATGCCCTGCGCGCGCAACTGCCGGCGCATCGCCGAGGCCAGCTCGCACAAGGCGGCGCGGTTGTCCCAGTGCACACGCACCCCTTCCACCTCGACGAGGAAGAACCAGTTGCCGCCCCACGCGACATCGCCGACGAAACGGCCGTATCCCGGGACGTCCAGCAGCACATCCTGCAGCTCCCGATAGGCCGGCACGTTGTCGATGCGCACCATGCCGTCGGCCCCATATTCGGTGCGCACCTGGCCGACCGGCGTGCGCAGCATCCGCGGCCCGGATGGCCATTGACCCAGAAAGACGAGGGAGGCAATCAGACCGATGCTGCCGTGTCCGCACATCCCCAGCGGGCCGACGTTGTTGAAGTACAGCACCTGGCCGGCTTCGCCGGGACGCGCCGGCGACCACCACACCGCGCCGACCAGAATGTCCGAGCCACGCGGCTCGTCCACCGCGGCCCGGCACAGCCAGCCATGCTCACGCCAGAATTCCCGGGCGTCCTGCTCGATGCCGCGCGGCGGTCGCGGCAAGGCGTCGAGCAGCACGCGCGTGGGCTCGCCGCCGGTATGCGAATCGATGAAGGGCAATCGGTACATGGCGCACAGGACTCCGGCATCGCGGGCCCCCGGAGGGCGCGCCCGCGCGCAGCGGCAGGGTCGTCGACGGTCGCCTCCGCCGAGCCGACGATCCCGGCCGGTGGAAGCGATTGATCCATTGCAGCATACGTTCCTCAGCCATCGTTACGTTTGGTCACTTTCGCTCTAGGCTGCACCTCCTGCAGGCACCTGCCTGCGCACAAGGAGCGCGAATCATGAATGCGACATCGATGTCCCGGCGCAGCCTGATCTGGGCACTTTGCGCCGCGTTGGCGGCCCCGGCCCTGGCCAACGGTGGTGGCGGTGGTGGTGGCGGCGGTGGTGGCGGCGGCGGTGGAGGAGGCGGCGGCGATGGTGGTGGAGGCGGCGGTGATGGCGGTGATGGCGGGGGAGGCGGCGCCGGCGGGGCGGGCGCCGGTGGGGCGGGATCCGGTGCCGGTGCCGGTGCCGGTGCCGGTGCCGGTGCGGGCGCAGGCAACGGCAACAGCGGCGGACAGGGTGCCGGCTTCGGCGCTTCGCCCGGGCAGTCGCCAGGCGAACAGCCGGGAGTCAGCGGCAGCACGCAGTCCTCGGCCCAGAATCCCTCGCAGCAGACCGGGCCCCAGCAGCATCGGGAGCAGGTGCGCTCGCGGGAGCGCAATGGCCAGACGGGAAGCGGCGAAGGCGCGAGCCAGGGCAGCGAGGGAAGCGACACCGGCACGGGAACCACCGGCCCAACCGGATCGACGGGCTCGACCGGGCCCACCGGATCGACGGGCTCCACCGGGCCCACCGGGGAGTCTGGAACCGACACCGGCGGCGAATCGGGAAGCGGATCCGGGAACGACTAGGCAGGCCGCGCGCGGGGGTGCATCACCCGCGCGCCCGGCATGCGCCCACGCGGGGGAGACGCGACCGGCCTGACTACCCGGCGGTGGGCGATGCGCGCCCCAGTTCCTCGAACCAGGCACGCGCGAAGCCCTGGATCACGCGCGCGCGCAGCCGCGCCCGGACGACCCCCTTGCCCTCGAAGTGCTCCGCCAGCAGCATCGCCAGTTCGGTGCCCTGGAGGCCGCGCTCGGCGATGAACACTTCCACCGTCCGCCGGGCATCCATGGGGGCCGCAAGGCCCGCCTCCTCGGGATGCCCCATGGACTGCAGATCCCAGAGCAGGTAGGTGGCCAGCGCCCCCAGCGCGGTCGTTGGGCGGTTTGCATCGACGTCGTAGCGAAAACCTCGATACCAGGCTGCGATGTTCTCGATCGGCATGGGGCGCGCGATGCCATAGCCCTGCCCCTGATCCGCACCGAGGATCCGTGCGCTCTCGATCAGTCCCCGGTGCTCCAGCCCTTCCACGGTCAGACGCATGTCGAAGGCATGCACGAGGCGGGTCAGGTACAGCATGAACTCGAGCGCGCGCTGCGGTCGCTCGGTGGCGCTGCGCACCAGCGCCTGATCGAGCTTGACCTCGTCGAAGGCATACTGATCCAGGCGCAGCAGCGAGCTGTGCCCCGAACCCAGGTCGTCCTCGGCGAAGCGCACGCCGGCGTCCCGCAATTTCTGCAGGAAAGCCTGTCGGTGCTCATCCGAATCCGATGCCTCGCGCGTCTCGAGCAGTTCCAGCTCGATCGACGAACCGAGGTCTGCGCACTTGCGCATGGCCTGCAGGATCGACCGCTCGCAGCGCGCGTCGCCGATGCCCTCGGCCGGAAAGTTCAACGCAATCGTCGCCGGCAGGCCGGCCTGCGCCAGCAGCCTGGTGTCACAACAGGCGCGCTCGAGTCCCAATTCCAGGATGGTGAACAGCTCCGCGTTGCCACAGGCGGGCAGGAAGAGCTGCGGGGCCACCAGTCGCTCCTGATCGTCCACCAGGCGCGCCAGCGCCTCCACCTTGCGCAACTGCCCGGTGCGCAGATCGATGATCGGCTGGTAGAGGAAGGCCACCCGCTGCTCGGCAATCCAGCCGCGGTACTTCTGCCGCAAGGGCAAGGCCACGACGGGCGCCATGCTCAGCCTCTGCACGGCGTGACTCAGCGCCCTCTGCAGATGGCTGAGGAAGTTGCTGATGCGCAGCGTCGAGAAAAACCGCGGCCACGCGCTGTACAGCGTCAGCAAGGCGATGCTCTTTCCGGTGTCGTCAAGCAGCGGCACCGAGGCGCTGGAACGAAAGCCCAGCTGCCTGCCGAAGCCCTGCCAGGGCCGGTTGCGCGACTCGACCGCCCAGGCGTCGGAGATGATGATCTCCCCGCTGCGCCACGCACAGCCTCCGGGCCCCTGGCCCGAGGGCCTGTCGGCGTCGGTGCTGATCTTCGGTACCACGCCGGTCATCATGGCCTCGTGGTAGCGATGCCCTCGATGCCCCTCGGAAGCCTCGATCTGCAGTTCCCCGCTTGCATCGCATCGCCCCAGCAAGGCCGAGACCTCGCCCTCGAGCGTGCCGATGCGCTCCATCACCCCGCGGATCAGGTCGGAGAAATTGCCGGTCTGCTGGATGATCTCGTCGATCGCCGCCGAGGCCAGCGCCAGTCCGGCGTCGACCCGCTGGTAGCTTCCCGCCTGCGCCTGCATGTCGACGAAGATGCGGGACTGCATGATGTCGAGGATCGCATGCCGCTGCGCCGGGTCGATCCGCGGCATGATGTCCTCGCGCGCCTTCTGCTGGAACAGGGCGAAGGACTCGATCAGCGCCTGCAGCTCGACGCCGACCAGCGCATGCGCGCGCCCGACGCGGCGCGCCTCGTCCTGGTGCCGAGCCAGGCTCAGATCCGGCGAGAAGATCCGCCGCAGGTACTGCGCCTCTTCCGCCCGCAGACGGACGACCTCGTCTTCCTGCAGCGCGCCCAGGATGCGCGCGCCCTCCTCGGTACGCGCCAGCACATCGAAGAAATCCTCGGCAAAGCGCTCGGCAAGAGCCTGGATCGTGCCCTGGATCGGCAGCAGGCAGGCCGCCGCCTCGTGGCCGTAGACGCGCTCGTGGGCGTTGCTGAAGGTCATCGCGACTCCTTGTCCACTTCAACCGGCACCGGCATCCGCACTGCCGGCGCCGCCCCGCGGGCCGATCGCACGGCGCTCATGCGCCCTGCTCGTCGCCCGCCACGACGACACGGTTCCCGCCCTCACCCTTGACTCGATACTGGGCCGCATCGGCGCGCGCGATGGCGCGCTCGGCCGTTTCCTGCGGCCTCAGCGTGGCGACCCCCACGCTCATCGTCACGCGCACCGAGCGGCCCGTGGGCGACACGATGCGCAGTTCCTCCACCGCCCGACGCATGCGTTCGGCAACGAGTACGGCCCCGGCCTCGTCGGTACCGGCCAGCATGACCAGGAATTCCTCGCCTCCCCATCGCGCGATGGCGTCGGCCGAGCGCAGGCACCCTGCCAGGGCCCGGCTCACGGCCTGCAGCGCGGCGTCCCCGGTAGCGTGGCCGAAGGCATCGTTGATGGCCTTGAAGCGATCCAGGTCGCACATGATGAAGAAGAGCGATTCCGGGCCGCGCTGCAAGCGGGATTCCGCGTAATGCATCAGATCCAGCATGGCGCGCCGGTTGCGCAGGCCGGTCAGCGAATCACTGCTCGCCAGTTCCCGCAACGCTCCCTGCGTCTGTTCGATCACGTAGGCGTAGATGGCGGCGAGCAGGCTCAGGATGGCCATGACCGCCACGGCGTTGAAGTAATGCAGGCTCGACACCACGAAGGGTGCGATGGCCATCGCGGGCCGGCGCCCGGCGAAGGCCGCGTCCAGCCCCAGGTAGAGCGCGGCAAGGCACAGCACCCCCGCGACCTTGAAGGCTCGCGGCCGCACGCCGCTCACGACCAGAACCGGCAAGGCCAGCACGATGTAGGCACCGAATCCGCAGGACCAGCCGATTACCGTCGTCGCAAGCACCGCGTGCACGACAATTTCTCCAGCGGCCAGCAGGATCGCAGCTTCCGTTCGGCCCCGGCGCGCCAGCAGGAAGGCAGCCACGTAGGCGAGCACACTGGCCACATTGAAGACCACCAGCACGTACACCTTCGCCCACAGGAACAGCCCGAGGAACAGGACATGGGTCAGCCCGGCCACGACACAGATCCAGGGCAGGACGCGGGCGAAGATGCGTGCCTGGGCCTCCATCGGAGCCATGGCGAGCCGCATCGGGAATGCGCCTGGAGCCGGCGATTGCCCGGGCGCAGGCGACCGGGAGGAGAGCGACATCATGGAGGGAATTCGCGAGCGCACGGATCATGTGCCTGCAGGCACGCAACCGAGCTTAGCGACATCGCCCGCGGACAACAATCGCAAGAATCCATTCCCGCGACGAGCAACGGTGGTGTCGACGCGCGCCGCGTCGCAGCCGGCTCAGCCGAGCACCAGCAACGCAACCACGGCTGCCGCCCAGGCCCCGATCGAGGCCGTGGTGGCATCCTGCGCGCCCAGCAGCACGGCCGCGCAGGCCGCCCACGCCGCCAGGCCGAGTTCCATGCGCAACCCGGAAGCACCGCCGAGCAGCGCGAGCAAGGATGCGAGAAGGATCAGTCTGCGCAGCATGCGTTCATTGTCGCGCCGAGCGGGCCGTGGCGGAAGCGCCGTTCGCCTCTCTCGGCGTGGAGGCTGCGCACCCGCGAGCTTGCGCATGCGCGTCCAGGCTTCGGCTACCCGCGCATCACGGACCGACTCCCCGACCCGCGGAACCGCGGCCGTACCGCGCCATGGCCTTCGTGCACCTTCAGGGCGCCAGCGGGAACAAGTTCCGGATCCTGACGGTGATCGAGGGCTTCCGAACTCCGCGGACTGACGTGATGCATGGGCTCTTGCAGTCGCTCAGAAGAATCACCACTTCGCCCCTTTTCCGGCTTTCGCGGCACCCATTCACCTTTGCGCAAGCACACAGAAGGCCGGGCCATTCTGATGCTCGACGTCATCAAAGGCGATTTCAATCCTTGAAAATCCCAACTTCGACAGAAGTTCAAGCAGATCGCTTTTCTCGATCCAGTGAGAATAATCTTCCGGGCCGCCGCAGAAGCCAGACCACCCCAGCGCGTCACCGTATTGCTGCCTGACCACCCTGACGTCGAGACCTTCAAAACGGACGATATCCGGTCGCTTGTAGTTCCACTTGCCGCTCCTGATTTGCGACTCAAGCGCAGGATTCCACTTGCTCAAATCACTTTCGAAATAATGCGTCCATAAAAACATGCGATCACTGCATCTTGAGAATTTCTCAAGAAATCGCACCGGCTCGGTCATGTGGTACAAGACACCACTTGCACAAACCAGGTCAAAATTCGCTTCACCCGTATCGAGCTTGTTGAAATCCCCAAGCAGAAATCTGCTTCGCAACGAATACTGGTTCTTCACGATCAGACATCTCAGAAAGGCGCCGATATTTGCCTCAACGGACAGAACATCCGCACCCATCTTTTCCAGGAACAGCGTGTGCGCTCCTTCAAGCGGCCCGAGTTCGAGGATTCTCTGGTTTTCCAGAGTCATCTTCGACGCCAGCCATTCCATGCGAGGATCATTGGTTCCGTGGAAACTGCCCTGCGTCAGTCTTTCACCGTTCCGGCCTTCAAAGTAGGTGCTCCATACCCCATCAAGCAACTGGAACGGATTGATGTCTTCCGGCTTGTCGGAGCTGTATCTGGCCAACTCCCTGGCCAGTGCGTTGAAGGACTTCCTGTATGCTCTCTTTTCCTTCATTCCGAAATCAAGGTAATGCTTCGCCGGGTCAACACCCGCCGCCCGTACATCGGGATGCAACTCCAGATACAACTCTGGATCAAAGTCTTCCGGCAATTTTGCGTTCACTTGGCCTTCCTGGATTCAGATCGCGCGACCCTCAGGGTTCCAAAGGGAAAATCCCTGCAAGGATGCCCCGCTTCGTTGCGTGCATACGCACGCGCATTGCTACCGGCTGCAACCGTCGACCAGTGCACTGCTTCCGCTTCGGCGTTCCCCTCCCGACAGGATGTCGCCCCGCATGGTCTCCGGATCCTCGCCGAACCGCCGGGAGCCCAACCGAAGAGATCGGTGCGCAAGGAGGGATGCAGGCCGTGCCACCGGGCGTCACAAGCCATCAAGGGCAGCGCACGCATCCTCGCCATGCCGTGGATCGGAACAGCGCCTCCGACCTCGAGACGCGCAAGACCGCGCTCCCCGCGCGATCGGAGCAACCACGGTCTGCCGGATTGCAGCTTCGCGCCGGAATCGATGCGGCAGCGCAGATCGGATTTTCCCAGGCTTTTGATTTTCCTGGGTTTATGGCGGAAGCGGTGTGTGTCAGGGAAGCAACACAAGCTGCTCCAGGAGCTCTCTTTTCGTCTCACCGAAAAGTTTCGTACTCGGAAAGGTACCCGCTGGAGAGGCCCTGTTTTCAAGGCTCTCCGGGGCATAGTACCCGGTCAGGGGCTGGCATACCCTAGCCTTGAAAGCACTGGCCAGGACCCCAAGTCAACAGACCATGACAAGCCCGAGCAGGCGCGAATGGTGGAACCCCGAGACCCTGTCGCAGGAGATCGGCTGCACCGTGGAGTCGCTACATCTCTGGCTGCGTGACGGCGAGAAGGCCGACATCCCCAGCAACGACAAGGAGCGACTCCGCAGCTTCCTCGACGAAGTCTTGCGCCTCTCCGCGTTCAATCGTTGCGTCCCGCCCAGGGCCTTCGGTCCAGTACCAGCTGCCCCTCAGGAAGAACGACGTCGCAGGCTAGCCGAAGGAACTGTGGCTCGTGATGGGGACGCTGCGCCACGGCTGCTCACGTGCACGAGAAGTTGAGGCCAGCTAACTGCCCTACGCCACGTCGCACGAGCCGGTGCACGAGTTCCCGGAAAGCCTGCGCCAAGCCTGCGCAGCCGAGACAAGGAAAAAGGTAATGAGGGAAATTCCAAACTTAAGGGGCAACCCAAATATCGTCAAAACTATTACTTCCCTGATCACAAGATAATAGAAATTTGCAATCGCCTAGGCGCAACATGGGACAAAGCGATGCCGCAGTCTAGCCAAAAACTATTGAAACGATAAATTGAATCCGGGCGTTAGCCACTCCTCCCATACGCGGTCGACGGCTTCAACCAACTCCTGATCAGCCCCCCGCTTAACGTAGTCGCGCAGCGAACTCATGCGCTCTAGCTGTTTCTGACGAGTCTGCGTCGGGCTCACGGTAGGGACTACGGCTTCAATTTGCTCGATTATGGCGTCCCGATGTTCATCATCGAACACGCGTTCATCAAACGTAAACGCCATCGGCAAGCCGGAAATCTGCACACCCGGAAGACAGCGCAAAATGAATTTACTTAGCGCCTTGTCCTGCGTTATGAGAACCGACTCTCCTGCCGGCCGGAAGCCATTCTGCAGCAGGCTTCCCAATGCATACCAGAGGGACAGATCACCGACTCGATTCCGCAAGTAATTTTCGTCGAACTGACTCTCCCCCTTCCCACTACCATGAAGCGAAATGAAACTATTTAGGTACGAGTAGGCGCTGTTGTCGTCCCCCACGAGGCGTACCTTCTGATTTTTCCGTAGGTAACTACCGAGGCAGCACAGCATGATGCAACCACTGAATATCGGAACATCCTGCGACCTCAACTCAGCGAGCAGTTTCGCGGGAATACTGTCGCCCTTACGGGCTTTGACGATCCGATATAGGAGTACAACGTAGAGGTAAACAAGCATCCACTGCGTTTTCCAAGCTCGTTCGTTGCTTTCCAAACTGCGAGCTTGCGCTCTTGCGTAGCCAACTGGAAAGCAGAAACCTTCCGCGATGAACGGGGCCAGGAAATCGTTTATTCGCCCCTCTGCATTATCGCGAAAACTCGCATTCGACAGCCATTGCTCGACCCACGCCAAGGTGGGATTTAATGCAATTCCTCCCGTTACCTTTAATTTTAGGCCCCTAAGCCATTCTGAACGCACAACCGCGTTGTTGTCGAGAAATAACTCGTACGGACCTTGGCCTTTCTCCAAGTTTCGGAATGGCCAGACCATGGCATACCCGTCCCGCAAATTAATAATCCGGTTTTCGTATGGAATGTCCGCGACAGATATCATTATTTTTCTTTCAAATCTATTACCGCACGCACAAAACCTCGAATCACGAAATGAAAGTGCCCGCACTCCTTCATATTTTTTAGGCAAAATGACCAGTCTCGCGCGTTGCGCTACTTCCCCGTCGTGACGGTCGTCACGCCGTTGTCAGGGCGAAGCTGAACCGGTCCGGGATGTTCAACGCACTCGAATTGAATCGTTGCCCCACCTAGGCTGCTGCCTACTCGAGGTTGCCGCAAGTTTTCCCCGATCAGCTGGAACTTGAGGCCCTTCTTTGCGCAAAAGGCATTCCCCTGAACCATCAAATCCTCGGCAAGCGTGCCGACGTCCCCGAATGCCCCGGCGACGTTCGTCTTGGACATCAGGTAAGTGTTCGCGCCGATAGGGACGGGGTTTGTTGGGCTAGTTGTGCACCCAGTGAGCGCAACACCGAGAACTACGGCAAGCAGCAGATGTCGCATCACACCTCTCCCTCGATGAAATTTTCTCGAGTGTAGCGACACGCGAAGCGTGCGTCGCCGAGGAAAAGACGCTTCTTGATCAGGGGAGGAAGGCACTTCCCCCATCTATTCCTATAGGGGAAGCCGACAACCCCGAGAGCCGCAGAAACATTGGCTTCGCGAGGCACTTGCTGCCCACAGAAATTCGGAAATCCGTGGGCAGTCACCTTCGAAATTTCCCCTGCTCCTTGGTACAAGAACCTTGAGGAATCCCCCTCGTCTCTTGACCAGGAGAACACCGTGTTCGACGCCCTTGTCGAAGCCCTGGCCGCAGCCGCAGCTGCAGCCGCCAAGGCTGCTCTGCAAGCCCTAGCCGAACTGCTGCGCTAGGTCTCTCCCCCCTCCCCCTCGCCTCGTCGCTTCCGAGTCGGTTTGCTTCGACCCGGCGACTTCGCTCGTCCCTACTTCCTGGAGAACCCGTCATGCACCTCGTTCAAACCATGGCCTATGTCGGTGCCGAACCCTGGCACGGACTGGGCCAACGCCTTCAACCTCGCGAGCCCATCGAGGCCTGGCAACAAGCCGCCGGCATGGACTGGACCATCGAGTCCTCGCCTGTCCGCTTCTTCAACGGCTCCGAGACCCTGCACAGCTTCCCCGAGCAACTGGTGCTTCACCGCTCGGACAACCACGCTCCCCTCGCAGTCGTGAGCCAGCGCTTCCAGGTCGTGCAGCCCCGAGAAATCCTGGAGTTCTACCGCGACCTCAGCGAAGTGTCCGGCTTCGAGCTGGAGACCGCGGGCGTCTTGAAGGGCGGCAAGAAGTTCTGGGCCCTGGCGCGCACCGGGCAGTCGGCCGTGCTCAAGGGCCACGATCAGGTCAAAGGCTACTTGCTGCTGGCCACCGCCTGCGACGGAACCTTGGCCACCACGGCGCAGTTCACGTCGGTCCGAGTCGTGTGCAACAACACGCTGCACATTGCCCTCGGTGACAACATGGGCGCAGTGAAGGTCAGCCATCGGTCCAGCTTCGACGCCGACGCTGTGAAGCGGCAGCTCGGCATTGCCGTCTCCAGCTGGGACAGCTTCTTGGTCCGCATAAAGGCCCTGTCCGAACGCAAGGTGAGCGACGCTCAGGCCGAAGCGTTCCTCGCCAAGGTACTCACCCTGCCCCAGCACGGGCAAGCCCCGCAGAAGCCCATTGCAGCGGTTCTGGAGCTATTCCAAGGCCATGGCAAGGGAGCGGAGCTGGCCTCGGCCAAGGGAACAGCGTGGGGTCTCGTCAACGCGGTGACGGAGTACGCCGACCACAGCAAGCGAGCCCGCAGCACCGACCACCGACTGGACTCGGCGTGGTTTGGACCTGGTGCGCAGCTGAAGCAAGCAGCCTGGCAGGAGGCCTTGAAGCTCGTCTCGTAGCGCGTAACGACCGTTACGGCGTAACCAACCTGGCGCCCGGCCCAGCTCAGCGCTGCCCGGGCTTTTCCATTTCTGGAGAACGACCATGCAACCCCAGCAACAACCTCGACCCAGGCCAGCACTTCGCCTGGTCTCCACCAACACCTTGAGCCGCGACGAGTGGCTGCAGGTTCGTCGGCGTGGCATTGGCAGCTCCGACGCTGCTGCTTCCGTGGGACTGAACCCCTACCAGTCGCAGCTCGAACTCTGGCTCGTGAAGACCGGACGCGACAGCAACCTGCCGAAGGACGACCCCAATGACGAGAGCTCGCCCATGTATTGGGGAACGTTGCTCGAACCCATTGTGGCCGCCCACTACACCAAGCGCACTGGCCTGCGTGTACGCCGCGTCAACAGCGTGCTGCAACACCCTGAGCACCCCTGGCTGCTAGCCAACATCGACCGGGAGGTCCTGGGCTCGTCGGAGGTGAGCGTCCTGGAGTGCAAGACCGCAGGCATCAACGGCGCGAAGCTTTGGCGTGAAGGCGTTCCCGAGTACGTGCAGCTTCAGGTCCAGCACCAACTCGCTGTGACCGGCAAAGCAGCTGCTGACGTTGCCGTGCTGCTCGGGGGGCAGGAGTTGCAGGTTCACCGTGTGGTCCGTGATGACAAGCTCATTGCCCGCCTCATTGAGCTCGAAGCCAGGTTCTGGGCCTACGTCGAAGCGGACACGCCACCACCTGCAGACGGCTCGGACTCGGCTGCTCAGGCGCTGCAAGCCCTCTACCCCTACGACAACGGGGCAACGGTCGACTTCAAGGCCGACACGAAGCTCAGCACCACGTTTTCCGACTGGCTCTCAATCAGGGCCAAGCGCGAAGAACTGGAGCAGCAGGAGGCCCAGTGCAAGGCCACATTGCAGCAAGCCATGGGTGACGCCACACGCGCGGAGTTCGAAGCCGGCGCCGTGAGCTGGAAGCGCAGCAAGGACAGCACCGTGTTGGACGTCGAAGCCTTGCTCAAGGCTCAACCCGAGTTGCTGCAGAAGTACCCGAAGACCCGCCCGGGAAGCCGGCGGTTCACGTTGCTCTGAACCAGGAGGAAGTCATGATTGAAGGTCTCGCCATCACGCCGCCCGTGCTGGGGCGCATTTCCATTGGCAAGGTAGTCGAACGCAACGGTAAACGCCTACCGGAGAAGGACGATGAGTTCACGGTCACGAGCCTGGTCCAGGGCAAGGACGGCTGGGTACATCACCCCCTCGACGAAGTTCTGCGCAAGGCCTCGGCGGAGAAGAAGCTCAGGGCTCTGCCGGTGAAGGTCCTCTTCGCCGATCCCGACCTGAGCCTGCGAGCTGAGTACACCGCCTTCAACCGGCAAACGGGAAGACCCGTGTGTGCTGGCAACGGGCAGAGCTGCAAGCGCAGGACAGCGGAGGGGCTGGTCACGTTGCCCTGTCCGACGCCGGAGAACTGTGCGGTCGCAGACGAGCTCGGGTGCAAGCCCTACGGGCGCCTGAACGTGCAGCTCGAAGGCCAGGAGGACGAGCTGGGAAGCTTCGTGTTCCGGACCACGGGGTACAACAGCATTCGCACCCTGGCTGCCAGGCTGAAGTACTTCCAGGCACTCGCTGGGACAGCGCTTCCGTGTCTGCCGTTGACGCTCAAGCTTCGGGCCAAGAGTACGACCCAGAGCCACCGGTCGGCGGTGTACTTCGTGGACCTCGTGGTGCGGGAAGGGCTGACGCTTGAGCAAGCGCTGCAGAAGGCCAAGGAGGAGAGCAGCGCTCGTGAAGCCGCGGGCTGGAACCAGGCCGCGTTGGACCAAGCTGCGCTCGACGGGCTGAAGAACGGAGCGTTCGAGGATAGCGAAGAAGAAGGCGAGGCGGTACTCGAGGAGTTCTACTCCGCGGGCCCTGCACAGCCAGCAACGACGCTGGCCGAGAAGCTCGAGGCCAAGGCTACCGCTGGGAGTGCGCCATGAGAACGACCGTGGAGAAGGTGGTCATGACCATTGCGGTGACCGTGGCGCTGGCAGTCGTCGGAGCTGTGCACCTACTGCTCGTGCTGCACCGGTGGGCAATCGGGTGGTGAGTGTTGAAGGGGCTGACGCGGCCCCTTTTTCGCTGCAGTGAAGGACGGCTGGCCAGGCAGAGGAATGCACTTCCCCATCTATTCCTATAGGGGAAGCGGAAGGGGCTGAGAGCAGCAGAAACATTGGCTCTGCGGGGTATTGGCTGCCCACGGAATTTTGGAAAAGTGTGGGTGGAGCGAAGACCTTTGGTCAGGGATACCGGCGGACCGAGGGCCTTGTCATCGGCCTGAGCGGGCGCTGGGCGCCACACGTCGTAGCGGCCGCCATGCGCTATCCAGCGGTCTCCGAGATCCAAGGCGCCATGTCCCGCCTGGCTGCAATCCTTCCCTGACTCAAGGCAACCCGCCTCCACGGTTCCCGGGGCGGTTCAGGGTCATCTGAGCGTCGCGGGTCGGTTTGGGGAGCTTGAGGGTGTCACGAGTCGGCGTAATCCGGCCACCCGGAGTCGGCATATATCGGCCAGTGGAGCCGGTGCCGAGAGGGGTCTCGAACGACCCTGTTGAAGGGCCTTATTTTGCCGGGTTTTGGGGTTTGTTC
>JAJZEC010000027.1 GCA_021805825.1 Pseudomonadota bacterium
GCGGCTCTTCCAGGCCCTCAAGCTCCCCAAACCGACCCGCGACGCTCAGATGACCCTGCTGTAGTGGCAATTTTTTAACTCGCCTCAACAAAAACATGGACTTGGCGCGGTTGGTGTCGAACTCCGGAGGCCCAGCGCCGGGTCGCCAGCCGCCCGGCCACGCCCATCATCAGCAGCGAGGCCGGAATCTGGGCCAGGTTGATCGCGGTCAGCGCGCCCTCGATGCGCTCGGGATGCCCGACCGCGGTGGCGTAGTCGGGCAGGAAGGCGTTGCTCACCAGGTACAGCGCGTTGACCCCGCCGAGCAGCAGCCCGAGTCGCCACACCAGGGGGTCGCTCCAGTCGGGCATCCAGCGGCCGCGCAGGGTGGACGCCGCATGCCGCGGGAACAGGTGGTGGCCGTAGGCCAGCACCAGCACCGTGGTCAACAGCACAGGAAGCGCCCACAGCACGAAGGTGACGCGCCAGTCGCCGGCCGCCAGCGGCAGTACCAGCGGGCGCGTCAAGGCCGCGGCCAGGACTTCTCCGACGAGCAGGCCATTGCTGAATACCGCGGTGGCGAAGCCCACGCGGCGCGGGAATCGCGCGCGCACCAGCGGCGGCAGCGCCGGCTGGCTGATGGCCACGCCACCGGCCATGCACAGCGTCGACGCATAGAGGAAGCCGACGTGGGGAGCCGCGCCGCGGGCCGCCGACGCCACGGTGTTGAGCACCAACCCGGCGAGCAGGGTGGCGCCGATGCCGAAGCGCGCGACCAGGAAGGATCCGGGAACCGCCGCCGCGGCGAACATCAGCGGGGGAAGTGCCGAAAGCAGCCCGACCTGGCCTTCGGAAAGGCCCAGCGCCGCGTGCAGCTGCGGCAGCAGCGGCGGTACCACCAGGATGGTCAGCCGCAGGCAGGCCCCGATCAGCCACAGCACCGCGTAGGCAGGCAGATCCGGCATGGCCGCGAGGCGTCGCCGCAGGGCGCTCATAGGGGACGGGGCGCGGGCAGGGGGCTGCGCTGGTGCATGGTCGGGATCGCGCGGGCAGGCAGGTACAGGCGCCCAGCATAGGGCTTCGGCGCGGGCGCCGCCGCGGTGGTTCAGGAACCGGCGATCGCTGCGACCGCCGGCAGCCGCAGCAGGCAGTCCACGCAGGTGCCCGCGCCAGGCGCGCCGCGCACGCTCAGCGTGGCACCGATGCTGCGTGCGCGGTACTGGAGGATCGACAGCCCCAGCCCCTTGCGGGTCGAATCCTCTCCCGCCAGGCCGATGCCGTCGTCGCACACCCGCAGCCGCAACGATGAAGCTTCCTGCGCGACGACGACCTCGATCGAGCGCGCCCGCGCATGCCGCAGCGCGTTGCCTATGGCTTCCTGCGCGATGCGATACAGGTGCAGCGCGGCCACCGGGGGCAAGTCGGGAATCGGGCCGCGGATGTCCAGGCTGCAGGCGATCTCGGAGGCCGCGCGCGTGTTGTCGACCAACAGGCGCAGGGCGCTTTCGAGGCCATCGGGGCCGATGTGCAGCGGCGACAGCCCATGCGCCAGCAGCCTGGCATCGCGCTGCAACTGCTCGAGCTGCAGGATCAGGCTGTCCAGCGAGGCGGCGGCCCTGCCCTGGCCGGCCTGCTGCAACTGCCGGCGCAGCGCTCCGGCCAGCAGGCTGACCGCGGTCAGGCCCTGGCCGATGCCGTCGTGGATCTCCTGGCCGATGCGCTCCTGTTCGGCGGTCGCGGCGTCGATGATGCGACGCTCGACGTCCAGGCGCTCGCTGATGTCGCGCGCCATGCCGAAGCAGCGCCCGCCGGCCGAGGCCCAGAACACGAAGCGCCACTCGGCCGGCCAGATCGATCCGTCGCGTCGACGCTGGCGGGCGATGAAGGTGTCGCTGGCCTTGCTGCGGATGCGGGCGATGCGCGCCGCGACCTCCTGCGGGCCTTCGTCGGCGAACAGATCCGAAAGGCGCAGCGACAGCAGCTGTTCGCGGCTGTAGCCGCTGGCCTCGGCGTAGGCCTGGTTGGCGTCGCGCACGCGGCCCACGGCGTCGACCATCAGGAATCCGTCGACGGCGGTCTCGACCACCGCGCGGTAGCGCGCCTCGCGCTCGGCCAGCGCGTCCTGTGCCTGCACGGCCCCGGTGATGTCCTCGGCCGACATCACCAGCCCGGCGACCTCGCCACCGGTGTTGCGCCAGGGTACGACGGCCCAGCGCAGGAAGCGGCGCGTGCCGTCGGGGCTCGTCCATTCATCGCGGTCGCTGCCCAGCTTCTGGCCCGCGAGGGCGCGCAGGTGCACCTCGTGCCAGCGCTGCGGCAGATCCGGATAGAGCTCGTAGTGGCTCAGGCCCGACAGGTCGTGGCGCCCGCGGCCGTACTCGGCCAGCCAGCGGTCGCTGCAGGCCAGGTAGCGCAACTGGCGATCGAACATCGCCATGCTGACCGGTGCCGCGCGCACGAAGGCCCGCAACTGCTCGGTGGAGGCGCGCAGCCGCGCGCCCAGGCGGTTGAAGCTGCTGAGCAACCGGCGGATCTCCAGTGCGCCGCCTTCGTCCAGTGGCTGCGCCAGCCAGTCCTCGCGCGACATGGCGTCCAGCCGCGCGGAGGCCTCGCGCAACGGCGCCAGCGCGCGCTGCAGCAGCCAGGCGCAGGCGCCCAGCGCGAGCGCCGCCGCCAGGGTTCCGCCGAGCAGCAGCTGCAGTCGCAGATGACGCACAGGGGCGAGCAGCACGGCCGTCGGCACCGCTTGCACGAAGGCCCAGTCGACGGCATGCAGGTGCGCGATGGCATAGGCGTTCTGCACGCCCGCGCGGTTGGTGGTGACCACGCTTCCCTCGTAGCCGGTACGCAGCAGGTCGGCGATCGGACTGTGCCCGGCCAGGGCAAGCGGGCGCATCACCTGCGCGGGATCGGTGCTGGCCACGACGAGGCCGCTGTGCAGGATCACGATGAACCGCTGCGCGCTCCCGCGAAAGCGCGCATGCAGCGACGAGGACAGGAAGCCCGCGGCATCCGGATCGACGACCCCGACGAGCACGGCAACCACCTTGCCCGAGGCGTCGCGCACCGGAGCCGCCACGGGCAGCGCCTCGACGTGCCTGCCGGCGCGGGTCAGCACCGGGTTGCCCACGATGGGCGTGCCGGCGCGCAGCGCGCGCTGGAAATAGGCGCGGTCGCCGTGCGGGGCCCCGCGTCGACCCGCGATGGGCGGGTAATCGGCCAGGCTGCGCCCGTCTGCGCCCAGCAGGTCGACCCCGCGCGGCTGGAAATAGGGCTGGTGGGCGAAGCGCTCGCGCAGGAAGCGCTCGAGGTAGGCGGGATCGTCGAGGCGGTCGGTGCGCAGCTGCGCGGCTGCCCTCGCCAGCGTCTGCTGGTAGGCCTGCAGCCTGGCGTCGAGCGCGCTGGCCATGTCCAGGGCTTCGGCCTCGGAGCGGGAGAGGACTTCGGTCTCCAGCGCGCTTCCCAAAGCGTGGACGGCGGCCCAGGTGAGCAGTGCGGTCGCGGCGACTACGACCCCGGCGGCGATCGCCATGAGTCTGCAGTGCAGGCTGTTGAGCAAGGGAAAACCCGACATCGCCGGACTCCTCGGAAGCTTCCTGGCGTATCAGATGCGCTGGCGCGGAATCGCGCCTTGGTCGGCGTCAACCATCGCTACCGAGCGCGCTGGATGGGGCGGCCGCCGTGCACTTGTGTAGACTGCGGGGAGGCCGCGCCGAAGGGTTTTCCGTCTGTCGCGTGCCTGTGGCGCCGCCGCCACCCGGGCCGGTCGCGCCTTGGGGCCGCCGCCCCGCGCGGCATCCCGCGCCACGGAACCCGCCCTGGCTTGTCGCTTCGGCGGGCTCTGCGAACATCGCCATGCAACAAGATCTGCTCAACGGCGCCGGCATCTGGATCGCCTCCCATGCCTTCGAATCGGCCGCGATCGTGCTCGCGCTGCTCGCGCTGCCGGCCTTCCTGCTGCTGTCGCGGCTCGTCCTGCGCCTGCTGCGCGCCGGCAGCATCGGCCCGCTGCTGTGGCTGCGCACGCGCCGCGCCCTGGGCGCGGTCTGGCTGCTGCTGATCGTGCGTCTCGATCTCCTGCTGGTGCATGCCCGCACGGGGCCGGTGCCGTGGGCGCTGACGGCCCTGCAACTGGCGCTGGTGGCCAGCTTCACCTGGCTGGCCATGCGCGTCGTGCAGGCCGTGGGCGAGGCCGTCACCCTGCGTCGTGGCGGACTGGCTCTGCCCGAGGATCCGACCCTGCTCGACACCAACCTGCAGTCACGCGGCGCGCTGACCCGCGCGCGCGTGCTGACGCGGGTGCTCAACCTGCTGGTGGTGCTGATCGGTCTCGCGCTGGCGCTGATGAACATTCCCGGGGTGCGGCAGATCGGAACCAGCCTGCTGGCATCGGCCGGGTTGGCCGGCGTGATCGTCGGCTTCGCCGCGCGCCCGGTGCTGAGCAACCTGCTGGCCGGCCTGCAGATCGCGCTGACCGAGCCCATCCGCATCAACGACGTGTTGATTGTCGAGGGCGAATGGGGTCGCGTGGAGGAGATCACCGGCACCTACGTGGTGTTCCGGGTGTGGGACGACAGGCGCCTGATCCTCCCGCTGCAGTGGTTCATCGAGCACCCCTTCGAGAACTGGACGCGCACCAGCGCGAACCTGCTGGCCACGGTGTTCCTGTGGGTCGACTATGGCATGCCCGTCGATGCGCTGCGCGCCGAGCTCAAGCGGGTGTGCGCGGCCGACCCGGACTGGGACGGCCGCTACGCCCTGGTGCATGTCACCGAGGCCAGCGACCAGGCGCTGCAGATCCGCCTGCTGATGAGCGCTGCGAATTCGGCGCGCGCGTGGGAACTGCGCTGCCGGGTTCGCGAAGCCATGATTGCCTACCTGCAGCGCGAGTGGCCGCAGCACCTGCCGGGCCGGCGCCTGCGCTGGCAGGGCGAGCCACAGGCGCCGGGCTGATCCTCGTCGCACCCCCGACGCGCGCACAGTCAAGCGGCACCGCGCAACAACGGTGCGCGCCGGCTCCTTGTGGGCGCGCCGCCGGCGACCGAGACTGCAGGACGTGGCCGTCGCGCCATGCCTGCTGCTACCCGGTGCCCATGTCCGCTGTCGCGCATCCCCACGCCTTGCCCGAGTCGGCCGTGCTGGCCCGGCTCGGAAGTTCGGCGCGCGGCCTGGATCCCGACGAAGTGCGCGCGCGCCTGCTGCGTTGGGGCCCCAATATCCTCGCGCATGCGCGCCCCCCGACCACGCTGGCGATCCTCGCCCGGCAGTTCCGCAGCCCGCTGGTCTACGTGCTGTTGTGCGCCGCCGTGTTTTCCCTGTTGCTCGGCACCTCGACCGACGCGGCATTCATCGCTGCCGTGGTGGCGCTCAACGCGGCGGTTGGCACCTTCCAGGAATCCCGCGCGGAGCGCTCGGCGCAGGCCCTGCAGTCCCTCGTGGCGTCGCAGGCGAGGGTGCTGCGGGCCGGCGAGGTGTACGAGGTCGCGGCCGACAGCCTGGTTCCCGGGGATATCGTGCTGCTGCAGTCGGGCGACAAGGTTCCCGCGGATCTGCGGCTGATCGATGCACACCGCCTGGGCGTGGACGAATCGATGCTCAGCGGGGAGTCGATGCCAGCCGACAAGTGCTCCGCGGTCGTTCTCGGTACCGACGCGGCACTGCCCGAACGCGCCAACATGGCCTTCGCGGGTACGCTGGTGAACAGCGGACGCGCCCGCGGAGTGGTGGTCGCCACCGGCGCAGCCACCGAACTGGGGCGGATCGCCAGCGCCGTGCTTGGAGGCGTGGCGAGCAGGCCGCCTCTGATTCTGCGCATGGAGCGCTTCACCCGCCGCGTGGTGGTGGGTGTCGGTGCGGCATCGCTGCTGCTGGTCGCGGTCTGCGTGCTCCGCGGCCAGGCGCCACGGGAGATCGTCCTGCTCGCCGTGGCGCTGGCCGTGTCGGCCATCCCGGAGGGTCTGCCGGTGGCGCTCACGGTGGCGCTGGCGGTCGGCATGGAGCGCATGGCGCGCCGCGCGGTGATCGTGCGCCGGCTGCTGGCGGTGGAGGCCCTGGGTTCCTGCACCTACATCGCGGCCGACAAGACCGGAACCCTCACCGTCAACCAACTCACCGTGCGTCGCGTGCAGCTCCCTGGGCAGGCAGCCTGGGGGGTGAGCGGCGAAGGACTGCTTGCGCAGGGCGCCGTGCTGCCGGCGCAAGGTGCCACCTTGGAGGAATACGGCCCGCTGCTCGAGGAACTGGCACGGGCCTGCGTGCTGGCCAACGAGGCCACGCTGACGCGCCGCGGTGGCGACGAGTGGGTCGGTCAGGGCGACAGCGTGGATGTCGCCTTGCTGGTGTTTGCCCGCAAGGTCGGCATCAGCCAGCCAGAGTGCCTGCGGGCCTGGCCGCGCGTCGACGCCCTGGCCTACGAGCCCGGACAGCGCTTCGCAGCCAGCTTGCACCGCCGGGACGGGATCCATCACCCGGCTTCGCCGGTACCTGCAGGCCAGGCCGAATGGGCCTTCGCGAAAGGGGCGGTCGAGACCCTGCTTCCGATGTGCCGCACGATGAGCACCAACGCTGGGCCGGTGGCGGTGGAGGCCGACGCCATCCTGGCCCGGGCGCGCAGCCTCGCGGCGCAGGGCTACCGCGTGCTGGGGGTGGCGTGCGGGGCCCGATCGAGCGTGGCGAGGATGAGGCCTTCACGGCCCGCAGCCTCCGGGGTTTGCGCTTTTGCGGGCTGCTCGCGATGAGCGATCCGCCGCGGCCCGAGGCCCGGCGAGCCCTTGCGGCATGCCGACGCGCCGGCATCGTGGTCGGCGTGCTCACCGGCGATCATCCGCTGACCGCGCTGGCCGTGGCCCGCGATCTCGGGCTCGCCGAGCACGCCGGCCAGGTCTGCAGCGGCGCCGAGCTCGATGCCGCCGCTGCACGTGGCGTGCAGGACTTCGATGCCCTGTGCGCGCGCAGCCGGGTGTTCGCACGGGTCGAGCCCGAGCAGAAGCTGCGCATCGTGCAATCCCTGCAGCGCGGCGGGCATTTCGTCGCCGTCACCGGAGACGGGGTCAACGACGCCCCTGCTCTGCGCGCAGCCCAGGTGGGCGTGGCCATGGGCTGGCGCGGAACCGATGTGGCGCGCGAGGCCTCCGACATCGTGCTGACCGACGACAACTTCGCGTCCATCGTCGCCGGCGTCGAGGAGGGACGCATCGCCTACGCCAACGTGCGCAAGGTGATCTTCCTGCTGGTGTCGACCGGCGCAGCCGAAATCGTGCTGTTCGGCCTCGCGCTGGCGGCCGGGCTGCCCTTGCCCTTGCTGGCAGTGCAGTTGCTCTGGCTCAACCTGGTGACCAATGGCGTGCAGGATGTCGCGTTGGCCTTCGAGCCGGCCGAAGGTTCGGAACTCGACCAGCCGCCGCGGCCGCCGCAGGAAGGAATCTTCAACCGCCTGATGCTGGAGCGCGTGCTGTTGTCCGCATTGCTCATCGGCGGCGGGGCATTCTGGCTCTACCAGCGCCTGCTCGGCCTCGGCGACAGCGTGGAGGAAGCCCGCAACGTCACCTTGCTGCTTCTGGTGCTCTTCGAGAACGTGCAGGCATTCAACAGCCGCTCCGAGACGCTTTCGGCATGCACGCAGCATCCGCTGCACAACCCCTTTCTGCTGCTCGGGGTTCTCGCCGCGCAGGGACTGCACATCGGCGCCATGTACACGCCCGGGCTGCAGCGGCTGCTCGGGCTGGCGCCGGTGTCCGCCGCGCACTGGGGAGAACTGCTGGTGGCTGCGTCGACCCTGCTGCTGCTCAGCGAGGCGCACAAGGCATGGATGCGGCGGTTTCCGCGATCCGGCGGCCGGCGCGGTGGCGCGGGGCCGAGAACTCGAGCGCGCCGGCGGGCGCGCTCGAGGGATCCGGGCGAACTCAGACGCTGACTTCCTTCAGCCACCAGTCGTGCAGATTGCAGGTGCTGGTGACCATGACCTTGCCCTTGTACCCTTCGGGCAGCTTGTGTTCGGAGGTGGGCTTGTCCTTCCAGTTGAAGGTCGTGCGGCTGAGGAACTTGCCGCCCTCGAGCACCACGGTGTGGCTGACGATGTAGTGCGCCTCGCTCATCGGGTGCGGGGTGTGCACCTTGAGCATGCCGCCCTCGACGTGCACCTCGGGTACGTGCAGCTTGGCGACCTTCGCGAAATGCCCGGGATCGTCCTCGGTGAACACGATGTTGGTCAGGCCCATGTCGGAGGCGGCCTGTGCGGTTCCGGGCACGCTGGCGACCGCGGCGGCCGAGACGGCGCCGGCCAGGGCATTGCGAACGAAATGACGACGCTGCATGGTGGTACTCCCCAACGGGTTGGGCTGCGGATGCCGGCAATCGCCGGGACATGCGCCGCACGCGCTTGCTGAGCCCGGCGGCGCTGGCTTGGACGCTGCCGACTGCACGCGCGGCTGCGCGCTGGATCGGAATTTGTCCAGGACAAATTAGGCCATCTGCGGAATCTGTACGCAGCTGTTTCCGGTAAAACCTTGTTCGTAATATGGTCAAGTGACGCCGCTGCGCCTCGCGCTCGGCGGCGCCCAGGGGCGGGCGTGGGTTTCGCCGGCCAGCAGCAGGCAGAGCAGCGAAACCGCGATCCACAGCAGCAGCACGCCCCAGGCCCATTGAAACGCCTGCAGGCTGTAGTGCCGCACGCCGGCGCCAGCCTGTCCGCTCCAGAAGCGGTCGAGCACCCAACCCAGCAAGGGCAGCTGGATCAGCGCGCCGACCATCACTCCGGTGTTGTGCACCCCGGTGGCGGTTCCCGCCAGATGCCCCGGCACCGACTCCTTCGCCCAGGCGAAGCCCAAGGCCATCGCACCCGAGCCCGCGGCCGCAACCAGCAGCATGCCGTACAGCAGGGGCCACGGCGCCAGCGGCCACAGGGTCAGCAGGGCGAAGCCGGCCAGGCACAGCAGGCTCCCCAGCAGATACGGCAGCTTGCGTCGACGCCAGCGATCCGACAGCCGTCCCCAGACCACGCTGCCGCCCGAAAACGCCACCAGCATCGCCGCGATCAACCAGGAAGCTTGCTCCGTCCCCAGCCCGCGCTGCTGCACCAGGAAGGGCATGCCCCACAGCGTGGTGAAGGTGAGGATGGAACCGCACACCCCGCCGGGAACGATGAACAGCAGCCAGGTATTGCGCCACCGCCAGACCTCGCGCAGGCCGCGCGCGACCTGGCCCGAGACCCTGGTCGGTGGCGGTGGCAGCCAGTCGCGCCAGCCCGCCTCGTGCGGACTGTTGCGGATCCAGCGCGCAGCCATCAGCGACAGCAGCAGGCTGGCCAGGCCGACCGCCGCCAGCGCCCAGCGCCAGCCCACGGCGTGGCTGGCCCACAGCAGCGGGGCCTGGGCGAGCACGGCGCCCAGCGTGCCGGTCGACAGCGACAGACCCGACATCGTGCCGAACACCCGCGGCGCGAACCAGCGTGCCGAGATCTCCAGCAGCGACACCCAGGCCACGCCATGGCCCAGGCCGATCAGCCCACGCGCCAGCAGCGCGATGTCGATATCGGGGGCCAGCGCGAACAGCACCGCGCCGACGCCGGTGCAGGCCGTGCCGAACACGATCAGCGCCTTGGGCCCCCAGCGGTCGTTGGCGATGCCGGTCGGGATCTGCGAAGCGGCGTAGAAGTAGAAGTAGAAGGATGCCAGGTTGCCCAGGCCGGCGGCATCCAGCCCGAAGTCGCGCATCAGGTCGACGTTGAGCACCCCGGGGGTCACGCGCAGGAAAAAGCCGACCATGTAGGCCATCGCGGCGATGCCCCACAGGAACAGCGCGCTGCGCAACGGCGGGGGCGCGGGGGAGCCTTGCGGGGGCATGGACATCGGCATGGGGGTCGAGGGGGTGGCGGCGCGACGCGACGGGCCCCGGGGCGCGCCGGCGGTGCAGGTCGCCGTGCCGCGCTTCGAAGCATGCTGCGGCGGACATTGTCGCGGGATTCGGCCGCCAGGTGTGGCGCATCCGGGTGCTGCGTGGGCGTCGGATCCCGTCCTGCGCGGAAACATGGGCTGGCGACCCCGCGGATCTGCGGCAGGCCTTGCGGCGATTGCGGTTCCGTGGGCAACGGGCCTACCATCGGGCGCAGTGGCACCGCACTGCACGGCGCCGATTGCCGCCAGGGTTCGAGCGATGGCCCATCGCAGCAGTTTCGCATCGTCTGAGTCCGCCGCGCCGGATCTTGTCCGCCTGCCGACGCCGGCCGATGCCGCGGAGTACCTGATCGACGCGGCACAGCGTGCCGCCTTGTTCCTCGATACCCTGCTCGACCGCGGCAATGCGTACCGCGAGCACCTGGAGCAGGGCACTCCGCCGCTGCTGAAATTCGAGCATGAACTGGTGCTCGACGGCTCCACGCTCGAGCGGCCATGCAACTACGCGCTGCTGCGTGTGCTTCCCCCCAAGGGCCTTCCGGTGCGACGCGGCCTGCGTCCACTCGTGGTCGTCGACCCGCGCGCGGGGCACGGCCCCGGAATCGGCGGCTTCAAGAACGACTCGGAAGTGGGCGTCGCGATGCGCGCGGGCCATCCCGTGTATTTCGTGACCTTCCGTCCGCAGCCCGTCGAGGGTCAGACCCTGTTCGACGTGCTGCATGCCGAGGCCCGGTTCCTGGAGACGGTGATCGCGCGCCATCCGGACTGCGGCGCCAGGCCGGTCGTCGTCGGCAACTGCCAGGCCGGGTGGGCGATGATGGCCCTCGCCGCGAGCCGCCCGGAGCTGTGCGGCCCGCTGATGATCGTCGGCGCCCCCCTGTCGTACTGGGCCGGGAGTTCGACGCTGAACCCCATGCGCTACCTCGGCGCGTTGCTGGGTGGATCATGGCTGGCGTCGCTGAGCTCCGATCTCGGTGCCGACTGCTTCGACGGCGCCCACCTGGTCGACAATTTCGAGAAGCTCCATCCGGCCAATGCCCTCTGGGGCCGCTATTACAAGCTCTGGTCGGAGGTCGATACCGAGGCGCCGCGCTTCCTCGAATTCGAGCGCTGGTGGGGAGGCTTCTTCCGCATGACGGGGGCCGAGATCGAGGCGATCGTCGAGAACCTCTTCGTGGGCAACAGGCTGGCGCGTGGCGACGTTCTCGACGGCGAGCAACGCATCGACTTGCGGTCGATCACGTCCCCGGTCGTCGTATTCGCCTCGCATGGCGACAACATCACCCCGGTTCCGCAGGCGCTGAACTGGATTGTCGACACCTGGGGCGACGAGCGGGCGATCGCCGCTGCCGGCAGAACCATCGTCTACGTGCTCCACGAGCGTGTCGGCCACCTCGGCATCTTCGTCGGCGGCGACGTCGCGCGCAAGGAACACGACCAACTCGTCAGCTCGCTCGACGTCATCGAAAGCCTTCCGCCAGGCCTGTACGAAATGCGTCTGGAGGCCAAGGACGGCGGCGAGGTGCTGCGCTGGGACTCTCTGGAACCAGGCGATTACACCGTGCACTACGAACACCGCACGATGCAGGACATCGTCGCCCTGAACCCCGAGGGTCGCGACGAGGAAGCGCTGTTCTCCGTCGTCGCCAAGGTGTCGGAACTCCACGCGCAGTGGTACAAGGCCTGGCTGAGGCCGTGGGTGCGGGCGGTGGCGACGCGCAGCGTCGGCGATGCGCTCGGCAGGCTGCATCCCCTGCGCCTGCAGCGCGAGCTGTTGTCCGACGCATCTCCGGCGGCCCCGCTCATCCGCGCACTGGCCGGCGGCGCCCGGTCGGCCCGCAGGCGCGTCGCCGGCGACAACCCGCTGCTCGAGGCCGAACGCGGATTCGACCTGTGGATGAGCGACGCGCTGAACCGCTACCGTGCCCAGCGCGATGCCTTGAGCATCGCGTTCGCGCGCCAGTGCTACAGCAGCGCCGGACTGGGCCGGTGGTTCCAGGCCGACGCGCCGGATTCCCTGCGCGCGCGCGATCGAGCGCTGCGGGATATCGAGGAGGCGCGAGCGCTCGTGCTCGCGCGCGTCGCCGACGGCGGCTTTGCCGAGGCTGTCTGCCGTATCGTGCTCGCCGGCATGGCGTCGATCGGCGCGTTCGAGCGCCGCAGCCTGCGCCTGGCCCGCCTGCTCGCGCGCCTGCCGCCCGAGGCCCACGGCGGCCAGGCGGTCGCCGTTCCGTGGGGGCGCCTGCTCAAGGAGCAGGCGCGCATCACCGCGGTCGCGCCGGTCGAGGCGCTCAACGCGCTGCACGCGCTGTTGCCCGACCTCGCCAGCCGCGAGCGGGCCTTGGCGCTGTCGGCAGCGGTGATGATGATCGAGCCGACGCTGGCCAACCCACGCTCGGAAATCATCGAATTCCTGATGGACTCCCTCGGCGCGGATCCGGATCGTGTCATCGCGCTGGCCCGCACGCTGACCCGCGCGGTCGAGGCCCCAGGGCCCGTCGCGCGGCGCGGCAGGCGCGCGGCGGGCTGAGGCTGGGGCGGCCCTCGGTGCGCCGCCGCGTGCCCCGGCGCGCCGGGGGCCGGCGAGACGAAGCAATCCAGGGTGAGGGAATCGAACGATGCTGAGCCTCAAGAGTCTGCTCGACGAGCCGAGGAAGCTGCCCGCCGTTCCCAAGGTCGCGCAGCGGCTCATGCTGAGTTTCAGCGACGAGAACGCGTCCTTTGACGAAATTGCCGGCCAGATCTCGGCCGACCCCGTGCTCAGCGCCAAGCTGCTCCGGCTGGCCAATTCGGCCTATTTCCATGTCTCGCGAACGATCGCCTCGATCGATGATGCACTGCGCATGCTCGGTTTCGTCATGGTTCGAAACCTCGTCCTGGGCCATGGCCTGGCTTGCGCCTTTCGCGGAACCCGGGGAATCGACCTGGGCCAGTTCTGGCATTACAACCTGTACACGGTCAGCGCCGCGCGCTGGCTGGCGACGAAGGCTCGGCTGGACGCCGACCTCGTGTTCACCATCGGCCTGATGCACGGCATCGGCCAGCTGCACCTGCATGCCGCGGCTCCCGAGGCGATGGCGCCGGTCGACGCGCGGCTGCACGTGCTGGATCCCGGACGCGCCGCGCTGGAGCAGGAAGTGTTCGGCTTCCACCACGGTGACGTGGCCGCCGAGCTCGCCTGGTTCTGGCGCTTTCCCGAAGCGGTCGCGACGGCGCTGCGGCAGGTTCCGCAACCGCTGGGCAGCGGCGCATTCTGCGCGACCGCCGGCTGCGTCCACCTCGGCGCGTGGCGCGCGCGCGGCGAGCTCTTCGCGACCGCAGCCGAGGCGCAGGCCGCGGCCTTCCCGCAGCAGGTCGCCCGGCAACTGGGGCTGACACTCGAGGGTATCGACACCGAAATGCCGGCGCTCGCCGAACGCACCGACGGGCTGAGCTCGATGTTCGATTAGCGCGCAGCAGCGACCGCGGACGCGGCCAGGGGATGCGCACCCAGGTTTCGCCTGCGTCGCTCAGGTCGGTTCTGCGGCTCCCAGCGCGTCGACCAGGAAGTCGATGAACACCCGCACCTTGCTCGGCAGGAAGCGGTGGCTGAGGTAGACGGCGTGCAAGTTCAGATCCAGCGTGCGGTAGGACTCCAGGATCGGCACCAGGGTGCCGGCGCGCAGCGCCTGGGCGACGATGAAGCGCGGCTGCAGGATGACGCCGCCGCCGGCGATCGCCAGCTCGCGCAGCAACTCTCCATTGCTGGAGTGCACGGCTGGATGGATGCGAATCTGCTCCCGACGGCCGTCGGGCCCGGTGAACGGCCATTCGTCACCGGCCCACAGGTAGCTGAAGCTCAGCGTGTCGTGCTCGGCGAGTTCCGCCGGTGTGCGCGGCAGGCCCCGGCGGCGCAGATAGCCGGGGGCCGCGCAGACCACGGCGTCCAGCCTGGCCAGGCGTCGGGAGACGATGCCGGGGTCGAGCCGGGTGGCGATGCGCAGCGCCACGTCGATGCCTTCGTTGGCCAGATCGACCAGGCGGTCGCTGAGATCCACGTCCAGGCGCAGCTGCGGGTAACGCTGGCGAAAGCGGGCCAGTACAGGAGCCAGGTGCGAGATGCCGTAGGACAGGGGGGCCGACAGCCGCAGCAGCCCCACGGGACTGCGCGTGCCCTGGGCCGCCACGGCCTCCGCCTCGGCGAGCTGCTCCAGGATGGAGCGACTGCGGCCGTGGAACTCCTCCCCGGCGTCGGTCAGCGACATGCTGCGCGTCGTGCGGTTGAGCAGGCGCGCGCCCAGATGCCTCTCGAGCGCGGCGACCTGGCGCGTGACCACCGCGTTGGACAGATCCAGCGCCGCGGCCGCTCGCGCGAAGCTGCCCGAGTCCACCACCTGTACGAACACCCGGGTTGCCGCGAACAGATCCATGGTTCCACCGCCTATGCTTCGACCATATTATTGCCAAATGGACAATAATGAATTGTAGTTTATCGTCTTTTTTTGCATGGATGGGCGCTATACAGTGCAGTTCATGGCCCACGTCGCCCGGAGCATGTCCGGCACGATCGGCACCATGCCTGGCGCGGATGCCTGGGTGTTCCGCAGCAAGAGTGGCGGCTGCGCATACGCTGCATGCGGGCTGTCTTTCTCGTCGTGCTGCGTGTGCGCGCAGACGGGGCGCTGGCCCTCCGGTCTTCGGCTTTCCAAGGAGAATATCGCCATGAGATTTCCGACCTTGTTCCTCTCGCACGGTGGCGGCCCCTGGCCCTGGATGAAGGGCGAATGGCATGACGCCCACGATCAGCTCGGCGCTGCGCTGCGCCGCCTGCCCGACGAGGTCGGGGTTCGGCCGGATGCGGTGCTGATGGTCTCGGCCCACTGGGAGGAGCCGGTCTTCACGGTGCAGTCTCATCCCGCGCCGGGCATGATCTACGACTACGGGGGATTCCCGGAAGACACCTACAGCATTCGTTACCCGGCTCCCGGAGCGCCGAAGCTCGCGCAACGCGTGCAGGAACTGCTACGCGCGGGCGGCATCGCGGTGGCCGAAGACAGCCAGCGAGGCTTCGATCACGGGATGTATGCACCGATGGCCGTGATCTACCCGGAATCCGACATGCCGACGATGCAGCTCTCGCTGCGACAGGGCCTGGATGCGCGGGAGCACATGGCCGTCGGGCGGGCACTGGCACCGTTGCGGGACGAAGGCGTGCTGATCATCGGCAGCGGCTTGAGCTACCACAACCTCCGCGCCTTCGGGGCGACGGGCCGGCAGGCCTCGGCTTCCTTCGACCGCTGGCTGGACACCGCGCTGGCAGATCCCGGTGCAGCACGCTCGGCCGCACTGGCCGCCTGGCAGCAGGCTCCCGCGGCGCGCCAGGCGCATCCACGCGAGGAGCACCTGCTCCCGCTGATGGTCGCCGTGGGCGCCGCGGAGCAGGAGGCAGCCTCGCGCAGTTACCACCAGGACGACTTCTTCGGCGCCCTTTCCGTGTCGAACTGGCGCTTCGGCCTTCCAGCGCGCTGACGCTGTCGGAGGCGCCCGGCGTCGATCCCGGAGGGCCCAGACATGGGCGCCGTCGCTGCGTGTCAAGCTTCGATCCACTGCTCGACCTGCGCGCGGGCGGGCACGCCCCCGGCGTGCACGACCTTGCCGTCGATCACCACCCCCGGCGTGCTCATCACGCCGTAGCGCAGGATCGAGGCGATGTCCTCGACCTTCTCGACGCGCGCCTGCACGCCCTTGGCGGCCAGCACTTCCTCGACCAGCTTTTGCGTGGTCCTGCAGCTGGCGCAGCCGGTACCCAGGATCTTGACCTCGATCATCATGCAACTCCTCGTGGAACGGACATGGGAAGGAATGCGGCCTCACATCACCGCGTTGAACACGTAGCCCACGGCCACGATGCCTGCGGCGACCACCGCGGCGAAGAGGGCGATCAGGCGGGGCTTCATGACCTTCTTCAGGATCAGGAACTCGGGGGCGGACAAGGCGGTCACCGACATCATGAACGCCAGGGTCGTGCCCAGCGCCGCGCCCTTGCCGAGCAGCGCCTGCACCACCGGGATGATCCCCGCGGCGTTGGAATACATCGGCACGCCGAGCAGCACGGCCAGCGGCACCGACCACCAGGCGCCCTTGCCCATCAGGTGGGCCATGAAGTCCTGTGGCACGTAGCCGTGGATCCAGGCCCCCACGCCCACGCCGGCGACGATGTACGGCGCCACCTTGAACACGATGTCGCGCACGTGGCGGAAGCCCTGCGCGAAGCGCGCCTGCCAGTCCATGCGCAACGCCACGCCTTCGGTGGCCGGGATGTCGAACACCCACGGCTCGACCAGATGCACCGGACGCATGCGTCCGATGACCAGCCCCGCGGCGATGGCCACCAGCAGGCCGAGCCCCAGGTACAGCAGCGCGATGCGCCAGCCGAACATGCCGTACAGCAGCGCCAGCGCGACCTCGTTGATCATCGGCGCCGACACCAGGAAGGAGAAAGTCACGCCCAGCGGAACGCCGGCGGTGAGAAAGCCGATGAACAGCGGCACCGCCGAGCAGGAGCAGAAGGGCGTGACGATGCCCAGCGCAGCGGCCAGCACGTTGCCGGCGCCCTGGCGCCTGCCAGCCAGCAGGGCGCGGGTCTTCTCCGGGGTGAAGAAACTCTGCAGCACGCCGACCGCGAACACGATCAGCGCCAGCAGCATCAGCACCTTGGGCACCTCGAACACCAGGAAGGACAGCGCCGAGTACAGATGACTGGTCGGTGCGATCCGGGCCACTTCCGCGACCCAGTGCGTGAAGGCGGCGGTGGCAGGCTCCAGGGCCCAGTACAGCGGGAACCAGGCGCCGACGTACAGCAGCGCCGGCAGCCAGGCGCGCCAGGCCGGTGTCGAAGGGCCGCTCGCACCGGATCCGGCGGGGGACGCGGGAGCAAGGACGGGGGGAGCGGAGCAAGCGGGGGCAGCGGGGGTGTTCATCGTGGTCTCGGGACAGGAACTCTCTGTCCTGGTAGACGAAGTGGCCCCGAAAAGGATGCACATCCGGATGCACATTCCCCTGGAGGTTTCCGATCACGGCCCGAAGGAGGGGCAGGCCGGGCCGGGCCCGCAGGCTTCGCTCAGGTGCCGTCCGGCGCGGCGTGGCAGCACACGCTGCCGTCGGCGTCGAAGCGCACGCCGCAACGCTCGACCAGGATCTCGCGCAGGCGCTTGCGCGCGCGCAGCAGCCGCGCCTTGGCCGCCGGCAGGCTCAGTCCGGCGGACTCGGCGTAGCCGCGCACCGTCTGCCCGTCGAGGTCGCAGCGCTGCAGGATGTCGCGGTCATCGTCGCCCAGGAAGGGCAGGTTGCGCGCGATGCAGGTGTCCAGCGCGTCGACCGGCGCGCGCTCCTCGGCAGGCGGCGCGGCCAGGTCGTCGGAGAGCTCGGCGGTGGCCCGTTGCAGGCGCCCCGAATCGACCAGCGCGTTGCGGGCGACCTGGAACAGCCAGGCGCGCGGATTGTCCAGGGAGCAGAAGCCCCGGCCCTGGCGCATGGCCTTGACAAAAACTTCCTGCACAACATCCTGTGCCGATTCAGCGTCGGCTGCATGACGCGCCAGGAACGCCAGCAGTTCGGCCTCGTGGGCCCGCCACGCGCGCAGCACGCAGTCGAACGCGGAGTCCACGGCGCAATCCATGCGGGAGGCCTCGGGCTGCGGCATGGATGCCAGGGTGCGGTCATGGCCTTGCAGGCGCTTCATGTCCCTGCTGCCTGTTGCTCGTACCAGCCGCGCGTGGATCCCACCAGGCGAACCACCAGCAGCATCACCGGAACCTCGATCAGCACGCCCACCACGGTGGCCAGCGCGGCTCCCGACTGGAAGCCGAACAGGCTGATCGCCGCGGCCACCGCCAGTTCGAAGAAGTTGCTCGCCCCGATCAGCGCCGAAGGGCAGGCGATCGCGTGCTGCTCGCCCAGCGCGCGATTGAGCAGGTAGGCCAGCCCGGAGTTGAACAGCACCTGGATCAGGATGGGCACCGCCAGCAAGGCGATGACCAGTGGCTGCGCCTCGATGGCCGGCCCCTGGAAGGCGAACAGCAGCACCAGCGTGGCCAGCAGCGCCGCCATCGACCACGGGCCGATGCGCGCCAGCGCCGCGTCGAAGGCCGCCTGCCCGCGCCGCAGCAGCAGCACGCGCCACGCTTGCGCGAGCGCCAGCGGCACCACGATGTACATCAGCACCGAGAACAGCAGGGTGGCCCAGGGCACGTGGATCGCCGACATGCCGAGCAGCAGCGCGACGATGGGCGCGAAGGCGAACACCATGATGGAGTCGTTCAGCGCCACCTGCGACAGCGTGAACAGCGGATCGCCGCCGGACAGGCGGCTCCACACGAACACCATCGCGGTGCAGGGTGCCGCGGCCAGCAGGATCAGCCCGGCGATGTAGCTGTCGAGTTGCGCGGCTGGCAGCCAGGGCGCGAACAGGTGGCGGATGAATACCCAGCCCAGCAGCGCCATCGAGAAGGGCTTGACCAGCCAGTTGACGAACAGCGTGACGCCGATTCCCCGCACATGGCGGCGAACTTCATGCAGCGCGCCGAAGTCCACCTTCATCAGCATGGGGATGATCATCACCCAGATCAGCAGCCCCACCGGCAGGTTCACCTGCGCGAGCTCCAGCCGGCCCAGCCACTGGAAGGGGCCGGGCAGCAGTTGGCCCAGCACGATGCCGGCGATGATGCACAGGAACACCCACAGCGTGAGCCAGCGCTCGAACACGCTCATCGGCGCGCCGCCGGACGCGCGTGCGACCACCTCGCATTGCGCGCTCATGGATGGGCCTCCAGGCCGAGGGCCTCGCGCACCGCGGGAACCAGGCGCGCGCGGATGTCGTCGCGTACGCGAAGGAAACTCTCCAGAGCTTCGCCGTGCGGGTCGTGGAACGGCAGATGCAGGCTCGGCACCGGGCGCGGAAACACCGGGCAGGCCTCCTTCGCGTTGTCGCATACCGTGACCACGAGGTCGAAGGGGCGGTCGAGCAGGGTGTCGAGATCCTTCGGATGCAGGCCCTCGGTGGGCAGGCCGGCCAGGCGCAGCGCCTCGATGGCACCGTCGGCGACCTTGGGCTGCGGGCTGATTCCGGCCGAACGCGCGCGCACCTGGCCGGCGAGGTCGTGGTTCAGCAGCGCCTCGGCCATCTGCGAGCGGCAGGAATTGCCGGTGCACAGCACCAGCACGGATTTCGGTGGAGTCATGCGCGTTCAGGAATCCGCGAAGGAAGAGGTGGTCGGCGCGATCGCGGCGGCGCATGCCGGGCGGCTGCCGGCCTCGCCGCCCCTGAACGCGGTTGCGCCAGGCATGCAGGGGTTGCCGCCACAGCAGTTGGACGTCAGGAATCCGAGCAGGTCGTTCATCATCGGGAAGTCCGCCGCGTAGATCACGAAACGCCCTTCGTGGCGCTTGCGCGCCAGTCCCACGCGGCTGAGATGCGCCAGGTGAAAGGACAGGGTCGGAGCCGGCAGCCCCAGGCGCTCGCCGATCGCCCCGGCGTGCAGACCTTGCGGTCCCGCCTCGACCAGCGCACGGTAGATCGACAGACGCGACTCGTGTCCGAGGGCTGCCAGCAAGTCGGCTGCATGCAACGTTTCCATGATTCAATAATACCGGAAATATGGAAATGATGGCTGTCGCTCGCCAGCCTGCGCAGCCCGGATCCTCCACATATCGCGCAGCGCGCCCCAGGCCCACACCTTGTTGCGCTCGTTGCCGAACCGCAGCGGTTGGTCGGCGGTGCCGTGCGCTCCGTCAGGGCGCGGCCTGCAGCACGAACTCGAACACCGCCCCCAGGCCGGGCCGCTGCACCAGCGCGATGTCGCTGCCCTGCAGCTGCAGCATGCGCCGCACGATCAGCAGGCCCAGGCCGCCGCGCTGCGGCTGCTGCGCAGCCAGGGCACGCCGGAACAGCGACTCGCGCAGCTCGGGCGGCACGCCGGGCCCGCTGTCGCACACCGCCACCGCGACCCGGCCGTCGCGCGCGGCGATGTCCACCCGCACCCGTCCGCCTTCCGGGGTGTGGCGGATGGCGTTGTCGATCAGGTTGGTGAGCACGCGCTCGATCATCGCCAGGTCGGCGTGGATCCGCGGCGGGCGCTCGGGCATGTCCACCTCCAGCCGGATCTGCCTGGCGCGCGCGGCCAGTTCGAACTTCTGGAACACGTCCTGCAGCAGGTCGGCGAGCGCGAAGTCCTCCCATTGCGCCACCACATGGCCGTCCTCCAGGCGCGCCAGCTCGAACAGCGACTGCGCCAGCCTGCCGACCTTGGAGCTTTGCGCCAGCGCCGTCGCGAGGTAGCGCCGGCGCTCTTCCGGGTCGAGCTCGTCGCCCTTGAGCGCCAGGATCTCCAGGTAGCCGTGCAGCGAGGTCAGCGGCGTGCGCAGGTCGTGCGAGACGTTGGCCACGAATTCGCGCCGCTGCTGCTCGGTCAGCGCCAGCGCCTGCCATTGCTCGGCGATGCGCCCGGCCATCTGCGCGAAGGCCTGCTGCAGCACCCCGATCTCGTCGCGCGCCCGCGCGGAATCGGCCGCGCCGCCGGGCGCAGGTGCGACGCTGCGCGCCAGCTGTTCGAGCTGCTGCGGCGAGCCGCCGACGTCGAAGCCGCCCAGCGCCTGCGCCAGCCGCCGCAGCGGCCGGGTGATCCAGCCAAAGGCCAGCAGCCCGGCGGCCAGGCTCAACGCGGCCACCAGGGCCATCGAGCGCAGGGTGTCGCGCCGCTCGGCGCTGGCCTGGGCGTGGGCCGCCAGCGCCTCGCGCGTCTGCCCCTGCAGGATGACATAGATGTAGCCGGCCGGCTTGTCGCCGACTCCCGGCAGGCGCGCCGCGCTGAACACCTTGCGCGCGTGCAGGCTGCGCGGATCGTCGCCGACGATGGGCAGGCGCCCGCCCGCGAGGAAGCGGCGCACCGGCGCGAGGTCGATGCGTCGGCGCTTGACCTTGCCGGGCGGCGCGTCGTCGCCGGTGATGCGACCACTGGCGTCGAGCAGGTAGAGCTCCACGCTGGGGTTGACGGCCATCATGCGGCCGAACAGCCTGCGCACCGCGTCGGATCGGAGCCTGCCCTGGCGCATGAGCTCGGTGCTGCGCGCGATATGCGCCGCCAGTCCGCGCGACAGGCTCTGGATGACCTCCTCCTCGCGCAGGTGGTTGGAGCGGATCTGCAACCACGCCGACACCCCGCTGCTGGCCAGCAGCAGCAGGAAGAAGGCCAGAGCCAGGCGCTGGGTCAGGCCGAGCCTCACGCGGCACCTCCGGGCGCGACGAACTTGTAGCCGTGCCCCCATACCGTGACGATGCAGCCGGGCTGCGCCGAGTCGGCCTCCATCTTGCTGCGCAGGCGGTTGATGTGGGTGTTGACCGTGTGCTCGTAGCCTTCATGGTTGTAGCCCCAGACGGCATCCAGCAGCGCCATGCGCGAGAACACCTTGCCCGGATGGCTGGCGAAGAAGAACAGCAGGTCGAACTCGCGTGGGGTCAGCTCCAGCGGCCGGCCGGCAAGCGTTGCTGTGCGCGCAATGGGATCGACGAACAGGGCGCCATGGCGCAGGCTCGCGCCGGGCTGCTCGTCGCTGCGCTGGCGCAACGCGTCCACGCGCCGCAGCAGCGCCTTGACCCGCGCAGCCAGCTCGAGCACCGAGAAGGGCTTGCTCAGGTAGTCGTCGGCGCCCAGTTCGAGTCCGACGACGCGGTGCGCTTCGCCGGAGCGCGCACTGATGATGATGATCGGCGTATAGCGCGGCATGGCCCGCACGCGCCGGCAGATCTCCAGACCGTCGATGCCCGGCAGCATGACGTCGAGCAGCAGGGCGCTCCAGGCCTCGTCCTCCAGCCTGCGCATGCCGTCGTCGCCGCGCGCGCAATGCTCGAGTGCGTAGCCCTCCTCGCGCAGGTGCACGCCGAGCATCTGCGCGATGTCCGGATCGTCCTCGATGAGCAGGATGCGCCTGGGCTGGTCCATGGGGGATGGGTCGCTGAAGCTGCACGCATCATAGGACGGGCAGGGGCGCCAAAGTTCACGGAAAGTTGAACTCCGCGTGAGGACTCGGTGACCAGGCCGGGCCAACAATTCATTCCCAGCGCGGTGTTCCGCGCGTCACTTCGCAACCCAACCCAACCCAACCCAAACCGCCTGGAGGATCACCATGAACAAGCGCCCACTGCTCGCCACCGCCGCCGCCTCGCTGCTCGCGCTCGGAGGCCTCGCCGCACTGCCCGCGCATGCCGACACGCTCGGCCAGTGCTACGGAGTGGCCACCGCCGGCCACAACGACTGCGCCGGACTGTCGGGACTGCATCCCTGCAAGGGACAGTCGACGACCAGCTACAACCCGGGCGACTTCGTCGTCAAGCCCACGGGAACCTGCGCCCGGCTCGGCGGCCTCGACCAGACCGAGGCCAAGGCCGTGCTGGCCAGCCCCGCGAAGACCAAGGCCTTCGAGCAGGGCATGGCCCGCAAGATGATGCATAGCATGTGAGTCCGCGCGGGCCTCGGGCCCGCGCGCCGCAACCTCGTTTTCGGAGATGCCCAACATGAGCAAGCGCACGCAGCAAGGATTCGACCACCCCGTGGCATCGGAGATCACCCCGCAGGAGGTGTATCGCTCGCGCCGCTTGTGGATGCGCAACGTCGGCCTGGCGACCCTCGGCTCGCTGGCCGCGGCCGGCGGCGCGGGCGCGGTCGAGGTGGCAGCGCAGGGTCGTCGGCCGCGCCTGGCGGCTGCACGCAACGCCACCTACTCCACCCACGATGCCTTGACGCCCTACAAGGACGTGACGACCTACAACAACTACTACGAATTCGGCACCAGCAAGAGCGACCCTGCGCGCTACGCCGGCGCGCTGCCGACGCGGCCGTGGACGGTGGTGGTCGACGGCCTGGTGCGCAAGCCGCGCAGCTTCGGCATCGAGGATCTGCTGCGCCTGGCGCCGATGGAAGAGCGCATCTACCGCCACCGCTGCGTCGAGGCGTGGTCGATGGTGATCCCTTGGATCGGCTACCCGCTGTCGCGGCTGCTCGACGCGGTGCAGCCCACCGGCAACGCGCGTTTCGTCGAGTTCCACACCCTGCTCGACCCGGCGCACATGCCGGGGCAGCACAGCGACATCCTGCAGTGGCCCTACGTCGAGGGCCTGCGCATCGACGAGGCCATGCACCCCCTGAGCCTGCTCGGCTTTGGCCTCTATGGCGAGCTGCTGCCCAACCAGAACGGCGCGCCGCTGCGCATGGTCATCCCCTGGAAATACGGATTCAAGGGAGCCAAGGCCATTGTCAGGATCCGCCTCGTCGACCGGCAGCCGGTGACCTCCTGGATGCGCGCGGTGCCCGACTGGTACGGCTTCTATTCCAACGTCAACCCCCATGTCAGCCCGCAGAACTGGAGCCAGGCGCACGAGCGCCGCATCGGCCAGGGTGCGTTCGGCGGGCTGTTCACCCCGAGCATTCCGACCCGCATGTTCAACGGCTACGGCGAACAGGTCGCGCATCTGTACCAAGGCATGGATCTGAGCAAGGAGTTCTGAACATGTCCTCCACCACCTTGCCCGCGCGCGGCCTCCGGTGGCGGCGCGCCACCCTGCAGGCGCGCTGGTTCAAGCCGGCGGTGTTCGTGCTGGCGCTGCTGCCGATGGCCGACCTGGTGTGGCGCGCCTTCAGCCAGCGACTGGGCGCTAACCCCGAGCAGGCGCTGATCTGGGCCACCGGCCTGTGGGCGCTGCGCTTCCTGCTGATCACCCTGGCGGTGACGCCGCTTCGGGTGCTCACCGGCTGGACCGAACTCGCCCGCCTGCGGCGCATGCTCGGGTTGTTCAGCTTCAGCTACGCGGTGCTGCATTTCACCTGCTACTTCGGACTGGTCAACGGATTCAGCGTGGCGAGGGTGGTGCAGGACGCGGCCCGCCATCCTTTCGTGCTGGCCGGCATGGCCACGCTGGCGATCCTGACCGCGCTGGCCGCAACCTCGACCAACGGCATCATCCGCCGCATGGGGGCCGCCCGCTGGCGCATGCTGCACCGCCTGGTCTACGCGGCTGGGGTGCTCGGGGTGTTCCACTACTGGTGGGGCAAGCTGGCGAAGAACAACACGGCCGACCCCAAGCTCTACGCCCTCGTGCTGGCCGTGCTGCTGGGCTGGCGCATCTACCGCGCTGTCGCGGCCAGGCGGCGCTGAGCCGCGAGGCCGAAGCAGCCCAGTTGGCTCCGTTCCTTTGAACACGCGGCAGCGACTTCTTCCTTGGATGGGCTGCGGCTTCGTGTGCCGTGGTGCAGGGTTATGCCCGGCGGCGGCGTCGCTTGCGACGAACGCAAGCCGCGGGGGCTAACCGGTGTTCGGGCGTGTCAGGCTGCCTGCCTGGATGTCGTCTGTGTCGCGTAGTAGGCCTCCTCGGGGCTACGACCGCCATGGGCGCTGTGCGGACGGCGGGTGTTGTAGAAGTCGCTGCGGGTCGCCGGGCAGGTGCGCACGGCGCTGACCGTCTCATGGGCTTCCAGGTAGACATCCTCGTACTTGCTGAACCGGGTCAAGACCGTTCAACGTGTTCCGCGGATGGCGCCTGAGGCGCGCTCGCCGGCTGCTTTTCGGCAAGGCCTGCGAAGCAGACGTAGCTGCCGTTCGCGCGCATGACGCGGCGGAAGGGGCATGAGTTCGGGCCGAGCCAAGCTGCTCGCCTGGCCGCGCCCAGCACGGCTTGCCGCGATGGCGGGCATCTGCACATGAGGCCCGGCAGATGGAACCACGGCCGTCGGGAGGCAGCCGCGAGGCTCACGGGCCGTGCAATTTCATCCTATCAGAGCGGAATTGAGCAGCATCAAATCACGTAAAACTGGCTTATTTACTGGAGACATATCAGCAATTTGCTGCATATGCATTCATGGGCCCACGCAAGGCGCCATCCGCGCACCAACCCGAACATTGAGGGGGACATCATGCAAATACCCAACCTGGCGGCTCGCGCCCTTGCGTGGGCTGCGGCTTCGCTTACCGTCGCAGCGCTGGCTGGCTGCGGCGGCGGTGGCGGAGGTGGCATCGCTTCGGCCATCGGCGGCGGCAGCACTCCGACAGCAGCGGCAGCGCTCAGCGGCGTCGCCGCGACCGGTGCGCCGATCACCGGAGGCGGCAGCGGCACGATGAACGGCGTGGTCACGCTGAAGGATTCGTCGTCGCCGGCGAAGACGGTGAACACCGCGACCGACAGCACCGGCCACTATGCGTTCACCTCGGCGCAGCTGCAGGGGCTGACTCCGCCGTTCATGCTGCAGATTCAGTACAAGCTCGGTGGCGTCGGCTACTCGCTGGCCTCGGCGGCGACCGCGGCCGACCTCTCCAGCGGCAGCGCGACCATCGACATCACCCCGCTGACCGACCTGGTCATCGCCAATCTCGGCCACCAGCTCGCGGCGACCATCTTCGCCAACGGCAACTACGCCAGCCTCTTGACCCCGGCGGCGCTTTCGGCCGGCGTGAGCGCGCTCGACAAAGAACTGCAGCCGATCCTGCAGCAGCAGGGTGTGAGCGGCTCGGTCGACCTTCTCCACCAAGCCTTCACCGCCAATGGCACCGGGCTCGACGCGGTGCTCGACAGTCTGCACGTGACCATCGACCCGAGCACCGGCAGCGAAATCCTGACCAATACGACCACCGGGCAGTCGGTCAGCGGCACGTGGAGCAACCCGCCGAGCACGCCGCTGCCGGCCGGATCGACCAACAACGTCAGCGACCTGCAGGCGATCACCACAACCTTCAACAACCTGAGCACGCTGCTGGCCACCGCGCCATCTGCCACCTCCAGTGCGCTGTTGTCGTACTTCGACCCAGCCAACTTCCTGCACGACGGCCAGACGCTGAGCGCCTTCCTGCAGAACGTTACGACCCAGCCCAAGGTGGTCGGTGGAGCCTTGACCTTCTCCGACATCGAGCTGCTCCCGGTGCCGGCGCGCGTGACCACGGTACCGAACGGGGCCACGGCCTACAAGGTCGTCTTCACGGTGCTCGAGGATCTGGAGCCCAATAGCAGAACCTCGTTCATCGTCTACAAGGGCGCGCAGGGGAGCTGGCTGATCCTGGGCAACCAGAAGGTCGCGCGCGCCGCAATCATGAGCACCAATGCCAGCGTCACCGGGGCATTGTGCTCGGGGCTGGACGTCGAGATCAACGACAAGGGCGCGATCGGACTGACCTATGCCGTCGTCACCGGGCCGCAGTTGCCAGCCGGCGGGGCGCTGTACTTCGCCACCGGCAACGGCGGTCCGATGCAGCTCGCCGCGGGCGGGCCTGGCACCTACACCGGCACCGCGACGCAGACGCTGCAGAGCACCATGGCGAGCGGCTGCTCGCAGTCGATCGCGGGGCAGGTCGTGCCGTTCAGTGATACGCAGATCAGCGCGATCAGCGTTCCGACCGCCTACACGATCAAGTTGTACACGGGATCCAGCCCCGCCACCGACACGCCGGTTGCGACCTACCAACCGACCCTGACAGCACTACCGCTGACTTCGAGCCAGGCCAGCGCCGCCGACTTCGCCAGCGGCATCACCGCCACGCCTTCGCCGAAGTCCCTGCTCACCAACGGAGGTTCATCGACCGTCGCCTGGAGCGCGCCGAGCGCCTCCGGGCTGTACGCCAACAACCTGCTTCTGTACGGCTGCGCGAACGTTCCCGGTGGGACCTCGCCGCAGTGCGGCAACTACAACGTGCAGTTGGTTCCTGGCCAGGTCAGCGCCACGGTAAGCATCCAGGCTGCACCCAGTGGCTCGACGTTTGCCGGAGGTGGCATGCAGCTGACGTACCTCGACAGCCTGTTCCGCCAGTACTGGACTTCGCCCTGACGATGCCCTGTTGAGGACACAACGAGGCGCGCGCTGGTGCGCGCGCCTCGTTTTCGCCGGGCGGGGTGACGGTGATTCGCAGAGCCGCTCAGCGCTTCTCGGTTCCGCAGATTCGCGAACCCTCAGTTCGTGTGCAGTGCGGTGGTGGAGGCACCCGTGCTCAGCGGAGCGTGGCCTGTGACGTGGAGGGAACGCCGGGATACCCGTGCGCGTAGCGGCTTGGCGTGACGCCGACGATGCGCCGGAAATGCAGCCCGAAGTGACTCTGGTCGTAGAAACCCGTCTCCGCCGACACCACCGCAGGAGGGGTGCCGCCCTGCAGCATCGTCCGTGCCCGCTCGATTCTCAGCTGAATCTGGAAGGCATGTGGCGGCACTCCATAGCGCTTCTGAAAGGCCCGAAGCAGCTGGAAGCGACCGACTCCCGCAACCGCAGCCAGTTCGTCCAGCGTCACTGCATCGCAGCGGCGATCGTACAAATAGTCCCTGGCACGACGCGTCGCGCCAGCATCGTCCGCCTTCTCTGCGCCTGGCGGGCGCTCCGCGTGCATCAACATGCGGTGCAGTACCGCAGCCTGCAGGGCCTGCACCTCGAGCCTCGAAGCACTGCCCTGCTCAGCCAGTTCGCCCAGCCTCCACACCGCGGCTGTCAGCTTGGGGTCGTCGGTATCGGCGCGCGCCAGATGAACCACGCCCGTCACCCCCAGTTCCGCGGCGGCCCCGGCAACCGCTGTCGGAGGAATTTGCACAACCTTGAACTCCGCCCCGTTGGGCACGGCCAGGGTCCGGTGCAACTCGCCGGGCTCCATCAACATCATTCCCGGACCAGGACGGATGTAGGTTCGCCCCCGATAGCGCCAGGACTGTCCCCACAGGTTCGGCCCCGCGCAGAGCGTGTAGGTTTCGTGGTAGACCGTCCAGAGCCGGCGCGAACGGTAGGCGATGAGATACTCCCAACCGTCAAGCTCCGGTGGATGCAACCAGGCGATTTTCTCCGACGGATCATCGAGTTCCATGGCTGACCTCCAGTCCCCGGGGCGTCCCGAACGACCTCCAAACGCGTCCGACGCGGCCTGCTTACCCCCCGAGGGGCTCAGTGAGCCCCGTCAGCAAGGCCAAAGCGCGAGGCGTGGCGGCCTCTCCACAATCGCGCCGCAGCTCGATTTCATCCTGTAACGAAACTTTCTGCAACAGCTCATCGACGAACGACACCGCTCGATGGCCAACATCACCTGGAGCTGTCCCAGGCTCAGGTGGTCGTGCTGGGCCTGGTGCCAAGCCCGACGCAAGCCAGGCCCGGAGCGCCGCCGCCGCGAAGCTCCCGCGGCCCGTGCACAATGCTCAGGCAGATCACAACGACTTTCGAAACTTTGTTGTTTTTTCACACTTTGTTGTCCGACACCTCTTTTTTCCATGCTCCGCTACCGCATCCTTCCCGTCACCGCCTTCGCCCAGAATGCCTGCTTGCTGTGGGATGACAGCAGCGGCGATGCGGTGTTCACCGATCCCGGCGGCGAGGTCGAGCGCCTGCTCGCGGCGGCCCGCGAAGAGGGGGTTCGGGTGGGCGCGGTGTGGCTGACGCACGCGCATATCGACCACGCCGGCGCTGCGGCCGAACTGGCGCAGCGCGCCGGTGTGCCCATCATCGGCCCGCACCGCGACGACCAGTTCTGGATCGACCTGCTGCCCCAGCAGGCGCGCATGTTCGGTTTTCCGCCGGCGCGCAGTTTCCGGCCCGAGCGCTGGCTGGACGATGGCGAGCGCCTGCTGCTGGGCGAGCTGGAGTTCGAGGTGCGGCATTGCCCCGGGCACACGCCCGGACATGTGGTGTTCCATCACGCGCCGGCGCATCGCTGCTGGGTTGGCGACGTGCTGTTCGCCGGATCGATCGGCCGCACCGACTTCCCGCGCGGCGACCACCAGCAGCTGATCGACAGCATCGTGACCCGGCTGTGGCCGATGGGTGACGACACGGTGTTCATTCCCGGCCACGGGCCGGAATCGAGCTTTGGCGTCGAACGCCGCAGCAACCCCTACGTCGGCGGAACCTGAGGCGGCGCCGGCACGCTCTTGCCGCGGCGGCTGAGCAGGGCAGCGCGCTCGTCGCGCAGCCACGCGGCGGCTGGCGTGCCGGGCGCCGGCTGCGGCGGCTGCAGCGCCAGGGCGAATACCGCGTCGCGATCGACACGGCTCCTGCGTCCGAGGCGGGAATGGGTGTTCAACGGCGCTCTCCTGCGGTCTGGGCGCTGTCTGCCTCGCCCCCTTCGCGCGGCGGCCCGGCAAGCGCCCGGTTCCACCAAGGCAAGCAAGGGGCGTGCCAGTCTGGAGTTCTCCTCGGAGCACCTGGTTCCGGGGCACAGCATTTGTCGTCTTCAGGCGACAGGAAGAATCCCCATTTCTTCTGAGGCCTTATCTCCCGGTGCTTCGGACCTGTCGCCGTCGAACGACAGGCGCCCAGCCGCAGCGGACAGACGCTACACGCCGTAGGCCGCGCGGTATTCCTGGATCTCAGGCAGCCAGCGCGCGAGATCGGGGTCGCCAGCCGCGGCGAGTACCTCGAGCAGGGCGTCGAGGTTGGCAATCGACACCACCGGCAGGCCCTGTTCCTGCTGCAGATACTGCACCGCCGAATGTTCCAGCGCGACGCCGTCGCGCGCGGCTTTTTCCTGGCGATCGAGGGCAATGAGCACGGCTGCCGGCTGTGCACCGGCGGCACGCAGCAGGCGCAGCGATTCACCCACCGCGGTGCCGGCGGAAACCACGTCGTCGACGATCACGACCCGGCCCGCCACCGGAGCGCCGACCAGGGTGCCGCCTTCGCCATGATCCTTGGCTTCCTTGCGGTTGTAGGCAAAGCCCACGTTGCGCCCGCGCCGTGCCAGTTCGACGGCGAGTGCCGCGGCCAGCGCGATGCCCTTGTAGGCCGGCCCGAACAGCATGTCGAACTCGATGCCGCTGTGCAGCAGGGCGTCGGCGTAGAACGAGGCCAACCGCCCCAGTCGCTGCCCGTCGTTGAACAGGCCGGCGTTGAAGAAATAGGGGGTTTGCCGGCCCGCCTTGGTGACGAAGGAGCCGAAGCGTAGGACGCCGCTGTCGACGGCAAAGCGCAGGAATTCCTGGGCGAGCGCGCTGCTGGTTCGCATGGATGGGGTGGGCGGGAACGGGCCGGACGGGAGGCGGGAAGGGCGCTTGGGGGCGCGCGCCATTATGCTAGCGTGCCCGTCCAACCGCCGATGTCCAGCCCCGCCGACTCCTCCACCCACCCGCCGGATGCGCCGAAGCGCCCGGCCCCCGCCTGGCTGGCGGTATTCGGCAACCGCAACATCGCCTCGATGCTGTTGCTGGGTTTTGCTTCCGGGCTGCCGCTGGCGCTGAGTTCGGGCACGCTGCAGGCCTGGCTTACCATGCGCGGGGCGAGCCTGCAGGCCATCGGCATGGCCACCCTGATCGGCCAGGCCTATGTGTTCAAGTTCCTGTGGGCGCCGGTGCTCGACCGCGTGCAGATCCCCGGGCTGGCGCCGCGGCTGGGCCGCCGCCGTGCCTGGTTGCTGCCCCTGCAGGCCGTGCTGGCGTTGCTGCTGGCGGCCATGGCCTGGGTCGGCATTCCGTCCGGCGACGCGCTTCCGCAGGGGCTGGCCTGGCTGAGCTCCTACCTGCCGCCGTCGCAATTGCGGCTGCTGCCGGTGGTCGTGCTTGCGGTTGGGCTGGCCTTCGTCTCGGCGTCGCAGGATACGGTGATCGACGCCTACCGCACCGATCTGCTGCCGCCCGAGCAGCGCGGCGCCGGGGCCGCGGTGGTCGTGCTCGGCTACCGCCTGGGGATGGTGGTCTCCGGCGGGCTGGCCCTGTGGCTGGCCGCGCAGTGGCTGGGCTGGCGGGGCATGTACGGGCTGATGGCCGCGCTGATGGCGCTGAGCATGCTGTCGACCTGGTGGGCGCCGGCGCCCCCGGGCCATGTCGCGGCGCCGACAAGCCTGCGCGCCGCGGTACTCGAGCCGGCGCGGGAATTCTTCTCCCGCCCGCAGGCCTGGGCCCTGCTGCTGGCCATCGTGCTCTACAAGCTCGGCGATGCCTTCGCCGGCGCGCTGTCGACCACCTTCCTGCTGCGTGGCGCCGGATACACCCCGGCGCAGGTCGGACTGGTCTACAAGACCATGGGCCTGCTGAGTACCATCGTCGGCGCGCTGCTCGGCGGCGCCTGGCTGGCCCGTCTGGGCCTTTGGCGCTCGCTGCTGGTGTTCGGCGTCGCGCAGGGGCTGTCCAACCTGGCCTATTGGGGCCTGGCCGTGCTGCCGCCGGCGCTGCCGCTGATGGCCGGCGCGGTCGGGGTGGAGAACTTCACCGCAGGCATGGGCACGGCGGCCTTCGTGGCCTGGCTTTCCGCGCTGTGCGACCTGCGCTACTCGGCGACCCAGTTCGCGCTGCTGTCGGCGCTTTCGGCGGTCGGCCGGGTGTATGTGGGCCCGCTCAGCGGCTACCTGGTGGAGCACCTGGGGTGGCCAGGCTTCTATCTGTTCAGCGTCGCCAGTGCGGTGCCCGGCCTGCTGATGCTGCTGTGGCTGCGGCGCAGCATCGAGCAGCGCGACCAGACGCAGCCGGGTTCCGCCTGAAGCGGCGGCTGCCTCTGCCTATACTGACGGCGATGAAGGCCGAAGTCTGTTCCGAAACTGTGTTGCGCCTGGCGCGCCAGACGCTGCAGATCGAGGCGGCTGCGGTGCAGGCGCTGGCCGAGCGCGTGGGTGTCGAGCCGCTGGCCGGGGCCTTCGTGCGCGCGGTGCGCGCGCTGCTGGAGTGCCGTGGCCGTGTCGTGGTCTCCGGCATGGGCAAGAGCGGCCATGTGGCGCGCAAGCTGGCGGCGACCCTGGCCTCCACCGGCACGCCGGCGTATTTCGTGCACCCCGGGGAAGCCAGCCACGGCGACCTCGGCATGGTCACCGAGGATGACGTGTTCATCGCGCTGTCGCATTCGGGCGAAGCCGAGGAGCTCACCAGCATCGTGCCGCTCGTCAAGCGCATGGGCACGCTGCTGGTGGCCGTCACCGGGCATGCCGACTCCACGCTGGCACGCCATGCCGACATCCACCTCGACTGCGCGGTCGAGCGCGAAGCCTGTCCGCTGCGCCTGGCGCCGACCGCGAGCACCACTGCGCAACTCGCGCTGGGCGACGCGCTGGCGGTGGCGGTGCTCGATGCCCGCGGATTCAGTGCCGAGGATTTCGCGCGCACCCATCCGGGGGGCGCGCTGGGTCGCAAGCTGCTGACCCATGTCGGCGACGTCATGCGCACCGGGGAGGGGGTGCCGCAGGTGGCGGAATCGGTTCCCTTCTACGACGCCCTGCTCGAAATGACCCGCAAGGGCCTCGGGATGACCGCGGTGGTCGACGACGCGCAGCGGCTGCGCGGGGTGATCACCGACGGCGACCTGCGGCGCCTGGTCGAGCGCGGGGTCGATCTGCGCCAGCTCAGCGCCGGGCAGGCCATGCACCCTCGTCCGCGCACGATGACCGCGCAGGCGCTGGCGGTGGAGGCGGTGCAGTTGATGGAACAGCACCGCATTTCGCAGATGCTGGTGGTGGACGAGCAGCAGCGCGTGATCGGCGCGCTGCACATGCACGACCTGTTCCAGGCCAAGGTGGTGTGAGGCCATGCTCGATCTCGAGCCCCGCCTGCGCTTCGATCCGGAACTGCTGCTCCTCGGGCAGGAGGTTCGCCTGTTGCTGCTCGACGTCGACGGGGTGCTCACCCCGGGCGATCTGCTGGTGGCTGCCGAGGGTGAGCAGGCCAAGCGCTTCAGCACCCTCGACGGCCACGGCCTGAAGCTGCTGGCGGCCTGCGGGCTGCGGGTGGCCGTGATCTCCGGGCGCGACAGCCCGCCGTTGCGCTGGCGGCTGGCCGAGCTCGGGCTGCTCGAGCAGGCGGTGCTGGGCCAGTCGCACAAGCTCCCCGCTGCGCAGGCGGTGCTGCGCGATGCCGGGCTCGACTGGTCGCAGGTCGCTGCGCTGGGCGACGACTGGCCCGACCTGCCGCTGCTGGTGCGTGCGCGCCTCGCGGCCTGCCCTCCGCAGGCGCATCCCGAGGTGCTGGCGCGCGTGCACCACCGCACCCGTGCGCCCGCCGGGCTGGGCGCCGTGCGCGAGGTCTGCGATCTGCTGCTGTGCGCCCGGGGCGCCTATGCAGGCCTGCTGGCGCAGGCCATCGCCGGAGAGGGCACGTGAAGGGCCTGCGCACGCACTGGCTGGCGGCGCGACGCCGGGCCACCACCACCCTGCCGCTGGTGCTGATGCTGCTGCTCGCAGGCTTCAGCTGGTGGGTGGCGCGCGAGGCCCTGCAGGCCATTGGCGTGGGCGGCGCGGCTGCGACCGCGCCGCAGCAGCCGGACTACTACCTGAGGGATTTCCAGACGCGCAGCTTCGACAGCCTCGGGCAGTCCACCGCCGAGCTCAGCGGCGCTGCGATGCAGCACATTCCGGGCAACCAGACCGTGCGCATCGAGCAGCCGCGGCTGCGCGTGGTCGACAGTCAAGGTGCGCTGACCCATGCCAGCGCGCAGATCGGCCTGAGCAATTCCGACGGCAGCAATGTGCAGCTGTACGGCGACGCCGTGCTGCAGCGCCAGGCGCCGCACACGCAGGCGGTGGTGGTGCGCAGTAGCTTCCTGAACGTCTTTCCGCAGACGCGCAGGATCATGTCCAACCGGCCGAGCACCGTGCAGCAGGGGCTCTCGGTGTTTTCCGGGGACGACCTGGAAATGAATGGCCTCGACGGAACCTTCAGCATGCACGGTCAGGTGCGGGGCAGGCTGCAGTCCGGCTCCGGCTGAAGCGCGGTCAGGCGATGGACGCGTGGTCGAACCCGGCGCAGGCGCCACTGGCGGTGATCAGCGGGGCGTCCAGCGGCCTGGGCGCCGCGCTGGCGCGGGCCTATGCCGCGCGCGGCTGGCGCCTGGTGCTGGCGGGCCGGCGCGCGGGCGCACTGGATCAGGTCGCGCAGGACTGTGCCGCGGAGCAGGGCCTGCAGGTCGTCGACCCGTCGCGCCTGCGCCTGATCGAGCTGGACTTGCGCGACACCGAGGGGTGGCGCGGGCATAGCGCGAGGCTGCTGCGGGAATGGGGATGTCCGCAGCTGGTGATCGCGTGTGCCGGGATCAGCCGCGGCGTCGACCTCGCGCACGCGCAGGATCTGGAGGTGGCCGGCGCGATCATGCAGACGAACTGGCTGGCCGCGCTGGGCACGCTGTCTCTCTTCATCGCTCCGATGTGCGCCCGCGGCAGCGGGACACTGGTCGGCATCGCCAGTGTCGCCGGGGTGCGCGGGCTTCCGGGGCATGCGGCCTACAGCGCCAGCAAGGCCGCGCTCATCACCTCGCTGGAGAGCCTGCGGGTGGAGCTGCGCCCGCGCGGAGTGCGGGTGCTGACCATCAGCCCGGGCTTCGTCGACACTCCGATGAACGCCGGCAGCCCCTTCGCGATGCCCTTCCTGCTCGACAGCGCGCGCTTCGCGCGGCGCGCGATGCGCGCCATCGACGGCGGTCGCAGCTACGCCACCATTCCGTGGCAGATGGCGCTGCTCAGCAAGCTCCTGCACGTGCTGCCGCGCGCGGCCTGGGATCGTGCGCTGCGCCGGCGCCCGCGCAAGCCCCGCGGCTGAGACTGGCGGGGGCTGTACGCTCAGCCGGGCTCTCCATGCTCGCTGTGCAGCCCCAGCGCGACCAGGAAGCGCGACACCATGTTGTAGGCGGCGACCACGCCGATGAGCTCGACCAGCTGCTGGCGCGGCAGCGCGGCCTGCGCGGCCGCGAAGTGGGCATCGTCGATGTCCACCTTGCGCGTCATGTCATAGGCCAACGCCAGGATCGCGCGTTGGGTGGAGTCGAAGGGGGTATTGCCGGCCTTGTCGGTGAAAGCCTCATGGACATCGGCCAGCGCATCGAGTTGGGCGCGGGTTCCGCCGGCTGCGAGGAATTCGGGCGCATGCTGCTCGAACTCGTAGTCGGCGCGGTTCAGACGCGCCACCGCGCAGATGGCCAGTTCGCGCAGCCCGGCATCGAGCTGCAGTTGCTGGCGCACCGCGCCGAGCAGGCTGTTCCAGCCGGCGGCGAAGGCCGGGCTGTGCAGCAGCATGCGATCCAGGCGCAGCAGGGTGCCACCGCGGCGGCGGCGGATGGCCTGCAGCAGCTCGGCGGGTTCGGCGAGGTCGGCGGGGGGGTAGGGTATGCGGGGCATGGTCGGTGGGCGCGGCTCGGCGCCGGTACTGTAGCGTGCGCCGGACTTGAACCCGCGCCGCGCTGCCTTATATACAGGGCAGAGTACATTCGCATCGACCCTGCGCCACGCCCTGCGCGGCGCGGGTTCCTGCCTTTCCGAGGGAGCCACCATGCATGTCGTCTGTCCCCATTGCGGCGCCGTCAACCGGGTGCCGGCCGAGCGCGCGCAGCAGCAGCCGCAGTGCGGCAGCTGCCACCAGGAGCTGCTTCCACCGAAGCCGGTGGAAGTGCGGGATGCGCAATTCGATCGCCTGATCAGCAAGAGCGAGCTTCCGGTGCTCGTGGATTTCTGGGCCGAATGGTGCGGGCCGTGCAGGATGATGGCGCCCCAGTTCGAGGAGGCCGCCCGCCTGCTGCAGGGCCGCGCGGTGCTGGCCAAGGTCGACTCGGACGCCAACCCGCAGGCCTCGGTGCGGCACCGCATCCGCAGCATCCCGACGCTGCTGCTGTTTCGCGGAGGGCAGGAGGTGCAGCGCCACAGCGGGGTGATGCCGGCTCAGCAGATCCTGCGCTGGAGCGGGATGTAGCGCGGGATTCCGGAAATCGTTGCCGTGTTGCAACAATTTGCTGGCGTCGAGCGGGGCATCAGGGTTGATACGGATGCGTTTGACTCGAGTCAAAGTGGTACGAACGAGGCGTCCTAGCATCAAACACAGGGGAACAGTCCTCCGTCATGCACTAGGGTGCCAAAATGAACACGCCAACCACCACTGAACACGATTTCCGCACGCCGCATCCTTTCGGCCGGCAAGCTGCCGGAACCAGGCTCCGCAACGCGCTGCTCACTCTTGCCGGGCTGGGCAGCCTGGGTCTGCTGGCCACCCCCGCCTACGCGGTGCCGGCCTTCGCCCGCCAGACCGGCCAGGCCTGCATCGCCTGCCACATCGGAGGCTTCGGGCCGCAGCTCACCCCCTTCGGCCGCGCCTTCAAGCTCGGTGGCTACACCTTGAGCAATGGCAAGAGCCACATTCCGCTGTCGGCCATGCTGGTGGCTTCCTACACCCACACGACGACCGATGTGCAGGCCAACGTCGACTACAACGGCGAGCATGCCAACGACAACTTCATTCCCCTGCAGCAGGCCTCGATTTTCCTCGCCGGCAGGCTGAGCTCGCACGTCGGCGTGCTGGCCCAGGCGACCTATGAAGAAGCTGCGTACTCGCCGAACTTCGGCTGGGACAACACCGACATCCGCTACGCCAACAGCTACCAGTTCGGCTCGGTCAGCGGCCTGTTCGGCCTGACCCTGAACAACAACCCCACGGTGACCGATGTCTGGAATACCGCTCCGGCATGGCAGTACGGCTTCATGAGCCAGCCGATCGGCCAGATCGGCGGCTACTCCACGCCGATGATCATGGGTCTGGGCGAACAGGTGCTCGGCGCCACCGCCTACACCCTGATCAACAACCACTGGTATGTGGAGCTGGGCCTGTACCACCGTCTGTCCAGCTACTTCAGTCAGCTGGTCAACGCGGCGGCACCGGATGAAATCGCCGGCTACGCCCCGTACTGGCGCTTCAACTACTCGAACACCGTGGGCAATGCCAACTACGAGGTCGGACTCGTCGGCATGAACACGAAGACCGATGCCAGCAGTCAGGACTACAACATCAGTGGCGCCAACAACACCTTCAAGGACATCGGCGTCGACGGCAGCTACCAGTACCTGGACGGCGACAAGCAGTCGGTGACGGTCAACGGCATGTTCATGCATGAGCACCAGGACTACGGTGCGGTGGGACAGGGCAACTCGAATTCCACCGATACCCTGGACTACCTGAATGTGAACACCGCCTACTGGTACAACAACACCTACGGCGCGACCATCCAGTTCTTCAACGTCGCGGGCAGCACCGATCCGCTGCTGTACGCGAACAATGCGGGTTTCAACCCGGACACCAGCGGCGTGGTGTGGGAACTCGACTGGAACCCCTTCGGCAAGAACTGGGCCGATCCGGAGAAGAACCTGCGCCTGGGTCTGCAGTACACGACCTTCAACAAGTTCAACGGTTCGACGCAGAACGCCAGCGGCCAGAACAGCCTGTACATCTACGCCTGGACCGCGATCTGATCGCGGCGGGCCGTGGCCTTGCCACGGCCTGATCCGGCTCGAAGCGCCGATGCCTGCATCGGCGCTTTTTTCATTCGGCGCCGCGCTCCGCATCGTCACGCAGCGCCCGTCGCATGGTGGCGAAGGCCTGCCAGAAGCTCGCATCCTGTGCTTGGGCGAAGTTCAGGCGCATGCAGCTGCCGGCTGCGCCGACAGGGTCGAAGCAGTGACCGGGGGCGATCAGGTAGCCCTGGCGGTGCAGGCCTCGCGCCAGGCGTTCGGTATCCACCCCGGTGTCGACCCAGCCGAACAGGCCGCGGGGCGGGAACAGGAATCGGCATTCGTGCTGCCGGGCCAGGTGCACGGCGAGTTGGCGTGCGCGCGCCAGCCGCGCGCGCAGCGCGGCTGCATGGCGGTGCAGGCCGCCGCGCTGCAGCAGCAGCGCCAGCGCGCGCTCGGTGAGCAGCGGCGAGGCCAGCCCGCCGAGCAGCTTGGCTTCGCGCAGGCGGGTCATCTGCTCCGGCGGCGCAGCCAGGTAGCCCACCCTCCAGCCCGGAGCGAGCAGCTTGGAAAAGCCCCCGATCAGCACCGTGCGCTGCAGCCGATCCATGGCCGACAGCAGCGGCGAGGCCTGCTCGCACAGCGCAGCGTAGACGTCGTCCTCGACGAGCAGGAAGCCGTACTGGCGTGCCAGCTCGAGCAGGCGGTGCGCGCAGGCGCAGCCCAGGCTGCTGCCGGTGGGGTTGTGCAGGCGGCTGACCAGCAGCATCAGACGCGGCCGGCGCGTGCGCGCCCAGCCTTCCACCTGCTGCAGATCCGGGCCGTCGCCGCGGCGCGCAACCGCCAGTTGCTCCAGCCCGCAGCGCGCGGCCTGTGCGAACGGCAGCGGCCAGCCGGGCTGCTCGACCAGCACCGCATCACCGGGGCGGGTCAGGGCGCGCAGCACCAGATCCAGCGCCTGGGTGGCGCCGTTGCACAGCAGCAGATCCTCCATGCGCGCCGGAACGTCGAGCTCGGCCAGCTGGCGCGCGAGCAGCTCGCGCAGCAGGGGATCGCCTTCGGCGGGCCCGTAGCTCGCGGTGGCTTCGCCGCACTGCGCCCGGCGCAGCAGCTGGTGCAGGGCCCGCGCGGGTGCCGGGGTCTGCAGCCACGACGCCGGCAGCGTTCCAGCGCCCGGGCTGGCGCGCAGCTCGGCCGGCGCCTGTCCCAGGTTGCTGCGCAACAGTCCTGCGCCCTGCGTCGGGCACAGCGGACACGACGTGGCAGCCGGCGCCGTGTCGGCCGCCGCCACCGGGCGCACGTAGAAGCCCTGCCGGGGCCGCGATTCGAGCAGTCCGCGTGCCTGCAGCCAGTCGTAGGCGGCGACCACCGTCTGCGGGTTGACGCCGAAGCGGCGCGCGCAGTCGCGTACCGAGGCCACGCGCGAGCCCGCGACCATGGCCTGATCGTGGATCTGTCGCTGCAGTTGCGCGGCCAACTGCAGGTGCAGCGGCAAGGCGCCGCTTTGTCGGTGCAGGGCTGGTGTCATGGTCGGCCGGGCAATACAGCAAATGCACGGCGATCCAAGGCTGTATGGCCGCGCGGCGGCAGTCTGCTTCTAGGCTGCGGGGGGTGTCAAACAGCGACCCTCCGGCGTTCGAGGAATTGACCGACGCGCCTGGGGCCGCAGCCTGCCGGAGCCCACCGATGTGCCAATATTCCACGCAGCCGGCGCTGGCGCAGCGCGCGGCCTTGCTCGAGGACTCTCCGATCGGCAGCTTCCTGGGGCTGGCAGGCCAGCCCGGGCTGATCAGCCTGGCCGGAGGCATTCCCGACGCCCGCTACTTCGCGCTGGATGCAGTTGCGCGCGCCGCGCGGCGGGTGCTGCGCAGGCAGCGGGGTGCGGCGTTGCAGTATGCGGCCTGCGCCGGCATCGCGCCGCTGCGCGAATGGGTGGCCGCGCACCTGCGCGGCCAGGGCCTCGCCTTCGCTCCGGAGCAGATCCTGATCACCAGCGGATCGCAGCAGGCGCTGGATCTGCTGGGCAAGGTGCTGGTCGATCCCGCCAGCCCCCTGCTGGTGCAGCGGCCGACCTACCTGGGCGCGCTGCAGGCCTTCGCTCCCTACGCGCCGCGTTTCGTCGGTCTCGAATGCGACGAGCAGGGCCCGCGTCTGCAGGACTTCGTCGACGCGTTGCCCGGGGCGCGCATGGCCTACCTGCAACCGCATTTCGCGAACCCTGGCGGCCACGGCATCGGCGTGGCGCGCGCCGAGGCGCTGGCCAGCGCGTTGAAGGGCAGGCCCTGCTGGCTGGTCGAGGACGACGCCTATGGCCAGCTGTGGTTCGAGGCCCCGCCGCAGCCCGGCCTGCTGTCGCGGGGAATCAGCCACGGCGCGCATGTGGGAACCTTTTCCAAGATGGTCTTCCCCGGCCTGCGGCTGGGCTGGGTCGCTGCGCGCGAGCCCCTGCTGGGCAGGCTGCTGCTGGCCAAGCAGGCGGCCGACCTCGGGTGCTCGTGCTGGAACCAGTGGGTGCTGCTGGACATGCTCGAACACGGCGTGCTCGAGGACTGCCTGCCGCGCCTGCGCGCGCTCTACCGCTCGCGCCGCGACGCCATGCTGGAAGCGCTGGAGCGGCACATGCCGGAGTGCGTACGCTGGTCGCGCCCGCGCGGCGGCCTGTTCGTCTGGCTCGAGATGCCCCGCCGAATCGATGGCGAGGACGTCGCGCACGCCGTGCGCAAGCTCGGCGTGGTGGTGGTGCCCGGGCGCTACTTCGATTGCGGTGCCGGCGGTTGCGCGCGTTTCGGCGATTGCTGCGACTGCCGCTTCGCTGCCGATGCCCAGGCCGCTGCCCCGGCACGCCACACGCTGCGCCTGTCCTATGCGACGGCCTCCGCGCGGGCCATCGACATCGCCGTCGAGCGCCTCGCGGTGGTCCTGCGCGATGCCCTGCGCGCCACCGCGGCCCGTGTTCCGGTGCATGCCGCGACACCCCCGCCAGACATCAATCCCGTGTGAAGGGCGGCCCGGCGCGCGGCGCGCGGCACTTGCTTGCTGCGCAAGGGGCTATAAGATGCGCGAACGGAGCACGCCCGGCCGGGTCGCCGCATCGCGGCCATCGCGGTCTCGCGGGCGGGCGCCGAGCCGCGCCGCGGCGACCGCGCGGGCCCTGGGGCCCGGACGGCGCCGGCGAATCCCTCGAGGCCACACACGGAGCACAAGACATGGCAACTGCAAAACCGGCCGCCGCCAAGAAGACCGCAGCCAAACCCGCCGGTTCGACCAATTCGGCATTCATGAAGCCGCTGACCCCGAGCCCGCAGCTCGCCGCGGTCGTCGGCGCGGCACCGCTGCCGCGCACCGAGGTGGTGAAAAAGGTGTGGGAACACATCAAGGCGGCCAAGCTGCAGGATGCCGCCAACAAGCGGATGATCAACGCCGACGACAAACTGCGCGCGGTGTTCGGCAAGTCGCAGGTGACCATGTTCGAAATGACCAAGCTGCTGAACAGCCACCTGAAGTGAAGCCGCCGCGCAGCCGGCCCGCGGCGCCTGCCGCGGCTCGCTGCGCGAGGTCGTCTGCGACGACGCCTGCTTCTACGCCTGCTTCTACGCCTGCGACTACAATCGAGACATGGGTTGCAGGGTGGCGCGCAGTCGGTGCGCGCCGAGGAAGACTGCCATGAAGGCATCCAAGCAAAGCCTCTGGGGAGCCCTTGCGGGGCTCGTGGTCGTCGTGCTGGCCGGCGTGCTGGCGTGGAACGCCTTTGCGCGCGATCCCAAGGCGCCTGCGGTCGATTTCCATCTGCTGGACGGCAGCACGCTGAGCACCGCACAGCTGCGCGGCAAGGTCGTGCTGGTCGAGTTCTGGGCCACCAGTTGCACGACCTGCGTGGGCGAAATGCCCCGCATGGTGCGTATGTACAACGACTTCGCTCCCAAGGGCTTCAACCTGGTCGCGGTGGCGATGTCCTACGACAACCCGGCCTATGTGCACAACTTCGCTGCGGCCGGCCCGGACGGCCGGCTGCCGTTCCCGGTGGCCTTCGACGCTTCGGGTTCGGTGGCCAGGGCCTTCGACCGCGTGCGTCTGACGCCGACGAGCTTCCTGATCGACAAGTCCGGGCATATCGTCAAGCAGTACGTCGGTCCGCCCGACATGCCGCAGTTGCAGGCACTGATCGGCCGCCTGCTGCGGCAGCAGGCCTGATCGGGCTGCCGGCCAGGGCGCGCGGGCACTTGCCCCTGCGCTGCCGATCGATCCAGCGGAACCGCGCACCGACCCGCCGACACCTTCCTATCGGGGAAACCCGGATTTGGGTATAGGATTCGGGGATGGTTGCTTCGATCGCTCCGGGTTCGCCGCTCTCGCCGGTCATGCCGCGAGGTCTGGGAGCGCTGCACCCCGCCGCGCAGGGCGCGGCCTGCGCCAGCGCGGGAGAGCAGGCGCTGCAGCAGGCATTGGCGCGGCCCGCCCAGAGCCTGCCCGGAGGCCTGCTGCTGCGCAGCCTGGGCCTGCAGGCCTACGTGCCGACGTGGCGCGCGATGCGCGCCTTCACGGACGGCCGTGGCCCCGATACCGCCGACGAGATCTGGCTGCTCGAGCACCTGCCGGTCTACACCCTGGGTCAGGCGGCCGATCCGGCGCATGTGCTCGACCCCGGATCGATCCCGGTGGTTCCGACCGACCGAGGCGGCCAGGTCAGCTACCACGGCCCGGGTCAGGTGGTGGCCTATTGCCTGCTGGATCTGCGTCGCCGCCGCTGGCTGGTGCGCGAGACCGTGCAGCGCCTGGAGGAAGTGGTCATCCGCACCCTGGCGCGCCACGGCGTGGTCGGCCTGCGCCGGCCCGGCGCGCCGGGCATCTACGTCGGCGCGCCCCATGCGCGTGCCGGGGCGAAGATCTCCGCCCTCGGGCTGAAGGTGCGCAACGGCTGCACCTACCATGGGGTATCGATCAACGTGGACATGGATCTGCGGCCGTTCTCGGGCATCAATCCCTGCGGCTACCCCGGGCTTGACAGCGTCGACATGGCGACCCTGGGAGTGCATGCCCTTCCCGATGCGGTGGCGATGTGTTTTGCCACCGAACTTGCGATGCTGGCGGAGGATCTGGAGCCCGCACCGGGCGCCGCCGCCGCGAGCCGTATGCCGACACCATGAACTCTCTCAGCGATCCCCACGCGAAGCAGAAGGGCGAAGCCAAGACCGCGCGCATCCCGATCAAGGTCGTGGCCGACGCCCCGGTGCTGAAAAAGCCCGAGTGGATCCGCGTCAAGGCCCCACCGCCGAGTTCGCGCTTCCACCAGATCAAGGACATCCTGCGCGAACAGTCGCTGGTCACGGTGTGCGAGGAGGCGAGCTGCCCGAACATCGGCGAGTGCTTCGGTCATGGCACGGCGACCTTCATGATCATGGGGGACAAGTGCACCCGGCGCTGTCCCTTCTGCGACGTCGGGCACGGACGGCCCGACCCGCTGGACGCCGCCGAGCCGCAGCGCCTGGCCGAAACCATCGCAAGGCTGCGGCTGCGCTACGTCGTGGTCACCAGTGTCGACCGCGACGACCTGCGCGATGGCGGGGCCGGGCATTTCGCAGCCTGCATCGCCGCCATCCGCGCCAGTTCGCCCGAAACCCGCATCGAGGTGCTGGTGCCCGATTTCCGCGGACGCCTGGAGCGTGCGCTGGATGCGCTCGACGCTGCGCCCCCGGATGTCGTCAACCACAACCTGGAGACCGTGCCGCGGCTGTACCGCCAGGCGCGCCCGGGAGCCGATTACGCCCACTCCCTCAAGCTGCTGCAGGAATGCAAGCGCCGCCATCCCGAGCTTCCGACCAAGAGCGGCCTGATGCTCGGGCTGGGCGAGACCGACGAGGAAATCCTGCAGGTGCTGCGCGACCTGCGCGCGCATCAGGTGGACATGCTGACCGTGGGCCAGTACCTGGCGCCCAGCCGTCACCACCTGCCGGTGGCGCGCTACGCCAGTCCCGAAGTCTTCGACGAACTGCGCCGCCAGGCCGAGGCCATGGGCTTCAGCCATGCCGCGGTCGGCCCGCTGGTGCGCTCGAGCTACCACGCCGATGCCCAGGCGCGGCAGGCGGGCGTGGGTGTCACTGACTCGAAGTGAATGAGACTATAGCGAAGACGGTGAGACTATAGCGATCCTTGCAACTTGTGGAAACCTGGCAGATCGCTGCATTTCCCAAGGGTAATGGCCTCTGGCGCGTCGACTGGTTCGGCACGGTAGCCTTTCCCAACCGCTTGCTCCGGCGGACCCAACCGTCGGTCTTCGTTCATCTCTCGCGCGTCACCGATCCAGCCGTGCTAGCGGATCCGACTGCGCCGGTGAGCGCATCTTCGACGCTGCCGTGGCAGAAGCAGTTCAAGTGCTGGGTGTCGGTTGGCACCACAACGCTGTTGCGCGTCGGCGATCTTTGGTCCGATCAACGTCTCATCGCTTCCCCCGAGCATGAGGTTGAGACTTTCGACCAGATTCGCATCGACCGCACGACCGCGCAGTTGCTCAAGGTCGGGCACAGCGATGACCAGGACAACTTTCTGCTGCCGGTAGAAGAGCACCCCTGGCACATGGCCAACACCCATTCTTACTGCGTCCGCGTCGACGTCGGTGAGGGTCGCAGCCTAGTCGTCCCCAGCATGGAGTTGGCGCGCTTCTACTTCGGCTCGTCGAGCCACCTGCTCGCCACGTTGTTCCTTGCGCCCTTTGATGCAACCAAACTGTACACGGCGGTGCGCACCACCGACTTTTTCGACGAGGACGTCGAACTAACCCTCGCCGCCGGCGTCCCCGACGCGTCGGGCCCGGACATCGCTCGCATCGCGATCAGCAAGCAGGCTGCGAACGCCGCCGCGATGATTGGTGTGTCCCTGATGCAGTCGCAGTCGCAAGGCGCCACGGACGTCTATCCGAAGTGCGTGTTCCCATTTGAGGGTGCAACGACCATCAAGGCCTCCGGTCGGTGGTTGTCGCTCGGTGGGCAACCACGAAGGACCTTTCTCGTCTACCGTCTGCGCTCCTGCTCACATCCGTTTCCGTTCAGGACTCTGAAAGTCGAAACTACGGGACCCAAGAGGCGATCCTGGCACCCCGCGGTACCAAACAGTCGCGGAGGAGGCACAGCGAACCACGCAGGCGCGCCGGATGCCAAGAATCAGAGCTTGCGCGAACGCGATGCGTCAGGCTCCCTGCGGCCGGGTACTAGGCGGCGGATGGTGCGCGACGTCAAGTTCCCGGATCTGACGAATAAGCGCGTCTGGAGCGAGCTGCAACTCGCGGTCCGCTCAGAGGCGCGAGTCGGCGTCCGCGGCGCAACCGCGGTTGCCAATCTCGCAGTGGGGGAATCAGGCTCTGTTCAACGGGTTCGCTCGATCACCTTGGTCGAGGCCCTCAGCCAGCCAAACGGGCCGCCAGCGTTCCTGCGACCGGCGGTCGAGCGCTTCGCGAGGCTGAAGCGGCTCAACGTGACGCTCCTGACGGCAAGCATTGAGGACGGATGGACGCTGCCGATTCCATACTCCGTCAGCGTTGACGGTGAGATCCCGGCAGAGTCCTTCATTGACGATGGCGCGGCGACACGCCTTTGGCGAGTGGCGGCATTTCTCCTCAACGGAGGGCGGAGAGAGGCGAGAATCGTTGTCAAAGAGTCAGACGTCGACGCGCACTACGTTGAGCGTGTGCAGGGCGAGATCAGTGTGCATGCACTGCTGAGGCGAGCCTGTGGTCTTCCGGTCGAGTCCGTCTGATTGGCCCAACCCGATTCGCCGGCATCGGCACCCTCTTCAGCGGGGAAGATCGCGCTGTCGCCTCACAGTGCGAAATGGGTGGGCTGCGATGCATTCGAGGGCTGTGGCAGGGATGGGACCGACGAGCGCGGCCCGCGAGCAAATGGCCCATGCGGCGCTTCGCGCAGTGGAGAGGGCTGGTGTGCGCGGTCGTCAAATGACGCAGCGGCATGCGCTCAGAGGCCAGAATAAGAGGTTGCTTTCGAGCCGGGCTGGGCACCGCTATCGCAGTGCCGTCAGTGCGAGCACAATCGGAGCATGCTCAACGCCGCTGATCCCGTGTTCGTACGGCTGCTCGACCAGGCGCGGGCGATGGCGCGCGCGTCAACGCACGCCAATGCGGCAACACTCGACGTCGAGCGCTGGCTGACGCACTGGCTTACAAAGCCGCAGCCTGCGCTCGGTGGTCGAAGGCCGGACGAACTGCTGGACACGCCCGACGGCGTCGATGCGGTCATGCGCGTGCTCGGGGCGATCCAGAGCGGCGTGGTTGTGTAGCTGTGTATTCCAACGCAATCCAGCCGCTCGTTCCGATCCCAAGCCGCCGCCGGCGCCGGGCACCTTGATCAGCCGACGCGGTGCACAGCTAGCTTTGGGACGACTCCCTCGATAGGAGACAGCTCGTCGGCCTGAACAGTCGTTCGGCATGGCACATGGCGAGCGACTGCAGTGGCAAGGCCACCGGCCGCACGTCGACTACCCCGGTGCGACTCAAATTAACCAGCCTTCACGGAACCTGGGGCGGTTCACCGCGATGCCAGCGCGAGCTTCA
>JAJZEC010000028.1 GCA_021805825.1 Pseudomonadota bacterium
AACAGCAGCACGGCGATCGTGCGCATGGCAGAAAACGTGGGATCCAGTCCTTTATGACAAGCCATTATGCGGCGAACATGAGAGCCAGGCATCCCTTGTCGCCACAGGAGACCCCTATGAGCCAGGACTTCCCCGTCGTTTTCGCCCTCTATCCCGGTGTGACCCAGCTCGATTTCACGGCGCCTTACGAGGTGCTCTGGCGTCTGCCCGGGGCGCGTTGCGTGCTCGCCTCCACCACGGGACAGGGCATCGCCACGCCCCAGGGACTGCGCCTGGAGGGTCTGCAGCGCCTGTCCGAGGTGCGCGCATGCGCGCTGCTGTGCGTGCCCGGAGGCCACGGCTGCGTGCAGGCCATGGAGGATCAGGAGTTCCTCGGCGCATTGCGGCGCCTGGCGGCCGGCGCGCGTTACCTGAGTTCGGTGTGCACCGGCTCCTTGCTGCTCGGTGCGGCGGGGCTGTTGCGCGGGCGCCGCGCCGCCTGCCACTGGGCCTGGCGCGAGGGGCTGCGCGCCTTCGGCGCCATTCCCGACGAGGCACGCGTGGTGCGCGACGGCTCCGTGTTCACGGGTGGCGGCGTCACCGCGGGCATCGACCTGGCCCTGAGCGTGATGGCCGAGGTGGCTGGCGAGGCGTACGCGCAGGAAGTCCAGCTCGCCATCGAGTACGCACCGCAGCCGCCTTTCGACAGTGGGCGTCCGGAGCGCGCCCCGGCGCAAGTCCTCGCGGCGGTGGAGGCCCGCATGCAGGGGCTGCGCGTCGAGCGCGACCAGGCGATCGCCCGCGCCGCGCGGCGGCTGCGGGCGCGGGGCTGAGCGGTCGCGCAACGAAAGGGCACAGGCATGGCCGCGAACTGGAAAGACGTCGCCCGCACCTGACTCGAAGGCGCTGAATCGGGTGCGATGAGCGTCCCGCGGATTGTCGGCACATGGATCGAAGCCGGTTTCGACGGCTATGCCGTCGATGTGCGCCGCGCCACCGCTGCCTGCTACCGACCGGGCGGCGAGAATCCATCGACCGGGAGGCAAGGTTCCGCCAGGAGCACGTCGAAGTCTGGCGTAGGCTTGCGGCTACGGGCAGCGGCCTGGCGACCGGAGGCGGCGATGGCACAGGAGGGGAATGGCGTCGGCGAGCACTATGCGGCCAAGGGGCTGGTGCAGCGCATGCGCACGGCGCTGGCCGCCCTGGGCTCGGAGGATCGGCTGCTGACGACGCGCGAGCTCGGCGCCATGGATCAGTTCCATACGCGCGGGCATGCCGCCACCGCCGAGCTGGCGGAACTGGCCGCGATCGAGGCCACCGACCGCGTGCTCGATCTGGGCTGCGGCATCGGCGGGCCGGCGCGCCTGATCGCCGAGAGCCGCGGTTGCCGCGTCACCGGGGTCGACCTCAGCGAGGGCTTTGTCGAGGCCGCGCGGTACCTGAGTCAGCGCACGGGCCTGCAGGAACGCGTGGAATTCCATGTCGGGAGCGCGCTGGCGCTGGACTTTGCCGACGCCAGCTTCGACGTGGTGCTGCTGCAGCATGTGGCCATGAACATCGCCGATCGCTCCCGCCTGTACCGGGAGATCCGCAGGCTGCTCGTCGCGGGCGGACGTTTCGGCACCTACGACGTCGTGCGCGGCGAGGGCGAGCCGCTCTATCCCGCGCCGTGGGCACGCGATGCTCGGGACAGCTTCCTGCTCGATGCGCAGGCCACGCTCGAGGCTGTCGAGGCGGCGGGGCTGCGGGTGCGCGCCTGGCACGACGACACGCCGGCCGCCAGGAACTGGGCGGCGCAACGCAAGGCAGCCGCCTCGGGCTCGCGACCCCCCGCGCCGGGGCTCGGGGTGGTGATGGGGCCGGACTTCCCGGTGCAGGCGGGCAACCACGCCCGCAATCTGCTGGAAGGCCGCGTGGGCGTGCTGATGGCGGTGTTCGAGGCGGCGTTCGAGGCGGCGCTCGAGGCCGTGTAGGCTGCGCGGCGTCCTCCCGGCATGCATCGCGCCGCTGGAAGCGCAGGGGGTTGAACCCCTGCGAGCCTCAGCGGAAATCGGCGTCGACCACGCCGAGCCTGCGCGCCTGCTCGACAAGCTCCGCGCGGCGTGCGTCGGGCGCCGGGGGGGCCGCCCGGGCCGGAGCCGACATCGGTACCCACGTGCCGCGGCGCAGACGCCACCATTGCGCGCGCAGCGGCCGGATTCCCGGCAGATCGGTTCGCGGCGCAGGATCGACTGGCTTGCGCATGACGCAGGGCTCGGCGCCGCACCAGTGCAGCGTCACCTCGGTGTCGGCGAACGGCAGCCTGAACACCCGCGCGGGCCCTGCAGCGGCCCGGCCTACCGCCAACCCTGTCAGCGGCCCGTCCTGGCCGCGCTGCATCAGGATCGCCACCTGGCTCGCATCGTCGGACCATTTCGGCCTCGATCCGAAGGACTCCGCCCCGCCCTTGAGCCTGAGAACCGTGCGGCCGTCGATTTCCAGCGTCGGTGTCGTGGCGGCCGCACGCGTGAAGTGCGGCACGCCGCTGACGACCGCCCAGTGCATGCCGTCCGCCGAAAAGCCTGCGCCTTCCGACTGGTCGCCGATTTCGGCCACCGTCCGCCCGGACACCGGGTCGAGGATCACGTACTCCGAATCGGAAGGATTGAGATGCCCCTCGACCACCACGCGCCGCGTGCCGAACCAGCGCAGACCGACGACGGTGGTCATCATGCCGTAGCCCTCGTTGTCGGTGCCTGCCGCGCCGATCGGCATGCGTCGCTGCACCGCGCCCTGGTCGTTCATCACGACGACCTGGGCGAACATGCCCTGCAAACCGGACATTTGCATATAGGCGATGCGTTGGCCGTCGGGTGCCCATTTCGGTGGACTCTTGGCTGCGCCGTCGCTGGTCAGGCAGCGAATCGGCGCGCTTTCTTCGAGCATGCATACCTCGTGTCCGCGCAGGAACACGGCTGCCGGCACGACATCGACCGCAGCGACTGCGCTCTGCATCGTCAAGGCGACGGCCAGAGCCGCCAGAGATCCTGGCTGGATGCGCATGTCAGACTCCCGGGCAGGCGTCCTGCGGCGTGGCGCATGCGCCGATCACCGTAGGGTTCGTATAGCCTCGGCATGCTGCTTCGCCCGCGCCGCCGTACAGATCGATCCGGTAGCCCTTGATCGATCCTCCGCGGTCGTTCGCCAGCACCGCGCCGATGTCGTCGAGCACCATCGCGACGTTGCGTCCGCGCACGACCTTCGGGTCGCGCGCCACGGTCGATCCGGCGACCAGAGGCGTGCCGTCCGCGGTTGGCGGCTCCGCGACCCTGAAGATGCGAGGCGGGTAATGTTCGTAGTGCACGAAGCTGCCGTCGGTCAGTTGCGCGCTGCCCTGCAACCGGACGTTGGCGATGAACGAGCGGCAATATTGCCCGGGCAGGCCGAAGGGATCGCGCTCCGCGCCCTCGTACACCACGCCGCGGATCCGCCTCGACTGGCACGAAAGAGGCGGTGTGCCATAGTCCGCCTCCAGCGCCAGGACGTAGCACGACATCCCGAAGCTCGCGGCACGCTTGGTGTCTTCCACCACCGGGCCATCGACGGTGTCGAGCTGGAACCGCAGCTGCGCCAGTCCGCCCGGTTGCGGAACATCCCTGGCCGGGTGCGGGACGAGCCTGAGCAGGAGGACATCTTCATGCGGGGCCGGCTCTTCGGCCTTCTCGAGGCGCGGGCCGACCGCACCGGCGATCCGGGTCGCGGAATAGGAGATGTGATCCAGATCGGAATAGACGGAGCGACTGATGGAATACCTGGTCAGGCCTTGCCGGTAGACCCTCAGATGAGGGTCGCGACGCCACGTCATCCGGCCGCCGGTTCCGTCGCCGTGGACGATATGCCCGATGCCGCTTTCGCAGCCCTCGTCGTACTGGATGTGGCCGTGGAACCCCTGGCAGCGGGGATCGGTCGGCGTGCGCGCTGCATCGAAGGAAAAGCCCGTCGCTGTGTCGGCAATCCGAACCTCCTCGACACATTCGTGGCCGCCCGCGGGATCGAATTCGACGGCGCCCGAGCGACTCTGCTCGACGAGCAGGACCACGCCGTATCCCGTGTTGTCCACCACACCGTACCAGTTGCCTACCGGCGTACAGATGCTGGTTCGCGGCGGGGCGGCGGCAAGCACGGGGCACGACACCCCGACTGCCAGCGTGGCCAGCCAGCGCAGGCACATGCCAGAAGGGCTGGACGCGGGGAAGGACGAGCGCATGGCCGGCCACCTCCGGGCCCGCCGCGCGGGCCCCTGACGCTTCCATCATAGGAAGTCGCGGCGCCGATGCAGGGCATGGGTCGCCATTCTCGAGACGGCGTGATGGGTTTCGCGGGTACCCCGGAGGCAGGGGCGTGCAGAGCGAAGGCCGTCGGCGAGATCCGGGGCTACGCAGCCTCGCAGGCGCCCGTCATCGGGGTTGCGCTTCGCGGCGCAGCAGTTCGCGCTTGCGTTCCACGCCCCATCGATAGCCGGCGAGGTCGCCATCGCGCCGCACGACGCGGTGGCAGGGTATGGCCACCGCGAGGCGGTTGGCGGCGCAAGCCTGCGCGACGGCGCGCACGGCCTTGGGCGCGCCGATGCGCTCGGCGATCTGGGTGTAGCTCACCGTGGTGCCCGGCGGAACATCGCGCAATGCGCGCCAGACGCGCTCCTGGAAGGCCGTTCCCTGCACGTCCAGCGGCAGGTGCAGGCCGATCGCGGGGCGCTCCAGGAAGCCGACCACCTCCGCCACCAGTTGCTCGAACTGCGCGTCGCCACCGAGCATGCGGGCCCGCGGGAAGCGATCCTGCAGATCGCGGACGAGGGCGTCCGGATCGTCGCCCAGCAGGATCGCGCAGATCCCGCGCTGGCTCTGCGCGACCAGGATCGCGCCCAGCGAGCACTGGCCGACGGCAAAGCGGATCACCGCGCCCGTGCCGCCCGCCCGGTAGTCGCGGGCGCGCATGCCCAGCAACTGATCCGCGTGTTCGTAGAAACGGCTGTTCGACTGGAACCCGGCGCCATAGATGGCCTGCGTGATCGAGGCTTGCGGGCTGGCCAGCTCCGCGCGCAGCCTGCGCGCTCGCTGCGCCGAGGCGTAGGCCTTGGGCGTCAGCCCGGTTTCGAGCAGGAACAGGCGGTGCAGACGATAGGGGCTCTCACCCAGCGCCGCTGCCAGTGCCTGGAGTCGGGGCGGGGCCTGCGACTCCTCGATCATCAGGCAGGCCCTGGCGACCAGCGCGGCCCGCGCGCCTGCGGAGTCGTCATGCGCAGACCCTGCGGGCCGACCGGGCCGGTATCCCGCGCTCTCGGCCGCCTGCGCGGACTCGAAGAACTCGACGTTGCGGCGCTTCGGCAGCCGGGAGGCCGAACTCGGGCGGAAGTACAGCCCCGTGGTGCGCACCGCGTAGACAAAGGCAGCGTCGGCCGCGGGGTCGCGGTCGCGCAGGGCCTCCCAGCGGGCTTGGTCGTTGTCGTAGGCCTTGGCGGCATGCATGGTCGCGGGGAAAGGGGTCGATCAGGTGCCCAGGATAGCCCTCGTCCCCGACGTGGGAACTCCGATTCTTGCAAGCCGAGATTCGGTGGCTGGAACCCGCGGTGGGCGCCTCGGAACGGTGGCTCAGGCGCGTGGGCGGAACATCCGGAACATCTCGCCCAGCCGCGCGTAGTCGCCCTGGTAGCCGGCGCGCAGGATCGGCTGCGCGGCTTGGGTGTCGAACAGGCCCTGGCGCAGGAAGGCCTTGCGGATGTGTACGCCCACCACCTGGCCCAGCGCCAGCCAGTTGTCCAGCGGGCGGCCGTCGACGTCGTGCAGGCGCACCACCTGCAGCAGCCGGCATTCCAGCGCGGCCGGTGATTCGCCGACATGGGGCACCGCGACCTTGCGCCCGGCCACCGGCGTCAGGCCCGCCAGTTCGAACTCGTCGACCTCGGGCGCGACCGGGGCGGAGCTCCGGTTCATCGCTTCGGCCAGTTCCTGCGAGCACAGGTTCCAGACGAATTCCCCGGTCTGCTCGACATTGCGCAGGGTGTCCTTGCGGCCCTCGCTGCTGAAGCCGATGACCGGCGGTGCGCTGGCGAAGGCGCCGAAGAAGCTGTAGGGCGCGAGATTGAGTCGCCCGTCGGCCGAGCGGGTCGACATCCATCCGATGACCCGGGGCGCGACAATGGCCTTGAAGGGATCGTGCGGCAGCCCGTGGCCCACGGCCGGGTCGTAGAAATGCACGTCGGATCCGTCGTCCGCAGCGCGGTTTTCCGAAGAGGGGTTCATGGCGATGGGGGCTGGGCGGCTGATTCCCGCATGCTAACTGGCGGGGCACAAGGCCGGCAGCCGTTCGACAGGCGGTGCGCCGCTCAGCCCGGCGCGGGCGAGCAGCGCGTCGAGGTGCGTGGGCAGTTGGCCTCCCGCGCGCGTGCAGCCCTCGATGCATTCGGCCAGGCGCGTCAGGCGCTGCACCCGCTGCTGGTCGAGCGCCTGCGCGCCAGGAAGTTGATCCCGACAAAGGAAAAACGGCTCCCGCCTGCCTACGATGGGGTACCGGTGGCGGACAGGGGGACTCTTCGGTGCGTATTGCACGCTTCATGCTGGCGCTCGGCCTGCCCCTGCTGCTGCTGGCCTGCTCTTCGATGCTGCCCCGCGGCCAGGCGCACATCGACCGCCCCTGGAAGAGCTACGAGCAGGCGCGCAGCGCCTACGCGGCGATCCAGCCCGGGCGCACCACCCTGGGCGAACTGCGCAAGCTGGGACTCGACCCGCAGGCGGCCCCGAATGTCCAGCTGCTCAGCTATGCGGACATCCTGCGCCGCCTGGTTCCACCTTCGACGGACATCCACCTCGACCCCGGCATCCGCGACTGCCTGAACGCGCAGGCTGCCTGCGAGGGCCTGGAGGTCATCGAGAGCCATGCCGACTACGAGCGCGTGGGCAACTTCCTGCTCGATTTCCTCGATTTCCGTCGGGAGACCCGAACCACCGGCTGGAAGTTCGACATGCTGGTGCTGGTGAGCGACGGCCGCGTCGTCTACAAGCTGTGGAGCGGCGAGCCGGACGTCTCGCAGACCTCGGCGACCCGCAACCCCCTCGGCCCGCTGCAGGGTTTCGGCACCAGCGGGTTCTGGCAGTTCTAGTCAGACGGTCGCTCCACGCCTGGGCGATGCCGATCCCGACCCCGCGAGCAGCCGATCCAGGCGCTCCAGGCGGTGGCGGTGGGTGGTGGTGATGGCGTAGAAGTGTTCCTGCAACTGGTTCGAGCGGCCGACGGTGAGCAGGCGCCCGGAGCGCAGTTCGTCCTGCACCACGACCTCGGGCAGCACGGTCAGCCAGCCGCTGTCGCGGGCGATCAGCCGCAGCATGGCCATGTCGTCGACCTCCGCGCGAAAGCGCGGCCGCACGCCGGCGGCCAGGCACAGCGCGTCGAACTGCGCGCGCAAGGCATGGCGCGGCCCCGGCACCGCCAGCTCCACCCCATGCAGATCCTCGGGCAGTCGCAGGCTGCGGCCCTTCCAGGTGCGCGCCGCGCCGACCAGGGAAATCGCCTGGCTGCCCAGGAAGCGGCAATGCAGGGGGCGCTCGACCTCCGCGGCCACCGCCTCGTTGGCCAGCACCACGTCGAGCCGGTGCTGCAGCAGGCGTTCGAGCAGATCGTCGAGCATGCCCGATTCCAGCGTCAGCGCCACCGCGGGATCGACCAGCAGCGGGCGGATCCAGTTCTCCTGGTAGTTGCGCGACAACGTGGCCACGCTGCCCACGCGCAAGCGCAGCATGCCTTCGCTCTGGCCGTCCAGGCGGCCGAGCAATTCCTGGCCGAGGCCGAAGATGTCCTCGGCGTAGGCCAGCACCAGCTGCCCGGCGTCGGTCAGCGCCAGGCGGCGGCCGTCGCGCTCGAACAGCGCCTGGCCCAGGCGATCCTCGAGCTGGCGGATCTGCGTCGACAACGCCGACTGCGATACGTGCAGTTCCTGCGCAGCCCGCGTGAGATGGCCGATGCGGGCCACGCGCCAGAAGTACAGCAGATGGTGGAAGTTCAGCTGCTCGAGGTTCATAGTTCTGTAAAAAAGAAGGAAACGTTCTTATCAATGTATTTTACAGAATGATGTCCAGCAGGCACCATGTCGCTCAAGGAGCGTTTGCACAACCATGCACCAACATCTGCAACCCTGGTTCGAAGCGGCGGCGCTGGCGCCTGCCCTGCTCATGTTCGTGGCCGCCGCGGGATTGCGCCTGCAGCGGCGCGATGACGCGACGGTCTGGCCGCGCCTGCTGCTGCCCGCCGTGCTGGCGCTGGCCTGCGCGCTGCTGGCGCTGGGCTGGCAGATCGGGCCGGATGGGGCGCCCGCGGCCGCCGCGGGCACGCCGCTGCTGCCCGGGCTGGCCAGCTGCCGGCTGGCGGCCTGGGTCGCGGTGCTGGTGCAGTTCCTGGGTCTGGTGATCAGCGCGTTTTCCGCCCGCTACCTGCAGGGCGAGCCGGGGCAGGCGCGCTACGCGTCGGCGCTGGCCCTGGTGCTGGCCAGCGTGCAACTGCTGTTGCTGGCCGGGCAGTGGCTGGTGCTCATCGCGGCCTGGGCGCTGGCCGCTGCCGCGCTGCACCGCCTGCTGTGCTTCTATCCGGAGCGACCCTTCGCGCTGCTGGCCGCGCACAAGAAGCGCCTGGCCGACCGCATCGCCGACCTGTTGCTGCTGGCGGCGGCGGCGCTGGCCTGGCAGGCCACCGGCAGTGGCTCCCTGGATGCGCTGGGCCCCTACCTGGCACGGCACGCGGCGTCGCCCGAACTGCAGGCCAGCGCGGTGCTGCTGGTGCTGGCGGTGCTGCTGCGTACCGCGCTGCTGCCGGTGCACGGCTGGCTGGTGCAGGTCATGGAGGCGCCGACCCCGGTTTCGGCGCTGCTGCATGCCGGAGTGGTCAACCTCGGCGGCTACGTGCTGATCCGCTGCGCGCCCCTGCTCGACGCGGTGCCGGCGGCGCGCTGGCTGCTGGTCGCAGGCGGCCTGGCCACCGCGGTGCTCGCCGGGCTCGTGAGCCTGACGCGCATCAGCATCAAGGTGCGGCTGGCCTGGTCCACGGTGGCGCAGATGGGTTTCATGCTGCTCGAGTGCGGGCTCGGCCTGTACACCCTGGCTGCGTTGCACCTGATCGGGCATTCCCTCTACAAGGCCCATGCCTTCCTGTCGGCTTCCGGCGCGGTTCGGCAATCCGGCCTCTCGGCGTTGCGCGGTCATCCGCGCCCGGCGCCGGCGACGCTGCTGGCGGCGCCGCTGGCCAGCCTGGCGGTGCTCGCGCTGCTTGCCGCGGCGCACGCCCCGTGGCCGTGGTGGTGGAGCGGGGTGCTGGCGCTGGCCTGGGCGCCCCTGCTGTGGCTGCCCGCCCGCGGCACGCCGCGCGCGCCCTGGCTGTGGCAGGCGGGCGCCGCCCTGCTCACGCTGATCGGGCTGTGCGCCGCCGCTTGGCTGGTGCACCATCTGCGGCTGGGCGTGGTGTCGCGGCCGCAGGGATTGTCTGGCCTGGTTGCGCTGGCCGGCATGGGCTTGCTGTATGCCTGCCTGGCCGTGTCGCGCTGGCGCCCGCAGGCGCTGGCCGGGCTGCGCCGCTGGTGCTACGCCGGCTTCTACCTCGACGAGGCCTATACCCGGGTCGCGCTCTGGCTGTGGCCGGCGCGCTGGGGCGGCGGGGCGGCGCGGCAGGCCCGCGCCGCGGCCGCCACGGCGATGGCCGCCGATTGAATTCCTCGCGGAGACATCCCATGCACGATCTTGCAGAGAATCCGGCGCAAGGCACGCCCCCGAACGCCGCGGCGCCCGCGGCGGATCCGCGGCAAAGCTTCGACCACAGCGCCTGCGACCCCCGCGTCGAGCGCGCCTGCGCCCAGGCCTGCGCCAGCATCGCGCCGGCCTGGCCGCTGGATCGATCGATCGCCGTCAACCCGCATTGGGGGCGCATCGGCCGGCCGCTGCGCGAGGTCGCCGCGCGCATGCAGGCACTGGCCGGCATCCAGGTCTTTCCCCCGCGCGCCATGCTGCGCCAGGCGTGGGAGCAGCAGCGCATCACCCCGGAGCAGCTGGAGCAGGCCTTGCGCGCGCTGCCGCAGGCCGTCGATGCCGGCCTCGGCCCGCAGAGCTGCATCGACGCCCTGCGCGAGGCGCCGCGCATCCAGCGCCTGCCCCTGCTCATCGACATCCTCGACGACGATCCGCGGGGGCATGCCCGACTGAGCTGGCGGCAGGCCATCACCCACCAGCTGAGCCAGTGCTGCGCGGCGTATTTCGACCGCGGGCAGGCCGACTGGCAGCCCGCGCGTGGCGAGGGGCTGTATGCGTTCTGGCTGCGCAGCCTGCGCCACGACCGGGGTATTGGCCTGCTCATGGGCCTGCCGCGCCTGCACCACAGCCTGCATGCGCTGCCGGCCACGCGCGCGCAGGCCGAAGCGTGGGCCCTGCAGCGCCTGGGGCTCGACGAGGCAAGCTGGGCAGATTACCTGGAGGCCGTGCTGCTGAGCATCCAGGGCTGGGCTTCATGGTGCGCCTATCTGGGCTGGGACGCCGCCCAGCAGGGACGGCAGGATTCCCACCTGCGCGAGCTGCTGGCCATGCGCCTGGCCTGGGGCGCGCTGCTGCTCGAATGCAAGGACGATGGCGCGGCGCGGCGCGCCTTCGCCGCGGTGCGTGCGCAGTGGTCGCGTGCGAGCGTGCTGCTGCAGCAGGCGCAGCAGGCCCTGCTGGTCGACGAGGTCTGGCAACGGGCCTACGAGGCCGGCTACCAGCATCAGCTGCTGCGCAGGCTGGCCACGGCGGGAGCCGCTCCGTGCGCGCAGCCGCCGCAGGTGCAGGCGGTGTTCTGCATCGATGTACGAAGCGAGCCGATGCGGCGGGCGCTGGAGGCGGTGTGGCCGCAGGTGCACACCCTGGGCTTCGCGGGCTTCTTCGGGCTGACGCTGCAGTACACGCCGCTGGCCACCGCGGCGACCAGGCCGCAGCTGCCCGGCCTGCTGGCGCCGTCGCTGCAGGCCGTCGACCGCATGGTTCCGGCCGGCGCGGCCAGCGCTTCCTCGCTCGCGGCACTCGACGCCGAGGCCGCCGATGCGCGTCTGCGCCGCTTTGCCGCCGAGGCGCCCTGGCAGGCCGCGGGACGCTGGCCGGGGGCGGCGTTCTCGCTGGTCGAGGCCGCAGGCCTGGGCTACCTCGGCAAGCTCACGCGCTGGCTGCTGCCCACGACGGCGCCGCGGCAGCGCGACGACCTCGACGGCCTGCCGCCGCGCTACCGCAGCATCTGCCGGCCGTTGCTGGATGGGCTGGACGCCTCGGAACGGGTGGAGCTGGCGGCGCGCGTGCTGCAGGCGATGGGCCTGCGGCGGGATCTGGCACCCCTGGTGCTGCTCGTCGGGCATGCCAGCCAGAGCGCCAACAACGCGCATGCGGCAGCCCTCGACTGCGGCGCCTGCTGCGGGCAGAGCGGCGAGGTCAACGCCCGCGCGCTGGCGCAGTTGCTGAACGACCGGCTGGTGCGCGAGGGGCTGTGCGCGCGGGGCATCGACATTCCCGGGGCGACGCACTTCGTCGCCTGCCTGCACAACACCACCACCGACGAGATCGACGGGCTCGACCTCGACCTGCTGCCGCAGGACGCGCAGGCGCGCTGGCAGCGGCTGCAGCCGGTGCTCGAGCAGGCCGGCGATCAGGCGCGGCGAGCGCGCGCAGCGCGCCTCGGCATGGACGCGCGAGCCGACGCGCGGCGCCTGCTGCGGCAGTTGCGCAGGCGCGCCAACGACGGTGCGCAGACACGCCCCGAGTGGGGCCTGGCCGGCAATGCCGCGCTGCTCATCGCGCCGCGCAGCCGCAGCCTGGGGGCGGTGCTCGACGGGCGCTGCTTCCTGCACGACTACGACTGCGGGGCGGACGCCGACGGCGCCCTGCTCGAGCAGCTGATGACCGGCCCGCTGCTGGTCGCGCACTGGATCAACTGGCAGTACCACGCATCGACCTGCGACCCGGCGCACCTCGGAGCCGGCAACAAACTGCTGCACAACGTGGTCGGCGGCAACATCGGCGTGTTCGAGGGCAACGGCGGCGACCTGCGCCCGGGTCTGGCGCTGCAGTCCTTGCACGACGGCGGGCGCTGGATGCACGAGCCGCTGCGCCTGAGTGTGCTGATCGAGGCGCCGCAGCGGCTCATCGAGCAGGTGCTCGGCCGCCACCAGGTGCTGCGCGACCTCGTCGACAACGGCTGGCTGCACCTGCTGTGCATCGACTCCGACGGCAGCATCCGCCAGCGCGGCGGGGCAGGGCACTGGCGTGTCGCCTGAAGCAAAAAACCGGGGTGCCGCTCGCGCGGACGCCCCGGATCCACTGAAGATGGCGGCCTGCCGCCCGCGCCGCGGGCGGCCTGTGCGTCACTGGAAGGAGTAGGTGTACTCGGCGTAGATGGCGCTGATCGATGCCGATGGGTTCTGCACGTTCCACGGCAGCACCGCGGTGGCCGTGTAGCCCATCTGCTGCGCCAGGTACATGTAGTCGTTGACCTCGTAGCGCGCGTACAGGTAACCCAGTTGCAGCTTGGCGTGCGGGTTGAACTTGTAGGTTCCGTTCAGATCCAGGCGGGTGATCCGGGTCTTGATGTCCGGCACCGTGCCGCAGGTGTAGCCGCTGGTGCTCGGAGTCGTGCAGTAGGTGTTGACCACCGCGAAGTTGGCGCCCGGTTGCACCGCGGTCGAGTAGCTCGTGGTGTCGTCCGAGTACGTCAGCTTGGCGCCCAGGCTCAACTTGTCATCCATCAGGCCGCGCTGCTTGAAGCCCGCGCCCAGCGTGATGGCCTGATCCGTCGCATCGGTCATCCACTCGAAGGGATACTGGGTGCGCACGCCGCCGACCGTGATGCGCTGCGATCCGGCGGACAAGGTGCCGCTGGTCTCCCGCTGCCAGGTCGCGAACAGGCTGGCGGTGGCGTTCTCCCGAACCTGGAAGTCGCCCTGCAGGTCGACGGTGGCATCGTGACCGCTGCGGCGGCCCAGCGCGGTATCGCCGTACTGGTCGTTGCCGAAGCTGCCGTCGACGCTCAGGTTGACCGCCGAACTCGGCGCCCAGCTCAGGCCGAAGTGCGCCTGCTCCTGCTTGCGTGATCCGTCGAAGAAGGCCACCCAGCCCGGCTGGTCGTTCTCCCCGTTGCCGGCGATCGTGTCGTCGGTGATCGGGTTGTAGTAGTAGGGGTTGAGGGTCGCCGTGCGCTTGGCGTACTTCAGGCCGGCACGCAGGTTCAGGTTGTCGCCGTAGCGCAGGAAGTAGTCGACCTTGCCGGTGTTTTCCGAGCTGTCCGGCACCGCCGCGCATCCGGTCGGGCTGTAGTCGTTGCCGTCGGCGGCAAGGATCGTCTGTCCGAGGTAGGCGGTGCTGTCGCACCAGCGCCGGATCTTCTCGTTCTGCGCGGAAAGGTGCAGCCGTTGTCCCGGCATGAAGCGCCAGTCGGCAGCCAGCTTGCTCTGCAGGTGGCTGTTGCTCATCGGGATGTTGTAGACGCTGAACCAGTCCGTGGTCGGCCCGCTGTCGGGCGCCTCGAAGTTGTACAGGTTCGACGGCGTCTGGTTGTCCCGCTTGCTGTAGATCATGCCGGCCGAAAGCGTCAGGTTGCGCGTCGTCTGGTTGCTCAGGCTCCAGTTGGCGTGCTGCGTGACGACCAGGCCGTTGAGCGAGCCCACGGGCAGGTTGAGCAGGCTCGTCGGGCCGGTGCCGATCTGCGCCGGCTCGTAGGCGTAGGACATGTTCTGGGTGTTGCGCCCGTAGGTGTAGCCGCCCACCAGCTGGGTTCGCGGACTGAAGCGGTAGCCGCCGCTGAACTGCAGTTCGTTGTCGGAATTGCTCGGCGGCAGCGATTCGACGTCCATCGGGTAGGTGCTGCCCGCCGCCGCCGCGGTCGTGCCGCTGCTGACATAGGGGTTGGCGAACCAGACCCCGTTGTAGTCGTCGTGGAACATCGACCCGTAGTACGCGCCGGTGAAGAATCCCTTCTCCCCGGCCCAGTTCAGCGCGAGGTTGAAGTTGTTGGTCTTGTACTGGGTCGGATAGGGCAGCCCGAGCAGGCGCTGTCCACCCAGGTTCGATGAACTCCCGGTGAATGTGGCTCCGGTGACCGAATCGACGATGGCCGAGGCCAGGATCGACCCGCTTTCGCGGATGTTCGTCCAGTCGAAGGTCATGTTCCAGCCTTCCTTGAACTGGTGGCTGGCCGAGAACCGGGTCGTCGCGCGCTGGACGTAGAGGTGATCCGTGTGGAAGAACTGCTGCTGGTCGGGGGTCAGTGCCTGGGTGCCGACCAGGCCGCTGGCGTTCTTGTAGCTGGGGTTGATGTAGCCGAAGGTCGACGGCAGGGTGAACACATTGCTGCCCGGAGCCCCGACCAGCGGGGTCTGGAAGCTGCCCGGGTTGCTGACCAGGGAGTCGCCGCCGTAGTTGCGCAGCTGGTCGAAGCTCAGGCCGACGCTCCAGTTGCCCTGGTCGGCCATGCCCCCGGAGATCGACCGCGAGGTCGTCCCCAGGTTCTGGCCCTGCACGAACCAGGTGTTGGCTCCGGGCTGCTGGCCGTAGCCGTTGCCTCCGCGCAGGCTGAACCCGCCCAGCAGCGTCGGCCCGGAGTTCTCCAGCCCGTTGTACTGCCCGAACAGATCGGAGTCGTGGTTGCTGTAGATGCCTCCGATGCTCAGGGTGTCGGTCGGGGCGATCAGCGCCTGCAGGGCACTGTCGGCCATGGCTGCCGGGGCGATCGACGCCACGGCGAGGGTGGCAAGGGCGGCACGCAGGGCGACGGTCAGGGGCCGGGCGCGCAGCACGCTGTTGCGGTGTTTCATCTCGTGCTCCTTGGGTCGTTCGCTAGCGATGCAGGTACGCACCAGCCGGGTTGTTCGAGCCGTGAACCATGATGTGGCAGTTCAGGCAGCCTTCTCCCACTCCACCGTCGGCCGGGCTTCCGGGGATGGCGCTGAATCCGGTCGCGGTCGAGGGCCCGGCGACTCCGGGGCCGAACATGTTGGCGCTCTGGTGCGGGCCGTCATGGCACTCTTCACACAGGAAGGGCGGGCGCGCCTTGAGCAGCGGGGCGATGTTCGAGCCGTGCGGGTTGTGGCAGTTGGTGCAGTTCTCCACCACCGGCTCGTGCTCCCACAGGAAGGGCCCGCGCTTGTCGGCGTGGCAGCTCCAGCAGGTCTCGTTGATGGTCGCCTTCTTCATCAGGAAGGGGCCGACCGAGCCGTGGGGGTTGTGGCAGTCCGAGCACATCATCTTGCCCTCGGGAACCGGGTGGTGCGAGAGCTTCATGAAGTCCGCGCGCCGATCCTTGTGGCAGGTGTAGCAGACGGTCTGCTGCATGCCCTTGGTGCGCACCGGGTCGACCGCGCTGTGCACCTTGTGGCAGTCGCTGCAGGCCAGGCCGTTGACCTGGTGCGGGCTGCCCTCCCAGTGCGTGCGCTGGGTTCCGGAGTGGCAGGCCAGGCAGGCCGAGGCGCGTTGCGATGCGCTCGACTCGGGGTACATGCCGCCCTTGTTGAACACCACGTCGGGTGGTGCGATCTTGCCGTTGACGGGGCCGCGCAGGTGCGCCAGGCTGGCGCCGTGGCAGCTCTGGCAGGTGGGTGTGCGCGGATCGCCGGTGACCCCCATCGGGGTCTGGAAGAACGCCAGCACGGGCTTGGATTCGTTCTCGTCGTGGCAGCGCGTGCACTTGGCGTCCTGCGCCAGGTGCTCCCTGGAACTCTGTGCGGCGCTGACTGGCGCCTGCTGCGATGCGCCGAGTGCCGGCAGCTCGATCTTGTCGGCATGCGCCGCCAAGCTCCAGCTTCCGAGCAGCACCGCGGCAGCCATGATGAATTTCCTGGAGGTCTTCACCGTTCGCTCCCCTGGGGTCGTTCGCTATGGGTTGGGATTCGTGATGCTTGATGGGTGATGCTTGATGCTTGATGCGCCGCAGCCCGGGCTCACTTCTTCAGGCTCAGGATCCAGTCGGCGACTTCGTCCAGCTCGGCCTTGCTCAGCGACGGGTTGGCGGGCATCGCGCTGCCCTGGACACCGGCATGCACGTCGCCTTCCAGCGCCTCCTCGCCCTTGTCCTCGCCCATCGCGGCGAACTTGGCCGCGATCTGCTTGAAGCCCGGGCCGACCTTGGTGCCGTCCATCGCGTGGCAGGTGAAGCACGAGTGCTCCTTGACCAGCCGGGCGCCGGCGCTCACGTCGTGTGCCTCGCCCGCGTGCGCGGCGGGCAGGGCGAAGGCGAAGGCGGCGGCGAGGCTGGCGATGGTGGCGAGAGCGGTGGTTTTCATGGCAGGTATTCCGAGGCAATGGATCGAAGGGGCACGGCGGCCTGAGGCCACGGTGGATTCCTGAGAAGGATTGTTCCTGGGGGATACCCTGAGTCGCCATCGGCGCAGGCGCAAAATGCCCATCGGAAAATTCCTACCCCGGATCGGAATCGGCCGCCTGCGCGGCGACGCCGCAGCCGGCGCGCAGGCGCGCGCCGACGCGCCCCTGGCGCAGGGCGGTGGCGGCGGGGGCCGGGCAGGGGGAGTGCTTCAGTCCAGCGCGGCGTCGGTCAGGCCGTGCTGCAGGGCGTAGCGCACGAGATCGACCTCGTGCGCTACCCCCATCTTCTCGAGGATGTGCGCCTTGTGGGTGCTGACGGTCTTCACGCTCAGGCGCAGTTCGTCGGCGATGTCGGTCAGGCTGCGCCCGTCGACAATGCGCTGGAAGATCTCGAATTCGCGGTTCGACAGCAGGGTGTGCACCGGCACGTCGCGCGGCCGCGAGACGTCGGTGGCCAGCAGTTCGGCCAGCTTCGGGCTGACGTACACCCCGCCGCGGGCGATCTTGCGCATCGCCCCCAGCAGCACGTCGCCGTCGACCTCCTTGGTCAGGTAGCCCGAGGCGCCGGCACGCATCGCGCGCACCGCGTACTGCTCCTCCTGGTGCATGGTGAACACCAGGATCGGCAGGTGGGCGCGCTCGGCCTTGACCAGGCGGATCAGCTCCAGGCCGTTGCGCCCGGGCATCGACAGATCCAGCACCAGCAGATCCCAGTCGCGCTCGCGCACGCGCTCCAGCAGGGTGTGGCCGTTGCTGGCCTCGCCGGCGCAGCGCAGATCCTCGGTGTCCTCGAGGATGTTGCGCAGGCCGTTGCGGATGATGGAGTGGTCGTCGGCCAGCAGTACTTCGAGGCGTTTCATGCCTGCGCTCCTTCGGTCTGCAGATCCTGCAGGGGGATGTCCAGTTCCACGACGGTGCCTCCCTCGCCGGCCGCCGCGATGTGCAGCCGCGCGCCCAGTGCGGTGGCGCGTTCGCGCATGCTCAGCAGGCCGACGCCGGCGCCGATGCGCGAGGCATCGATGCCGCGGCCGTCGTCGCGCACGCGCAGCTGCAACTGCCCGGCGTCGGTGTGCAGTTCGATGCGTACCCGGGACGCCCCGGCGTGGCGCGCGACATTGGTCAGCGACTCCTGCACGATGCGGAACAGCGCGGTCGACAGCTCGTCGCCCTGCACCAGCCGGGTGGCGTCCAGCCGCAGTTCGACCTGGATGCCGGTGCGGTGCTCGAACTCCTTGGCCAGCCAGCTCAGCGCCTCGTCGAAGCCCAGGTCGTCCAGCATGCGTGGGCGCAGTTCGGTGGAAATGCGTCGCACCGAGGCGATCGCTCCGTCGAGCAACTGGCGCATGGACTCGAAGGTCTGCGGCGTCGGCTGGCGCCCGTCCCGCGAGCGCGCCACCAGGCGCGACAGATCCAGCTTGATGCCGGTGAGCAACTGCCCGAGGTCGTCGTGCAGTTCGCGCGAGATGCGCGCGCGTTCCTCCTCGCGCACCGTCTGCTGGGCATTCGACAGCCGACGCAGCTCGCGGTTCATCTGCCGGAGCTCGGCTTCGCGGCGCCGACGTTCGGTGACGTCGCGCAGCACCGCGGTGAACTGCACGGCGTCGCCGATGCGTGTCTGCGACACCGCCGACTCGACCGGAAACTCGCTGCCGTCGGCTCGCCGGCCGATGACCTCCATGTTGGAGGTCATGCCGCGCGTGGCCACGCCGGACGCGGCGAAGTCGCGCATGCGTGCCGCATGCGCATGCCGCAGCCGCGCCGGGATCAGCAGATCCAGCGGCTGGCCCAGCGCCTGCGCCGCGGGCATGCCGAACATGCGCTCGGCGGCCGGGTTGAACATGATGATGCGGTGTTGTTCGTCGACCGACACCATGGCGTCCATCACCGAATCGATGGTGCGCCGGAAGCGGTCGTCGGCGTCGCGCAGCGCGCGGTCGAGCTGCTGCTCGCGTTGCAGCTCGTAGCTCAGCAGCAGCGCGGCGCCGCCGATGAAACCGCACACCAGCAGCGCGCCAAGTCCCACCGGGGCGGCCACCGCGCGCCACGAGGCGAGGGTGGCCGCGCGGTTCTCATCGACCCCGACGAGCAACGGCAGGCCGGGCACACGGGCCAGGCTGAACAGGTGGTCGCCGCCGCCGCTGCGCAGTACGTCGGCGTGCAGCAGCATGCCGGGTCGCGGCAGGCGCAGCCCGTCCAGCTCGGGCGCCGGCTGATCGAGCAGCGCATCGCGCCGCGGCAGGCTGGCCAGCAACGTGCCGTTGTCCAGGTACAGCGCGGTCGGGCGGCCGAAATCCTGCAGCACGTAGCGGTACAGCGACTCCAGCTGGTCGCTGCCGATGCCGGCCACGATCACCCCGCGCAGCGTACCGTCGGGATTGCGCAGCGCGCGCGCCAGGTGCAGCGTCCAGTCGGTGGTCAGGCGACTGGGCACCGGAGCGGCGATGTACAGGCCGTGCGCCTGTCCGCTCGCGAAGGCGCGGAAATAGTTCCGGTCGGCCACCGAGACCGTGGGCATCGGATATGCCCGCGTCGAATTGACCACCAATCCCTGGGCGTCGACCAGGAACAGCGAGCCGCGCGTACCCAGGCCATGCGCATGCGCGGCCAGCAGCAGATGCACCGGAAGGCTGTCGAGCCCGAGGCGGCCGATGAAGGATGAGCTCAGGCGATCGGCGACCGTGCGCAGGGTGGCGTCGCTGCGCTCGAAGTTCTGCGCCGTCTGCTGCGCCAGCAGCCGCGTCAGGGTGTCGGTGCGCGCCGCGTCCTCGGCCATCGCGCGTGCGCGCAGGCCCCACAGCAGGGCCAGCACGCTGACCGCGATGGCCACGATGGTCAGCGCCGCGAACAGCCCGACCACGCGCACCGGCTGGATTCGCATCGCCATGTCGTTTCGCACCGTGCTTGCGGGCCCGACAGGTCCCGCCGTCGCGGATGCTAGGAGCGCAGACCGGAGGGGGTTTGCGCTTGATCAAGCATTCAGCAAGTGGCGACCGCATTTGTGTGCAATTTGCCGCAATCCGGCTTTGGTTGATTCTGCTCAAACGATGACACATCTGCACTGCATATCTTTGAGCCCAGGTGTCGAGTTGTGCACAGATGCAACCTTGCCGAACCCACTGATCGCCTGCCATGGACAAGCCGGAACACGAACTGCGCGCCAGCGCCTTGAGCTGCCGCAGGGGGCATCGCGAGCTGTTCGCAGGCCTGAGCTTCAGCCTGCGCGCAGGGCAATGGCTGCATGTGCGCGGAGCCAACGGCGCCGGCAAGACCAGCCTGCTGCGCCTGCTGACCGGGCTGGCGCGGCCGCAGTCGGGGCGCATCGAATGGAACGGCGTGGAACTGGCGCGCGCCGGCGAGGCGTATCGGGCGTCGCTGGCGTATTTCGGGCACGGCCACGGTGTGAAGGACGACCTCAGCGCGCTGGAAAACCTGCGCCTGGGCGCGGCCATCGACGGTCGTGCCCTCGACCGCGCCACGGCCGTCGGCGCGCTGGCCCGCGTCGGGTTGCGCGGCCGCGAGGATCTGCCCATGCGCGTGCTGTCGCAGGGCCAGCGACGGCGTGCGCTGCTGGCCCAGGTGATCAGCCGCGGCGCCAGGCTGTGGATCCTCGACGAGCCCTTCGCCGCGCTCGACGTCTCGGGCGTCGACATGGTGTGCGCGCTGGTAGGCGAACACCTGCAGCGTGGCGGCAGCGCGGTGCTCACCAGCCACCAGCCGATCGCGCTGGCTGGCGGCCAGAGCGTGGAGCTCGCGCTGTGAAGGCCATCCGCGGCGTCGTGCAGGCCGGCGGCGGCGAGGCGGTGTTGCGCGCGCCCGCCGCCGATGCCGAGCCGCGCGCCACCAGCGCGATGCTGGCCATGCTGCGCCGCGAGCTGTTGCTGACCCTGCGCCGGCGCAGCGAGATCGCCACCGTCCTGATGTTCTTCGTCATCGTCGCCAGCCTGTTCCCGCTGGCCATCGGCCCGGAGCCGCAACGCCTGCGCGCGATCGGCCCCGGCGTGCTGTGGGTGGGGGCGCTGCTGTCGACCCTGCTCGGGCTGCACCGCATGTTCGCCGAGGACTACGCCGACGGCACGCTGGAGCAACTGGCGCTGTCGCCTACGCCCCTGGCCTGGCTGGTCGCCGGCAAGATCGTCGCGCACTGGCTGGTGGCCGGGCTGCCGCTGGTGCTGCTGGCACCGGCGCTGGGCCTGCAGTACGGCATGCCGCCGGCGGCGCTGGCCCTGCTGGTCGCCGCCCTGCTGCTGGGCACGCCGCTGCTGTCGCTGATCGGATCCATAGGCGCCGCCCTGACCCTGGGCGCGCGCGGAGGCGGCGCGCTGCTCGCGCTGCTGCTGTTGCCGCTGTACGTGCCCGCGCTGGTATTCGGTTCCGGCGCGCTCACCGCACAGGCCAGCGGCCTGGATTCCAGCGGCCACCTGGCGCTGCTGGGGGCGATGCTGGTCGTCGCCGCGTTCCTGGCGCCGATGGCGTCGGCCGCGGCCATAAGGATAGCCATCGAATGAACACGCACAAGATCCGCTGGTACAAGTACTCCAGTCCGGCCACCTTCTACACCCTGGCCGGGCGCCTGGCGCCGTGGTTCGCCGCCGCCGCGCTGCTGTTCGCGATCGCCGGATTGTGGGTCGGCTTCCTTGTCGCCCCCACCGATGCCACCCAGGGCGATGGCTATCGCATCATCTTCCTGCATGTGCCGGCCTCGTGGATGTCCATGTTCCTCTACGTGGTGATGGCCTTCTGGGCGGCCCTCGGGCTGGCCTTCAACACGCGGCTGTCGGGCATGATGGCCGCCGCGCTGGTGCCCACCGGAGCGATGTTCACGGCGCTGGCCCTGGTCACCGGCTCGCTGTGGGGCAAGCCGATGTGGGGAACCTGGTGGGTGTGGGATGCGCGCCTGACCTCCGAGCTCATCCTGCTGTTCCTCTACCTCGGGCAGTCGGCGCTGCGCGCGGCCATCGACGACGACAAGCGCGCCGACAAGGCCTGCGCGGTGCTGGCGCTGGTCGGCGTGGTCAACATCCCGGTGATCTATTTCTCGGTGCAGTGGTGGAACACCCTGCACCAGGGTGCGTCGATCTCCTTCACCCACGCCTCGATGGCCACCACCATGCTGGTGGGCATCCTGCTGATGACCCTGGCGGCGTGGATGTACAGCATTTCCGTGGCCCTGACCCGCGTCAGGGTGATCATCCTGGAGCGCGAGCACGATGCCGCGTGGCTCGGGCAGTTGATGGAGGCTGCATCATGATCTGGCAATCGGCGTCCCAATTCTTCGCCATGGGGGGCTACGCCCTGTACGTCTGGGGCAGCGTCGCTGCCTGTGCCGCCGCGCTGTGCGCCGAGGTGGTCGCGCTGCGCCTGCGTCGACGCGCGGCGCTGGCCATGGTGCGTCAACGCGACGTGGTGCGGCGCATCGACCGCATGGAGCGCGCGCGGCCCGCCGGCGAGCTCGGCATGGCGGTCGAACTGCGCAGGGAGGCGGCATGAAGGCGCGCCGCCGCCGCGGCGCGCTGATCGTCGGTGGCCTGGCGGCACTCGGGCTGGCCAGCGCGCTGGTGCTGCATGCGCTGAACAGCGCCATCGAGCTGTACGTCACGCCGACGCAGATCGCCGACGGCGACGCGCCGCACGCCGCGTTGTTCCGGCTCGGCGGACTGGTCGAGCGCGGCAGCCTGCAGGAGCATGGAACCAGCGTGCGCTTCGTCGTCACCGACACCGCGCGGCAGGTGCCGGTGGTCTACAGCGGCATCCTGCCCGATCTGTTCGCCCAGGGGCGCGGCGTCGTGGTGCAGGGCACCCTCGGCCCGCACGGCACCTTCCACGCCACGCAGGTGCTGGCCAAGCACAGCGCCAACTACATGCCTCCGGAAGCGCGCAATGCGATCGCGCAGGCGCAAAGGATGCAAGAGGAAGCAAGACCATGATTCCCGAACTCGGACATTTCGCGCTGCTGCTGGCGCTGCCGGTGGCGCTGGTGCAGGCGCTGCTTCCTCTGCTCGGCGCGTGGCGCGGCAACCGCACGTGGATCGCGCTGGCGCGTCCGGCCACGCGCGCCACCTTCCTGCTCGTGGCCTTCGCCTTCGGCTGCCTGGTGTGGGCCTTGCTGCACGACGATTTCTCGGTGCTGTACGTGGCCGAGAATTCCAACACCATGCTGCCGCTGATCTACAAGATCGGCGCCGCCTGGGGCGGCCACCAGGGCTCCTTCCTGCTCTGGCTGCTGATGCTGTGCGGCTGGTCGCTCGCGGTCTCGGTGTTCTCGCGCAGCCTGCCCGAGGAGATGGTGGCGCGGGTGCTCGGCGTGCTCGGGCTGATCGCCTTCGGCTTCCTCGTCTACCTCAACGTCGCCTCCGACCCCTTCCAGCGCCTGCTGCCGGGGCCGCTCAACGGGCGCTCGCTCAACCCGCTGCTGCAGGATCCGGGAATGATGGGGCACCCGCCGATGCTCTACATGGGCTACGTCGGTTTCGCCGTGGCCTTTGCCTTCGCGATTTCCGCGCTGCTCGCCGGGCGCCTGGATGCGGCGTGGGCGCGCTGGTCGCGACCGTGGACCATCGCGGCCTGGATCTCGCTGACGCTGGGCATCGCGCTGGGATCCTACTGGTCCTACTACGAGCTCGGCTGGGGTGGCTGGTGGTTCTGGGATCCGGTGGAAAACGCATCCTTCATGCCGTGGCTGTTGGGCACGGCCCTCATCCATTCGCTGGCGGTCACCGAGAAACGCGGTTCCTTCCGCAACTGGACGGTGCTGCTGGCCATCGGAACCTTCGCGCTGTCGCTGCTGGGCACCTTCCTCGTGCGTTCCGGGGTGCTTTCCTCGGTGCACGCCTTCACCACCGATCCCCGCCGCGGCATGATGATCCTGCTGCTGTTCGCCCTGGTCGTCGGCGGCTCGCTGCTGCTGTTCGCGCTGCGCGCCCCCGCGCGTGACCCCGGTGGCAGGTTCGAGCTGATCTCGCGCGAGAGCCTGCTGCTGGGAAACAACGTGCTGCTCGTCGTCGCCGCCGCCAGCGTGCTGCTGGGCACGCTGTACCCGCTGGTCGTCGAGGCGCTCAACCTGGGCAAGTTGTCGGTCGGCCCGCCGTACTTCAACAGCGTGTTCGTTCCCGTCGTGGTGCCGCTGTTCCTGCTGGCCGCGGTAGGCTCGATCGCGCGCTGGCGCTCCGCGCGCTTCGGCGACCTGGCGCGGCAGATGCGCGTGCCCGCGGTGCTGGCGCTGCTGGCCGCCATCGCCCTGCCGCTGGCGCTCGGGCGCTGGAACGCCGGCGCCGCGCTGGGCAGCTTCGTCGCCATGTGGCTGGCCGCCTCCGCGCTGCGCCAGCTGCGCGTCCGCCTGCGCAGCGGCAATCCCCCGGGAGGGTACTGGGGCATGCAGCTGGCGCATGTCGGGCTGGCGGTGAGCATTCTCGGCGTGGCCATGGTCAGCCACTACCAGGCCGAGCGCGCGCTGCGCATGGTTCCCGGCGACTACACCCGCATCGCCGGCTACACGCTGCGCTTCCAGGGCGTGCGCAAGATCCCCGGGCCCGACTTCACCGCGCAGCAGGGAAGCTTCGAGCTGAGGCACGAGGGCCGGCTGGTGGCCGTGCTGCGCCCGGAGAAGCGTGACTACTTCAGCTCCTCGATGATCATGACCGATACGGCGATCGACACCGGGCCGCTGCGCGACATCTACGTCACCCTCGGCGCGCAACTGAGCAACGGGGCGTGGGCGGTGCGGGTGTACTACAAGCCCTTCGTGATCTGGATCTGGGCCGGCGCGCTGCTCATGGCGCTGGGCGGAGTGGCGGCCGCCGCCGACCGCCGCTACCGCGTGCTCAGCCGGCGCGCCGCGATGGCGCTGGAGGTGGCCGCATCATGAACAAGGTGCGCGCGGTGTCCATACTCGCGGTGTTCTGCGTGCTGCTCGGCCTGCTGTACGTCGGGCTGCATCACGACCCACACACCATCCCGTCGCCGCTGATCGGCAAGGCAGCGCCGAGCTTCGATGCGCCGCTGCTCGAGCCTCCGGACAAGCCTTTCGACTCCTCGCAGATGAAAGGCAAGGTCTGGCTGCTCAACGTGTGGGCTTCATGGTGCACGTCCTGCCGCGAGGAGCATCCCCTGCTGCTGGCCTTCGCCCATGGGCGCCATGTGCCCCTCGTCGGGCTCGACTACAAGGACGATCCGGTGGCCGCGCGCCACTGGCTGTCCGAGGCCGGCAATCCCTACGACCTGGTGGCGCAGGACGCCAACGGCCACATCGGGATCAATTACGGGGTGTACGGAGTGCCCGAGACCTATCTCATCGACCGCAACGGCACGATTGTGTACAAGCAGATCGGGCCGCTGACGGTGCATGTGCTGGAACACAAGCTGCTGCCGATGATCCGGAGGCTATCGCAATGAAACGCATGCTGGGAACCCTGCTGCTGCTGTTGCTGGCGCTGCCTGCCTATGCCGGGCTGGCCCGCCCGCTGGCGCACAACGAGGCCATCGAACAGCGCATGATCGCGCTCACCCGCAACCTGCGCTGCCTGGTGTGCCAGAACGAATCCCTGGCCGCGTCGCAGGCCGACCTGGCGCGCGACCTGCGCGGCGAGGTGCGCGGCCTGCTGGAGCGCGGCTACACCAACCAGCAGGTGGTGGCCTATCTGGTCGCGCGCTACGGCAACTACGTGCGCTACAGGCCACCCTTCGACGCCGAGACCTGGGCCTTGTGGCTGGGACCTTTCGCGCTGCTGGCGCTGGGCCTGGCGACGCTGGGCCTGGCCATCCGCCGCCGCCAGCGACAGCCCGACGCACCGCTGGACGAAGCGCAACGCGAACAGGCGCTGGCCATGCTGGCGCACAGCGGAGAAGGCCGATGACCGATTTCCTGCTTGCCGCCACGCTGCTGACCGCGGTCGTGCTGGCCATCCTGGTGCTGCCGCTGGCGCGACGGAAGCATGCCTCCGGAGTCGATCGCGCCGCCCTCAACGCCCGCCTGCTGCGCGACGACATGGCGGCGCTGGAGCGCGAGCGCGCGAGCCTCGGCGAGGCGGAATACCAGCGCGCACGCGAGGAGCTGGCGCGTCGGGTGATCGCCGACACCGCGCCGGTGCCGACGGCGTTGCGCGCCACGGGCGCCTTGCCGACCGTCGTCGGCCTGTTGCTGGGCCTACCGCTGTGCGCCGGCCTGCTGTATGAACTCTTCGGCACCCCGGCGGCGCTGGCCGCTCCGCGCCCGGCCGCCAGCGTGGCCGCGCAAGGCACCGCACCCGCGACCACGTCCCAGGTGCAGGGCATGGTGGCGTCGCTGGCTGCCAGGCTGGCCGCGCACCCCGACGATCCCGCAGGCTGGGCGATGCTCGGTCGCTCCTACGGCGTACTGGGTCAATTCGGCAAGGCGGCCGATGCCTATGCGCATGTCGGGCCGCAGCTGGAGCACCATGCGCGCTGGCTGGCCGAGTACGCCGACGCGCTGGCCATGACCAACAACGGAAGCCCGCTGGGCAAGCCCGAGCGCCTTGCGCGCCAGGCCCTGGCCATCAACCCGAACAACCTGCTGGCGCTGATGCTCGCCGGCTATGGCGCCGCCATGCGCGGGGACGACCGTGGCGCGCTGCCCCTGCTGGAGCGGGCCAGCGGCGAGGTGGCCGCGGGATCCGAGGACGCTGCCTTCCTCCAGCATGTCATCGCCCAGGTGCGCAAGCGCATGGGACTGACCGCCGAGGAGAATGGAGCGCCCATGCCGGGCACGACGGCCAAGGCGGCCCCGACCCCCGCACCGGCGGCCGCGCGCGGCAGCCATGTGGTGCTGGTGCGGGTGCAGGTGCGCGTCGCGCCGGCGCTGCGCGCGCAGGCGGCCGGCCGCACCCTGTTCGTCATCGCCCGCCTGCCGGGGCAGGGCATGCCGCTGGCAGCGGTCAAGCGAGCCGGCGCGGTGCTGCCCCTGCAGGTGCAGCTCACCGACGCCGATGCCATGGATCCCTCGCACCCCTTGTCGGCGGTGCGCCAGATGCAGGTCGAGGCGCGGCTGTCGGCCACCGGGGACGCCATGCCGGCCAGCGGCGACCTGTACGGAACCGCCAGCGTCACCCAGGGCGGCAGCGTCGAGGTGCTCATCGACCGCCGTCGGCCCTGAGGCCCGCGAGCCGGAGGGCACGAACGGCCGGCAGTACACTGCCCGGACCCTTCGCCCCGCCGGCGCGCGCCACGTGACCCACCCCCCGCCCGAAAGCCTCGACACCCCCTACGCCGACCTCGACCCGCAGCGCGTGCTGGACGCCGTCGACAGCGTCGGCCTGCGCTGCGACGGAAGCCTGCTGCAGCTCAACAGTTTCGAGAACCGCGTCTACCTGCTCGGTCTGGACGATGGCGGGCAGCTGGTGGCCAAGTTCTATCGCCCGCGGCGCTGGAGCGACGAGGCGATCCTCGAGGAGCACGCCTTCTGCCTGGAGCTGGAGCAGGAGGAGGTTCCCGCGGTGCCGCCGCTGGCCTTCGGCGGACGCACCCTGCACCATGCGGGCGGCCATCGTTTCGCCTTGTTTCGGCGGCAGCGGGGCAGGGCGCCCGAACTGGAGCAGGAACAGACGCTGGAATGGCTGGGGCGCTTCCTCGGCCGGCTGCACGCCGTCGGGCAGCGCGCGGCGTACCGCGCGCGCCCGGCGCTGGATCCGCGCAGCTTCGGTTTCGAGCCGCGCGACTGGATCGTCGCCAGCGACTGGCTGCCGCCCGAGGTGCGCGCATCCTGGATCGATGCCTCCACGCGAGCGCTCGAGGAGGTGCAACGGGTCTGGCAGGGCGCGGGCCGGGTGCGCAGCCTGCGGCTGCACGGCGACTGCCATGCCGGCAACCTGCAGTGGAGCGAGCAGGGACCGTACTTCGTCGACTTCGACGACAGCCGCAGCGGGCCGGCGGTGCAGGATCTGTGGATGCTGTTGTCGGGTGACCCGGCGCAGGCGCGCGAGCAGCTGTGCGCGCTGTTGCGTGGCTACCGCATGTTCGCCGAGTTCGACCCGCGCGAGCTGCAGCTGGTGGAGGCGCTGCGCACCCTGCGCCTGCTGCACTACAGCGCGTGGATCGCGCGCCGCTGGAACGACCCGGCCTTTCCGGCGGGCTTTCCCTGGTTCGGCGATGCGCGCTACTGGCAGCAGCGCGTGGTCGAGCTGCGCGACCAGGTCGAGCTGATGCGCCAGCCCCCGCCGTGGCTGGCACCGGCGGGCCTGGCCTGAGGGCTCCACCCGCGCCGCGCGAGGCCGCGGCGCGCGGCGCTGCCTTTCCTACAATGGGCAGCCTTCGGCATCGCTGCCCATGTACGCCTTCATCCTGTCCGCGCTGGCCTATCCCTTCGTCGCCTGGTGGTTGCACCGGCGGCTGGAGGATTGGCTGGAGCCCGGCATGCTGCGGCGGCTGCTGGTCTTCCTGCTGGCCAGCATCGCCTGCTGGATGCTGAGCAGCGCCATCGACTGGATGTTCCCCGGGCAGGCCATCCACCTGCTGGGTGCGATGCAGCAGGGCGTTCCCCGCGCCTGAGGCGGCAGCTGCGGTCGGCTGCTGATGTGCGTCAACGCGCCCCCCCGGGCCGGTGGCGTACAAGGGGTGCATGGTCAGCTTCCTGCACGAGGCGTGGTGGCCGCGGCGGTCGGCCGTGGCCTGGATCGCGGCGCTGATCCTGCTGTCGGCACTGGGTGCCGGGGCACGGTGGATGGGCCGCCGCCAGCCGCCGCCGAACTACCTGACCGCGCCCGCCGGGCGCGGCCTGGTGGCGCGCGCGATCAGCGCCACCGGAAGCGTCAACCCCGTGATGACGGTGATCGTCGGCTCCTACGTGTCGGGCGTGGTGCAGGCGCAGTACTGCGACTTCAATACCCGCGTGCGCAAGGGGCAGTTGTGCGCGCGCATCGATCCACGGCCGTACCAGACCGTGGTCGACGAGAACAGCGCGCAACTGGCGGTGGCGCGCGCGCAGTTGCGCAAGGATCGGGCGAACCTCGACTACGCGGCGATCAACCAGCGGCGCCAGGCCTCGCTGGTCGGTCGCGGAGTGGTGTCGCAGGACACCGTCGATGCCGCGCGCAACGCCCTGCGACAGGCGCAGGCCCAGGTGCTGCTCGATGCCGCGGCGGTGCGCGAGCGCGAGGCCGCGCTGGAGGCCGCGCGGGTGAACCTGGGCTACACCGCGATCGTCTCCCCGGTGGACGGCACCGTGGTCTCGCGCAACATCACCATCGGGCAGACGGTGGCGGCGAGCTTCCAGACGCCGACGCTGTTCCTCATCGCCACCGATCTCACGCGCATGCAGGTCGACGCCAATGTCAGCGAAAGCGATATCGGCAGCGTGCGCGACGGCCAGCGCGCCCGCTTCACGGTCGAGGCCTACCCCGGGCGCAGCTTCGACGCGCGGGTGGTGCAGGTGCGCCAGGCGCCGCAGTCGGTGCAGAACGTCATCACCTACGACGTGGTGCTGGCGGTCGACAACCCCGCGCTGCTGCTCAAGCCGGGCATGACCGCCACCGTCAGCATCGTCACCGCGGAGCGCCGCGACGTGCTGCGGGTTCCCGACCAGGCGCTGCGCTTCCAGCCGGCGGGCGCGCCCGCGCCCGGCAACGGCGCGGCGCAGCGGGTGTGGGTGCTGCGCGACGGCCGGCCGCAGGCCGTGGCCGTGCGTATCGGCCTGGACGACGAAAGCTACGCCGAAGTCACGGCTGGCGCGTTGCGGGCCGGCGATCGCGTGATCCTCGGCGAGCAGCGCGCGGATGCCGCGAGCGCCGGGGGCGGCTCGCTGCTGCGCCTGCGTCTGTAGCCCGGGGTCGGCGATGGGCGAACCGGTCATCGAACTGCGCGACGTCACCCGCATCTACCGTGCCGGCGACAGCGCCTTGCGCGCCCTCGATGGCGTCAGTCTGCGCATCGAGCGCGGGGAGTTCGTCGCCATCATGGGGTCTTCGGGTTCGGGCAAGTCCACGCTGATGCACCTGTGCGGCTGCCTGGATCGGGTCAGCGGTGGCAGCTACCACTTCGAGGGTGTCGACGTGGCCACGCTGGCCGAGCCGCAATTGGCGAGACTGCGCGGCGAGCGCATCGGCTTCGTGTTCCAGAGCTTCAACCTGCTGGCGCGCACCAGCGCGCTGGACAACGTGGCGCTGCCGCTGCTGTACGGCCGTGTGGGCCCGGGGCGACGCAGCGAGCGCCTGCAGCGCGCGCGCCAGTCGCTGGCGCGCCTGGGGTTGGCCGGGCGTGAGCACAATACGCCGGGGCAGCTCTCCGGGGGCCAGCAGCAGCGCGTGGCCATCGCGCGCGCGCTGATCAATCAGCCGCCGCTCCTGCTGGCCGACGAGCCTACCGGCAACCTCGACACCCGGAACGCGCACGACATCATGCGCATCCTGCGCGCGTTGAACCGCGAGGAGTCGCTGACGGTGGTCGTGGTGACCCACGAGAGCGACGTCGCCGCCTACGCCGGGCGCATCATCACCATGCGCGACGGGCGCATCGTCTCCGATCGGCGCAACCCGCATCCCGCCGAGGTTGCGCCGACGACCATCGGCGCCGAAGCCGCGGCGGCCCCTGCGCCGATGGCGAGACCGGCTGCGGCGGCGGGCGGCTCCGGGGCCTTTGCCGGCATGGTGCTGAGCGCGGCCGCGCAGGCCATCCTGCGCAACAAGATGCGCTCGGCGCTGACCATGCTCGGAGTGTTCATCGGCGTGGCGGCGCTCATCGTCATGGTCGCCGTCGGGCAGGGAGCGAATGCCGCCGTGCGCAGGCAGATCGAGAGCCTGGGCACCAACCTGCTGGTCGTGGTTCCCGGGGCGACCACGCGGGCCGGGGTGCGCGCCGGCTTCGGCAGCGCATCCACGCTGACGCTGGCCGATGCGCAAGCGCTGCGTCACGAGGCCTCCGCGGTGGCTCGCACCGCCTGCATGATCCGGCAACTCGGGCAGGTGCAGTACGCCGGCAACAACTGGAGCACCAGCATCCAGGGCGTGACCCCGGCCTACCTGCCGATGACCAACTGGCAGATCGCGGCCGGCCGCGGACTGCAGCCGGCCGACGAAAGCGCGGCGGCGATGGTCGCGGTGATCGGCCAGACGGTGGCGCGCGAGCTCTTCGGGCCCTACGAGAACCCGCTGGGCGCGCACATGCTGGTGCGGGGGCGCAGCGTGCGCGTCGTCGGACTGCTCGCCGCCAAGGGCCAGACGCCCTTCGGCCAGGATCAGGACGATCTCGTCATGCTGCCCCTCAGCGCGGCGCAGCAGAAGGTGCTCGGCGTGGCCGCGCCGGCGGCGGCGCAATCGGTGGCGGTGACCGTGCTGGCCGGCGCCAGCGCGCCGGTGAACAACACGGCGGCCGCCTTCGCGTCGCCGCCCAATCCCTACAACATCCCGCCGCGGCTGGTGGGCTACGTGAACACCATTTTCGTGCAGGCTGCCAGCCCGCAGCAGGTGCCGCTGGCCATGCGCCAGGTCACCGAGGTGCTGCGACGGCGGCACCGCATCCGCGCCGGCGACACCCCCGACTTCTCGGTGCGCAACCTCAGCCAGATCGCGCAGACGGCGCAAAACTCCTCGGCGGTCATGGCCGCGCTGCTGGCTGTCGTGGCCTCGATTTCCTTGCTGGTCGGCGGCATCGGCATCATGAACATCCTGCTCGTTTCGGTCACCGAGCGAACGCGCGAGATCGGTCTGCGCATGGCCATCGGCGCACGCCGGCTGCACGTACTGCTGCAGTTCCTGGCCGAGGCGGTGTTCCTCAGCTCCAGCGGCGGACTGGCAGGCATCGCCTGCGGCGTGCTGGCCGCGGCCGCGGTGTCCGCGGTCGCGCATTGGCCAACGCTGCTGTCGGCGGCATCGATGGCCGGGGGCTTCGGCTTCGCCGCCGGCGTGGGCATCTTCTTCGGCTACTACCCGGCGCGCAAGGCCGCGCGCCTGGATCCGATAGCCGCGCTGCGCTATGAGTAGGCGCGCCCAGCGCTGGCGCCGGTTGGCCGTCGTCCTCGCGCTCGGCCTGACCGGCTGTGCGGTCGGGCCCGATTACCGCGCTCCGGCGCCACCGACGGTTGCGGGCTATCTCCCCGGCCCGCCGCGTCTGCCCGGTGCCGGAGCCTCCGAGCCGGCGCAGCGCATGCTGCCGGCGGCAGCGCTGCCTGCTCGCTGGTGGAGCCGCTTCGGCTCGCGCAGGCTCGATGCCACGGTGCGGCTGGCGCTTCGCGCCAGCCCGAGCCTGCAGCAGGCGCAGGCCGTGTTGCTGCAGGCGCGGGCCGCGGTGGACGTGGCCCGCGGCGGTCTGGCGCCGCAGCTCGATGGCCAGGCATCGATCCAGCGCGGCAGCGCCACGTCGGGCGCGCCTGCGGCGTGGCTGTACGCGGCCGGCCCACTGGTCAGCTACGCGCCCGACGCTTTCGCAGGCGCGCGGCGACTGGTCGAGCAGCGCCTGGCGCAGGCCGCGGAGCAAGGCCACCAGCGCGACGCCGCGCGCCTGGCGCTTTCGGGGCAGGTCGTGGCGCAGGCCATCGATGCCGCCGCGGCGCGCGAGCAGTTGCGCGCGCTGGCTCAGGTGCTCGACGCCGATCAGCGCGGGCTCGATCTGGTGCAACTGGCGTGGCGCGCCGGGCGCGCCTCGCGTGCCGACTGGGTCAGTGCGCGCAGCCAGCTGGCTGCCGACCAGGCGCTGCGCGCGCCCTTGCTGCAGCAACTCGCGCTGGCCAATGACGCGCTGGCCCGCCTGGTCGGCAGCACCGTCGCCAGCTGGCGGCCCCCGGTGTTCGACCTCGAGGATCTGCACCTGCCGCTGGCCCTGCCGCTGGTCGTGCCTTCGCAACTGGCGCGCGCACGGCCCGACATCGCTGCGTCCGCGTCGGCGCTGCACGCCGCCAGCGCAGCGATCGGCGTGGCCGCGGCCGACCTGTATCCGCGGATCACGCTGAGCGCGCAATGGAGCGCGCAGTCGACGAGCCTGGGCGCGCTGTTCGCCGGTGGCACCGGCTGGGGCGTGTCCGCGCTGCTGTCAGCGCCGCTGTGGCATGGCGGCGCGCTGCGTGCGCAGCGCCGCGTCGCCGAGCAGGCCTACGCGGCGCAGCTCGCGCTGTATCGGCAGACCGTGTTGCTGGCCTTCAACCAGATCGCCGACGTGCTGCAGGCGCTGGCCCACGATGCCCAGTTGCTGCAGGCGCAGCAAGTGGCTCTGCGCAGCGCGGACGAGGCCCTGCGCCTGCAGCGCCAGGCCTACGCGGCCGGCGCGGCCGACCTGCTGCAGGTACTGAGCGCGCAGCGCGCCTTCGCGCAGGCACGTCTGGCCTATGCACGGGTTCGCGCGCAGCGCTTTGCCGACACCGCGCAATGGTTCACTGTAATGGGGGCTGTGCCAGCATCGTGATGGTGTACAGGATCCTGGAGGCGCAGGATTCGTTGGTCTTGCTTCGACTCTGCGATACTTCGTGCGCTGGTGCGCCGTCGCCGCACACGCGGCGCACGCCGGAGCGATGGCGCACCCGGCTTCGTGCATCACGTGCCACCAGGGCCTGCCTGTGCCAACGTGGTGGTCTCGCCGATCGAGAGCACGCCACGCGGCCCTGCGCTTTTCGGGAATGCTTGCGCACCATGACGACGGTGGAAATCCCTGCTTCGGCGGCACGGCCGCGTTTGCGGGTGCTGTACCTCGAGCCGGATCCGGAGGGCGGCGATCGCACGCGACGGCATCTGTGCGGCCAGGCCCCGCACATCGACCTGCGCGTGGTCGCCGAACCACCGCCGGCGCAGGGCGATTCCGGGGACGCCTTCGACGTGCTGCTGCTGCATCCGCGCCGGGCCGGGGAGGACGCGCTGCGGGAGCTCGATCTGCTGCGCGCCCGGCTCGGTCGGGAGCTTCCTGCGGTGGTGCTGGTCGAGCAGGAGGATGCGCAGGAGGTCGAGCGCATCCGGCTCCACCCTGGCGGGGTCGACTGCCTCGCCGCGCATGCGGGCTACCTGCGGGATCTGCCGGCCGCGCTGCAGCGGGCCTACGACCAGGCCGAGGTGGCGCGCGATCGCCTGAAGCTTCGGCAGACCTCGCAGCGACTGGAGCATGTGCTGGCCATCAGCCCGACCATCCTGTACACCCTGGCGCTGGACGGCGAGGCGGTCGCCGCGACCTGGGTCAGCGGCAACATCGAGCGTCTGATGGGCTTCACGCCGGAGCAGGCGCTGGCACCGGGCTGGTGGCTCGACCGCGTGCATCCGGAAGATCGCCAGCGCGCGTTGCAGGGCCACTCGATGCTGCGCGACGCCGGCGCGGTGGAACAGGTCTACCGCGTCTTCGACGGCGCCGGGCGCCTGCGCTGGATCCGCGACGAGCTGCGCGTGGCCGGCGCCGAAGGCGACGGCGCGCGCACGGCCATCGGCGCCTGGCAGGACATCACCGGCCAGAAACTCGACGAGCTGATGCAGCAGGTGCGCATCGAGGTGCTGGACGGCCTGAACCTCGGCCGCGACCTCGGCGACATCCTGCTGCTGATCGTCAAGCGCCTGGAGCACGCCTACCCGGACATGCTGGTGTCCATCCTGCTGCGCGACGCCAGCGACGGCAGGCTCTACACCGGCTGCGCGCCGAGTCTGCCGCAGGACTACAACGCCGCGGTCGATGGCCTCGAGCCGGCGGTCGGCCATGGATCCTGCGGCTCCTCGGCGGCGCTGGGAACGCGGGTGATCGTCGAGGACATCGAACACCACCCGTACTGGGAACCGTATGCGCATATCGCGCGCGCGGCCGGGCTGGCGGCATGCTGGTCGACCCCGTTCAAGGATCAGCATGGCCAGATCCTCGGCACCTTCGGCATCTACTACCGGCGTCCGCGCAGTCCGGAAGACTCGTAGCTGCGGGTGATCGACGAGTTCGCGCGCATGGCCGGCCTGGCGGTCGAACGTGCGCGTGCCGGCGACGTGATGCGCCAGTCCGCCGCGGTCTTCGAGAACGTGCGCGAGGGCGTGCTGGTGACCGACCTGCAGGGGCGCATCCAGAGCGTCAACCGTGCCTTCACCGACATCACCGGCTACGCGCAGGACGAGGTGATCGGGCGCAAGCCCGGCATGTACGCGTCCGGACGCCAGAGCGCCGCGTACTACCGGGGAATGTGGCGCAGCATCCTGAGTCGCGGACAGTGGCAGGGAGAGGTATGGAACCGGCGCAAGAGCGGGGAGATCTACCCGGAGCTGCTGAGCATCAGCACGGTACGCAGCGGGGACGGGCGGCCCACGCACTATGTCGGGGTGATGACCGACATCAGCCAGCTCAAGCAGTCCGAGGCGCGTCTGCAGCATCTGGCGCACTACGACCCTCTGACCCGGCTCCCCAACCGCCTGCTGGTGCAGTCGCGCCTGGGGCACGCGCTCGAGCGCGCGCGACGAACGCAGGCGCAGGTGGCCGTGCTGTTCATCGATCTGGATCGCTTCAAGCATGTCAACGACAGCCTCGGGCATCCCGCGGGCGACGCGCTGCTCGAGCAGGTCGCGCGGCGACTGCAGGACAGCCTGCGCGAGGACGACACCGCGGGGCGCCTGGGCGGCGACGAATTCCTCATCATCCTCGAGGATCTGCCACGCCCGGAGGAGGCCGCGGGCGTGGCGCAGAAGCTCATCGACGTGCTCGACCGACCCTTCGTGCTGCACGGTGGCCGTACCGTCTATGTCGGCGCGAGCATCGGCATCAGCATCTTTCCCGGTGATGGCGTCGACGCCGTCGAGCTGGTCAAGCACGCCGACGTGGCGATGTACCAGGCCAAGGAGCAGGGGCGCAACGCCTATCGCTTCTACACCCCGTCGCTGGCCGCCGCCGCCAACGAACGCCTGGAACTGGAGGCGCGCCTGCGGCGCGCGCTGGCGCGCGAGGAGTTCGTGCTGCATTACCAGCCGCAGTTCGAGATCGGCAGCGGACGCTTGCTGGGCTGCGAGGTGCTGGTGCGCTGGCTCGACCCCGAGCAGGGCCTGATCGCGCCGGCGCGCTTCATTCCCCTGGCCGAGGAGACGGGGCTGATCGTCGCGCTCGGGGAATGGGTGCTGCGCGAGGCCTGTGCGCAGGCGCGCCGCTGGCGGGATCGGGGACTGGCGCCGCTGATCCTGTCGGTGAACCTTTCGGCGCGGCAGTTCCAGCAGCGCGACCTCGCCGCGCGCGTGGCGGCGATCGTCGAGCGCGCCGGCGTGCCGCCAGCGTGCCTGGTGCTGGAACTGACCGAGAGCATGCTCATGCGCCAGGGGGAACAGGCGGTCGGCCAGATGCAGTCGCTCAAGCAGCTCGGTGTCGGGCTTTCGATCGACGATTTCGGAACCGGATACTCCTCGCTGGCCTACTTCAAGCGCTTCCCGCTCGATGAGCTCAAGATCGACCGCAGCTTCGTGCAGGACATCCCGGCCGACAGCAGCGACTCCGAAATCGCCTCGGCGATCATTGCCATGGCGCGCAGCCTGCGCCTGCGGGTGGTCGCCGAAGGCGTGGAGACCGCAGCGCAGCTGGAGTTCCTGGCAGGTCGCGGCTGCCACGCCTACCAGGGTTACCTCGGCAGCCCGGCGCTGCCGGCGGAGGACTTCGAGCGCGGCTTCCTGGGCGCGGCCTGAGGCCCTCGGCCAGGAAACCGCGCTTCAGACGGGTGTCGTGGCCCGCGGCGCCTGCGCGCGCAGCCACTCCAGGCGCTGCTCGATGCGCGCGCGCCAGTGCGTGGCGATTCCGGGCGTGTCGGCCAGGCGCCGCAAGGATGCCTGCTGCGCGGGCTGGGTGTGCCAGATCTCGAGCGCCTCGCGCAGCGTCGGAGCCTGCGGCGCCGGCTGTTCGAGTTCGATCCGATCCTGCGGGCCCACCGGGCCGCAGCGCAGCACGCGGAAATACCAGCCGGTGATGCGCTGCTCGACGATGTACGCAGCCATGCCGCGGCAGCCGAAGCGCTCGTCGATCTTCCAGCACGGGTTGCGCGGCTGACAGGGCTGCAGCAGCGCCGGGCCGAGGCGCCACACCTCGCCCACGCGTACATCGTGCTCGTCGAGTTCGTCGCTGCTCAGGTTCTCGCCGATCGAGCCCGGCTGCAGCAGTGGGGCAGCCGCGGGAAAGGCGCGCGCGAGCAGTCGATAGTGGCGTGCCGGATACATGTGCACGGCCTTCTCGGGGCCGCCGTGCACCCGCAGATCGGCCTGCTCGTCGCCGGCCAGGCCCTCAGGCCCCAGGTGCACCGCGGCTGCCAGTGCCTCCTTGAAGATGCCGCTGAGCCGACCCGATTCGGGCAGCGGGCGCGCCGTTCCGGCAAACAGGGCCACGCGGGCGGTGGGTCGGGCGGGGCCCGGTGGTTGCGGCATGATCGTTGTCGGCATGCGGGGCGCGCCTCTACAGGGCACCGGGCGTCGAGGTAGGATCCACCATTATGGATGACTTCGTCGACCCGGCGGTCGCAGCCGATGGCGAACCTGCCGAACGCCAGTATCTGCAGCGCGTGCAGGAAGGGCTGCAGGCCCTCGAGCGCATGCGCGGCAGGGCGGTGCAACTGCTCCAGGAAGGATCTCCCGACGCGGCCTGGCTGCAACGCATGGAGAGCCTGGTCGAGGATCTGCTGGCCATGGCCGACGACCAGCCGGATCTCGCGCTGTACTACCTGGTGAATGAGAAGGTCACCCATCCGCTGCAGTACACCGGGCTGCACTGCCTGTGCTGCGCGTTGATGGTCGCGCTGGGCGCGACCTGGCTGGAATGGAGCGGGCACGAGGTGCGCGCCGTCGCCAGCGCCGCGTTGAGCATGAACCTGGGCATGGGCGGGCTGCAGGACGTGCTGGCACGCCAGCCCGAACCGCCGAGCCCGGCGCAGCGGGAGGTCATCCGTGCCCATGCCGAGCGCTCTGCGCAATGGCTCGAGCAGGCGGGGGTGCACGAGGAGCTCTGGCTGCAGGCGGTGCGCGGTCACCACACCGTGCAGGAGGCCCCGGAGGGACAGGATCTGGAGCCCGGCGCGCGTCTCGCGGAGCTGCTGCGCCGGGTCGACGTCTACGCGGCCAGGCTCAGCCGCCGCCGCACGCGGCCCGCGCTGACCGCCGCGATCGCCGCGCGCGGAGCCCTGCTCGACGGCAGCAACCGTCCCGACGCGATCGGCTCGACGATGTTGCGGGTGCTCGGTCTGTACCCCCCGGGCGTGTATGTCGAACTTGCCAACGGCGAGCGCGCCGTGGTGATCGAACGCGGAGAGCGTGCACATACCCCGCTGGTCGTCAGCCTGCGCCGCGACGATGGCCATGCGCTGCTGAACCTGCAGGCGCGCGATACTGCGCTCGGGCGTTACGCGGTGCAGCGGGGCGTTCACGCCGCGCAGGCTCAGGTGCACGTGGCCCACGCCTCGGTCTGGAAGGCACGGCTGCAACTCGGCCTTCCGGTGCGGCCGGCGATGGCATCCGAGGCCGCGCCGCCGGACTTCGATCCCGAAGGCGCCGGCCCGGAAAGTGGCGAGCCCGGCGGCTTCGAGCCGGATTCGACCCGCGACGCGGCCTGATGCGGCCGCCGGGTTCGGCGCGCGGGCGCGCGCGTCGATCCCGCACAATCCCCGCATGTTCCCCACGCCTGCAGGAGGCAGCGAAGTGACGCATTCCCCATCCCCGGTGCTGGCCGAACGCCATGGCGGCGTCGGCCTGCTCACCTTGAACCGGCCGCGGGCGCTGCACGCCCTCGATCTGGACAGCGTGCGCGCGCTGCATGCCGCCTTGCGCGCCTGGGCCGACGATGCACAGGTGTTCGGGGTGCTGCTGCGCAGCACGCCCAGCCAGCCGCCGGCGCTGTGCGCGGGAGGCGATCTCAAGTTCTTCCACCGTGCCGCGCGCGCCGGTGACAAAGGGGTCGACGCCTTTCTCAGCGAGGAATACGCGCTCGACCATGCGATCCACCGCTACCCCAAGCCGGTGCTGGCCTGCATGGACGGCATCGTCATGGGCGGCGGCATGGGCATCAGCCAGGGGGCCTGGCTGCGCGTGCTGACCGAACGTTCGCGCCTGTCCATGCCCGAGGTCCGGATCGGACTGTTCCCCGATGTGGGCGGCAGCTGGTTCCTGGGCCGCTGTCCCGGGCGCGTCGGCGAATACCTGGCGCTGACCGGCGATGCCCTGGGTGCAGCCGACGCCCTGGCCTGCGGCCTCGGCGACCGCATGGTCGATTCCGCGGCCCTCGACGCCCTGAGTGCGCAGCTGCTGCAGGCGCGCTCGGCCGAATCATGGAGCGCGCTGGTCGATGCCGCCGCGCGAGATCCAGGCGAGCCGCAGTTGCTGCGGCATCGCGAAGCCATCGATCGCCATTTCTGCCTGCCCGACCTGCCGGCGGTGCTCGATTCCCTTCGAAGCGATCCCGGCGACTTCGCGCGCTCGGCGCTGCAGATGATCGCCCAGGGCGCGCCGCAGATGCTGGCGCTCAGCCTGCAGCTGGTGCGCCGCGGCCGCGGCATGCAGCTGGCCGACGTGCTGAGGATGGAGCGGGTGGCCATGCACCACTGCTTCCATCCGCCCGGCGGCGGCGGCGACGCCCTCGAGGGGATTCGCGCACTGGTCATCGACAAGGATCGCAACCCCCACTGGCGCCCGGCGCGCGTGGAGGATGTCGACGCCGCCGCGGTCGAGGCCTTCCTGCTCAGTCCCTGGGCCCCCGCACAGCATCCGCTGGCCGGGCTGGTCGATGCATGAGTGCAAGCATGTGCCTTCCGGAACCTGCTCGACCGTGACGGCATGCCGAGCAGGAAAATCCCGTTGTCCTTAAGATTTCTCCTCGCTGCCAACCGTCGCGTCGAGCGCCGGGCGCGGCGCCGAAGCGGGAGAATCCATGATCGAATGCACAGTCAACGGGACGCCGCAGTCCCTCGACCTCAGCCCCGACACGCCCCTGCTGTGGGCGTTGCGTGACCACCTCCATCTCAGCGGAACCAAGTTCGGCTGCGGCATCGCCGAATGCGGGGCCTGCACGGTGCTGCTCAACGGCAATGCGGTGCGATCCTGCCAGATCCCCGTGTCCTCGGTGCAGGGCATGCACGTGACGACCATCGAAGGCCTCGACGACCCGCAGGCGCGCGCGGTGCGCGCGGCCTGGGTGGCGCACCAGGTGCCCCAATGCGGCTACTGCCAGTCTGGGCAGATCGTCTCGGCCAGCGCGCTGCTGCACAGCAATCCCGATCCCAGCGATGCCGACATCGACGCCTTCATGTCGGGCAACATCTGCCGCTGTGGCACCTACGACCGCATCCGCGCCGCCATCCACGACGCGGCGCGCGCACTGCGTCAGGAGGCCTGAGCATGCGTGACGACACCCTCGGGAGCCTGCCGGCCAAGGCGGCGCGCCGGCATTTCCTGAAGACCTCCGCCCTCGCCGGGGGCGGCCTGCTGCTGGGCCTGTACCTGCCGCGCAACGCGCGCGCCGCGCAGGCGCAAGCGCAGGCGGCCAATCCCCTGGCCGAGCCGGGAGCCTTCAGCCCCAACGCCTACATCCGCATCACCCCCGACGACCAGGTCACGCTGGTGGTGGACAAGTCGGAAATGGGGCAGGGCGTGATGACCGCGCTGCCGATGCTGCTGGCCGATGAAATGGACGCCGACTGGCCGCGGGTGAAGCTCGAGCAGGCAGGAGCCCACGATGCCTACAAGAACCCGCTGCTGGGCATGCAGGCCACCGGGGGCAGCACCAGCGTGCGCAGCTCCTGGTTGCCGCTGCGCCACGCCGGCGCCACCGCGCGCGCGCTGCTGGTGCAGGCGGCGGCGCAGCGCTGGCAGGTCGACGCGTCGGCCTGCCGCACCGAAGGCGGGGTGGTGCACGGTCCTGCCGGGCAGCATGCGCGCTACGGGGATCTGGCCAGCGCGGCCGCGCAGTTGCCGGTGCCCGAGGGGGTGACCTTGAAGAAGCCGGCGCAGATGCGCCTGATCGGGCGCCCTTTGGCGCGCGTGGACATACCCGAGAAGACCACCGGCGCCGCCGTGTTCGGGCTCGACGTGCGCGCGCCGGGCATGCTGACCGCGGTCATTGCCCAGCCACCGGCCTTCGGCGCCACGCTGCGCGCGCTGGACGACACGGCCGCGCGCGCGCTGCGCGGAGTGCATGCGGTGCTGCGCGCCGGCGACGGCGTGGCCGTGCTGGCGCAGGACTTCTGGACCTCGCGCAAGGGCCGCGACGCCCTGCGCATCGACTGGGACATGGGTCCCAACGCCGCGCTCGACGACGCCGCCATCCGCGGCATGTTCGACGCCGCCGCGCAGCAGCCCGGGGCCAGCGCGTGGAAGGTCGGCGATGGCGAGGCCGCGCTGCCCGCGGCCGCCGCCCGGCCAGGTGCGCGAACCCTGCAGGCCAGCTATTTCCTGCCCTTCCTGGCGCATGCCACGATGGAGCCGATGAACTGCACCGCGCATGTGCAGCGCGATCGCGTGGACATCTGGGGACCGACGCAGGCGCAGACCCTCGACCAGGTCGTGGCCGCCCGCATCACCGGACTGCCCGTGCACGCGGTGCATGTGCACACCACGCTGCTCGGAGGGGGCTTCGGGCGTCGATTCGAACAGGATTTCGTGGCACAGGCGGTGGAGCTTTCGAAGGCCGCCGGGCGACCGGTGAAGGTGGTGTGGACGCGCGAGGACGACACCCGTCACGACTTCTATCGCCCGGCCAACCTGCACCAGTTGCAGGCCGTGCTCGACGCGCAGGGACGCGTGCAGGCGTGGAAGCACAAGATCATCGGTCCTTCGATCTTCAGCCGCGTCTTTCCGCAGTACATCAAGGACGGCATCGACGAGACCTCGGTGCAGGGAGCGGTGGATCTGCCCTACGCGCTGCCCAACGCGCAGACGCGCTATGTGCTGTGCAACACCCCGGTTCCGGTCGGGTTCTGGCGTTCGGTCGGGCACTCGATCACGGCCTTCACCGTGGAATCCTTCGTCGACGAACTGGCGCACGCGGCCGGCGCCGACCCCTACGCCTTCCGCCGAGGGATGCTGCTGCAGGGGGGCGACCCGCGGGCGCTGAAGGTGCTCGACGTGGCGGCTCGCGAAGCTGGCTGGGGACGCGCGCTGCCGCACGGACATTTCCATGGCATCGCCGTGCACCACTCCTTCGGCAGCTATGTCACACAGGTCGCCGAGGTGTCGGTGCAAGCCAAGGGCCAGGTGCGGGTGCACCGCGTGACCTGCGCCGTCGACTGCGGCCAGGTGGTCAATCCCGACACCGTGAAGGCGCAGGCGCAGAGCGCGGTGATCTACGGTCTCACCGCGGCGCTGCTCGACCGCATCACCCTGCGCCACGGCGGGGTGGTCGAAGGCAACTTCGACAAGTACCGCATGCTGCGCATGGACGCCGCGCCGCGCATCGACGTGCACATCGTCGACAGCGACGAGGCTCCGGGCGGCATGGGCGAGCCGGCCACGCCCCCGATCGCCCCGGCGGTGGCCAATGCGGTGTTCGCCGCCACCGGCAAGCGCCTGCGCGAGCTGCCGTTGCGCGCCGAGGATCTGGCGGCGTAGCCCGGGGGCCGAAGCCGGGGGCCGGCCCGGCCCGGCCCTTGAAAGCGCGCCTGCGGGCCCTATCTGCACAGTCGATTCGGTGTTTGCCGTTCTACCCGCCCAGTTCGGCGGGTTTCCTGGAGCCATCCATGACGCAATCCACTTCCTCCGAGGTGCGCAGTCCTGCGCTGCAGGGGCTGGCCTCGCTGGCGTGGCTGCTCGAGCGCATCGAGCGCGACGCACGCCCCGATCCAGCCCAGTATCAGACCCTGGTGTCCCGCGTTCGTGAACAATTGCAGCAGCAGCCGATGTGCCCGCAGCTCGCTGCCTTGCTCGATCGCTTTCCCGCGACTGCCGACATCTACGAGAACCTGCGCTACGAGCACGCCGGGCTGTGCCGTGCCCCGCTGGAGCGCTCGGTGGGCACCGAGCGCCAGGCGCACGCGATCCTCGCGCGCGTGGCGCGCGGCCTGCCTCGCGACTGAGCTTTCGGACGACACCCGGACAAATACTGATACTCGTATATGTACGGTAGCGGGACAATGCCCCCACGGATCAAGTCGACCGGTCACCGCGGGGAGGGCAGTCCATGCTGCATGGTTTCGAGGTTTCACACGGGCATCTGCTGGCGGCGCTGATCGGGGGTCTGTTCATCGGCCTGGCCGCCGGCGTTCTGTCCCTCGGGGCGGGCAAGATCATGGGCTGCAGCGGCATCGCGGGCGGCCTGCTGCACGATGCGGTCTACGGGGCTCGAGCCCAGGCGTGGCGGGCCTGGTTCCTCGGTGGCGCGCTGCTCGGCGGCGCGCTGTGGGTCGCGCTGTACGGCCATGTGCCGGGCTCGAGCCATGCGCTGCCGGCGGCGGCCGTGGTGCCCGCCGGCTTGCTGACGGGCTTTGGCACCCGCCTGGGATCGGGGTGCACCAGCGGCCACGGGGTATGCGGCATTCCCCGCCTGTCGCCGCGATCGCTGGTCGCGGTGGCGCTGTTCATGGCCAGCGGCATGCTGACCGTGTACGGGGTGCGCCATGTTGTCTGAGGCGGCCGGGGTCGGGTGCGTGGGGGAGCGGCCGCTGAGTCGGCGCGCCATCCACCTGGTAGCGCTCGGGGCCGGGGTGCTGTTCGGCTTCGGGCTCATGGTTTCGGGCATGGTCGACCCGCAGCGGGTGCTGGACTTCCTCGACCTCGCCGGTGCGTGGGATCCGAGCCTGGCGCTGGTCATATTCGCCGCGGTCGCCGCGGCGTGGATTCCGCTGCGCATGGCGCTGCGCCGCGGTCGGCCCTTGCTCGGTGGCATGCTGGAGTTTCCGCGCGCCACCGGTATCAGCCGGCGTCTGGTCGTCGGCAGCGTGCTGTTCGGCATCGGCTGGGGACTGTGTGGCGTATGCCCCGGGCCGGCGCTGCTCAACCTGCTGAGCCTGCGCCCGGATCGCTGGGCGTATTTCGGCTGCATGCTGGCGGGCATGGCGCTGTACGACGCCTGGAACCGCCGCGCCGCGCCGCGACCCGCGCGGCCGCGCGCGGCCGACGCCGAGGCTTGACCTGGCGCGGTGTACGGCGCGGCCGCTGCCGCGCAACTTGGCGGAGAATCGCGGCATGGATCTGAGCCTGCCGGATTCCCTGGGCTGGGTGGCCGCGCTGGCCGCCGGCCTGCTGATCGGTATCGAGCGCGAGCGCAGCCAGCCCGACGAGCAGTCGAGCGCCGGGGTGCGCAGCTTCGCGCTGGCCGCGCTGTGCGGGGCGGTGGCCGAGCGCTTCGGCGCCGTCGCGCTGCTCGCGGTTCTGCTCGCCGTGGCCGCGCTGGCGGTGGTGGCCTACGTGCGCGCCGGCGGCAGCGACCCCGGGATCACCACCGAAATCGCCCTGCTGCTCAGCCTGCTCCTCGGCGCGCTGGCAATGCGCCAGCCGGCGCTGGCCTCGGCCTTGGCGGTGCTGGCGGTTCTGCTGCTGGCGGCCAAGGCTCCCCTGCATGGCTTCGTGCACCGCGTGCTGAGCGAGCAGGAGTTGCAGCACCTGTTGTTGCTGGCGGCCGCGCTGCTCGTCGTGCTGCCGCTGCTGCCCGACCGCGGCGTGGACTGGCTGGGTGGCCTGAACCTGCACGTGCTGTGGATGCTGGCCGTGTTGATGATGCTGATGCAGGGCATGGGTCATGTCGCGCTGCGCTGGCTGGGCGCCGCGCGCGGGCTGCCGCTGGGAGGCCTGTTCGGCGGCTTCGTGTCCAGCACGGCGACGATCGCCGCGATGGCGCGGCTGGCGCGCGAACAGCCCCGGCACGCGGCCGCGGCCATCGCCGCCGCGCTGTGGTCCAACCTGGCCACCGTGCTGCAACTGGCGGTGCTGGCCGCGGTGGTGTCGCCGGGCCTGCTCGGGCCGTTGCTGCCGGCGCTTGCGCTGGCCTTCGCCGCCACGCTCGGCTGCGCGGGCTGGGCCACGCTGCGGGTGGTGCGCGGTGGTGCGGCTGCCGCGGCTGCCGGGGATGCCACCGAGGCGAAGCACGGCCAGCCCTTCAGCCTGCGTGCCGCTTTGCTGTTCGCCGCGTTGGTGGGCGCGGTGCTGTTCCTGGCCGAGCGCGCGCAGCACGCCTTCGGCGGCGGCGGCGTGCTGCTGGCCACCGCGTTGGCCGGCCTGGCCGATGCCCACGCTTCGTCCGTGTCGGCCTTGCAACTGCATGCCAGCGGCGCGCTGCCGGTGGCGACCACGATGGCTTGCGTGGGCGCGGCGCTGAGCAGCAACGCGCTCAGCAAGCTGGTCGCTGCAGCCATCGGCGGCAGCCGGCGTTTCGTGCTGGTGCTCGCGCTGTCCCAACTGGCCGCGCTCGGCGCCTTCTGGGCCGGGGTCGCGCTGGCCTGAACTTCGCGCAGCTTCCTTGACAGGCTGTTGGCCTTGCAGGAAAATGCCAGCTTCGCCCGGGCGCAAGGCCTTGGCGATGCATGGCAAAGGAGTGGTAGTTCAGTTGGTTAGAATACCGGCCTGTCACGCCGGGGGTCGCGGGTTCGAGTCCCGTCCACTCCGCCAACGAATTCAACGGGTTAGCGTTTGCGCGCTAACCCGTTTTTCATTGCATATTCCAAAGTTTGGAATATGGCTCTCGCGCGGAGGGTTCAGCGCGCCGGTTTCGCGACGCGCACGCGGCGCCGATCGTAGACCTGGCGAACCATCCGTTCGGACGTGTGCATGGTCGCATCGACCGTGTCGTGGTCGCCGCGCGCCATCTTCTCGGTCACGCCCTTCGGGCGGCAGTCCTGCAGGCTGAACTTCTGAAATGCGATGCCTCGGCGCTCCGCCTCGGCGACGCACTCGTTCATCAGTTTCGCCAGCGTCGCCTTCCAGCCGCCCTTGGTGTACTTCTGGCCGTCCAGGTTGCCGAACACGTACCAGCTGCCGGCGAGCTTGTGCCGCTTGATGGCCAGGGCCTCGTCGATGGTTGCGCGCAGCTCGTCGCTCCATTCGATCAGGCCGACCATCGCGGATTGCCCGCGCTGGCGCTTCGCCGCCTTCCACGCGATCCCGTCGTCTCCGATCATGTCGCGCGTGAAAGCGCGCACCTCCACCGAGCGCCGCAGGCACAACCACGCGGTTTTCAGAGCCAAGGCGCAGATCAGCTGCGGGCCACCCATCTTGCGCCCGACCTCGACGGCCAGCGCCATCTCGGCATCGCTCACCAGGCGGTCGGTCTTCGCGGTGACAAGGCGCTCGACGCCACTGAACGGGTTGGTGCTCAGCCACTGCCGACGCACGCCCCACTCGAGGATTTTGTGCGCGAGCGAGATTTCCTTGTTGCCCTTCGCCGGGCGCGGCCGCAGGTTGCCTTCCTTGTCGCGCGCCGACAGGCACGTAT
>JAJZEC010000029.1 GCA_021805825.1 Pseudomonadota bacterium
CTGACGTTCGACAGGATGTCCGCCTTGGTGTGACCGTCCGGAGCGATGTTGACCACGCAGTCGGCCAGCGCCAGCAGCTTGTGGTAGCAGGGAAGATCGAATACGAAGCAGTGGCTGATGCGGGTGCTTCCTGCCAGGCCATGTTCGTGGTCGACCACCGCCGACAGCAGAACGTCGGAGTGCAGCGAGCCCTTCATCAAGGCGTGCGCCCGGCCTTCGCGCGCCAGCTCCACCGCACGGTGTGCCGCCGCGGCCGGCTCGGCGGGTGTGTCGACGATCTCGAAATCCCCGCAGTCGACCTGGGCCTGCGCGGCCGCCTGCTCGATCAGCTGGACGTTGCCCACGAGCAGCGGGCGCGCGATGCGTTCGCTGCCGATGGTGTGCGCGGCCTGCAGCGCCAGCGCGTCGCAGGGGTGCACCAAGGCCAGCGTCGCGGGACTGCGCTCGGTCTGCGCGCGCGCGCGCTCGACCAGATCGAGCAGCCGCGGGTGCCTGCGCAGCGCCTCGGGGGTTTCCGGATCGTCGGCGACGGCATGGAGGGAAGGGGGCATGGCGGATGACTGGGGCATGGCGGACTCCTGGCCCCCATGATGCCACGCTGCGCAGGCGCGCGGCCTTCAGGTCTCGCGCAGCAAGCCCTGTTCCTCGCGCGCGAAGTGGTGCTCCATCAGGTGCTGCAGGGGTAGCGCCTCGTCGACCAGGCGCAGCCTGCGCCGCGGGTCGCGCAGGCGCGCCGGAGCGGCCTGCAGCCTGGCGTGCAGCTGCTGCGCGAGCTGCAGCAGCTTGCGGTGCTCCGCCTCGTAGACCCGCTGCGGCCAGCGCGCGCAGCGCGGCAGCCGCGGCAGCAGTCGGGCGTCCTCCTCCGCCGCGTGGCTGTGGTGCAGGCTGCCGAGTTCGTCGAACAGCGCGCAGGCTGCGTCGACGTGGCCGGCCAGCAGCGCCAGGCGCACGTCGGTCATCAGTTCCAGCAGTCGCGCATGTTCGCGCAGCAGGCGCTCGCGCAGCGCCTGCCGGGCCTCGTCGTCGCCGACCGGCGCAACGCTCCCCGTCGGCTGGAGCAGATAGCGCAACAGCGCCACGCCATGGTTGTGCTCCGGGTCGCGCGCACCCACCAGCAGCGTGACGCTGCCGTGGGCGCGCAACAGCCCGCACAGGCGCTCGACCATGGCCGGGTTGGCGTCGAGCTCGGCGTGGTAGCGTTCCACGAAGCTCGTCCAGCGCGCGGGCTCGTGGGCGAACCAGCTGCGCAGGGCCGCCGAGGGCGCGATGTCCCGCAGCCACAGGTCGATGGCCGCTGCATCGCGGCGCAGTCCGCGTGGCCACAGGCGGTCGATCAGCACCCGCAGGCCGTGGGTGGCGCTCGGGGGCTCGTAGGCGCGGGCGACGACCAGATGCGGCGCCGGGGTCTCGTAATCCATGCGCTCTATCATGAGGTATTTTCGATTCCGATTCAATCCGACCGCGTGTCGTACCGGGCTGTGTACGGATTGTCTTCGGTGCCCGGTTTGCCCGATCATGCCGACCATGTTCTCACGTCGCTGGAGCCTCACCGCCAAGATCTCCGTCGTCGCCGCGGTGTTCCTGGCGCTGTCCCTGGCCTCGGTCGGAACCAGCCTGTGGATTTCGTGGAAGCTCGAGGGCGGCGCCGGGGCGGTCAACATCGCCGGCAAGTTGCGCATGATGACCTACCGCCTGGCGGCCAGCGCGGCGCAGCCCGGGCGCCCGCTGGTGGCCGGGGAGGTGGCGCGCATGCAGCAGGCCATCGAGTTGCTGCGCACAGGCGACGCGGCGCGACCGCTGGCCGTGCCCTGGGACGCGCGCATCCACGCCCGCTTTGCCGCGGTGCGCACCGGCTGGGCCAGTCTGCGGCCGCGCTGGACGTCGGCGACGCCCTCGGCACCGGTGGCGCGCGCCGAGCTCGATGGTTTCGTGGCCCGCATCAATGCCTTCGTGCACTCCATCGAGCAGCGGCTGGATTTCTGGACTTCGCTGCTGCATACCGCCGAGATGGCCGTCGGCGGTGTCGTGCTGGTCGCCTTCATGACCATCTTCTTCATCACCTACCTGCATGTGCTGGAGCCGGTGGGACGGCTGGCACGCGGCGTGGAGGCGATCGCGGCCGGAGACTACGCGGCGCGCGTGACGGTGTCCTCCACCGATGAGCTGGGCGACCTCGGGCTCGGCTTCAACCGCATGGCCGCGCAACTGCAGGCGGTGTATGCGGACCTCGAGCACCGGGTGCAGCAGAAGACGGCCGCGCTGCAGACCGAGCAGCAGCGCCTGCGTGCGTTGTACGAGGTCAGCGCGCTGGTGTCGCGCGCATCCGGGCTGGACGAGCTGGCCGAGGGCTTCACCCAGGCCATCCGCCGCATCGCCGGCGCCGACGCCGCGCTGCTGCGCTGGACCGACGACACCGCGGCGCGCTACGTGCTGCTGGCCGCCGACGGCATGCCCGGTTCGATCATCGATGCCGAGCATTGCCTGCTGGCCGGGGCCTGCTACTGTGGCAGCAGCAGCGCCGAGTCCGGCCCGCAGGTCGTGCGTTTCGATCGCGATGCCCTGCGCGAGCAGGCGGCATGCATGCGCGCTGGCTTCGCGGCCCTGCTCAGCGTGCCGGTGCGCGCGCAGCAGCGCCTGCTCGGCGAGCTCAATCTGCTGTATCGCGACAGCGGGCACGCGGATCCGACGCAGCAGGCGCTGCTCGAGGCGCTGGCTGCCCACCTCGCCTCGGCGATGGAGAACCTGCACGGAGCCGCGCTCGAGCGCGAGGCCATGCTGGCGCGCGAGCGTGGGCTGCTGGCGCGCGAGCTGCACGACTCCATCGCCCAGTCGCTGGCCTACATGAAGATCCAGCTGCAGTTGCTGCGCGGCGCGATGCAGGCGCGGGACACCGCGCGCACCGCGAAGGCGCTGGACGACATCGAGCACGGGGTACGCGAGAGCCTGGCCGATGTGCGCGAACTGCTGCTGCACTTCCGCACGCGAACGCACGAGGAGGGCATCGAGCCGGCGCTGCGCATGACCTTGCACAAGTTCGAGGTGCAGAGCGGGGTGGCGGCGCAGCTGGACATCGACGCCCACGGCCAGCCGCTGGATGCCGACGTGCAGATCCAGGTGCTGCATATCGTGCAGGAGGCGCTGTCGAACGTGCGCAAGCATGCGCGCGCGCAGCGGGTGGAGGTGGTCGTGCGCAGCGTTCCGCACTGGAGCTTCGAGGTGCGCGACGATGGCGTCGGCTTCGACCCGCAGGAACGGCAGGCCGATGGCGCTGCGCATGTCGGGCAGCAGATCATGCACGAGCGCGCGGCCAGCATCGGCGCCGGCCTGCGGCTGCATTCCCGCCCTGGGCACGGCACGCAGGTGCACCTCGAACTGTCCGCGGCCTGTGTGCCGCGGGCGCAAGGAAGGCACGATGGATGAGAGCATTCGCGTATTGCTGGTCGACGACCACCGCCTGGTGCGCAGTGGCATCCAGGCGCTGCTCGAGGCTGGTGGTGGGGTGCAGGTCGTCGGCGAGGCCGGCGACGCCGGCGAGGCCCTGCGCCTGGCCGCGCAGTCGCGCCCCGACGTCGTGCTGCTCGACGTCCACCTGCCGGGGGTCGGGGGCATCGATGCCGTGCAGGCGCTGCGCGCGGTGGCTCCGCAGGCCGCGGTCCTCATGCTCAGTGTCAGCGACGACGCGGCCGACCTGGCTGCGGCGATGCGCGCGGGGGCGCAGGGCTACCTGCTGAAGACCTGTGATGCCGAGGAACTGGTCGGCGCGGTGCGCCGGGCCCGGCTGGGGGAGGTGGTCATCGGCAGCGAGATGGCGCCCAAGGTGGCTGCGGCCTTCGCCGAGCGCGCGCCGCCGCCCGACCCGATGGCCGGCCTGACCGCCCGCGAGCGACAGATCGGGGAGGCGCTCTCGCGGGGGGCGAGCAACAAGCTCATCGCGCGTGAACTCGACATTGCCGAGACCACGGTGAAGGTGCATGTGCAGAGCATTCTGCGCAAGCTCGGCCTGGGCTCCCGGGTGCAGATCGCCGTGGTGTTCGCCGAACGCCGATCCCGCGAAGCGCCGCCCGGCGGCGATTGAGCGGCGGCCGGGCGCCGCCGGCCTGTTCAGTTGTTGCGCGGCCGCACGCCGGCGCGCAGCGCGCCGGAACCGCGGCGCAGCTTGCGCGACCAGTTCCAGATCACCTGCTGGTAGGGCCTCCAGGTGTAGTTCAGCGGGAACACCGTGAAGTGGATCAGCCGCGTGAACGGGATCAGGCCGAAGATCACGAAGGCGCAGGCGACATGGATCTGCACCACCAGGGGCATGCCGGCGACGATGCCCGAGCGCGGGCGCAGCAGGAAGATCGATCGCAGGTAGGGCGTGAGGGTGGCGGCGAACCAGGAACTGCCCCAGTTGTCGAAGTAGGCGATCAGCAGCCCGCTGCACAGTTGCAGCAGCAGCAGGGCATAGACCAGCATGTCCATGCGCGAGGTCACCTGGCGCAGGCGGGCGTCGCGCACGCGGCGCAGGATCAGCATCAGCAGGCCGAACAGCGCGCACAGCGCGAAGGCCGACAGCGTCCACTCCAGGATCAGCAGCCTGAGCGGCTGCCCGTTCCAGGCCAGCACGGCACCGGGCACGGCAAACGCCGCCAGGTGCCCCAGGAAGACCACCAGCAGCCCCCAGTGGAAGGGCTGCGTGCCCCAGAACAGCCGGCGCGTCTCCAGGAACTGCGAGGACAGCGAGGTGACCTGGAAACCCATGCGCCGCCACCGGTACCACCAGCCCAGCAGCAGGGCGGTGAGGGCGGCATAGGGCAGGGTTGCGAACAGGGCTTGGGCAATCGGCATCTCAGGCTCCCAGTTCGACCGCGCCGCTGCGGTCGTGGATCGGAATGAAGTTCTCGGCGGCGCGCCCACTGCGTCGCGCCGGCACGTCGGGGTAGTCGGCCTCCAGCAGGCACAGCAGCGCATGCAGCAGCCAGCGGTAGGGGTTGGAGAAATGCAGCGCCTCCTGCATCACCAGTTCGCCGCGTGCCTTCAGCGCGTCCAGGCGGGCACGCAGCCTCGCTTCGTCGAAGTCCGCCAGCATCGCGCGCAGCGCAGGGATCAGCACCTGCTCTGCCAGGTCGCGGCGCAGCGCTTCGTCGAGCAGCGGCAGCAGCTCGAGCACATTGCCCAGGTGATCCGGCAGTTCGTCGCCGCAGTCATGCTCGACGCGCTGGTGCTCCTGCTTCAGTCCGGCCAGGAACAGCCCGCGCTTGTAGTCCTCGCCGAAGCGCGTGTAGCCGATCTCCAGGCTGCAGATGGCCTGCAGCTCGAAGGTCTTCAGGAACAGTTCCTCGCGTGCCGTCGGTGCCAGAGCGGCCAGGGCCTGCGCACCCTGCGCGAAGTCCTGCGCACAGCGCGCGGGCGCATCGCGCAGTGCCGCGGTGGCGTCGCGCAGCGCCAGCGCGAAGCCCGAGCGCGGATAGCGCAGCAGCGGCGCCAGGCCGGGGTAGCGATCGGTGTGCATCACAGTCCCCTTGCCGGCTTCTGGCGCAGCCCGAAGCCGGTGTTGCCCTTGCGGTCATCGGTCGATTCCAGCATCTCGGCCGCTTCCTCGCGGTGTGCCGCCGGGATCACGAAGCGCTCCTCGTTGAGCGCCAGCGTGGTCAGGCGGAAGATGGCGTCGGCGACCTCGCCGTCGATCCCCGAGTCGCCCAGCGCGCGCTCCACCTCGTCGGCCGGCAGGTCGCCGACCGTCTGCATGCGCCGGTGGACCTTGACGGCCATCATCTTCTTCAGCACCGCCTCGACGCGCGCCACGTCGCCGGCGGCGAACAGCGAGGCCAGGTACTGCAGCGGCAGCCGTGAGCGCTCGATGCCGCCCCAGAACGACGAGGTCGTGGTGTCGTAGAGCTGGTCGCCCACCTTGCCCATCGTCGGCAGCAGCGGCGGCACGTAGAACAGGTTGGGCAGGGTGCGGAACTCGGCGTGCAGCGGCAGCGCGATGCCCCACTGCTTGACGAACTTGTACACCGGCGACTTGCGCGCCGCCTCCAGCGTGGAGTCGGCGATGCCTTGGGCCTTGGCCTGGGCGATCACCTCGGGGTCGAAGGGGTCGAGGTAGATGTCCAGGTGGCGCGCGATGAGATCCTTCTCGTCGCACGAGGCCACCGCCTCGATGCGGTCGGCGTCGTACAGCATGACCCCGAGGTAGCGGATGCGGCCGACGCAGGTGTGGAAGCAGGCCGGGGCCATGCCGGCTTCCAGCCGCGGGTAGCACAGCACGCACTTCTCGGATTTGCCGGTCGACCAGTTGTAGTAGGTCTTCTTGTACGGGCACGCGGTCACGCACATGCGCCAGCCGCGGCAGCGTTCCTGGTTGATCAGCACCACCCCGTCCTCGCCGCGCTTGTACATCGCCCCCGACGGGCAGGAGGCCACGCAGGTCGGGTTCAGGCAATGGTTGCAGATGCGCGGCAGGTACATGAAGGTCAGGCGCTCGAGCTCGAACATTGCCTCGCGCTCCTCCGGGCTGAGGGCGTCGAGGTTGATGTCCTGGCGTGCGTAGTCCTTCGAGCCGCCGAGGTCGTCGTCCCAGTTCGGCCCCGCCTTCACCTCCAGCGGCTCGCCGGTGACCAGGGAGATCGGACGCGCGGTGGGCTGGTCGTCACCCTCGGGGGCCTCGAACAGTTCGGAGTACTTGTAGGTCCAGGGCTCGTAGTAGTCCTCCATCACCGGCATGTCGGGGTTGTAGGTGATGTTCTTCAGGGTGATGACCTTGTTGTGGTTGCTGCGCGGGCGGATGCCGTCGCCATGCTTTTCCCAGCCTCCCTTGTAGACCTCCTGGTCCTCCCAGCGCGTCGGGTAGCCGGTGCCCGGCTTGGTCTCGACGTTGTTCCACCACATGTACTCGGCGCCCTTGCGGTCGGTCCAGATGTTCTTGCAGGCCACCGAGCAGGTGTGGCAGCCGATGCACTTGTCGAGGTGGAACACCATTGCGATCTGCGATCTGATATCCATGTCCGTGCTCCTTAGAATTCCACCTTGTCCATCTTGCGCACCAGCACATGGGTGTCGCGGTTGACCCCCACCGGACCCCAGTAGTTCAGGTGGTAGCTGAACTGGGCGTAGCCGCCGACGCACAGATTGGGCTTCAGATGCACGCGGGTGATGCTGTTGTTCATCCCCGCGCGCCGCCGCCCGCGCTGCTGCGACTTGGGCACGCTGTAGGTGCGCTCGACGGCGTGGTAGACGATGCACACCCCGGGCGGGATGCGCGCGCTGACCGCGGCGCGGGTGCAGTACACCCCGTGGTCGTTGTAGACCTCGACCCAGTCGTTGTCCTGGATGCCCAGTTCGGCGGCGTCGCGCTCGCTCAGCCAGCACGGCTCCATGCCGCGCGACAGCGTAAGCATGCGCAGGGTGTCGCCGTAGGTCGAGTGGATATGCCACTTGCCGTGCGGGGTGAGCACGTTGAGCATCTTCGCCTTGCCGTCGTTGACCGACTGCCGCAGGTCGCCGTAGGCCTGGGGAGTGGGCGAGGGCTTGTAGGTCGGCAGGTGCTCGCCGAAGGCGATGTAGCCGTCGTGGTCGAGGTAGAAATGCTGCCGCCCGGTCAGGGTGCGCCACGGCACGCCGTGCTCGACGTTGTAGGTGAAGCCGCTGTAGGCGCGGCCGTTGTCCATCAGGCCTGACCACACCGGCGTGTTGAGCAGGCGCCGGGGCTGCGCCTTCAGATCCCGGTTGCGGGTGCGCGCCGCGCGCGAACCCTCGCCGAGCTGCGCCAGCGGCAGCCCGGTCTTGCGCTCGGCATTGCGGTAGGCGCGCCAGGCCAGTTCGCCGTTGGTCGCCGACGACAGGTGCAGCACGGCCTCGATGGCCTCCACGTCCTCCTCCAGCGAGGGGTAGCTGCTGCCGTCGACCTCGTGCAGGTGGTCGGGCTGGGCGAGCAATTCATCGTAGAAGTCGGCGCAGTCGTACTGGTTGCCGTGCGCGCCCAGGCCCTTGCTGCGCACGTTCGGCCCCAGGCTGCAGAACCTGGCGTGGATCTTGGTGTAGTCGCGGGTCTCCAGCGCCAGCTTGTGCATCGAGCGCCCGAGTTCGGGCACGTCCTCCCCCTTGCCCCAGTCGCGCAGCCGCGGCTGCGCGATCTCGTCGGCCGAGTCGTGCGACAGCGCGGCCATCACGATGTCGGTGTGCTCGCCCGGCAGGTGCGTCTGCGCCAGGCTGCTGACCTTGGCCGCCAGTTCGCGGAAGATCGCCCAGTCGGTCTTCGACTCCCACACCGGCGGGATCGCCGCGCTCAGCGGGTGGATGAAGGAGTGCATGTCGGTCGAGTTGAGGTCGTCCTTCTCGTACCAGGACGCGCTCGGCAGCACGATGTCGGAGTACAGCGCCGAGGTGTCCATGCGGAAGTTGAGGTCGACCACCAGATCCATCTTCCCGCTGGGCGCCTTGTCGTGCCAGGCGATGTCCTGCACCTGCCCCTTGGCCGCCTCGTCGGCCACGTGGTTGTGGTGGGTGCCCAGGTAGTGGTCGAGGAAATACTCGTGGCCCTTGGCGCTGGTGCCGATGGCGTTGCCGCGCCAGATGAACCACACCCGCGGCCAGTTGCCTTCGGCGTCCGGGTCGCTCACCGCGTAGCGCAGGTCGCCGCGCGCCAGGCGCTGCGCCACGTGCTGCTTGATCTCCTCGTCGGTCGTCGCGCCGGCGCGCCGCGCCTGCGCGACGACCTCGAAGTTGTGGGCGTCGAATTGCGGGAAGAAGGGCATCCAGCCGTTGCGCACCGCCTTCACGATGAAGTCGGCGGTATGCAGCGCGGTCAGCTCGTTGTCGGGGGAGGCGTTGTAGCTGCGCTGGCGATCGTCGTAGCGCCACTGGTCCGACTGGATGTAATGCCAGATCGGCGCCTGCTGCAGGCGCGTGGTCGACTGCCAGTCGCGCGCCGACATGATCGCGCCCCAGGAATCGCTGGGGGCCAGCTTCTCCTGGCCGACATAGTGGTTCATGCCGCCACCGTTGACGCCGACGCAGCCGGTGAGCATCAGCGCCATCATGCCGGCGCGGTAGATCAGGTTGCCGTGGAACCAGTGGTTGATGCCCGCGCCGACGATGATGGTGCACTTGCCGCGCGTCGTCTCCGCGGTGCGCGCCCACTCGCGGGCGAACTGCAGCACAGTGCCGGCGCTGATGCCGGTGAACACCTCCTGCCAGGCAGGGGTGTACGCCGCCTTCGCGTCGTCGCAGCCGCTCGGGTAGTCGCCGTCGAGGCCGCGGCCGACGCCGTACTGGGCCATGATCAGGTCGTACACCGTGCACACCGTGGCGCGGCCGCCGTCGGCGGTCGCGACATGGCGCACCGGCACGCCGCGCAGCGCCTTGCGCTGCAGGCCGTATTCGTCGAACGCCACCTGCAGCACCGCATCGTGGCGCTGCAGCAGGCTGAGCTCGGGATCAAAGGGGTGGTCGTCGAGCGCATCCTCCAGGCGCGTGTTCCATTGGCCCGGGGTCTTGTCCCAGCGGTGGCCGACGCTGCCCTTCGGGCACACCAGTTCGCCGCTGGCGGCGTCGAAGTTGAGGAACTTCCAGTCACCGTTGTCCTGTTCCGCGTAGCGCGCGATGCGCCCGGCGCGCAGCAGCTTGCCCGGGCGCCAGCTGCCCTGCTCCTCGTGCAGTTCGACGAGGAAGGGGCTGTCGGTGAAGCGCTTGGCGTAGTCGAGGAAATAGCCGGTGTTCTTCTGGTGGTGCCATTCCTCGAGGATGACGTGGGTCACCGCCATCCAGAACGCGCCGTCGGCGCCGGCATGCACCGGGATCCACTGGTCGGCGTACTTGGCGACCATGCTGAAGTCCGGGGAGAACACCACGGTCTTCGTGCCGTTGTAGCGCGACTCCGAGAAGAAGTGCACGTCGGGCGTGCGGGTCATGCCCAGGTTGGCGCCCATCACCGCGGTGAACTTGGAGTTGTACCAGTCGGCGCTTTCGGCGACGTCGGTCTGCTCCCCCCACACCTCGGGGAAGGCTGGCGGCAGGTCGCAGTACCAGTCGTAGAAGCTCAGCAGCACGCCGCCCATCAGCTGCAGGAAGCGCGCGCCGGCCGCGAAGCTGAGCATCGACATCGCGGGGATCGGCGAGAAGCCGACCAGGCGATCCGGCCCGTACTGCTTGACCGTCTGCAGCGAGGCTGCGCTGATCAGCTCCAGCGCCTCGTCCCAGTCGACGCGGCGGAAGCCGCCCTTGCCGCGAGCCTGCTGGTAGCGCTTGCGCTTGGCCGGGTCGGCCTGCAGGTTGCGCCAGGCCTGCAGCGGGTCGCCGGTGCGCGCGCGTTCGGCGCGCCAGAGGTCGAGCAGCGCGCCGCGCATCAGCGGGTACTTCACCCGCACCGGGCTGTACAGGTACCAGGAATAGGAAATGCCCCGCTGGCAGCCTCGCGGCTCGTAGGGCGGCAGCTTGGGATCGAGCAGCGGGTAGTCCAGCGCCTGCGTCTCGTAGACGACGATGCCGTCCTTCACATGCACGTTCCACGAGCAGCCACCGGTGCAGTTCACGCCGTGTGTGCTGCGCACGACCTTGTCGTGCTGCCAGCGGTTGCGGTAGAAATCTTCCCAGGAGCGCGTCTTGGGGGAAACGATGTCCTTGATCCAGCTCATGATGTCCTCGGTGGAGCGTGCGTGTCAGCCGCGGCGCGACTGGCGGGCGTAGATCGCATGCTTGGTGCTCAGGGTCTTGCGGCGCCGCCACGCGGCCTGCAGCAACAGCAGCACGAGCAGCGCGCCGGCGCCCGCGCCGAGCAGCATCGAGCCCTGTCGCTGCAGAAGCCCCGGCGCTTGCGGGTGCTGCGCGCTGCGTTGCAGGAAGGCCAGCAGCGCCTGCGTCTCGGCGGCGGTCGGCGGATGGTCGTCGTAGGCGGCGGCCATGGGCGCGAAGGGCGGCGTGGCGATCATCGCCTGGATGCCCGCGGGTCCGATGTCGATCCAGGCGTGTCCGAGGTCTACGGCCAGGTGACCGCCGGCGTCGGGCAGGCCCCCACCGTCGGCGGAGTGGCAGGATATGCACGCCGCGCCGCCATGGACGAAGCGGGTCTGCCCGCTGAACAGGCGCGCGCCGGTGTCGGCGCTGGCCGCCGGCGGCGTGGGCGCGGCGTGCAGCGGCGCCAGGCTGCTGCAGGCGAGCAGCGAGGCTGCCGCAAGGTGGCGCAGGCGGCGCGGCGATCGAGAGGAAAATGGCACGATGGTCTCCGTTGCGGAAGGGACGCAGGCCGCACGATATGCCTGCAGAGCGGCGCTGCGAAGCCCGTCGCGAGCCCCGAGCACAACCCGGAGTAGCTCCAACTGGGTATGCGTCGGGTCGTGCTTTTTCTTGTCTGGCGGGGACTTGCGCGCGGCCGCTGGCGCCGGCGCCGACGCCGGCTTTTTTCGAAGTACTCCTTCTGCATGTGCGCTGCCATGCCCTGCTGCCATTTCCCTGACGCAGTGGGCTAGCATGCAGCGAGTCATTGCCCCCCGCCGCAGACCTGCGCAGCCGCCACGCCTCCGATGCACGAGGTTCTGATCGTCGACGACCACCCGCTGTTCCGGCGGGCGCTGAAGAACCTGCTGGCCACGCAGCCCGACCGTCTGCGCGTCGTCGGCGAGGCCGGCAGCGGCGCCGAAGCCGTCGCGCTGGCCCGGCAGCTGCACCCCGCGCTGGTGCTGCTCGACCTGCACATGAAGGGCGAGCCCGGTGGGCTGGAGGCGCTGCGCCGCATCAAGGAGTGCGCTCCGGCGCCGCGGGTGATCATGGTCACCGCTTCGGAGGACATCGACGACCTGAAGGCCGCCCTGCGCGCCGGCGCCGACGGCTACCTGCTCAAGGATATGCCGGTGCAGGATCTGCTGGACGGCATGCTGCGCACCCTGCAGACCGGAGCGATGGCCCTCAGCGACAGCCTGGCCGCGCCGCTGGCCGCGGCCATGCGCGAGCCGCCGCGCCCGCGCAGCCGCAGCGCGGTGCAGCTGACGCCGCAGGAGAGTCGGGTGCTCGAGCACATCCGGCTCGGGCGCAGCAACCGCGACATCGCGCGCGAGCTGGGCATTTCCGAAGACACCGTGAAGGTGCATGTCAAGCGGGTGCTGCGCAAGATCAACGTGCACTCGCGTACCCAGGCTGCGATCTGGGCCCTCGGCCACGATTGAACGCGGGCGGCGGAGGCTCGTCGCGGCTTGACGCATCGCAAGCTTTGCGCGCCGGGTGCCGCCCGGCCACGCCACCTCGCGCCCGCCGGAGCGACGCGACGGAGTAGCCCCTTCGGAGTATGCGGTCGCGCTCCCCCTTGTACTTCCAGCGGATGGGCCGCCCGCGGGGCCTCGCCTATGGTGTGCCGCATCAAGGCTTGGCGTGGAGAAACGACATGCAAACCAGCAAGACTGCGCGTGGGCAGCTGAGCGGCAGCGCGCAACGCTCGCTCATCGGAGCCACGATCGGCTTCTTCATCGGCTTCGGCGCGGTGTCCCTGTTCGGGCCCACGGCCCAGAGTTTCATCAAGGTCATGCACCTGAGCCCCTCGCAGGTCGGTCTGCTGGTGGCCATGCCCATGCTCACGGGGTCGCTGCTGCGCATTCCCTTCGGCGCATGGGTCGACCGCAACGGCGGCAAGCTGCCCTTCCTCATGCTGCTGCTGGCCTCGGTTGTCGGCATCGGCGGCCTGTACTGGATGCTGCTCAGCCTGTACCCGGCGCACCTGAGCGCCGCCTGGTATCCGATGCTGCTGCTGTTCGGCGCCCTCGGGGGCTGCGGCATCGCCACTTTCTCGGTGGGCATCGGCCAGGTCTCGTACTGGACACCGCGTTCCCAGCAGGGCCGTGCGCTGGCCTTCTACGCCGGCTTCGGCAACACTTCCCCGGGGCTGGTGGCGATCATCCTGCCGCTGATCATCGCCGCCGGCGGGCTGTGGGTGGGGTACTTCGTGTCCCTGGTCATCGTGCTCGCCGGCATCGGCCTGTACCTGGTGCTGGGCTTCGACGCTCCGTATTTCCAGTTGTTGCGCCGCGGTGCGGCGCCGGCCCAGGCCCGCGCGGCCGCGCAGCAGCAGGGCCAGGAAATGTTCCCCGCCACCAGCATCGTGCGTACCCTGGTCGACTCGGCGGCGAGCTGGAGAACCTGGCCGCTCGTCGCCCTGTACTTCACGTCCTTCGGCGGCTTCCTCGCGCTCACCGCGTGGCTGCCGATGTTCTGGTCCAGCTTCTACAAGGCGCCGCACTGGGTCGCACTCGGTCTGACCGCGGGCTTTTCGCTGTTTTCTTCGCTGATCCGGGTTCCCGGGGGGGGCTGGTCGGATCGCTTCGGCGGCGAGAAGGTAGCCTTCGCGGCTTTTGCCGTGCTGCTCGTCGGCGCCGTGCTGATGACCTTCTCCCAGGCCTTCGCCCTGTCGGTGCTCGGCGAGGCCTTCGTCGCCGTGGGCATGGGCGTGGCCAACGCGGCGGTGTTCAAGCTGGTGCCGCATTACGTGCCCGATGCAGTCGGCGGCACCGCCGGCTGGGTCGGCGGCCTGGGCGCCCTCGGCGGCTTCGTGGTGCCGCCGCTGCTCGGCCGCATCGCGCAGAGCATGGGGCCGGTCGGCTATGCGCGCGGCTACGTGGTGTACATCGCGCTGGCCGTGCTCAGCCTGCTGCTCACCGCGCTGCTGTATGCCACCCGCCGCGGCGTGGCGCACGCCTCGGCCGCGCTGGCCGTGGGCGCGCGCTGAGCGAGCGGCCGTCATGTCCGTTCACGGCTTGCCCCCGGGTCGCGCGCCGCGCATGCGCGCCCGCCTGGAAGATCCCGCGTTCGATGCGGAGAACGTGCCGCCGCCCGGCGCCGGCGAGGTCGATCGGCTCGATTGGGTCGATTGCGGGCGGCAGCTGCTCGATGGCCTCGACGACCCGCAGATCCTCGTCGATGCCCAGGCCGACCCGCGACTGCTGTATGTCAACCCGGCGGCGCGCAAGGCATTCGGTGCCCGGCTCGGACAGGCCCTGGGCAGCCTGCGGGCGGATCCCGGGGCTCCCGGAATCGCGCTGCGCGCGCCGCGGCGCGACGCCGGCGACGAGGCGCGTGGCTGCTTCGAATACCGAGGGCGCAGCTACGCCGAGCACTGCACCCCGGTGCACGACGCACAGGGCGCGCTGCGCGGCTTCCATCTGGCACTGCGCGAGGTCACCGATAGCGTGCACGCAGCGCGCCTGCAGGCCAGCCGGCACGCGGCGCTGAGCGACCTGCGGCACGCCGGAGCTCAGCTCGATGCCACGCGCGAGCGCAACGGCGCGGCGGTCGATGCGATCGCAGACGCCATGCGCGGAGACGCGCAGGCGGTGCGCGAGCTGCTGCAGCATGCGAAGGACATCGGCGACATCGTGCGCGCGATCCGTTCGATCTCCATGCAGACCAATCTGCTGGCGCTGAACGCGGCCATCGAGGCCGCCAGGGCGGGGCGCGCCGGGCGCGGCTTCGCGGTGGTCGCCGACGAGGTGCGTTCGCTGGCCGGGCGCGCGGCCCAGGCCACCGTCGAGGTCGAGCAGAGCATGGGGCGCATCGTGGGCGGGGTCGAGGCCATCGACCAGCTCAGCCAGCGGGTGTCGCGGGAGATCGCGACCATCCACGACATCGATGCCAGCCTGGCGCAAAGCATGGCTGCGCGCCGCGACGCGGTCGCGCGCCTGGCACTCAACGATGCCATCGGCTGGCTGGAACAACTGACGGTGGTGGCCCGTGCGCGGGTCGAGGGCTGGGATGCCGGAACCTCCGGGCTGCTCGAAGAGGATCTCGCGGGCGGGCATATCGGGCAGTGGCTGCTCGCCGAAGGCCGCCGTGCCCTCGGTGGTTCACGGTATTTCGAGCCGGCCTTGCGCGCGTTGCGCGCGACCGTGGACGCGGCGCAGGCGCTGGGCAGGGCTTGCCGCGACCGGCAGCCCGCGCAGGGGTTGCTGGATACGGTGCTGGCCCGCGCCGAAGCCGCGCGCGCAGCGTTGCAGCGCCTGGCCTGGTGAAGTGGCGCGCGCCGCCGACGCGGCGGCCGAGGCACGCGCGTCGGCGGCCACCGATAATGCGGGCATGCACATGCTTCTCCTGGATGGCTCGGCGCTGCCCGCTGGCTGGTACGCACGCGAACTGCAGGCGGGCCGGCTGCCGCGCCTGCGCCGGCTGCTCCGCCTGGGCGAGGTCATCGCCCGCGGGCCGGCGGTGGCCGATGTGGAGGCGGCCTGGCTGAGCCCGGCCGAGCTCTGGCTGCAGCGCGCCCTGGAGCTTGCTGCCGCGCCGGACGGCGCCGCGCAGCAGCTGCCCTGGGGTGCGCTGGCCGCTGTGGGCGGCGGCTTGCAGGCTTGCGGCCCGCACTGGGCGCTGGCCTTGCCGGTGCACCTGGCGCTGGGGCACGACAGCGTGCAGCTGGCCGACCCGGCGACACTGGACATCGACGAGGCACAGTCGCGCGACCTGCTTGACGCCGTGCTGCCGCTGCTGCAGGAGGAAGGCTGGCAGGTTCAACTGCTGAGCCCGGGCTGCTGGCTGCTGGCGCACGTCGCGCTGCGCGGGGTGCGCACGGCCGATCCCTGGCGCGCGATCGGACGCAATGCGGCCGGCTGGATGCCCGGCGGCGCGCAAGCGGCGCACTGGCGGCGCCTGCTGACCGAGGTGCAGATGGTATGGCTGGATCACCCGGTCAACCTCGCCCGCGCTGCGCGCGGGCAGCCGCAGATCAACAGCCTGTGGCTGCATGGCTGCGGCGCGCTCGCGCAGCCGCCGCGCAGCCCCTTCGTGCTGGCCGAGGCGCAGGCTGCGCAGCCACCGGCCGGCAGCTGCGCGTGGCGGATCGCGCTGCAGGCGGCGCTGCCCGCGCTGCCGCGAACTGCCGAGGCCGACGTGCTGGAGGTGCTGCAGCCGGCGCCGACCGCAGAGGACGACGCCGCCGCCATCGATGGCGCGATCGAGGCCGTGCTGCTGCCCGCGTTGCGGCGCGACGGCGCCGCGCGCCTGGTGCTGGCCGGATCCCGATCCTGGGTCGATCTGCGGCTGCGGCGTGCGGGCGGTTGGCGGATCTGGAGCCGCGGGCCTGCGCCCGAGGCGCTGGCGCAGGTCTGAGCCGTGGCTGGTTCCGAGCTGCGTTTCGTGCTGCGCGACGCCGCGCCGCGTCGCGTGCACCGTTTGCAGGATGCCGGCCTGCACCCGCTGCTGGCCAGGTTGTATGCAGCGCGCGGGATCGACGATCCGGCGCAGGCCAGCCCGCGCATGGACGATCTGTTGCCACCCCAACAGCTGCTGCACGCCGAGACCGCCGCGGTGGCGCTGGCCGATGCGATCGCCGCCGGGCAGCGCCTGTGCGTGGTCGCCGATTACGACTGCGACGGCGCCACCGCCTGCGCGGTGGCGTTGCGCGGCCTGCGCATGCTGGGCGCGCAGGTGCAGTACATGGTGCCCAACCGTTTCACCACCGGCTACGGGCTGTCGCCGGCGGTGGTCGACCTGGTCGCCCGCCAGCCCGGTGGGCCGGTGCACTGGATCGTCACCGTGGACAATGGCATCGCCAGCATCGACGGTGTCGAGCGCGCCCATGCGCTGGGCATGCGTGTGCTCGTCACCGACCACCACCTGCCCGGAACCCGCATGCCCGCGGCCGACGTGGTGGTCAATCCGAACCAGCCGGGTTGCACCTTCCCGAGCAAGAACCTGGCTGGCGTCGGGGTGATGTTCTACGTGCTGCTTGCGCTGCGTGCCGAACTGCGCCGGCGCGGGGCCTTCGCTGCCCGGCAGCAGCCGCGCCTGGACAGCCTGCTCGACCTCGTCGCCCTGGGCACGGTGGCCGATGTCGTGCGCCTCGATGGCAACAACCGCCTGCTGGTGGCGCAGGGGCTGCGGCGCATGCGCGAAGGGCGCATGCAGCCGGGGGTGCGCGCGCTGTTCGCGGCGGCCGCGCGCGACAGCGCGCAGGCCGCCTGCTTCGACCTCGGTTTCGCGCTGGGCCCGCGCATCAATGCCGCGGGTCGCCTGGCCGACATGACGGTGGGCATCGAGTGTCTGAGTACCGACGACCCCGAGCGTGCGCTGCAACTGGCGCAGGCGCTGGATGCGATCAACCGGGAGCGCCGCGGCATCGAGCAGCGCATGCGCGAGCAGGCCCTGGCGGCGCTGCAGCCGGAGCAGGCGCTGCAGCCCGGACAGCGGGCGTCGATCTGTCTGTATCGCCCTGATTGGCACGAAGGGGTGGTGGGCATCGTCGCCGGGCGGCTGAAGGAGCTGCACCATCGCCCGACCTTCGTGTTTGCCCCCGGTGGCGATGGCCAGCTGCGCGGCTCCGGGCGATCGATCGATGGCTTCCACCTGCGCGATGCCCTTGACCTGGTGTCCAAGCGCGAGCCCGGCCTGCTGCTGCGTTTTGGCGGCCATGCCGCTGCCGCCGGCTGCACCGTGGCCGCCGGCGCCTTCGAGCGTTTCGCCACCGCCTTCGAGCAGGTGGCCGCACAGGGGCTGTCGGCCGAATTGCTGGCGCGGCGCATCGAGGTCGACGGCGAACTCGAGGAGCAATGGTTCGATGTGTCGACCGCGGCCTTGCTGCAGCAGCAGGTATGGGGCCAGGGCTTCGCCGCGCCGCTGTTCGCCAGCGACATCGAGGTCGTGCAGCAGAGCCAGTTCGGCAACGGCCACCTGCGCGCCCGCGTGCGCGCGGCCAGCCAGCCGCGCGCCGGCGTGCGCGAGCTGGTGGCCTGGAACCGAAGCGAATTCCTGCCGCCGCGCGCGCGCGTGGCCTGGCGGCTGGAGGCCAACAGCTGGCAGGGGCGAAGCACGCCACGCATGGTGCTGGAGGCGCTCGAGCCGCCGGCCGATTGAGCGCACCTGGGGCGCGCATGCGCGGGACGGTTGCGCCCGCCGGCGGAACGATTATGCTGCACGGCATGCATGTATCCGAGGGCTCGCCCATCCTCTCCGCGCTGTCGCGCCTGCCGGCCGCGCAGATCGGCCACGCCGCACTGGAGGCGATGGAGTTGGGCGCGATGATCGTCGATGCCCGCGATCCCGCACGCCCGCTGCTCTATGTCAACCCGGCCTACTGCCGCATCACGGGCTGCAGCGCCGAGGACGCGCTGGGAGCGGCGGTGCGCTGGCTGGGCAGCGCCGAGGGGGGCGAACCGGCGGAGCAGGAAGCACGCGCAGCCCTCGCCGAGGCGCGCGCCTGCAGCGTCGAGCTGTGCAGCCGCGGTGCCGACGGCAGCCCGCGCTGGATCGGCCTCAGCCTGCAGCCGCTGCTCGATGCCAAGGATCCGCAGGCCCGCCCCGCCTACCTGCTCGGGCTGCTGCGCGATGTCACGCAGCTGCGCGAGGATCGTCGGCAGCAGCAGGCAACCCGGCTGCTGTACCGTGCGCTGCTGGTCGAGCAGGATCTGGTGCTGGCCGGCGGCGACCTCGGCGACGTGCTGCAGCATGCCTGCGAGCGCCTGGCCGAGGCCGGGCTCTTCCACGCCGTGCTCATCGGCCGCGCGGGGCACCATGGCCATGTCGACGTGCTGGCGCAGGCGGGCATGGTGCACATCAGCGAGGACTGGTACCAGCCGCCGGTGGTCGGCGAGCATGCCGAGCACAGCCTGGCCGGCCGCGCCTGGAACCTGCGGCGCCTGCAATACAGCAACGACTACCTCGACGACCCCACGCTGCCGCTGTACCGTGAGCCGATGCGGCGCCTGGGCGGGCAGGCGGCTGCGGCGGTTCCGATCCTGCGCGGAGGCCATCGCTGGGCATTGCTCCAGGTCGTGGCCACGCAGCAGGGCGCCTGCACCCCGGAGGTGCTCGAACTCCTCGATCGCGTGGCGCGCCTGCTCGGCCACGCATTGGACGCCTTCGACCTGCGCCGCCGCCTGCAGCAGGAGCAGCACCACATCTCCTGGCTGGCCGAGCACGACCCGCTGACGGGACTGCTCAACCGCCGCGGGCTGCGCCTGCGGCTGCAGGAACTGCTGCGGCAGACCGATGCCCAGGGAGGCTTCGTCGCCGTGGGCATCCTGGATTTCGACGATTTCAAGAACATCAACGACAGCCATGGCCATGCCGCCGGCGACGCCCTGCTGCGCGCGGTGGCCGCGCGCCTGGTCGAGGCCGTGCGCTCATCCGACATGATCGCGCGCCTGGGCGGCGACGAGATCGTGCTCGTCATGCAGGGCCTGGTGGCACGCGAGGATCTGGATCCGGTGCTCGAGCGCATCCGGCAGTGCGTGGACGAGCCGGTGACCCTGCCGCCCGGCGACTCGGTGGTGCAGGTGCACGCCAGCCTGGGCCTGACGGTGTATCCGGACGACGCCAGCGAGGCTGACGAACTGCTGCGCCACGCCGACCAGGCCCTGTACGCGATCAAGCGCCAGCCCAGGGGCGGCACGGCGCCGTTCTGGCGTCTGTACCAGCCGCAGGTCGATCGCGACCACTTCCACCACCTCCGCCTGGTGCGCGAGCGCCTGGCCGGCGGCGGCTTGCGTGTGTACTACCAGCCGGTGGTCGACATGGCCAGCTGGCGGGTGGTCGAGGTCGAGGCACTGGCGCGCCTGGACGACGGCCATGGAGGGCTGATCGGGCCGCTGGATTTCATCCACCAGCTGGGTCGCGACGGGCTGGCCGACCTTACCGTCGCCGTGCTGCGGCAGGCCGCCACCGATGCGCTGCGCTGGCAGCGCCAGGCCGGGGTGGAACTGTCGGTGGCGGTCAATATCGACCCTTTGCTGCTGGCCTCCGGCGAGGCGCTGGATACCGTGCGCGAGGTCGCCGAGGGCATCGGCCTGCAGCCGCAGCGCATGGTGCTGGAGCTGCTCGAGCACAACGACCTGCTGTCCTTCTCCTCGGCTCAGGACACCCTGACGGCGCTGCGGGCCTACGGCTGCCGGATCGCGCTCGACGACGTGGGCAGCGCCTATTCCTCGCTGCTGCGGGTGAAGGAGTTGCCGATCGACATCATCAAGCTCGACCAGGGCTTCATCCGTGGCCTGAGCGACAACCCGCAGGATCTGCGCTTCGTGCAGAGCCTGGCGCAGCTGGCCCGCGGTCTGGGGGTGGATTTTGTCGCCGAAGGCGCGGAAACCCCCGACATCGTCGATGCCCTGCACGCCTTGCGCGTGCCCCAGGCCCAGGGTTGGGGCATCGCGCGGCCGATGCCGGCCGAGGCCTTCGCATCCTGGATCAGCGCGTGGCAGCCGCGGCGGCCTTCACCCGAGCCGGGGCTGCTCAGTTGCGTCGCGCAGCAACTGGTGGCGCTGGACACCGACCTGCTGATCGCGCGCCAATACCCCGATTCCATGCCGCCGCTGCTGATGAGCCGCGGTGCCGCCGAGGGGCCGGTGGGCCGCTGGCTGCGCGGTGCCCGACTGGGCGCGCAGCATCCGCTGGCGCTGGCCTACGCTGAGCTGTACGCGATGTACCGCGACTGGGTCGCGGCCGGCCCCGGTGCCGACGATGCCATGGCGCAATCGGCGATGGATCACCTGCTGCGCTGCGCCGGCGACTACCTGCGCGCGCAGCGCTGATCGAATCATGCGGGCGGCGGCTGCAGCTTGCCATGCTGCAGCCGCAGCATGCGGTCGCAGCGCGCGGCCAGCGACTGGTCGTGGGTCACCAGCACCATCGCGCTGGCGTGCTGCCGGCTCATGCGCTGGAGCAGGGCGAACACCTGTTCGGCGCTTTCGGCGTCGAGGTTTCCGGTCGGCTCGTCGGCCAGCAGCAGCGCCGGTTCGGTGACCAGCGCGCGCGCCAGCGCCACGCGCTGGCGCTCGCCTCCGGACAGCTCGGCCGGTCGGTGGCGCAGGCGCTGGACGAGGCCCACCTGTTCCAGCAGCGCGGCTGCGCGCGGCAGGGCTTCGGCGACCGGCATGCGGCGTATGCGAAGGGGCATCATCACATTGTCCAGTGCGCTGAACTCCGGCAGCAGGTGGTGGAACTGATAGACGAAACCGATGTGCCGGTTGCGCCACTGCCCCTGCTGCGCCGGGTTCAGCGCGCGCCAGTCGGCGCCGCACACCTCGATGCTCCCCGAGTCGGCCGCGTCCAGCCCGCCAAGCAGGTGCAGCAAGGTGCTCTTGCCCGAGCCCGAAGCCCCGGTGATGGCCAGTGTCTCGCCGCGTCGCAGCTGCAGGTCGACGTCGCTCAGCACGTCCACGGTCTGCGGCCCTCCGCTGTAGCGCTTGCTCAGGTGGCGTGCGCGCAGCACGCATGCGTCGGCTTCGGTCATGCCGGGGGCTCCGGGCCGCGTTGCGGCTGGTATTCGGGAACAAGTTCGGCCAGCCGGCGGCGAACCAGGGCGGGCGAGGTTTCGGCGCCGACATCGAAGTCGCGGCGCAGGGCATCCAGCTCGAGCGCGGCGCCGTCGGCCTCGGCGTGACGCGCCACGCGCAGCTTGGGATGCGGAGTGGGCAGCGTGGTCTCGTCGTCGGCCAGCAGTTCCTCGAACAGTTTCTCCCCGGGGCGCAGGCCGGTGAACACCACCGGCACCTCGTCCTCGGTGCGCCCCGACAGGCGGATCATCAGGCGCGCGAGCTCGACGATGCGCACTGGTTCGCCCATGTCGAGCACGTAGATGTGGCCACTGTGTCCGACCAGCGCAGCCTGCAGCAGCAGCTGCGCGGCCTCGGCGATGCTCATGAAGTAGCGCACGATGTCCGGGTGGGTGACGGTGACCGGCCCGCCATGGGCGATCTGCTGCGCGAAGCGCGGCACCACGCTGCCGCTGGAGCCCAGCACATTGCCGAAACGCACCGCGACCATGCTGGTGGCCGGGTGCGCGGCGGCCAGCGCCAGCAGCGCGCGCTCGGCCAGGCGCTTGCTCGCGCCCATCACATTGGTCGGGTTCACGGCCTTGTCGGTCGAGACCAGCACGAAGCGCTGCGCCCCGCACAGCGCGGCCGCGCGCGCGGCGTTCAGCGTGCCCAGCACGTTGGTGCGTACTGCCTCGATGGCATTGTCCTGCTCCATCAGCGGCACATGCTTGCAGGCCGCGGCGTGGAACACCACGCGCGGCCGCCAAGCCTGGAACAGCTCCAGCATGCGCTGCGCTTCGCGCACATTGGCCGTCAGGTAGCGTACCGGCAGCGCCGGGTGGCGGCTGCCCAGTTCCTGCTCGAGGCGGTAGATCGCGTACTCCGAGCTGTCGATGCATACCAGGCTGCCGATCCCGAAGCGGGCCAGCTGCCGGCACAGTTCGGAGCCGATCGATCCGCCGGCGCCGGTGACCAGCGCGCAGCCCCCGGCGAGCAGCTCGGACAGGCCGCGGGCGTCGAGTTCCACCGTCTCGCGGCCCAGCAGGTCGTCGAGCTGCAGGCTGCGCAGCGCGATGTTGCCCTGCGGCAGCCAGTCCTCGGCGCGCGGCTGGGTGAGCAGCGTCAGCTGCGCGTCGCTGGCCTGCTCCAGCAGCAGGCGGCGCCGGTCGGAGCCGGCGCGCGCCGCCACCAGCGCGTGCCGCAGGCGCAGCGCGCGCGCGGCCTCGGCCAGCGACTGCGGCGCGCCGAGCACGTCCAGCCCCTGCAGGCTGCTGCCGACCTCGGCGACCAGCGGGCTGTACACCGCGCGCGCGTGCCACTGGCGGTTGCCGCGCAGTGCCTGCAGCGCCTCCGCCGCCTCGTCGACGCTGCCCAGCACCAGCAGCGGCTGGGCTCCGTCGGGCATGCGCCGCTCTGCGCGCGCGCGCGCGCGCAACCGCAAGGCCAGCAGCGCGCTGCCGGCCAGCAGCGGATGGATGAGCACGATCGAACGCGGGAACGAGGCCAGCCGCACGATCAGCAGGGTGGCGGCCAGCGCCAGCGCGGCCACCCCTGAGGCCGTGGCCAGGCGGCGCACGTCCGGCAGGCTGGCATAGCGCCAGGGCGTGCGGTAGACGCCGAAGGCGAGCAGGCAGCCGCTCCAGACGATGACCGCCAACGGCAGGCTGACGGCGACGATGTGCACGATGTTGGCCGGCGCATTGTTGCGCAGCAGGCTGAAGCGGAACACGAACGCGGCCAGCCAGCACAGCGCCACCGCCAGCGCGTCCTGCAGCGGCGGGCTCCAGCCGATGCGGCTGGCGGTCGCGCTCCTCCACCATCCGCTCATGCCTGGGCCTCGACAACATCCAGCCCGCGCTGCAGCAGCGCGCCGACACGCTCGAGCTGCTCCGGCTGGAGGTTGGATCCCGAGGGCAGGCACACGCCCCCGGCGAACAGCGATGCGCTGACGTCGTCGTCGTGGCCGAAGTAGCGGCAGCCTGCGTACAGCGGCTGCAGGTGCATCGGCTTCCACACCGGGCGCGCCTCGACGTTGTGGCGTTCGAGGAAGTCGAGCAGCAGGTCGCGCGCGCGCTGCGGCTGCGGCCGCTCCAGCACGAAGGCCGACAGCCAGCGCGTGCCGCGGTGCCCGGGCGGCTCGGCCATCCAGCGCAGCCCGGTGCGCCCGGCCAGCGCGGCACGGTAATGCGCGAACACCGCGCGGCGTGCATCCACGCGCTGCTCGAGCACCCGCAGCTGGCCGCGGCCGATGCCGGCCAGCACGTTGCTCATGCGGTAGTTGTAGCCGTCCTCCACATGCTCGTAGTGACGCGCCGCCTCGCGCGCCTGGGTGGACAGCCGGCGCGCGTGCTCGATCAGCGCAGCGTCGTTGCCGACCAGCATGCCGCCGCCCGAGGTGGTGATGATCTTGTTGCCGTTGAAGGAGAACACGGCCAGGGCGCCGAAGCTGCCGCTGGCGCGATCGCGGTAGCGCGCGCCCAGCGATTCGGCGGCGTCCTCCAGCATCGGCACCCCGGCCTCCTCCAGCATCGGCACCAGGGCCTGCATGTCGGCGCTCAGGCCGTACAGGTTCACGACCACCGCGGCCTTCGGGCGCCGGCCTTCCGCGGCCAGTGTGCGCAGCGCCCGCCGCAAGGCGCTGGGCGACATGTTCCAGCCCAGTGGCTCGGAGTCGATGAACACCGGCGTGGCGCCGAGCTGGCGGATTGGATTGGCACTGGCGACGAAGGTCAGGCTGGAGCACAGCACGAGGTCGCCGGGGCCCACGCCGAGCAGCCGCAGCCCGAGGTGCAGCGCCGCGGTGCCGCTGCTGGTGGCTGCCGCATGCGCGACGCCGACATGCGCCGCGACCTCGCGTTCGAAGGCATCGACATGCGGGCCCAGCGGCGCGATCCAGTTGCTGCGGAAGGCCTCCTGCACCAGCGCCGCCTCGTCGTCGCCGAGGTGGGGCGACGACAGCCAGATCTTCTGCGACAGCTCGCGCCGGGTGACGAGGTCGACCGCGCGCTGCTGCGCATCGACGATCGGCACGTGGTCGATGCGCTGAGCGTCCATCATCTCCAGCACGTCGCGCATGGAGGCATCCAGCGCGGCGCACAGCGGTGCCTTCGCAGGCAGCGCGGCCAGCGCCGTCGTCGGGGGCAGGCCGGCCAATGCGGCCCGCCGCAGGTCGCCGTCGGTGATGGTGCGCAGCAGGCGCCGCTGCGCATCGGCCACCAGCACGATACCCTGCGCGGTGGCGTCCAGCAGCGCCAGCGCATCGCGCAGGCTGGCCTCGGGGCCCAGGAACAGCGCGTCGAATGTTTTCGGATGCATGGTCAGGAAGCGGATTTCAGAGTCCGTGCCGGCACTCCCGCCCAGCGCTGGCCGTCGGGCACCGAGCGCGTGGCCAGCGCCCCGGCACCCAGCGTGGCCGCGGCGCCGACCGTGCGTTCGGGCAGCACGACGCAGCCGGCGCCGAGCAGTGCGCCGGCGCCCACACGCACGCCGCCGCCCAGCACCGCGCCTGGTGCCACATGGCACCAGGCGTCGAGCGCGCAGTCGTGGTCGACGACCGCGCCGTGGTTGACGATCACGCCGGCGCCCAGGCGCGCCAGCGGTCCGACCACGGCCTGCGCGGCGAGCAGGCAGCCAGGGCCGACTTCGGCGCTCGGCGCCAGTGCCGCCCGCGGATGCACGACACTGGCCAGCGGAGCCAGCCCGCGCAAGGCCTCTGCCTCGGCGCGGCGGCTGGTGTTGTCGCCGATGGCCACGTGCAGTGCCAGGTTCCCCGACAGCCCGCGCAGCGCATCGGGCGCCAGGATCGGCACCCCGGGCAGCAACTGCGTTCCCCACAGTGCCGGGTCGCGGTCGGAGGCCACCACCCCGCGCCAGCCGCCGGCGGCCAGCGCCGCGTCGGCGACCACGCGCCCGTGGCCACGGGCGCCGAACACGATCAGCAGGGTGTCGCAGGGAGCGGGCATGGTCAGTAGCGGTTGGCCTTGAGCAGCACGGCGTCGTCCAGCGGCAAGGCGGCCAGGCGGGCCGCGATGCGCGCCGCGCTCCGGCCGTCGCCATAGACATTATGCGCAGCCGCGCGGGGCTGCCCGCAGGCGCTGCGCAGCGCGGCTGCGATGGATTGCGCATGCGCATCGACGTCGAGCGTTCCGGGGTTGCGTTCGCGCAACTGCTGGCGCTGGCCGACGTTGACCACCGGGGTGCCGAAGCTGGCCGCCTCGATGATTCCCGACGAGGAATTGCCGACCAGCACCAGCGCATGGCGCAGCGCCTGCAGGTAGAGGTCGCGCGGCAGGTGGGCGCGCAATTGCCAGCCGCCCGGCAGCGCGTCCAGCTGGCGCAGCACCGCGGCCGAGCCGGCGTCGGCGTTCGGCGCCAGCCACAGCACATCGAAGTCCCGGCCAGCGCCGGCGTCGCGCAGGCCCTGCAGCAGCGCCGCGGTCTGCGCCCCGGCCTGCTCGGCCTGCTGCACCACCGGGTGGAACAGCACCAGGGCCCAGGGCCGCCCCGCGCCGATGCCCAGCTGCCGTGCCACTTCGTCGCGCCCGGCCGCGAAGGACGCGGGAAGGTCGTCCAGCCCCGGCGCACCGACCACGAACACCCGCCAGGGATCCTCGCCCATGGCGATCAGGCGCTCGCGCGACTGCTCGGTGGCCGGGAAATGCCAGGTCGCCATCTTGCTGATCGCGTGCCGCAGGGCTTCGTCGACCGTGCCGCTGCGCTCGCCCCCATGCACGTGCACGCTGGGGATGCCCAGATGCAGCGCGGCGGTGGCGCCGGCCAGCATTTCACCGCGGTCGCCGAGCAGCAGCAGCAGGTCGGGGCGATCCTCGGCCAGGTGCGCGCTCAGGCCCAGCAGGGTCTGGCCGACGGCGCGCGCCATGCCGGCGCGGTCGCGCGCGGCCACATCGCTGCGGATGCGTGCGACCACCGGCAGGCCGGCGGCCTCGATGTCCTCGACGGTGTGGCCGAAGGCCGGCTCCAGGTGCATGCCACAGGCAGCCACCTGCACGGCCAGGTCGGGGTGGTCGGCGATGGCCAGCAGGGTACGGCGCATGAGCCCGAAATCCGCCCGCGTGCCGCTCAGGTACAGGATCCGTCGCCGTGCCGCCATCGCGCGCTCCGTCATGGCTCCAGCTGATCCCACTGCAGCATGCTGCCCGCCGGCGCGGGCGCGCGCAGGCGCCGGCCGACGACCTCGGCCAGCTGGTGCGCCGGGATGCCGCCAGCCGGACGCCGCAGCAGCAGGTCGGCGCGCTGCAGGATCGCGCCGGCGCCGAGCGCGCGCGCCAGCACCACGCTGCGCCGCGCCACCGCGCGCACCTCCATCTCCTCGGCGCGCGGGGCCTTGATGCCGTCGCCGAGCATGGCCTCGAGCCGGCGGATTTCCGCCACCAGCTCGGCGAAGGCCGCCGGCTCGCTCGACGCCGCATGATCAGGGCCCGGCAGCCCGCGATCGAGGGTGATGTGCTTTTCCAGCACCCTGGCGCCCAGCGCCACCGCGGCCAGCGCCGCGGTGTTGCCCAGGCTGTGATCCGAATAGCCCAGCACCGGCGCACCGAGCTGAGCCAGCGCGCGCAGCGCGCGCAGGTTCAAGGCCGCGTCGGGCGCCGGATAGGCCGAGGTGCAGTGCAGCACCGCAAGGGCGCCGGCAACTCCGGGGGCCGCCGGCGGCGGCTGCGCGCCCCACACGGCCTCGATCCAATCCACCGCGGCGCGCACCTCGTCCAGCGTGGCCATGCCGGTCGACAGCAGCAGCGGCAGCCGCGTCGCCGCGGCATGCTCGAGCAGCGGCCGGTTGGTCAGCTCGCCGGAGGCCAGCTTCAGCCGCCGCACGCCCAGCGCGACCAGCTCGTCGACCGCGTCCTCGGAGAACGGGGTGGACAGGAACTCGATGCCGCGATCGCGGCAGCGCGCGGCGACCGCGGCGAAGGCGGCGCCATCGAGCTCGAGCGCGCGCAGCATGGCCAGCTGGTCGGTCGCGCCGGTGCGCGCGCGCTGATAAGGCGCGGTCGCCGCGCCCGGCAGCGCCAGATCCTCGGCCCGGAAGCTCTGGAACTTCACCGCGTCGGCGCCGGCCTCGGCCGCCGCGTCGACCAGCGCCAGCGCGCGCTCGACGCGGCCGTCGTGGTTGACGCCAGCCTCGGCGATCACGAACACCCTGTCGGTCGCCTGCATCGTGCCATGTTCCGGTGCCATGCCTCTCCTCTCAGCCCGCCGCATCCTGCAGCCGCCAGGCCGCCAGCGCGAAATCGTCGGCGTTGTCGATATCCACCGAGCGCTGCAGGGGCATCGGGTGGGCGACCACGCGCACGCTCCACAGACCGTCGCGCGCCGCGCGCGCCAGCGCCTCGCGCCGCCAGACATAGATCGATCCGTTGAGCGTCCACACCGGCGGCGCGGCCTGGCGCGCGGCCAGGCCGCCACCCTTGCAGGGCAGCAGGCTTCCGTCGCCTTGCTGCTCGACCAGATTGAAGTACGGATTGCAACCGCTGTCGAACACCGTCAGCACCAGATCCGGCGCATCGGCGGCGTCGGCGCGCGCCAGGCAGCCGTCGAGGTCGCCAGGCTGGCGCAGCGGCGAGGTCGGTTGCAGGTCGACGATGCGCGCGATGTCCTCGCCGCCTGCTTCGATCTGCGCCGCCAGGTGCTCGATCACCGGCAGTTTCGGGGTGTCGTCGCGCGCCAGTTCGGGAGGGCGCAGGTACGGCACCCGGGCGCCGGCGGCAGCCGCGACCTCGGCGATCGCCGGGTCGTCGGTGGAGACGTAGACCGCGTCCAGCGCCGGGTGGGCCAGCGCGAACGCGATGGTGTGCACGATCAGCGGGCGCCCGCCGAGCAGTCGCAGATGCTTGCCCGGAAGGCCCTTGCTGCCGCCGCGGGCGCAGATGGTGGCGATGGTCTTCATGCGCGTGGCTCCATGGGCAGCAGCGACTGTACTTCGCGCGCCACCGCGTCGGCCGCCGCGACGCGACGTGCCCAGGGGCCCGCAGGCGGCGGCGCGCGCAACACGGCGTCCAGCGCCGCCGGCAGCGCATGCAGATCGGCGACGCCGCGCGCCACGCCCAGCGCGGCGTAATCGATGCCACCCAGCGCCGACGGCGCGCAGCGCAGCGACAGAACCGGAACGCCGGCCACCGCGGCCTGCAAGCCGACCGTGCTCGCCTGCACGACCACCACGTCGGCGGCGTGCAGCAGGGCCTCGATGGGCTCGTCGGCGCCGCGGCTGAGGTGGACGCCGGGCGTGTCGGCGCCATGCGGCATGCGGTGCCAGTGGTTCGGGTGGTGGCGCACGATCAGCGCCGCGTGCTCGTGCCCGCCGGCCCAGGCGCGCAGGGTGCGCTCCATGGCCAGCGCCAGATCGTCCCCCGCCGGCCACGGCGAATCCGGGTGCGCGCGCAATTCGGGCTGCGTGGCCAGCAGGACGACGCCGCGGCTTTGCCAGCCGAGGCTGGCGCGCAGCTGCGTGGCCCGCTCCGCCCAGATCGGATCATGCAGGCCGTCGAAGGCCGGGTTGCCGGTGACGGCGATGCGCCCAGGCGGCCATCCGGCCGCGAGCAGTTGCTCGCGCACGGGCTCGGCCAGCACGCACACGCGTTCGGGCAGCGGCCGGCGCGCGGCGAAGGCGTTGCCGGGGGGCGCGAACAGGTCGAGCAGCGCCACGCCCGGCAGGCCGGCCGCATGCGCGGCCTCGAGCGCGGCCTGTTCGCTGCGCGGCGCGTTCGTCGTCAGCACCAGATCCGGACGCAGCGCCTTGATCACCCGCGCGAACCAGGCCACCGGATGGAAGGCCTGGCGGCCGTGGGCATGCCACAGGGCCTCGGCCTGCGCCACGCCCAGGCGCTGCCGCAGTTCCAGCGCGTTGATCCCCAGGTAGGCAAGGGTTTCGGCCTCCGTGATGTCCGGGTGGGTGTTGCCGTCGCGCAGCAGTGCGCCCAAGGCCAGCGCCTGCGCGCGCTCGCCAGGCTCGAGCAGGTGCAGCAGGTCGTGGTAGCCCAGCGGCGACTCGCCGGCCTCGCGCGCCGCGCGCGCCGCGGTGGTCAGCGCCAGCAGGTCGATGCGCGGTGCCGGCTCGGCGCGACGCAAGGCGCGCAGCACCGGCAGCAGCATCGCGACATGGCCGCCTCCATAGGCGACGGCGAGGATGCGGGCCGGCCTGGCTGCCATGGGGTGTCAGAGCGGAAGTTCGGGACGCACGGCGCGCGCCCACAGCTCCAGCGCCGCCAGCGCGCGCAGTTCGCGCGTGTGGTTGGCGCTGCCCCGGGCATGATCGTCCAACAACCGGCGCACGAAGCCGCGCTCGAACAGCCGCGCGCCCAGCGCATCGTCGGCGAACAGCAGCTCGTGCAGCCAGGCCTTGCGCGGGCCACGGAACCATTCGCCGATGGGGACGGTGAACATCTGCTTGCGGCGCAGCGCCAGGCGCTCGCCGATCAGCGGCTGCACCGCGCGCTTGAACCAGTGCTTCTTGTCGCCATCGACCAGCTTGGTCGTGCCCGGGCTGCGAAACGCCAGTTCCATCACCCGCCAGTCGAGGAAGGGCGTGCGTGCCTCCAGCGAAACCGCCATGCCCATGCGATCCGGCTTGACCAGGTTGTTGCCGGGAAGCAGCAGCATCATGTCCAGGTACAGCATCTGGTTGACGCGATCCCAGTGCCCGACCTGTCGAAGCCACGGCAGCGCCAGCTCGCGCACGCTGTCGACCGCGCGCAGGCGCTGGCGCAACCACGGCTGCAGCAACTGCGCGCGGGCCTCGTACCCGAACAGCCCGCCGCGCTCGATCAGCGCATGGGCGAAGCCCTCGTCGTCGAGCGCTTCCAGCGCCGGGTCGGCGAACAGCGCGGCGTGCTTGTCGTAGCCGGCGAACAGCTCATCGCCACCGTCGCCGGTGAGCACCACCTTGACCTCGCCCGCGGCCAGGCGCGCCACCTCCAGCGTGGGCAGGAAGGACGCGTCGCCGTGCGGTTGGTCGCAGTGCCACAGCGCCTGCGGCCAGCCGTCGAGCAGGTCGGGTTGCACACGCAATTCGCGGTGGCGGCTGCCCAGGCGCTCCGCCGCCTCGCGGGCATAGGGCGATTCATCGAAGCGCGGGTCTTCGAAGCCGATGCAGTAGCTGCGCACCGGCTCGGCCGCGTGGCGCGCCATCAGCGCCACCACCGTGCTCGAGTCGACCCCGCCGGAGAGAAAGGCGCCGAAGGCGACGTCGGCGCGCAGGCGCAGGCGCACGGCGTCGTCGAGCAGGGACAGGAACTCCTCCTGCCAGTCGGAGAAAGAGCGCGCCGCGGGCTGCTGCTCGGCCAGGCTCCACCAGCGCTGCAGCCGCGTACCCCGCGCGTCCACGCTCAGCGTGCATCCGGGCGGCAGGTGGCGCACGCCTTCGAACAGCGTCCACGGCGGAGGAACGAAGTTGCAGGCCAGGTAATGCTGCAGCGCGGCCAGGTCGATGCGCGGCGGCCCGGGCAGCGCCGGCAGCAGCGCCTTGATCTCCGAGCCGAACACCAGGCGCGTGCCATCGTCGTGCAGGTACAGAGGCTTGACCCCGATGCGGTCGCGCACCAGGTGCAGGCGCGGCGCCTGCGCGTCGCGCAGATCCGCGATGGCCACCGCGAACATCCCGTTGAGCCGCGGCAGGAAGGCCAGGCCCTCGCGTTCATACAGCCGCAGCAGCACCTCGGTGTCGCTGTGGTCGCTGGCGAAGCGAACTCCCTCGCGCTGAAGCTCCCGGCGCAGTTCGACGTGGTTGTAGATCTCCCCGTTCTGCACCAGGGCGATGCGGCCGTCCTCGGACACGAAAGGCTGGTGGCCGCCGGCGAGGTCGATGACCGACAGCCGCCGGTTGCCCAATGCCACGCCGGGCGCGCTCCACAGCCCCTGGTCGTCGGGGCCTCGGTGGTGCAGCGCGGTGCCCATGGCCTGCAGGGTCGCCGCGGCGAGGTCGCGGCCGGCGCGATCGAAGGAACCGTAGATGCCGCACATGGAGCAGGGGCGTCGGAAAGAGGGGGGTCAGTTGGCGCCGCCGGCGCCCAGGCGCAGCAGGGTGCCGGCCAGGATGCGCAGGTCGCGCAGCAGCCCGGGGGCGCGCGCGTAATCCAGGTCGGCCTGCAGGCGCTGCGCCGCGCTGGCACGCGAACGGTAGCGCATTTGCGCCAGCCCGGTGAGTCCGGGGCGCACGCTGCAGCGCAGCGCCCAGTCCTCGGGTCGGTAGTCCGCCTGCTGCGCGGGCACGTCCGGGCGCGGCCCGACCAGGCTCATGTCGCCGCGCAGCACGTTGAACAACTGCGGCAGTTCGTCGACGCTGCTGCGGCGCAGCCAGCGGCCGACGCGGGTCACGCGGGGATCGGCGCTGGCCGTGCGCTGGGGCCCCAGGCGCTCGGCGTCGACGACCATCGAACGGAACTTGTACATGCGGAACGGTCTGCCGCCGAGGCCGATGCGCACCTGCGTGAACAGCAGCGGGCGGCCGCTTTCCAGCCACACCGCCAGCGCCGCAGCCAGCATCGGCAGCGCCAGCAACGGCAGCGCGAGCAGCACCAGCACGAGGTCGAAGGCCCGCTTGGGATTCACGCCCGCGGTGCGGCCAGGGTACGCGCCGCCTTGCCGATGAGGTCGCAGGCCAGCAGCCGGTCACTCTCGACCTCCTCGGCGCTGCGCGCGGCCAGCACCGCTTCGCAATGCTGCAGGCGGGTGAGCTGGCCGTGGTAGGTCTCCCGCCAGTCGCTGTCGGGATCCTCGAACATCTCGCGGTTGAAGGTTCGCGACAGGATCACGCTTTGCGAGCCCAGCCGCAGGTGCTCGCCCAGCACGACCCGCCCGGGCAGCAGCCCTTCGTCGATGCGCGCGATGCCGCCGAAGCCGAAGCGCAGGTCGTGCGCATGCACGGTGCGCGCCACGCGATCGACGGTGCCATCGGCCAGGGGTTCGAACAGGAAGGAGCAGCCGAGCTGGCGGTGCAGGTCGTTGAGACCGACATAGACCTCGTGGATATGCGGGCACTCGATCCATTCGTCCAGGGTATCGAGCGCGCCGCGCGTTTCCAGCAATGCGATGCAACGGGCGCGACCGCCGATGGCCTCGGCGCAGGCCTGCAGCGCCGGCAGCCCATCGAACATCGGCAGCATCAGGCTGTCGGCGCCATGGCGCAGCGCGTGCTCAACCTCCTCGGCGCTGCCGGCGTGCCAGGGATTGATGCGCACGACCAGGTGCGCGCGCGGCACCGCGGCGCGCACGGGTGCGATGTCCTGCGGCCGGTGGTCGGAGATGAAGGTGCCCAAGCCGCCCTGGCGCTGCTGCTTGCCCAGGCTTTCGAGGTCGATCATGATCCTCGGCACCCCGCAGTCCACGGCGAAGGCCGCGAAATCCGGGTGGTTGGTGATCTGGATCCAATCCATCGTTCGACGATCGCTCGCTGCAGGCTGGGGCGGGGCTTCCAAGGTGGCGGCAGGCAGCCGCCGCGCGCTTCAGTGGCGAGTGTAGCGGCGCGCCAGCGACCGTCCCAGCGCTGCGCCCATCGCATCGTGGCGCAGGAAGGCCGACAGGCCGGACGCCAGCAGCGCCAGCGCGAGCACGGCCTGCAGGAGGGGCGCCCCGGCCAGCGAAGGCCGCGCTCCGAGCAGGGCCGCGAGCCCGGCCAGCGTCAGCGAGGCCAGCGCCAGCCAGCGCAGGTTGCCCGACTCGCCCTGCTGCTGGCGGATCGCCAGCCGTTGCCACAGCACCACGGTGGCCACCAGATAGGCGGCCCCATAAGCCAGCAGCCCGCGCCACCAGAGGGGCGGCAGGCAGATCGCCACCACCAGCAGCGCGAGCAAGCCGCAGGCATAGGCCAGCACCTGATCGGCGACACGCCGCTGCGCGTTGAGCCGCGCGGCCAGCACAAGTTGCGCTGCCTGCAGCGGCAGCATCGCAAGGATCCAGCGCATCGAGCGCAGCAGTTCGAACTGTGCGACGTCGTTCATGCGGCCCCAGCCGAACACCAGGCGCACGCCCAGCGGTGCCGCCAGCATGCCGACGCAAGCCAGCAGCAGCGCCAGGCGCAGCATCGACAGCATCCATTGCCGGCCGCGCGCGCGCGCGCCCTCGGTGTCGCCCCCGGCCTGCGCGGCTGCCAGGCTGGCCAGCGCCAGTGCCGAGGCGACCGCGAACACCGTGTGCAGTGGCAGTTCCCCGATGCGCTGGGCGTACTGGAACACCCCCAGCTGCCCGCTGCCGGCAGCCGAGGCGAGGCTGCGCGCCACGAGCGCGTACAAGACCGTCAATCCCGAGGCCGCCAGCGCCAGCAGCGCGGCGCGCAGCCCCTGCGCGTCAGGCCAGCGCCGTGCCGCCGCGGGTGCGCCGCGCCGCGTCCCGAGGCTGCCGAGGGCGCGGCGCAGCAGACCCAGGCGCGCCAGTGCGCCTGCGGCGATACCGGCGGCGATCCACAACGGCGCGTGCAGCCGGGCTGCCAGCAGCAGGCCGCCGATCAGTGCCAGGTTGAACACCACGTGGCCGGCATACTGCCACTGCAGCCGCCCCTGCGACTGCAGGGCCGCGGCGGCGACCATGGCCAGCGCGCCGCAGGGCAGCGCGAGCAGCGCGCCCAGCCCGAGCAGCCTGGCGCCCAGCGCGGCGTCCGCGCCATGCAGCCCCGGGGCGAGCAGGTGCAGCAGGGGCGCCCGCGCCAGCCAGCTGGCCGCCGCGCAGACGGCGAAGGCCAGCAGTGCCAGGCGCGACCAGCGCGCGGTTTCGGCCGCCACCTCGGGCGCCGCGCGCCCGGCCATGCGCGGCACCATCACCGCCGGTACCGCCGCACCCCACAGCAGCGACACCGTCAGATCCGGGTAGGAAAGCGCGACCAGCGCTGCGTCGGCATGGCCGCTGAGCCCGAACTGGGTGGCCACGACGACATCGCGCACGACCCCCAGCAGCCGGCTGACGGCCAGCAGCAGCAGGCTGAGGGAAAAGGCACGGGCGACGGACATGGCCCGCCATTGTCGCCCGCCGCGCCGCCATCCCGCGCCACCGCGCGTCCGGCGCCAGCGCAGGCTGATGCGGCCTCTTGGCGCAGGCGCGGCAGCCATGTATACTTTCCGTTTCGATGCGCCCGTAGCTCAGTTGGATAGAGTACTTGGCTACGAACCAAGGGGTCGTGGGTTCGAATCCTGCCGGGCGCGCCAAATTGCTGAAAGAAATCAGGCACTTACGAGAAATCGTCAGTGCCTTTTTTTTGGGCGCTGCCCCATAGCGACGACGGTATGGGGCAGTTTCCCCCGAGAGCGTCCTGGGTGTTGGCGCCGATGCCGATGTGAGCCATATGCCGATCGGCAACTGCGTCATGGCAAATGAGCTGCGCCGGGCGTCAGACTTGGAATTGGGCGCGTTTCAGCCGGCTCACCCTGAACTCGGCGCATGGCGCACATCGGCGTCGGCGCCAACGCGTACAGGCTCAGCATGCTTCGAAGACCGACTGACGAGCAGGGCAGGGATGTGGCCGGGCAGATCAAGGCGAATCGCCGCATTTGTCATGCGGTTCCATGCGAAGTATCATGTAACCAAGCATGCAACCAATGGAGAACACCATGCCCTCGATGCACGAATCCAAGGTGGCGCGGCACCGCGAGCGGATGCGTGCGGCGGGACTGCGGCCTGTCCAGTTCTGGGTGCCAGACACTCGCTCGCCCGAGTTCGCGGCGCAAGTGCGCCAGCAGTGCCAGAAGCTGAAGGGCGACCTGGCAGAAGCCGAGGTTTTGCGCTTCACTGAAGAGGCCGCAACGCATATTGAAGGCTGGAAGTGATGCAGCGAGGCGACCTCGTGACGGTTTCATTGCCGGGCGACTTTGGCAGACCACGACCAGCCTTGATCGTTCAATCCGATCTGCTCGCTGACCTGGAAAGCGTCGTGCTGTGCCCGGTGACAAGCGACCTTCGCAATGCCGCGTTCCGCGTCACCGTGGAACCGAACCCCGCCAACGGGCTGCGCTCTCTGTCGCAGGTCATGGTGGACAAGCTCTCGACGTTGCCGCGCACCAAGATCAGCGAACCGTTCGGCCGCCTCGATGATGAGCGGATGAAAGCGATAGACAGGGCGCTCCTGCTGGTCGTCGGCGTGATCTGACCGGTTGAGCAGGCCCGTCGAACCGCCTCATGACTGGGATCGTTTCCACGCTATTTCAAAGGCTTATCCGTAGCGATGACTCTGGTTCATGGCGTGGCCTGCCTTTAGCACTTGCTTGCATCTTTACACCGGCACTGGGAGGACAATGTGCCCCGGCGCCGGCGGGCATGCGCGCGACGGCTGGAGAACAGGTAGCGCACGGGAATTCGGACTATGGGTGAATTCAGCATCTGGCATTGGTTGATCGTGCTGGCGATCGTCGTCATGGTGTTCGGAACCAAGAAGCTCAAGAACATCGGCAGCGACCTGGGCGAGGCGGTGAAGGGGTTCAAGCAGGGCATGAAGTCTGCGGATGACGAGGCGCCGCCGAGGCAGCCTGCGACCTCGTCCGCGGATGCAACCGCCCGCATCGCGACGGCCGACGCCCCGGTGGCAGGCAGCCGCCTGGCTGCCGATCCGTCGGTGCAGGACGTCGACTTCCAGTCCAGGAGTTGAGCGCGAAGGCGCGCTCCACCGTCTCAGGCACCCGGCGCCTCACGCGCCGACCAGTAGTCGGCGCGCTCGGGGAAGATCCAGCGCACCCCGCCGCGCGGGTCGGTGCGGTCGCCGGCGAAACGCGGGATCAGGTGCACGTGCAGGTGCGGCACCGTCTGGCCCGCTGCCACGCCGTCGTTGATGCCGATGTTGTAGCCGGCCGGGCGCAACTGCGCGTCGAGATCCCGGCGGGCCGTGGCCAGCAGGTCGAACAGCGCATCGCGTTCCCGGGTTTCCAGGTCGAACAGGCTGCCGACATGCCTGCGCGGGATGAGCAGGGTGTGGCCGGGCGATACGGGGAATGCGTCGCGTAGGGCGACCGCCAGATCGTTGGCGTGAACGATCCTGGACGACGGCAACGTGCAGAACGGGCAAGCGGTGGACGGTGGACTCGACATCGATCAGGGGCGCAGGATGCTCTTGCGCGCGTCGATCGCCTGCCGCAGGGCGGCGATCGGGGCGCGCAGCGCCGAGGCATCGGCATCGTCGGCCGCAGCCCGCATCTGCTCCCGCAGGCGCAGCGCGTGTGTCGCCATCGCCTGGTCGGCCTCGACCAGTCTGGCCAGGAACGCAGCCTCGGCGCGATGCCGGATCCAGGTCGAGTCGTTCTCGGGAACCGGCAGATGCCGCAGCAGCGCCTCCAGCGCGTCGATGTCGCGGTCGATGCCCTCGAGGTCGCGGATGCGCGCGCGCTCGGCGGCGCCGGGAAACGGATCGTCGCGGCTGGGGGTCGGAATGCGACGCCGGATGCGGCCGATGTGGTTCGCCAGCGCGGCCCGCGCCTCGGCCAGCAGGCCGCACACGCCGTTGCGCACCAGCAGGTCGTCGGCGCGATCCTGGTTCTCCCGCCGGTAGGCGTTATAGCCCCAGCCGGTATACAGGTTGAGCAGCAGGCGCTTGAGCGCGCCGGCATCGTCGATGGGGTTGCGGGCTTCGGTCATGCGCCTGGCTCCTCGTGCATGCGCGGCGGCCGCGTCGTGGCGGGCGCCGCGCGCTGTCGCTTCAGCCCTTGACGCCGGCCAGAGCGCCGGCATCGAAGGTTCCCAGCGTGCCGCCGCCGATCTGGAACGGCGCGCCGGCGGCCGCGTTGGGCGCCGAGACCAGACCCTTCTCGGCCATCTTGAGGGCCAGGTACATGCGCGCCGCCTCGAGTTCGCTCATGCCGAAGGCGCGCAGCGAGATCAGTTCGCGCATGCGCGCGTCCTGCGGCATGATCAGCACCTTGACGTCGTTGAGGTGCACGCCGTAGATCTTCAGGAAGTCGCTCAGGTGTCCCTTGGCCAGTTCGATGATGTCGCCGATGCGCTCGTTGACCTGCTCCATCGGAGTGACCTGCACGATCTGGTTGATCGCCTGTTCGATCACCGGGCCGGCGTAGGCGGTCAGCTCGGCGGTCGGGATCCGGTCGCCGGCGAAGGGCATGTGGGTGATCAGCTGCACCGCGTCGTCCTTGCTGTCGACGTGCACGTAGTAGTCGACCGTGTATTCCATCACGGCCATTTCCTTCGATGTGGCGATGCCCTTGTTCTGCGCCAGCAGCTTGCTGCGCTGGATGTAGATCGCCTCGTACTGCCAGGGCGAGTTGCCCCCGAAGAAACCCTGGACGATCGAGCCGAGGATGGGCTTGTCCGGCGTGGTCAGCTGGTGCTGGCCGGTCTCGTAGACCTCGAGTACCGCGCCGCGGCTCTTGAGCACGCAGAAATGGTTGCTTTCCACGGTCAGCAGCGAGCCCGAGACGATCGAGTTGTCGGGATACTTCCAGGCCAGGGTGTCCAGGCCCATGTAGTCGCGGCCATTGCCGTCCAGGGTGCTGATGACCTGGCGCTGCAGGCCGCTGGGTTGTCCGAATGCCATCGTGCAATCTCCGAAGTGCCGAACGATACCCGTGATTGTGCGGCGCGCGCGCAGCGCGCGTCCCGATCCGTGCGTGTACCGATCGAGGGCAACCGCCGATCGCTCCCGCAGGCACACGAGCGAAAGAACCGTTGGTAGCGGGACAGGACACTAGCATGGCAGGCGAAACACCCGGCGCGGGTGTGCGCGGCAGGGAGGCGGAATGGAACGCTGGGCGGTGGTCACTGGCGCTTCGGGCGGCATCGGGCTCGAGATCGCGCGGGAATTGGCGCAGCGCGGCTACGCGCTGGTGCTCAGCGCGCGCAGCGCCGACAAGCTCGACGCTCTGGCCGGGCAATTGCACCAGGCGCACGGCACACGCAGTCTGGTGGCCGTGGCCGATCTCGGGCGCCCGGGGGGCGCCGATGCGCTGGCCCGCATGGTGGCCGACGCCGGCATCGAGCCCAAGGTGCTGGTCAACAACGCGGGCAGCGGGCTGTTCGGCGCCTTCGCGCAGGCCGACCCGGCGCGGACGCAGGAGACCGTGGAGCTCAACGTGGCCGCGCTGACGCGGCTCACCAGCCTGCTGCTGCCCGCGCTGCTGCGGCAGGCGCCGGCGCGCATCCTCAACGTCGCCAGCACGGCGGCCTTCCAGCCGGGCCCCGGCATGGCCGTGTACTTCGCCAGCAAGGCCTACGTGCTGTCGCTGGGCGAGGCGCTGGACGCCGAACTGGCGCCGCACGGCGTGCGCGTGACCACACTGTGCCCGGGCGCCACGCAGACCGGGTTCCAGGCGCGCGCCGAGGGCGAGCGCTCTGCGCTGTTCCAGGGACGCATGGCCAGCGCGGCCGATGTCGCGCGCTACGGCGTGCAGGCCATGGAGCAGGGCAGGCGCGTGGCCGTGCACGGTGTGGTGAACCAGTGGCTGGCGCTGGGCGTCAAGTTCTCGCCGCGCCGGCTGGCCACGGCCATCGCTGCGTGGAAGATGCGCAGCGTGTGAGGAGCCGCGCGCAGGCGCTGCGGGCGGGCGCCGCGGCAAGCGCAGCAGACAAGCGCAACAGATTGCAAAAGCGGGCTTGCTGGCAAAAGCCGCACTGCCCGAAGCGAGCAAGCTTGTGTACGCTGTGGCCTTCTCGCCAGGCACCAAGCACATGCAGATCTCCGGTGGGCGCAGCGCACAAGACGTGCAGATGGCTCGCGGAGCCGGGAGCCCCGGCGGGCGCAGGTATCGATCCGCGCTGCGCCTGGGCCTCGCATGCTGCGTGCTCGCGCTGCTTGCGGGCCTGGGCACGGCCTGGGCAGGCACGCAGCCGAGGGTGTTGCGGGTTGTCACCGACGACAACTACCCCCCGTACCTGTTCCTGAACAGCGCCGGGCAGCCCGAGGGCTACCTGGTCGACCTGTGGAAGCTGTGGCAGGCCAGGACGGGCGTGCGGGTCGATCTCGAGCCCATGCAGTGGGCGGCTGCCCAGCGCGCGATGCACGAGGGCAAGGCCGACGTCATCGACATGCTCTACCGCACGCCTGTGCGTGATCAGCTGTACACGTTCTCCAAGCCGTACTCCACGCAAAAGGTCGGCATCTACGTGGATCACAACATCCATGGAGTGACCGGGCCACGATCGCTGCAGGGATTCACCATCGGCGTCGAACGGGGCGACGCCTGCATCGACAAGCTGGGCAGCCTGGGCATCACGCGTCTGTCCACCTTCCCGAATTACATGGCAATCCTGCGAGCGGCCAAAGCAGGCACCATCAAGATGTTCTGCATGGATGATGATCCAGCGCATTACTACTTGTATCTGTTGCGGGATCAGCTGCGCTTCTCGAAGGCCTTCACGCTGTACGAGGGCCATTTCCACTGGGCGGTCAATCGTGGCGACAACGCCACGTTCGCGCTCGTGCGCCGCGGCATGGCGATGATCACCCCGGCGGAGCGTGCCGCGCTGCGACGCAAGTGGTTCCGCCGGCCCATCCAGTTCCAGTCCTATCTGCGCGCCTTCCTGATCGGGGCGGCGGGCGCGCTGGCGATCCTGGCGATCGCCGGCGCCTGGATCGGCATGCTGCGCAAGGCGGTGCGCCTGCGAACCGCGGAGATCTCGGACAAGAACCGGGAGCTGCAACTGCGCTCGCGGGAGCTCGCAGCCGAGCATGCGCAGCTGCTGGCGCTGATGGAGAACACCCCGGACGCCATGTGGCTGAAAGACCCGCAGGGCGTCTATGTGCTGTGCAACGGCGCGGCAGCGCACCTCATCGGGCTGCCCCGCGAACAGATCGTCGGTCACACGGACGCGCAGATTCACGGCGATGCCTCGCTGATCATGCTGGTGGAGAGCGGCGACCGGCAGGTCATGCAGACGGGTGCGCTCTATCGCGCCGAGGAGACGGTGCGCGGCCGCGACGACGTGGCGCGCGATCTGGAAGTCATCAAGGTTCCGATACGCGCGCCGGACGGCGAGGTGCTGGGTGTGCTTGGCGTCGGGCGGGACATCAGCGAGCGCCGGCGCGCCGAGCGCGAGCTGCAACTGGCCGCGGTGGCATTCGAAAGCCAGGACGGCATGATCGTGACCGACGCGCAGGGCATCATCGAACGCGTCAACACGGCCTTCACGCGCATGACGGGATACGCGCCCGACGAAGTCATCGGCAAGTCCCCCGCCATGCTGCGTTCGGGGCACCATGCCCGCGATTTCTACGTCAGGATGCGTGCCGAGCTGTCGGCGCGTGGCGTCTGGCGGGGCGAGATCGTGGATCGTCGCCGCAACGCGGAGTTGTTCACGGCGCGCGTGTCGATCGCTTCGGTGAAGGACGCGCAGGGGCGGCTTCTGCACTACGTGGGAACCTTCCAGGACGTCACGCTCGAGCACCAGGCGCGGCAGGAGGCCGAGCACCTCAAGCTGTTCGACCCGCTGACCAACCTGCCCAACCGCACGCTGCTCGACGATCGCATCGCCCATGCGCAGGCCGCGAGCGCGGAGTCGCAGCAGTACGGCACGATCCTGATGGTCGACCTCGACGACTTCCAGCGCGTCAACGATGCCTACGGGCACAAGCTGGGCGACGAGTTGCTGGTCGAGGTCGGGCGGCGCATCCAGTGGGCGGTACGCGAGGGTGACACCGTGGGGCGTTTCAGCGGCGACAGCTTTGTCGTGGTCGTCGAGGATCTGGGAGAGGAGCGGATCCAGGCGGTGACGCGGACGATGGAGACCGCGGAGACGATCCGCAACGCCATTCGGGAGCCGATCCGCCTGCAGGGTCGGGGCCTGGTCTGCACGGCATCCGTGGGAGCAACGGTGTTTCTGGGCAGCGCCGCCCAGTACGGAGTGCTGCTGCGCAAGGCCGAGCTGGCCATGTACAAGTGCAAGCAGCGCGGTGGCAACATGGCGCGCATGTTCGAGGACGAAATGCAGGCCGAGGTCGAGGCCCGAGCGCGCCTGGAGTCCGAATTGCGCGAGGCCATCGAGCAGCAGCAGTTCGTGCTGCATTACCAGCCGCAGGTGGATTCCGAGGCCCGGGTGATCGGGGCGGAGGTCCTGCTGCGCTGGCAGCATCCGCAGCGCGGCCTGGTCGGCCCCGCGACCTTCATTCCGTTGGCCGAGGACACCGGGCTGATCGAGGACATCGGGCGTTGGGTGCTGGCGCAGGCGTGCCGGCAGCTGGCCGCGTGGAGCGGGCGCCAGGCCATGCAGGGCCTGAGCCTTTCGGTCAACGTCAGTACACGCCAAATCCGATCCCCGGGCTTCGTCGACGAGGTGCTGGCCGAGCTCCGTCGCTCCGGGGCCCGCGCGGATCGCCTGAAGCTGGAAATCACCGAACGCGTGGCCGTCGAGGACTTCGAGGTCTCGGTGCACAGGCTGCAGGCCCTGCGCGACGCCGGCGTGCTGCTTTCGGTCGACGACTTCGGAACCGGAAACTCCTCGCTCAGCTACCTGACGCGGCTGCCGCTGAACCAGTTGAAGATCGACAAATCCTTTGTCGATCATCTGCCCGGCAGCCACAGCGCGGCGATGGTGGCCCAGGCGATCATCGCGATGGGTCGCGGGCTGGGCCTGCACGTGATCGCCGAGGGCGTGGAGACGCGCGAGCAACGGGACTTTCTAGCGGCGCACGGCTGCCACGCCTACCAGGGCTACTGGTTCGGCAGGCCCGTTGCGCTGGACGAATTCGAGCGCAAGGTAGGCGCGCACGCGCAATGGCTGGCCGCGCCGTAGTCCGCAGCGCCGCGCCGCGCAGCCAGGGCGCTCCCAGGGAACCTTCCGGCAGGCGAGCGAGATGGGTTGCCGGGATCGTCCTGTGCCTGCTGGCGGGCCGGGCCCCGGCGTGGGCCACGAATCTGATCATCGCCACCGTGGACAACGCGCAGATGGCGCAGATGCAGCAGCTCACGCCGGTGTTCGAGAAGGCGCATCCCGACATCCGGGTGCGCTGGGTCACGCTGCCCGAAGGCGCCCTGCGCAAGGATGTGGCCGCGGACATCATGACGCAGGGCGAGCAGTTCGACATCGTGACCATCGGCCTGTACGAGACGGCGCTGTGGGCGCGCAAGGGCTGGCTCAAACCCCTGCGCCTGGGTGCGGGCTACGACGCGGCGGATCTGCTGGCTCCGATACGCGAGGGACTGTCCTTTCGCGGCATGCTGTATGCGGCGCCCTTCTACGGCGAGAGCTCGATCCTGATGTACCGCAAGGATCTGCTGCTCCACGCCGGACTGCACATGCCCGCGCAGCCGACTTGGAGCCAGATCGGCCGCTTCGCGGCGCGACTGAACGATCCCGGGCGACACATACACGGTATCTGCCTGCGCGCCCGGCCCGGCTGGGGAGAGAACATGGCGTTGGTGACGACGATGGTCAACAGCTTCGGGGGCCAGTGGTTCGACGAGCACTGGCAACCGCAGTTGCTCGGCAAGCCCTGGAGACGCGCCGTGGGCCTGTACGTGCGCCTGCTGCGCAGCTACGGACCGAGCGATGCGATCCAGCGCAATTACAACGGCAACCTGGCCCTGTTCGAGCAGGGCCACTGCGCGATGTGGGTGGGAGCCTCGATCGCGGCCGGCTTTGTCTCCGACCCCAGGCTGAGCAAGGTGGCGGGCCGGGTCGGATTCGCCCCCGCGCCGGTGGAGGTCACGGCCAAGGGCTCGCATTGGCTGTGGGCGTGGGCGCTGGCGATCCCGTCCGATCTCGGGGCCGGGCAGACCGCGGCGGCGCGGACGTTCATCGCATGGGCCACCTCGCGGGCCTATGTGCAACTCGTGGCGCAGCGCTTCGGATGGGGCCTGGTACCTCCGGGAACCCGCAGATCCACCTACGCCCATGCGTCGTTCCAGGCGGCGGCTCCCTGGGCGGGGGTGGAACTGCAGGCCATCGAAAGCGCCGATCCCGGCGATCCGACGCTGCCCAGGAGCCCCTACACGGGCATCCAGTTCGTCGAGATTCCCCAGTTCCCCACCATCGGCGACGAGGTCGGCCGGGAGATCGGCCTGGCGGTACGGGGACGGATCGGCGTCGAGCAGGCGCTGCAGGCCGCGCAGGCCGCGACACGGCGCACCATGGTGCTGGCCGGCTATCCCTGAACGAGCCCGCGCACCCGGCGCCGGCGCGCCGGATCAGGCGGTCGAGTCGAGGTCGGCGCCGGCGGCTTGCGCAAGGGCCGAGACGGCGGCATGGGCCGCCTCGACAGCTCCCGCGACGTAGCCCGGGAACTGCTCCGACCATTCGCTGGCGATGCCCATCAGGCGGCCCCTCCAGGCGCCGTCGGCCGCCGTGGCCGCAGGCGGCGCGGCATGCAGCGCGGGCGTGTCGACATCGGCCGCGGTTGCCGTGTGCGGATCGCGCGCCCAGTCCTTCAGGAATTCGGCGTCCGGGCGCGCCGCCGAGGGGCCGAACAGGCGCGCGAGCTGGGCGCGGCAGAGGGCGCGCAGCTGATCGTCGGGAAGGCCCAGGCGCGCACGGGGCGGCAGCGCCAGAAAGCCGAACAGCGCGGCGGGGCCATCGGCGTTCGATGCGTCGTGGATTTCACCCAGCGGGCCGAGCGCGCTTTGCGCGAAGCCGGACAGCCCGGCGCTGCGCCAGAAGGGGGTGTCGTACACGGCGACATACTTGGCCTGCGCAGCCATCCAGGTCGGCGTGGCACGCCAGCTGCGGGCCAGATCGGGGGGGAGTGCCGGCACGAAGGCCAGATGTGCCTCGGCCAGTCGCGGCGGCAGCGCCAGCAGGACATGCTGGAAGCCGCCGACCCGGCGCGGCCCCGCCGGGGTGTCCATCTCCACGGCCAGATCCTCGGCGCTGGCGTGCACGCCGCGCACCCTGGAGGCGGTCTCGATGCGGGTGCTTCGCAGGCGCTCGCGCAGCGCCTGCACCAGGGCGTCCATGCCCCCCACCAGGCGAAAGGAGGGCGGCTGTTGCAGGAAGCCGCCGGTGCGCACCGGCGCGGCATGGCGAGGGTGTTCGAACACCATGTCGCCTTCGCCCGGTTGGAGGAAGCGGTCGAGGTCGAGGTGCCGGATCAGCGCGTCGAGTTGCGGCTGCAGCGCGGGCCAGAACCAGGTCGCCCCGAGGTCGAGGCCCGAGCGCGGCGCAGGCTGCGCGGCTCCGGCTGTGGCCGTGCGCGAGGCATCGAGCAGCCGCCCGCCGAGGCGTTCGCGCGCCTCCCACAGCACGCAGCCGCGGATGCCCTGGCGCTCGAGGGCGTAGGCGGCGTACAGGCCGCTGAGTCCGCCGCCGATGATGGCGATGCGCGTATCCGCCATGCTCATGCGCGCTGCGCAGGCGGCAGGGTGCGGCGGGCAGCCGGGCCGCGCGTGTCGATGCGCAGCGCCTGGATCTCCTCCCCGACTCCAGGGTGGAGGTGGGGGGCATGGACGCCCTCCGTCGGCGACGCAAGCCTGGGCCTGTCGCCCGGAGCGAGAACGACGCAGCGCGGAAAAGCGGTGTGCAGGAGCATCTGGGATCGGGTGGAGGCCTTCGCTGCGGCAGGCCGAGGGCGCTCCGCCGCCAGCCGTTGCGCCGTGCTCAGGGTTTGTAACACGGCTTGCGCATGCCGGCAGTGGCCGTTGCGCTGCAGTCTGCCTGTGCCCGCCGCGCCTCGTCGCCCCGGGGCTCGGCGGAGGCGCTCAGTTCGCCTGCCACGCGCGGCGCTGCTGCGCCGCGACACCTCGGGCCACCGGAGTTCGACACCAACCGCGCCAAGTCCATGTTTTTGTTGAGGCGAGTTAAAAAATTGCCACTACAGCAGGGTCATCTGAGCGTCGCGGGTCGGTTTGGGGAGCTTGAGGGCCTGGAA
>JAJZEC010000083.1 GCA_021805825.1 Pseudomonadota bacterium
TTCCGATCTGCGCGATCCACCCTTCGAGCCTCGACGGCTCGCGCGACAAGCTGTACTGGTTCCTCAGCGGCTGGCTGGGCGGTCCCGACCTGTATCAGCAGCGCTTCGGCCATCCGCGTCTGCGCATGCGCCACTTTCCCTATGCCATCGGGCTGCGCGAGCGCGACCAGTGGCTGGCCTGCATGGCGCGGGCCATGAGCGAGCTCCAGCTTCCGCAGCCCCTGGCCGAGTCGCTGCAGCAGGCCTTCTTCGGGACGGCCGACTGGATGCGCAACCGCGCCGAGGGCGAGATGGCAGGGCGCTGAGCGCCCGGAATCAATCGCGCGGCACAGGCGGATGGCGCAGCAGCGCCAGCAGCGCGCCGGCACCGCCGTCGTGCGGGCCGGCCTGGCAGAAGGCCATCACCTCGCGCATCTGCAGCAGCCAGTTGCGCACCTTGCGGCGCAACACCCCCTGGCGTCCCGGCGAGCCCAGCCCCTTGCCGTGGATGATGCGCACGCAGCGCAGGTCGCGCTGCAAGGTCGCGTGCACGAAGTCCAGCAGCGCTTCGCGCGCCTCGTCGCGGCGCATGCCGTGCAGGTCGAGCTCGGCCTGGATCACCCAATGGCCGCGGCGCAGCCTGCGCAGCACGTCCGGGCCGACTCCGGGCGCGCGGTAGGACAGTTCCTCGTCGGTCTCCAGCAGGCTCTCGAGGTCGACGCTGTCGGACAGCGATTCGCGCAGCGCAGCGCGCTCGTCGCGCTGGCGCTGCAACGGCACCGGCGGTGGCGCCGCCGGCCGCAGCAGCACGCGATCGCTGGCCGGCAGCGCCTGGGCGCCGGCGACGGCCTGTCGGAACAACCCGGCTTCGCTGTCGCCGGAATGGCCGGCGCGCGCCGATCCGGGCGCGGCCGGCGGGTCGTCCGGCGCCTGCGCCGCAGGCTGCGCAGCCGGCAGCCGGCGGCGCAGCCGGCGCGGCGGGCGCTGGCTCACAGCAGCCCCCGCCCGGCGAAGGAGAACACCGCCCCGCGGGTGACCACCAGGTGGTCGAGCAGGGTGATGTCCAGCAGCCCCAGGGCCGACTTCAGGCGCTGCGTGACCTGATGATCCTGCGGCGAGGGCTCGGCCAGCCCCGAAGGATGGTTGTGGGCGACGATCACCGCCGCCGCCTCGTGGGCCAGCGCCAGCTTGGCCAGTTCGCGCGGGTAGACCGCCGTCTGCGCCAGGCTGCCGCGCCAGAGCTGCTGGGCGTGGAGCAGGCGATGGCGGTTGTCCAGCAGCAGCGCGGCGAAGATCTCGATGCTGCTGCCGCCGATCCACAGCCGCAGGTAGTCGGCGACCACCTCGGGGGCATCGAACAGCCGTCGCTCGCGCATCGGCTCGGCCAGCGCGCGTCGCGCCAGTTCGAGCACCGCGGCGATTTCGGCATACTTGGCACAGCCCAGGCCGCGGATGCCGCGCAGGCGGCCGGCCGGGGCATGCAGCAGGCCGTGCAGTCCGCCGAAGGTGTCCAGCAGACGCTGACCGAGTTGCAGGGCGTTGCAGCCGCGCACTCCGCTGCGCAGCAGCAGGGCGACCAGTTCGGCGTCGGCCAGGGCCTGCGGGCCGTGCTGCAGCAGTTTTTCCCTCGGGCGCGCGGCGGGGGGAAGATCGGCGATGCGGGTGCTCATCCAGGGTCGTCCCTACAATGGGAACTTTGCCGCCCGGGTGGTGCGACCGCCCGCGGCGCAGCGGCCTGGCCGCTGCGACACAGTGTATCGATACCGTGGCCCACGTTCGTCCCGATTCCCTGCTGACCCTGCACTATCGCCTGGCACCGCCCGACGGCCGCGCCTGGATCGACACCTTCGCCCATCGACCGGCCACCCTCACGCTGGGGGTGCAGCAACTGGCACCGGCCCTCGAGGAATGCCTGATCGGCCTGGAGGAGGGCGCGCAGGCGCGTTTCGAACTGCCGGCCGGCGCCGCCTTCGGCCCGCACGACCCGCAGCGGGTGCAGCGGCTGCCGCGCAGCGTGCTGCGCCAGTACCTGCCGGACGACGTGCATCTGGCGGTCGGCGACGCGGTGCAGCTGGCCGGGCTGAGCTCGACCAGCGGCGCGAGTGCGGCGGCCACCGTGACCGCCGCCGACGAGCATGCGGTCGAGCTCGATTTCAACCATCCGCTGGCCGGCAAGGCGGTGGTGTTCGACGTGCACATCCTGGGGGTTCTGTGAGCGAGCCGCAGCAGGACGCGGGCCATCTGGACGTGCTGCTGGCCAGCCCGCGCGGATTCTGCGCCGGGGTCGACCGCGCCATCGACATCGTCGAGCGCGCCCTGGAGTTGTTCGGGGCGCCGATCTACGTGCGCCACGAAATCGTCCACAACACGACGGTGGTGCAGAGCCTGCGCGCCAAGGGCGCGGTGTTCGTCGACGAACTCGACGACGTCCCGGCGGGTTCGACCCTGGTGTTCTCCGCCCACGGCGTGTCGCGTGCGGTGCGCGAGCAGGCGCAGGCCCGCGGCCTGAAGGTGTTCGACGCCACCTGCCCGCTGGTCACCAAGGTGCACGTGGAGGTCGCCCGCATGCGCAGCCAGGGCTTGCACCTGGTGATGATCGGCCACGCCGGCCATCCGGAGGTCGAGGGCACGATGGGCCAGGCCGAGGGCGTGTTCCTGGTGCAGAGCGAGGAGGACGTCGGCCGCCTGCCGTTCCCGCCCGACGAGGAGATCGCCTACGTGACGCAGACCACGCTGTCGGTCGACGATGCCGCCGCGGTGGTCGCCGCGTTGCGTGCGCGCTATCCCCGGCTGCGCGACCCCAAGCGGCAGGATATCTGCTACGCCACGCAGAACCGCCAGGACGCGGTCAAGTTCCTGGCCCCGCAGGTCGACGTGGTGATCGTCGTCGGCAGCCCCAGCAGTTCGAACTCCAACCGCCTGCGCGAGGTCGCCTCCCGCCTGGGCTGCCCGTCCTACATGGTCGACACCGCGGCCGACCTGCGCGCGCAGTGGCTCGAGGGCGCGCGCCGCGTCGGCGTGACCGCCGGGGCGTCTGCCCCCGAGCAGCTGGTGCAGCAGGTGATCGATCGCCTGCGCGAACTCGGCGCGCGCCAGGTGCGCAACCTGCAGGGCGTCGACGAAACCCTGCGCTTCCCGCTGCCCAAGGGGCTGGGGCCGAAGACCCCGCGCACTTGATCGCGCCGCCGCGCCGGCTCCCTTCCGACTTTCCCAACGCCTGCCATGCTGGACATCAACCTGTTGCGCAAGGACCTGGATCAGGTCGTGGCCCGTCTCGAGACCCGCAGGCGGCCCCAGCCCTTCCTCGACGTGGCGCGCTTTCGCGCGCTGGAGGCCGAGCGCAAGCAGCTGCAGACCCGCACCGAGGAACTGCAGGCCCAGCGCAACCAGGCGTCGCGGCTGATCGGGCAGCGCAAGGCGGCGGGCGACGATGCCTCCGAGGCGATGCGGCAGGTCAGCGATCTCAAGTCGGCGCTGGAGGCTTCGGCGGCGCGGCTGCAGCAGATCCAGCAGGAACTCGGCGACATGCTGCTCGGGGTTCCCAATCTGCCCGATCCGGATGTTCCGCTGGGTGCCGGCGAGGCCGAAAACCGTGAACTGCGCCGCTGGGGCGAGCCGCGCGCCTTCGACTTCAGCCCGCGCGACCATGTGGACATCGGCGGCCCGCTGGGGCTGGATTTCGAGGCCGCGAGCCGCATGTCCGGGGCGCGTTTCGCGGTGCTGCGCGGGCCGTTGGCGCGGCTGCACCGGGCCTTGGCGCAGTTCATGCTCGACCTGCACACCACCGAGCATGGCTACACCGAGGCCTACGTTCCCTACCTGGTCAGCGCGCAGACCCTGCAGGGAACCGGGCAGCTACCCAAGTTCGAGGACGACCTGTTCGCCGTGCCGCGCGGGGAACTGGGCAACTTCTACCTGATCCCGACCGCCGAGGTTCCGCTGACCAGCCTGGTGCGCGACAGCATCGTCCCGCCCGAGCAGCTGCCCATGCGCCTGGTCGCGCACACCCCGTGCTTCCGCTCGGAGGCCGGATCCTACGGGCGCGATGTGCGCGGGATGATCCGCCAGCACCAGTTCGACAAGGTCGAACTGGTGTGGGTGTGCGCCGCCGAGCAGTCCGGGGCGGCGCTCGAGCGACTGACCGCCGATGCCGAGGAAGTGTTGCGCCGCCTGGGACTGCCCTATCGCACCATGCTGCTGTGCACCGGGGACATGGGTTTCGGCGCGGCCAGGACCTACGACCTGGAGGTCTGGCTGCCGGGGCAGGGTGCCTATCGGGAGATCTCCAGCTGCTCGAACATGGAGGCCTTCCAGGCGCGCCGCATGCAGGCGCGCACCCGCGATGCCCAGGGTCGCACGCAGTGGCTGCACACCCTGAACGGCTCGGGCCTCGCGGTGGGCCGCACGCTGGTGGCGGTGCTGGAGAACTACCAGCGCGCAGACGGCGGCGTGGACGTCCCGGAGGCGCTGCAACCTTACCTCGGAGGCCAGCAATTGCTGATGCCCGCGCAGCGCTGAAGCAGCGGCCGCGTGGGCCGTCGCGTCTTTCGCGAAGGCGCCCGCACTGCTACACTCCTCGTTTTTGCGCAAGGCAGTGATGGCGAACCATCCGCACTGCGGAGAAAGGGCTCCAGAAAGGCCCGAAACACCCCGGAAAGGTGGCAGAGTGGTCGAATGCGCCGGACTCGAAATCCGGTGTACGGTTATACCGTACCGTGGGTTCGAATCCCACCCTTTCCGCCAGAATCCTAGAAAAATCAAGCATCTAGGAAAATCATCCCACGATTCTTCCCACAAGCCGGCTACGGCAGGGGAGTTATCCACAGCCCGGCGACCATCCGGCGCTGCTCGGCGTGCGCCTGCTCGATGATGTGGTGAGCCTCGGCCAGTCGCCACAGCAGCTCTACCTCCAGCGGCGTGCGCTCGCGCATGAACTCCGGTTCAAAGGCACGGTCCAGCAGCGCGTCGTCGCTCAGGTCGTGCAGGGAACGGGGCAGGCGGTCGTCGCGCATGGTCTCGGCCTCCATGCCGTGAGCCTAGCCCGCCGCGCGTCAATCCGGTGTTACCTCGGCGTGAGCCGATCCGGCTGGCCGGCTTGGCTGGGGTTGTTTCGAGAGCCTGGATCAGTTGTGCACGATGCCGCACAACCTATCTCGGAGACCTCACCTGCACGCTTTCTAGACCTTGACGCCTTGTACCATGCGTTCCAACGCCGACATGGGAGAAGATCGTGCAAAAGTCTGCCTTGGTCCGCTTCTGCCGCACCCTCTGCGCTTTGCCGGCTACGGCAATACTCGTAGGCTGCGGCGGCGCGAACCATGATCCCAAGCCTGCTGCGGCTGCTGCCTCAAATGCCGCACCTGCTGCGTCATCGGCCTCGGGGCCTTGGACAGCTTACAAACCTACCTTCAGCACTGCGACCCTGCAGGGCGAAATCAACCAGCTTGAGCAGCGCGTAACGAACCTGGAACTCAGCCGACAGTTTTCGGACAGTCCCGCATACTTATCGACGGTCTCACCCGGCTACGGATACGGGCACTCGCCCCTTGGTGTCTATCTTGTAGACGCGAAGAAAACCACCCCGTATCTAGACGGGTACAAAATCGAACTTGCGGTCGAAAACTTAAGCTCTGCCTGGTTCACGGGCGCGAAGATGAAAGTCAGCTGGGGCACCACGCTACAAAACGCAACATCGGTGGACCTGACAAACATGTTTCCGCCGGGCCGCTGGACACCCGTGCAGGTAGTCCTCACGCCGGCGAAAGCAGACGATGTCAAGGCACTTTCGGTGTCGCTCACGTTCAACAATGTTTCGGGTTGAGCCGTCTAACGTCCAAGTCACCGGCAGATATAGCAGGGCACTTGTGCTGCTTGCTGGCGCTGTTGCATCTCGACTTGCTGCTGTAGCAGCATGGTCTGTTGCTGTTGCTGCTCCAACATCTGCTGTTGCTGTCGCAGCAACTGCGCGGTCGCTGGATCAGTTTGCTCCAATTGCTGCTCGCGCTGTTGCTGCGCGGCTGCTCCAGCCGCCATCAGGCCGAACGTGCTAAAGGCGTTCGCACTGATCGTCCAAGTTGCAAGAACGACAACGAGTGCAAATCGCTTGCCCATGTTCGTCTCCATGTCCTAGTAGGCTAAGACTGTACGCTTACTCGCACCGGAATCAACGCTTGGCGCTAAGGAGGGAAGTCGGAGGGCTATGGATCGGGCGGTCTATTTGTTCGGGCTTCACCACTGCGATCAGCGTCCGCGTCTTGACGAGCCGGGGGAGTCCCTGCGGAAGCGTCTTCGCACCGAGATGCTCACGCGCGGCGTTGAACTCGTCGGAGAGGAGGATGATCCAGCATCGCACCTCGGGCGCTCTATAGCTGATGAGTTGGCTAAAGACTTGGCTGAACCGCCCCGGGAATCGTGGAGGCTGGTTGGTTTGAGTCAGGCCGGGATGGCGGTCTGACTGGCGAGTTGCCGGTAATAGTTTGCCTCAGCTTCGGCTGGAGGGATATAGCCCAGGGGTTCCATG
>JAJZEC010000030.1 GCA_021805825.1 Pseudomonadota bacterium
AGTGGCGCATGCGCAGACGCGGATGGCCGAAGCGCTGCTGATACAGGTCGGGACCGCCCAGCCAGCCGCTGAGGAACCAGTACAGCTTGTCGCGCGAGCCGTCGAGGCTCGAAGGGTGGATCGCGCGCAGCTGGGCGTAGACCGGCTCCAGATCCATCAGATCGTAGAAGCGATCGACCAGCGCGCGCACGCCGGCGGAGCCGCCCAGCAGTTCGTAGGGCGTCGCCGCGGTCGGGGAAGCATCGGCCCCGGAGCGGGCCGTGGTGGGTTCGGAAGGATTCATGATCGTCTGCAACGGTGCCGCGCGACGCGCTCGGCCGCGCCGGCTGCCGCCATTGTGCCCGCCGCCGGCGGGGCGCCGTTGCGCCTGCGCAAGTTTTCGTGGGCCCGCTGGGCGGGCGGGGCTCAGCCGGGATCCCGCGGCGCCATCAGGACAAGCCGCGCAACAGCCGCAGCGCGGGCGTGCGCAGCACCCGCCGCAGGCTCAGCCAGCCCGCGGCCAGCGCCAGCAGCGCGCCCCCGAGCGCTCCCAGCGCCAGCCACCAGGGCGGCGGCAGCCAGTGGAAGGCGAACACCCGGCGCGCCAGCAGCCAGGCCGCCGCTTCGGCGCCAAGCGCACCCAGCAGGCCCGCGAGCAGGCCGGTCAGCAGCAGTTCGGCCGCCATGACCCGGCGCAGCAGGCGGTCGGAGGCACCGAGCACGCGCCACACCGCGGTGTCCCGCTCGCGCTCGCGCCGCCCGAGAAGCAGGCTGGCCGCCAGCACCACGAGGCCGGCACCGATGGCGAAGCCGAACAGCAGCTGCACCGCCGCGCCGACCTGGGCGAGCATGTGGCGCAACTGGCGCATCAGTGCGCTGAAATCGATGATCGTGATGTCGGGAAAGCGCCGCTGCAGCCCGGCGTCGAAGGCGTCGCCCAGGCGCGCCGGCTGGTGGAAGGCGGCCAGCCAGGTGTAGGGCTGGTGCCGCAGCGCGGCCGGCGGCGCGAGCACGAAGAAATTGGCGTGCATCGAATTCCAGTCGACCCGGCGCAGGCTGGTGATGGTGGCGCTCCACGACGAGCCGGCGATGTCGAAGCGCAGGCGATCGCCGAGCTTGAGCCGCAGCGCGCGCGCGATGCCCTGCTCGACCGACAAGCCACGCGCAGCGGCCCCCGCGGTGGCCTGCCAGGAACCGGCGACGATGCGGTTGCCGGGCGGCAGCCGGGCACTGCTCGACAGGTTCATCTCGCGCTCGATCAGGTTGCGGGCGCGCGCCTCCCGGTAGTCACGCGCGAACACCGCATGACCGTTCACCGCCACCAATCGCGCGCGCACCATCGGATACCAGTCGAAGCCATGGATGCCCGCCTCCCGCAGCGCGGCGCGAAAGGCATCGCCTTGCGCAGGCTGCACGTTGATGACGAAGCGGTCAGGGGCATCGTCGGGCAGCGAGGACTGCCAGCCGGCCAGCAGCCCCTGGCGCAGCATGCCCACGAGCAGCAGGGCCATCAAGGCCAGCCCGAGGGCGGTCATCTGCACGACCACCGGTGCGCCGCGCGCCGCCAGTTGGCGCGCGGCCAGCGCGAGCACGCCCGGCCGTCCCTGCGCCAGGCGCCACAGCAGCGGCAGCGCAGCCGCCGCCAGCCCGGCCAGCAGCAGGCCAACGACGACAAAGGCTCCCAGGCTCAGCCCGGCCAGCTCGGCATTGCCCGACAGCAGCACCAGCAGCAGGCCGAAGCAGGCGGCACCCAGCGCCGCCTGCAGCGGCGGCCCGGCCGATCCTGCGAGCTGCTGGCGCAGCACGCGCAGCGGCGGCACGCCAGCCAGCCGGGCCAGCACCGGCAGCGCGAAGCCCAGGAGCAGCGCGGCCATGCTGCCCAGCGCCAGCGCCACCGGCTGCCAGCCCACGGGCCCGAGCTGGGAGGCGCTGACCCACTGCCGCAGCATGCCGAGCAGCAGCGCCTGCAGGCCCAGGCCGCCGAGGCTGCCGAGCAGTGTGGCACTGGCACCCAGCACCGCCAGTTCGGCCAGCACCAGGCCGAGCACGCCACGCCGCGTCAGCCCCAGGGCCTTCAGCAAGGCCACCAGCGCCTGGCGTCGGCGGGCAAAGTCGCGTGCCGCCACCGCCACGGCGACCGCCGCGAGTACCGCGACCAGCAAGGCCACCAGCCGCAGGTAGTCGCCGCCACGGCGCAGGTTGCGGTCGAAGCCGTTGCCGTCGGCCTGCGGGCTGTGCAGGCGCAGGCCGCGCAATTGCTGCGCGCGGATGCGCGCGCGCGCCCAGTCCGCGTAGGCCGCCAGGGCCTGCGCAGGGCCGTCCAGTGCGAGGCTGTAGTCGACGCGGCTGGCGGGCTGGATCAGCGCGGTGGCGGGCAGGTCGGCCGCGTTCATCAGCACCCTGGGAGCCAGCCCGGGAATGCCCGGGCCGCGATCCGGTTCGCCGACGTCCAGCGCGGCGATGCGCAGGCCGCTGCGGCCGAGCTCGATCGGGCCCTGCGCCGGCGCGCCGAGACGGCGCGCCAGTTGCGGCGCCACCCACACCGTGCCGGGCGCGGGAATGGGCGTCGTCGGCAGCGCCATGCCCGGCGCCGGCGGGCGCAGCTGCAGCCGCCCGAGCAAGGGGTAGCCTTCCGACACCGCCTTCACCGCCACCAGCTGGCTGCGTCCCTGCGCGCCCGGCCCCAGCGCCATGCTGGCGAACAGCGCGCTGCTGGCATGGCGCAGCCCGAGCGCGCGCGCATGGGCGAGGAACTCCGGAGGCAGCGGATGGTCGCCCTGCAGCACGAGCCGCCCGCCCAGCAACTGCGCGGCGTCACGCTGCAGCCCTGCGTGCAGGCGCTGGGCGACGAAACCCACGCCGGACAGCGCGGTGGCGGCGAGCAGCAGCGCCAGCCAGATCAGCCCGAGCTGGGCCGAACGCAGTTCGGCCCCCAGCAGTCTGGCGTAACCCAGCGGGCGCATGGCGGAGGCGGCTCCTCAGGCCACGAGATCGGTCTGGAACACCCGGCCGGCGTGCTCGCGCAGGGCGTGGAAGGCCACCTGCGGCCAGCGCTCCTGCAGAACCCGCAGTTCGGCAGCGTGCGCCAGCAGCACGGCCGGAGCGTCGACCACGTCGTGGGCGATGCGGTGGGCGTTCTCGTCGAGGAAGCGCTTGAAGTCGCGCTCGTCCTCGCAGTGCACCCAGCGCGCGACTCGGTAGGGGGTGGGCGCCAGCCGCGCGGCGACGTTGTATTCCCCGCGCAGGCGGTGCAGCACGACATCGAACTGCAGAGCCCCCACCGCGCCGAGCAGCAGGCTGCCGCCGAGTTGCGGGCGGAACACCTGGATCGCCCCCTCCTCGCCGAGTTGCATCAGCCCGGTGCGCAATTGCTTGCTGCGCAGCGGATCGGCGATCTCGACGGCCTGGAACAGCTCGGGGGCGAAGAAGGGCAGGCCGGTGAACTGCAGGTTGTCGCCCTCGCTCAGGGTGTCGCCCAGGCGCAGGGTGCCGTGGTTCGGAATGCCGATGATGTCCCCGGCCCACGCCTCCTCGAGCAACTCGCGGCGCTGCGACATGAAGGCCACCACGGTGTTCGGCCGGATGTCCTTGCCGCTGCGCACCACACGCAGCCGCATGCCGCGGCTGAACTGCCCGGAGCACACGCGCACGAAGGCGATGCGGTCGCGATGCGCCGGATCCATGTTGGCCTGGATCTTGAACACCAGGCCGCTGAAGCGCGGCTCCTCGGGGCGCACCACGCGCTGCAGCGCCGGCCGCGGCTGCGGCGCCGGCGCCAGGTCGACGAGGGCGTCGAGCACCTCGCGCACGCCGAAGTTGTTGATCGCCGAGCCGAAGAACAACGGCGACTGGCGGCCAGCGCGAAAAGCCTCGACGTCGAGCTCGGCGGTGGCCTCGCGCAACAGCTCGAGCTCCTGCTGCGCGCGCTCGTCGTCGGCCCCGAAGCGCCGCGCCAGCTCGGGGTTGCGCAGGCCTTCGATGATCTCGTCGCCGGAGTCGTCGAGACGATCCTCGCCGGCGCGGAACACCCGCATGCGGTCGCGCCGCAGATCGAGCACACCGTGGAAGTTCTTGCCCATGCCGACCGGCCAGCTCAGCGGCACGGCGTCCATGCCCAGGTGGCGTTCGATCTCGTCCATCAGATCCAGCGGCGCGCGCACCTCACGATCCATCTTGTTGACGAAGGTGATGATCGGCGTGTTGCGCGCGCGGCAGACCTCGAGCAGCCGCAGCGTCTGCGCCTCCACGCCGTTGGCGGCGTCGATCACCATCAATGCCGCATCGACTGCGGTCAGCACGCGGTAGGTGTCCTCGGAAAAGTCCTGGTGGCCCGGGGTGTCGAGCAGGTTGATCACGCAATCGCGCCACTCCATCTGCATCACCGACGAAGCCACCGAGATGCCGCGCTGCTTCTCGATCTCCATCCAGTCCGAGGTCGCGTGGCGGCTGGCCTTGCGCGCCTTCACCGAGCCGGCGATCTGGATCGCCCCGGAGAACAGCAGCAGCTTTTCGGTCAGCGTGGTCTTGCCGGCGTCGGGGTGGGAGATGATGGCGAAGGTCCGCCTGCGCCGGATGGCCCGGTCGGCGTCGTGGAGGGCAGTGCTGCTGGTGGACATCGGGCACTCGGCTGGGTGGTTGCGGGCCCGCAGCGGCAAGCCCACCGAACCTTTCAGTGTATATCTATCGCGGGCCGTGCGGAGCGGTTCGCCACGGCTGGCGGCGCCATGCCTCCGCCCAAGGAATCATTTCCGACATTCAGTGGGGGAAAGCTCCTGTCGGATGCAATCGGTTACATGCCCGACTTATAGTGGACTATCGATGCTTTGCATCGGCCGCCGTGCCAACCGCCGAGCCAACCGCCATGCCCGAAGCCCACTGCTCCTCGTCACGACGCGCCCCGCGCGCCGCCCATAGGGTCCTGCTGGCCCTGGCCGCGCTGGCCGGGGTTCTCGGCAGCGCCTGGGCGGCGGCGCCCGCCGGCCCCAAGGCCCTGGTCTACTGCTCGGAGTCCAACCCGGTGGGCCTGCAGCCGGCGCTGCAGTCCGACGGCGCGAGCTTCGATGCCAGTTCGCGCGCGCTGTTCTCCCGCCTGGTCGTCCAGCAAGCGGGCAGCGCGGCGCTGGTTCCCGGCCTGGCCACCGCGTGGGAAGTCTCGCGCGACGGCCGCACCTACCTGTTTCATCTGCGCGAGGGGGTTCGCTTCCATAGCAATTTCGGCTTCCAGCCCACGCGTGCCTTCAATGCCGACGACGTGGTGTTCACCTTCGCCCGCATGCTCGACCCCGCGCACCCCTACCACCAAGTGTCCAACGGCAGCTACGTGTACTTCCACAGCATGGGGCTGAACCGCGCGCTGCGCTCGATCGACAAGGTCGACGACCATACGGTGCGCTTCGTGCTGCGCGAGCCCAATGCCGCCTTCCCGGCCGACCTGTCGATGGACTTCAGCTCGATCAACTCGGCCGAGTACGCAGCGTGGCTGGCCGCCCGCGGCCGCAAGCAGGATCTGGATCTCAAGCCCATCGGCACCGGGCCTTTCGAGCTGGTTTCCTATCAGCCCGATGCGATGCTGCGCTACCGTGCCTTCGCCGCCTACTGGCGGGGCCGCCCGCCGCTCGACCAGCTGGTGTTCGCGATCGTTCCCGACGCCTCGGTACGCTGGGCCAAGCTGCGCGCCGGGGAATGCCAGATGATGGCTGCGCCGAACCCCGCCGACCTGCCGGCGATGCGCGCCGATCCGTCGATCCGCCTGGCTCCTGGTGGACCGGCGCTGAACGTGACCTACGTGGCCTTCAACACCCAAAGGCCCCCGCTGAACGACCTGCGGGTGCGCAAGGCGCTGTACCTGGCCATCGACAAGAAGACCATCGTCGACGCCGTGTACGGCGGGCAGGCGGTGCCGGCGGTGAACCCGCTGGCGCCAGCGGTGTGGGGCTACGACCCCAGCATCGCCGACCTCCCCCACGACCCCGCCGGCGCGCGCCGGTTGCTGGCCGAGGCCGGCTACCCCAAGGGGCTCGATCTGGAGCTTTCGGCGATGTCGATCGCCCGCCCCTACCTGCCCGATGCCCGGCGCATGGCCGTGATGATCCAGTCCGACTGGGAGCGCATCGGCGTGCATGCCCGCGTCAGCACCTTCGAGTGGGGCGAATACCTGCGGCGCCTGGCTTCGGGCAGCCATCAGGCCGCGTTGATGGGCTGGAGCGCCGACAACAGCGACCCTGACAATTTCCTCGGCACCCTGCTGAGCTGCACAGGCGTGCACACCCAGCAGAATCCGGCGAATTTCTGCGACGCCCGGTATCAGGCGCTGGTCGACAGTGCGCTGCGCACCACCGACCGGGCCCAGCGCGCGCGCCTGTACGCGCAGGCCCAGCAGCGCTTCCACCTCCTGCTGCCCTGGGTGCCGATGGCCCATACCACGCTGCTGGTGCCGATGTCGGTGCGGGTGCGCGGCTATGTCGCATCGCCGGCCGGGGTGCACGACTTCTCCACCACCCGCATCGACTGAACAGCCGCAGCCCCCTACCCGCCCCGCGCTGGCCGATGGAAACCCGATGATTGCCTACGTTCTACGGCGCTTGCTGCTGCTCTTGCCCGCGCTTGCCGGCCTGAGCCTGCTGAGCTTCGCGCTGATCCACCTGATCCCCGGCGACCCGGTGGAGGCGATGGCCGGCGCGCGCGGGCTCGACGCCGGCGAACACCTGCGCCTGCTGCGCCAGCTCCGGCTCGACCTGCCGCTGCCGCAGCAATTCCTCCACTACCTGGGCGGAGTGCTCGGCGGCAGCTTCGGCACCTCCTACTTCACCCACAACGCGGTGCTCGCCGAATTCCTGCAACGCCTGCCGGCCACGCTGGAGCTGAGCGCGGCGGCGATGCTGCTGGCGATCGCCGTCGGACTGCCGGCCGGGATCGCCGCCGCGCTGCACCGCGGGCGCTGGCCGGATCATGCGTTGATGAGCGCCTGCCTGGCCGGCAACGCGCTGCCGGTGTTCTGGTGGGGCATGCTGCTGATGCTGGTGTTCTCGGTGCAACTCGGCTGGACACCGGTGTCGGGACGGCTGTCCCCGCTGCTGTGGGTCGAGCCGCGCAGCGGCTTCCTGCTGTGGGACGCGTGGCGGGCCGGTGACTTTGCCGCCCTGGGCGACGCCTTGCGCCACATGCTGCTGCCGGCCGTGGTGCTGGCCACCGTGCCGCTGGCGGTGATCGCGCGCATGACGCGCTCGGCCTTGCTCGAGGTGCTCGGCGCCGGCTACGTGCGTGCCGCGCGCGCCCGGGGGCTCTCGCCGCGCAGGGTAGTGTGGGTGCATGCGCTGCGCAACGCCTTGCTGCCGGTGGTCACGGTCACCGGGCTGCAGATCGGCACCCTGCTGGGTGGCGCGATCCTGACCGAGACCATCTTCTCCTGGCCGGGAATCGGGCAGTGGATGGTGCAGGCCATCCACCTGCGCGACTATCCGGTGCTGCAGGGCGCCGTGCTGCTGGTCGGCGCGATGGTGCTGGTCGTGCATCTGCTGGTCGACCTCAGCTATGCCCTGCTCAACCCGCGCATCCGCCATGAATCCTGAAGCCGCCGAGGCTCCGGCCGCGCCCATGCGCTGGCCCCTGCTGCGCCACCTCGCACGCAATCCGGGCGGGCGCATCGGGGCGCTGATCGCCCTGCCGGTACTGCTGTGCGCGGTGCTGGCGCCCTGGCTGGCGCCGCACCCGCCGCTGGCACAGCAGCCGGGGTACATCCTGCATCCCCCGGCCTGGCTGGCCGGCGGCAGCTGGGCGCATCCGCTGGGCACCGACAGCGTGGGGCGCGACCTGCTGTCACGCCTTCTGATGGGATGCAGGCTCTCGCTGCTGACCGCCTGCGCGGTGGTCGCCTTCTCGATGCCCACCGGCGTCGCGCTGGGGCTGCTCGCCGGCTACTGCCGCGGCTGGGTGGACGCCCTGGTGATGCGCGCGGTCGACATCCTGCTCGCCCTGCCCGGGCTGCTGCTGGCCATCGCGATGGTCGCCGTGCTCGGGCCCAGCCTGCGCAACGCCGTGCTCGCCACCGTGCTCGTCGCGCTGCCCGGCTACGTGCGCCTGGCACGGGCCTCGGTGCTGGCCGAGGCCGGCAAGGACTACGTCACCGCCACCCGCATGACCGGAGCCGGCCCGCTGCACCTGATGCTGCGCACCCTGCTGCCGAATGCGCTGGCGCCGGTCATCGTGCAGGCCACGCTGGGCTTCTCGACCGCGGTGATCGAGGTTGCCGCGCTGGGTTTCCTCGGGCTGGGCGCGCAGCCACCGAGCCCCGAATGGGGCACGATGCTCGCCGAGTCGATGGCCTTCCTGCAAAGCGCCTGGTGGGCGGTAGCCTTCCCGGGACTGGCGATCTTCGTCACCGTGCTGGCCTGCAACCTGATCGGCGATGCCCTGCGCGACGCCCTCGACCCCAGGCTGCGCAACTGAGCCCGCGATGCCCGAGACCGCCATGCCTGGAGGCACGCAGGGCCCGATGCTGCTGGCCGTCGAGCGATTGTCGCTGCGGCTGCCGGCCACGCCTGCGCCGGCGCGCGTGCTGCGCGACGTCAGCCTGCAACTGCGCCCGGCCGAGGTGCTGGGCGTCGTCGGGGAATCCGGCAGCGGCAAGAGCATGACCGCGCTGGCGCTGATGGATCTGCTCGAGCCGGGCGCGCAAGTGCAGGCCGCGCGCATGGACTTCGCCGGCGCCGACCTGCTGCGCATGCCCGCCCGGGATCGCGCGGGGCTGCGCGGCGGCGCGATGGCGATGATCTTCCAGGAGCCGATGAGCAGCCTGAATCCGGCCTTCACCGTAGGCTGGCAGCTCGATGAATGCTTGCGGCTGCACGGCGGCGGCGATCGGCGCGAGCGCCGCGCCCGCGCGCTCGAACTGCTGCGCCAGGTCGGCATCGCCGCACCGGAGCAGCGCCTGCGTGCGTGGCCGCACCAGCTTTCGGGGGGCATGTGCCAGCGCGTGATGATGGCCATGGCGCTGGCCGGGAACCCGCGGCTGCTGATCGCCGACGAGCCCACGACAGCCCTCGACGTGACCATCCAGGCGCAGATCGTGCAATTGCTGCTCGAGCTGCAGGCGCATCGGGGCATGGGCCTGCTGTTCATCAGCCACGACCTCGCGCTGGTCGCGCAGTGCGCGCACCGCGTCAGCGTGCTCTACGCAGGCGAGGTGGTCGAAAGCGGCGGGGCCGCGCAGGTGCTGGGCACGCCGCGCCATCCCTACACCGAAGCCTTGCTGGGCGCACTGCCGGAGCGCTGCGGCGGCGCGCGCAGGCTGCGCGCGCTGCCCGGCCTGGTTCCCGCGGCCGCCGCGGAGCTGCCCGGCTGCCGCCTGGCGCCGCGCTGCCCGCGTGCCCGCCGTTTCTGCCATGCCCACGCTCCGGCGCTGGGCGGCGACGCGCAACAGCCTGCGCGCTGCTTCTTCCCCCTGCACGGGACGCCGGCACCCGTCCTCGCCGACGCGGGAGCCGGCGCCATGCGGCCATCCTGATGCGCGCGTCCCGCCCCTCCGAGGCTGCCGGCGCGCAGCCCCCGCCTGCTTCCACCGACCGGCCCGATGCGATGCCGCTGCCGGCCAAGACCGCGCAGCCCCTGCCTGCGTTGCTGCAGACCCACGCCCTGTGCCGCCACTACGAGCAGCGCAGCCATCCGCTGGCACCGCGACGCCGGCTGCATGCCTTGCAGGACATCGAGCTGCGCCTGGACTCCGGCCGCACCCTGGCGGTGGTCGGCGAGTCGGGCTGCGGCAAGTCCACCCTGGCAAGGCTGCTTGCGCTGATCGACACTCCGTCGAGCGGCAGCGTGCTGCTGCACGGCCGCGAACTGCGCATGCACGACCGCTGTGCGCTGCGCGCGGCGCGCAGCCAGGTGCAGATGGTGTTCCAGGACCCCATGGGCTCGCTGCATCCCAGGCAGACCATCGGCCAGATCCTCGACGAGCCGCTGCGCGTGGCCACCAGCCTGGGACGCGCGGAGCGCGCGGATCGGGTGCAGGCGATGATGCAGCGCGTCGGCCTGCACCCCGGGCAGGCCGCGCACTGGCCGCACATGTTCTCCGGCGGCCAGCGCCAGCGCGTGGCCATCGCCCGCGCGCTGATGCTGCGCCCGGCGCTGGTGGTGGCCGACGAGCCAGTCTCGGCGCTGGACGTCTCGGTGCGTGCGCAGGTGCTCAACCTGCTGATGGATCTGGGGCAGGAATTCGGCGTGGCCTACCTGTTCATCTCCCACGACCTCTCGGTCGTCGACCACATGGCCGACGAAGTGATGGTGATGTACCTCGGCCGCTGCGTGGAGCATGGAAGCCGCGGCTGCGTGCTGCGGCGTCCGGTGCATCCCTACACCCGGGGACTGATCGCCTCGACGCCGACACTCGGTCGCCCGGCCACCCCCGCCTCCTGCGTCATCCGCGCCGAGCCGCCGTCGCCGTGGAAGCCGCCGCCGGGCTGCGCCTTCCATACCCGTTGCCCGCACGCCACCGCGATCTGCCATGTGCAGTTGCCCGCGCTGCGCTGGCATGATGGCCGCCGAGTGGCCTGCCACCATGCAGGCTCGCTTCCGGGCTCACTTCCGGGCTCGCTTCCGGGAGAACTGCCGCAGGCCGGCCAAGCTCCCCAGCGCGCGCGGGGCGGGGGCTGAAGGGCCGATCGCCTACGCCGCCGCGGCCTGCGCCGCAACGGCGATCGGTGCCGGCGTCGGAGGCGCAGCGCCAGCGGTCGCATGCAGCAGCGCGGCGGCTGCGCGCAGCGCACCGGTCGCGCGCGCGCCCAGCCATGCGCGCAGCGCGACGGCATCGCCATCGGCCCGCAGCTGGCGCAGCATGCGGTCGCCATCGTGCCAGTCGCCCAGGCGATCCTGCAGCGCGGTGGCCAGCCGCCGCAGTGGCGGCAGGGCCTCGGCCCGCTGGCCGCCAGCCAGTGCTCCCAGGCGCTCGCAGGAAAGCCGCAGGCGCTTCGAGGCAATGCGCAGCGCATGCAGCTGCGCCGTCTGCTGCGCCGACAGCTGCTCGGCGACCACGTCCGACCGCAGCAGCTGTCGGCAATCGCGCAGCGCCCGCTTCCAGCGCCGGGTGTCTTCGCGCAGCGCGCGCCGTCCCAGCCGGCGCAGCGCGTCGGATCCGCTGTCGCCGCGCAAGGCGCAGCAGCCGCAGCGGCCCAGCGCCAGCAGCAGGCGCCCGAAGCGCGCGCCGAGCAGGTAGGCGCGCAGCACGCGCAGCGCCTGCATGCGTCGTCGCTGCAAGGCCTGCAGCCTGCGTGCCGCCGCCGCGCGCGCGGCCGCCGACTCGACCTGCTCCAGCCAGTGGCGCTCGACATCGATATCGCGCACCAGGCCGGCGAGCTGGTGCGCCCAGCGCAACTCACCGCGCAGCCACGGCGCGGCGCCCGGCGGCAGATCCTGCGCCAACCAGCGCAGCGCGGTGCGCAGCCGGCGCAGCACGACGCGGAACTGGTGCACGCAATGCGCATCGTCGCCCTGCGCGATGTGCTCGGCCCACACCGCGAGCTGCGCGCAGGCCGTCTGCAGCCACTGTTCCATCGCCTGCTGCAGGCTGCTGCGGGGCGCTGGCGCGCCGGGTTCGGCGGGCGCCTCGGGCAGCCCGCCCGCGCGCAGCGCGGCGGCGCGCTGCGCCTTGTGCACCGGGCTGAGCAGCAGCGGCAGATCCTGCGCCAGCGTCCACGCCAGATCCCAGGCCGCGTCGAAGCTGCCCTGCAACACTTCGATTTCCAGCTCGCACAGCGCGGCCTGCGGCGAGCCGGAGGCCTGCGGAGCCACGCAGCGACCGCGATCGATCGCGAGCTCCAGACGCGTGCCCTGCCAGTCGAGCAGCCAGCGGCTGCGCAGGAACTCGGTGCCCAGGATCGGCAGCAGCTGCTCGGGCGCGAAGGCCAGCGCGCGCAACGGGGTGTCGCTCAGAGCCTGCCGCAGATCCTGCGCACCCAGCTGGTCGCAGGCCGGGCTGTCCAGCGCCGCCCACTCCCATTCCCCGCGCTGGCTGCCGAGTGCATCGCCAGGAGCGCTCTTGACCGTCAGCACCCGCCCCGGCTCGCCATCGCGCAGGCGCAGCGCCAGTCCCGCGGCGGCGAGTTCGCCGCCCGGCGTGTCGAAGTACCAGCTGCGCAGGCTGCGCCGCGGCAGGCGCTGTGCCAGGCGCAGCAGCGGGTGACGCGCCAGTTGCGGCAGCGCCCCGCGCGGGATACGGAACTTGAGTTCGCGCTCGGTTCCCATGCCTGCACCTCCCGCGCCAGCCGTCGCTACATGCCCACGTAGTTGGGACCGCCGCCGCCCTCGGGCGCCACCCAGACGATGTTCTGCGTCGGATCCTTGATGTCGCAGGTCTTGCAGTGCACGCAGTTCTGCGCGTTGATCTGCAGTCTCTGCGCCCCGGCGCCGTCCTCGACGAACTCGTAGACCCCGGCCGGGCAGTAGCGCTGCTCGGGGCCGGCGTAGCGCGCCAGGTTCAGCTGCACCGGGATCTGCGGATCGCGCAGCCGCAGGTGCGCGGGCTGGTTCTCCTCGTGGTTGGTGTTGCTGAGGAACACCGACGACAGGCGATCGAAGCTGAGCTTGCCGTCCGGCCTGGGATAGTCGATGCGCGGCATGTCCTGCGCCGGTTGCAGCGCTTCGTGGTCGGGGCGGGTGGAGTGCAGGGTCCACGGCACCTTGCCGCGCAGCAGCCACTGCTCGACCCCGGTCATCAGCACGCCGACCGTGCGCCCCATCTTGAACCAGTGCTTGAAATTGCGCGCGCGGTGCAACTCCTCGTGCAGCCAGGAAGCCTCGAAGGCCTTCGGGTACTCCTGCAGGGTGTCACCGCGCCGCCCCTCGCCGAGCGCGGCGGCGATCGCCTGCGCGGCCAGCATGCCCGACTTGATCGCCGCATGGCTGCCCTTGATGCGCGAGGCATTCAGGAAGCCGGCTTCGCAGCCGACCAGACAGCCGCCGGGGAACACCAGCCGCGGCAGCGCCAGCAGCCCGCCGGCGGTGAGCGCCCGCGCGCCGTAGCCCACGCGCCGTCCACCCTCGAAGAACGGGCGCAGCGACGGGTGGGTCTTCATGCGCTGGAATTCCTCGAAGGGACTGAGCCAGGGGTTGCGGTAGTCGAGTCCGACGACCAGGCCCACCGCGACCTTGCGGTCGTCGAGGTGGTAGAGGAAGCCCCCGCCATAGGTGGATCCATCCAGCGGCCAGCCCGCCGTGTGCAGCACGCGCCCGGGGCGTGCCTGCTCGGGCGCGACCTCCCACAGCTCCTTGATGCCGATGGCATGGCTCTGCGCGTCGCGCCCGGCATCCAGCGCGTAGCGCTGCAGCAGCTCGCGGCCGAGCTGGCCGCGCGCGCCCTCCGCAAACACCGTGTAGCGGGCCTGCAGTTCCATGCCGAGCTGGAAGCTGGCGGTCGGCTGGCCATCCTTGCCCACGCCCTGGTTGCCGGTGGCCACCCCGCGCACGGCGCCGGCCTCGTCGTAGAGGATCTCGGCGGCTGCGAATCCGGCAAAGATTTCCACCCCCAGCGCCTCGGCCTGCTGCGCCAGCCAGCGCACGAGCTCCCCGAGGCTGATCACGTAGTTGCCGTGGTTGCGAAAACACGGCGGCTGCAGGGCCGCCGGCACCGCGCGATGCCCGCCGGCACCGAGGAACCAGAACAGATCCTCGGTCACCGGCTGGCGCAGCGGCGCGCCCTGCTGCTGCCAGTCGGGCAGCAGCTCGCCCAGGGCCCGCGGGTCCATCACCGCGCCGGACAGGATATGCGCTCCCGGCTCGGAGCCTTTTTCCAGTACGCAGACCGAGATGTCGCTGCCCGCGCGCTGCGCAAGCTGCTTCAGGTGGATGGCGGTGGCCAGGCCGGCCGGCCCGGCGCCGGCGATCACCACGTCGTATTCCATGGCCTCGCGTGGGCCGTAGTCCTGCAGCCATTGCTCCGGGGTGGACATCACTGGGTCTCCAATTCAGGTGCCGATTCAGGTGCAGTTGCCCACTGGGCTTGCCGGCGCGATTGTAGGCCCCCGTGGGCAAAAAAGCACGATCGTTCGATTCATTCCCTTGCGCGGGCGCAGCCTTGGCGCGGCGCAGCCGCCGGTTGTGGCTGCGCCGCGATCCGGTGACAATGCTTCGCTGGGGCGCGCCGGCACGACATCGGACGCCCGCGGGAGACGACGATGACCGATCTTTGCACCCAGCACCAGGCCCTGGCCGACTACCGACCGCGCAACAAGGTGCGGCTGGTGACGGCCGCCGCGCTGTTCGACGGCCACGACGCGGCGATCAACATCATGCGGCGTCTGCTGCAGTCGCGGGGCGCCGAGGTGATCCATCTGGGGCACAACCGCTCGGTCGACGAGATCATCGACTGCGCACTGCAGGAGGACGTGCAGGCGATCGCGATCAGCTCGTATCAGGGCGGTCACATGGAATATTTCCGCTATGCCATCGACCGCCTGCGCGCACTGGGCGCGCCCGAGGTGCAGCTGTTCGGCGGCGGCGGCGGGGTGATCCGGCCGGAGGAGATCCGCGCCTTGCAGGAGGCGGGGGTCGCGCGCATCTACAGCCCCGAGGACGGCCAGCGCATGGGGCTGCAGGGGATGATCGGCGACATGCTGATGCGCTGCGACGTGGATCTGTGCGAGCAGTCCGTGCCGCCGGCGGCGGGCCACGGTGGTCAGGCATGGCGCGCACTGGCGCGACTGATCACCCGCCTGGACAACGGCGAGGTCGGCGACGAGGAGCGCGCGCAGCTGCGCCGCGCGGCGCAGGCCTTGCGCGTGCCGGTGCTGGGCATCACGGGCACCGGAGGTGCGGGCAAGTCGAGCCTGACCGACGAAATCATCCGCCGGCTGCGCCTGGATCACGACGACGCCCTGCACATCGCCCTGATCAGCATCGATCCCTCGCGCCGGCGCAGCGGCGGCGCGCTGCTCGGCGACCGCATACGGATGAATGCCATCCAGCCATGGCGCGCCGGGCCCCGGGTCTACATGCGCAGCCTGGCCACCCGCGCCTCCGGTGGCGAGCTCAGCGCGGCGCTGCCCGAGGTGCTGGCGGCGCTGAAGGTCGCCGGCTTCGACCTGATCATCGTCGAGACCTCGGGCATCGGCCAGGGCGACGCGGCCATCGTGCCGCTGGTCGACCATGCACTGTATGTGATGACCCCGGAATTCGGCGCCGCCAGCCAGCTCGAGAAGATCGACATGCTGGATTTCGCCGCGCTGGTGGCGATCAACAAGTTCGACCGTCGCGGCGCGCTCGACGCGCTGCGCGAGGTCTCGCGCCAGGTGCAGCGCAACCGCGAGGCCTTCGATCGCCCGCCGGATTCGATGCCGGTCTTCGGAACCATCGCCAGCCGTTTCAACGACGACGGGGTCACGGCGCTGTACCAGGCACTGCGCGAGCTGCTGCAACAGGCCGGGCTGCCGGTACGCGCGCCGCGCCTGGCGCGCGTCGAACTGCGCCACAGCAGCGACCAGCACCCGCTGATCCCCGGCGCCAGGCTGCGCTACCTGGCCGACATCGCCGACACCGTGCGCGGCTACAAGGGCGAGGCGGCGCGGCAGGCGCAACGCGCGCGCCAGGTGCAGCAGCTCGATGCCGCCGCGCGCATGCTGCAGGAAAGCGATGGCGAGGCGGCCGCGCCGCAGCGCTTGCGCGAGCTGGCCGCGCACCACGCCGGGCAACTCGATCCGCGGGCACGCCGGCTCCTCGAACAGTGGCCGGCACTGCGCCAGGCCTATGCAGGCGAGGAACTGGTGCAGGAGGTGCGGGGCCGCGCTGTGCGCACCCGCATGATCCACACCACCCTGAGCGGAACGCGCATCCCCAAGGTCGCGCTGCCGCGCTTCGAGGATCATGGAGAGCTCCTGCGCTGGCTGCTGCTGGAGAACCTGCCCGGGCATTTTCCCTTCACCGCCGGATGCTTCGCCTTCAAGCGCGAGGACGAGGATCCGACCCGCATGTTCGCCGGCGAAGGCGACCCGCAGGCGACCAACCGGCGCTTCCACCTGTTGAGCCGCGACATGCCGGCGCGCCGGCTGTCGACCGCATTCGATTCGGTCACGCTGTACGGCTGCGACCCCGATCTGCGGCCCGACATCTACGGCAAGATCGGCAACTCCGGGGTCAGCGTGGCAACCCTGGACGACATGCGCCAGCTCTACGAGGGCTTCGACCTCTGCGATCCCTCGACCTCGGTGTCGATGACCATCAACGGTCCGGCGCCGACCGTGCTGGCGATGTTTCTGAACACCGCCATCGACCAGCAAGTGCGGGCCTTCGCCGCGCGCGAGGGCCGTGAACCCGACGCCGACGAGACCGCGCGGCTGCGCGCGCAGGCCCTGGCGCAGGTGCGCGGCACGGTGCAGGCCGACATCCTCAAGGAAGACCAGGGCCAGAACACCTGCATCTTCTCGACCGAGTTCTCCCTGAAACTGATGGGGGACATCCAGGAATATTTCATCCGCCACAAGATCCGCAACTTCTACTCGGTGAGCATCTCCGGCTACCACATCGCCGAGGCCGGCGCGAACCCGATCTCGCAGCTCGCCTTCACCCTGGCCAACGGATTCACCTACGTCGAGGCCTACCTGGCGCGGGGCATGCGCATCGACGACTTCGCACCCAACCTGAGCTTCTTCTTCAGCAACGGAATGGATCCCGAATACTCGGTGCTCGGCCGCGTGGCGCGGCGCATCTGGGCGGTGGCCATGCGCGAGCGCTACGGTGCCGACGAGCGCAGCCAGAAGCTGAAATACCACATCCAGACCAGCGGCCGCAGCCTGCACGCCCAGGAAATCGCCTTCAACGACATCCGTACCACCCTGCAGGCGCTGATTGCCATCTACGACAACTGCAACAGCCTGCACACCAACGCCTACGACGAGGCCATCACCACCCCCACCGCGCACAGCGTGCGGCGCGCGCTCGCCATCCAGCTGATCATCAACCGCGAATGGGGATTGGCGAAGAACCAGAACCCCAACCAGGGCGCCTTCATCATCGACGAGCTGACCGAACTCGTCGAGGAGGCGGTGCTCGCCGAGTTCGAGCGTCTCGCGGAGCGCGGCGGCGTGCTGGGCGCGATGGAGACCGGCTACCAGCGCAGCCGCATCCAGGAGCAGAGCCTGCACTACGAGACCCTGAAACACACCGGAGAACTACCGATCGTCGGGGTCAATACCTTCCTCGACCCCGAGCCCGAGGAAGCGCCGGAACTGCGGCTGGCGCGGTCCGACGAGCAGCAGAAGCGCGCGCAGCTGCAGCGCCTGCAGGAATTCCAGCGCAGGCACGCCGAGCAGGCGCCGGCCATGCTGCAGAGCCTGCGCGACACCGCGCTGGCGGCGGGCAATGTGTTCGAGGTGCTGATGGACGCGGTGCGGGTGTGCTCGCTGGGTCAGATCACCGAGGCGCTGTTCGAGGTCGGCGGCCAGTACCGGCGCAACATGTAGGCACGCGCCTGCCGCGGCGGCAGGCCCCATGCGCTGCACAGCGCGGCGTCGGCCTCGGCCTCGCGCGGCGCCCGCGGCATGGCCGCCGGCGTGGCACTGAAGCGCGGTGCCGGAGCGCACTGGAGCAGGCCCTGCAGTTCGACAAAGGTGGCGCGCGCCCGGTGGTGGGGGTGCTGGGGCGCCTCCTCGCCGTCGAGCACCGGGCTGACGCAGGCATCGCTGCCGGCGAAGCATGCGCACCAGGCGTCGCGCGTGCGGGTGGCGAACACCTGCGCCAGGCGCGCGCGGCGCTGCGGCCACAGGCTGCGATCCATGGCATCGCGGAACTCCTCCTCGGGCAGCCCCAGCCCCTGCAGCAGTTGGCGCTGGAAGGCCGGCTCGATGGCGCCGACCGCGACATGGCGTCCGTCGGCGCAGGCGTAGGTGGTGTAGAAGTAGGCGCCGCCATCGAGCAGGTTGCTGCCGCGCGATTCGCTCCACTGTCCCATCGCGCGCAGGGTATGGATCATCGACCCGAGCAGCACGCAGCCATCGCTCATCGCGCAGTCGACGACCTGGCCGCGCCCGGTGGCGCGCGCGTGCAGCAGCGCGGCCAGCACCCCGAAGGCCAGCATCATGCCCCCGGCGCCTCCATCGGCCACCAGGTTCAGGGGTACCGCCGGCGGCAGCGCGGGATCGCCGATGGCGTGCAGCATTCCCGAAAGCGCAAGGTAGTTGATGTCATGCCCGGCGCGCGCGGCCAGCGGGCCCTGCTGCCCCCAGCCGGTCATGCGGCCATAGACCAGGCGCGGGTTCTCCGCCAGGCATTCCTCGGGCCCCAGTTCCAGTCGTTCCATGACCCCGGGGCGCAGGCCTTCGATGAGGATGTCGGCGCTGCGCACCAGCGTGCGCGCGGCCTGTCTGGCTTCGGCTTGTTTCAGATCCAGCCGCAGCACGCTGCGGTTGCGCCGCAGGATGTCGCGCTCGGGGTCGAACACCTGCGCGGCATCGGCCGCCGGGCGCTCGATGCGCAGCACCTGCGCGCCGAGATCGGCCAGCAGCATACCGGCCAGCGGCGCCGGGCCGAGGGCGGCGAACTCGAGCACGCGCACCCCCTGCAGAGGCCCCTGCGCGACCGCCTGCATGGCCTCAGCCCGCGGCCAGCGCGCGCCCGATGAGCATGCGCTGGATGTCGTTGGCGCCCTCGTAGATCTGGCACACCCGCACATCGCGGTAGATGCGTTCGACCGGGAAGTCCGCCACGTAGCCGTAGCCGCCGTGGATCTGGATGGCGTCCGAGCACACGGACTCGGCGATCTCCGAGGCGTACATCTTGGCCATCGAGGCCTCCTTCAGGCAAGGCTGCCCGGCATCCTTGAGCATGGCCGCGCGCCACACCAGCAGGCGCGCCGCGTCCAGGCGGGTGGCCATGTCCGCCAGGCGAAAGCTCACGGCCTGGTGCTCGACCAGCGGTTGCCCGAAGGACTTGCGCTGGCGCGCATAGTCGAGCGCGGCGTCGAAGGCCGCGCGCGCCATGCCCACCGCCTGCGCGGCAATGCCGATGCGCCCGGTCTCCAGGTTCGACAGTGCGATGCGGTAGCCGTCGCCGGCGCTGCCGAGCAGGGCGTCGCCCCCCACGCGGCAATCCTCGAACACGATCTGCGCGGTGTCGGAGGCGCGCTGCCCGAGCTTGTGCTCCAGCCGCGCGACCACGTAGCCCGGGGTCGAGGTCGGCACCAGGAAGGCCGACAATCCCTTCTTGCCGGCGGCCTTGTCGGTGACCGCGATGACAATGGCCACGTCGGCATGCTTGCCGGTGGTGATGAACTGCTTGACCCCATGGATGACCCAGCCGTCGCCGCTGCGCTCGGCACGCGTGCTGATGGCCGATGCGTCGGATCCTGCCTGCGGCTCGGTCAGGCAGAAGCATCCCAGCGCCTGGCCCTGCGCCAGCGCCGGCAGCCATCTGCGCTTGTGCTCCTCGCTGCCGAAGCGCAGGGTGATGCCGCAGGCCAGCGAATTCTGCACGCTGACGATGGTCGAGGTCGCGCCGTCCCCGGCGGCGATCTCCTCCAGCATCAGCACCAGGCTCATGGTGTCGAGGCCGGCGCCTCCCCAGGCCTCCGGCACCGTCACGCCCATCGCCCCCAATTGCCCCAACTCCCGAAGGGCTTCAAGGGGAAAGCGCTCCGCGCGATCCCACTCGGCGGCAAAGGGCGCCAGGCGCTCGCGTGCGAAGTCCCGCATGGAATCGCGGATCAATTGCTGTTCCGGGTTCAGCAGCATGGTCGTGTCCTTGGTGTCGGGAGCCTCGCGCAAGCCCGGCGGGCTGCGGCCGCGCAGGCCCTGGCGCTGCGCGGCCTGTCGACGATACAGGCTTTCAGTCGATCGCGCTGCGCGAGCCCGCGCGCTCGCGCAGCACGAACTTCTGGATCTTGCCGGTGGAGGTCTTCGGCACCTCGCCGAACACCACCTTCCGGGGCACCTTGAAGTGCGCCAGCATGCCGCGGCAGAAGGCGATCAGTTCGTCCGCGCTGACCTGCGCGCCCGGCTTGAGTTCGATGAAGGCGCAAGGAACCTCGCCCCACTTGGCGTCGGGCTGCGCCACCACCGCGGCGGCCAGCACCGCAGGATGCCGGTGCAGCACATCCTCGACCTCGATGGAACTGATGTTCTCGCCCCCGGAAATGATGATGTCCTTGCTGCGGTCGGTGATCTTCACATAGCCGTCGGGGTGCACGACCGCCAGGTCGCCGGTGTGGAACCAGCCGCCGGCGAAGGCCTCCGCGGTGGCCGCGGGGTTCTTCAGGTAGCCCTTCATCACCACGTTGCCGCGGAAGCACACCTCGCCGATGGTGCGTCCGTCGGCGGGAACCGGCTGCCCGGTCGAGGCGTCGAGCACGGCCACCGCCTCCTGCAGCGGATAGGGCACCCCCTGACGCCCGTTCAGGCGCGCGCGCTCCTCCAGCGACAGTTGCTCCCACTGCGGCTGCTTGGCGCACACCGCGGCCGGCCCGTAGACCTCGGTCAGTCCGTAGACATGGGTCAGGTCGATGCCCACCGATTCGCAGCCCTCGATCACCGCCGCCGGGGGCGCGGCGCCGGCGATCATCCCCGCCACCTTGTGGCTGATGCCCTCGCGCAAGGCCGCCGGGGCATTGACCAGCAGGTTGTAGACGATCGGCGCACCGCACATGTGGCTGATCCTGTGCTCGCGAATCAGCGGATAGATCAGCGCTGGGTCGACCCGCCGCAGGCAGACGCTGCTGCCGGCCACCAGCGCCATCGTCCAGGGGAAACACCAGCCGTTGCAGTGGAACATCGGCAGCGTCCACAGGTACACCGGATGGTGCGGCAGGGTCCACGCGATCACATTGTTGGCCGCGTTGAGGTAGGCGCCCCGGTGGTGGGTGACCACCCCCTTGGGGTTGCCGGTGGTTCCCGAGGTGTAGTTCAGCGCGATGGCGTCCCATTCGTCAGCCGGCAGTTGCCAGACGTAGTGCTCGTCGCCTTCGGCCAGCAACTGCTCGTAGTTCAGCTCGCCCAGCGGCGCCTCGGGCGGCGCCGCGTCGTCGTCGACCTGCACCACCAGCGGTCGGCGGCTGCCGAGCATGGCCAGCGCCTTGCGCAGCACCGGGAAGAATTCGCGGTCGGCCAGCAGGATCCTGGCCTGACCATGGTCGAGCATGAAGGCGATGGCTTCGGCGTCCAGTCGGGTATTCAGGGTATTGAGCACGGCACCGCACATCGGCACCCCGAAATGCGCCTCGAACATCGCCGGCACGTTGGGCAGCATCACCGCCACCGTGTCGCCGCGCCCGATCCCGCGCGAAGCCAGCGCGCTGCCGAGTTGCCGGCAGCGACGGTAGGTCTGCGCCCAGTTCTGGCGCAACCCGCCATAGAGGATCGCGGTGGCGTCGGGGAACACCTGCGCGCTGCGGGCCAGAAAGCTCAATGGCGACAGCGCGACATGGTTGGCCGGATTCTTGTCCAGCCCGAGTTCATAGGGATTCGCTGGGTTCACGGCTAGGGTCCTGTTTCGCTGCACATGCAGCCAGAACCACCATGCTAAGCCAGCGCCAGGGCTGCGCATCGCGCGCATGCCGGGCCGGGGCGCATGGCGCCCCGGCCCGGCAGCTTCATGCTGCTTCGGCGTGCTCGGCCTGCTGCGCGGGCAGACGGATCAGGTAGTCGAAGGCGCTGAGCGCGGCCTTCGCGCCCTCCCCCATCGCGATCACGATCTGCTTGAACGGCGTGGTCGTGACGTCGCCGGCCGCGAACACCCCGGCAACCGAGGTCGCGCCACGGGCTTCGACCTCGACTTCGCCGCGCGCCGAAAGGGCCACCGTGCCGCGCAGCCACTCGGCGTTGGGCAGCAGGCCGATCTGCACGAACACGCCGTCGAGATCCAGGCGCTGCGAAGTGCCGGTGGCGCGGTCGGTGTACAGCAGGCCGCCGACCTTGGCACCATCGCCTACGACCTCGGTGGTCTGCGCCCGTGTGATGACCCGCACGTTGGGCAGGCTGCGCAGCTTGCGCTGCAGCACTTCGTCGGCGCGCAACTGGGGATCGAACTCGAGCAGGGTCACGTGCGCGACGACCCCGGCGAGGTCGATCGCCGCCTCCACCCCCGAATTGCCGCCGCCGATCACGGCCACGCGCTTGCCCTTGAACAACGGACCGTCGCAGTGCGGGCAGTAGGTGACCCCCTTGTTGCGGTATTCCTGTTCCCCGGGGACGTTCATGTTGCGCCAGCGCGCGCCGGTGGCCAGCACCACGCTGCGCGCACGCAAGGTGGCGCCGTTGGCCAGCCGCACCCCGACCGGCTCGCCGGATTCGCCGGGCAGCAACTCCTGCGCCTGCTGCCCACGCAGGATGTCGACCTCGTAGGCCTGCACATGCTGCTCCAGCGCGGCGGTCAGCTGCGGGCCTTCGGTATGCGGCACCGAAACCAGGTTCTCGATGGCCAGGGTATCGGCGACCTGACCGCCGATGCGCTCGGCCAGCATCCCGGTACGGATGCCCTTGCGCGCGGCGTAGATGGCGGCCGCCGCGCCCGCCGGCCCGCCGCCCACGACCAGCAGGTCGTACACAGGACGGGCATCGAGCGCGCGCGCCTCGCGCTGCGCGGCCTGGCTGTCGAGCCGGGCGACGATCTGCTCCAGGCTCATGCGTCCCTGGTCGAAGGGCTTGCCGTCGATGAACACGCTGGGCACGGCCATCACCTGGCGCTGCTCGACCTCCTGCGGGAACAGCGCGCCATCGATCGCCACGTGGCGGATGCGGGGGTTGAGCACACTCAGGGTGTTCAAGGCCTGCACGGTGTCCGGGCAGCTGTGGCAGGACAGGGACATGAAGGTCTCGAACTTCCAGTCGCCCTGCAGCGCGCGCACCTGATCGGCCAGCTCGGGCGACACCTTCGGCGCATAGCCCCCGACCTGCAGCAAGGCCAGCACCAGGGAGGTGAACTCATGTCCGAGCGGGATGCCGGCGAAGGCCACCTCGACATCGCTGCCGCTGCGCACGATGCGGAAGGAAGGCCGACGCGCATCGTCGCCATCCTCGCGCAGGCTGAGCAGCGGGCTCAGCGAAACGATTTCCCGCAGCAGCTCGCGCAATTCGGCGGACTTCGGGCCCGCATCCAGCGAGGCCACGAGCTCCACCGGCTGCTCGAGCTTGCCCAGGTAGGAATGCAAGGCATTCCGCAGATCGGCTTCCAGCATCATCGGCTCCTGTGGATGCATCCAACAAGCCACGGCAAGCGCCAGGCGCCCGCCGCGGAACTGCGGCGGAACGCGCTCAGATCTTGCCCACCAGATCCAGCGAGGGCTTCAGCGTCTTCTCGCCTTCCTTCCACTTCGCCGGGCAGACTTCGCCCGGGTGGCTGGCCACGTACTGCGCGGCCTTGACCTTGCGCAGCAGTTCGGAGGCATCGCGCCCGATTCCGTTGTCATGGATTTCGCACAGCTTGATCTGACCTTCGGGGTTGATCAGGAAGGTGCCGCGCAGCGCCAGGCCCTCTTCCTCGATCATCACGTCGAAATCGCGGGTGATGCGCCCGGTGGGGTCGCCGATCATCACATACTGCACCTTGCCGATGGCCTCCGAGGTGTCGTGCCAGGCCTTGTGCGAGAAATGGGTGTCGGTCGACACGCTGTAGACCTCCACGCCGAGCTTCTTGAATTCCGCGTAGTGGTCGGCGAGGTCTTCCAGCTCGGTCGGGCACACGAAGGTGAAGTCGGCCGGATAGAACACGACCACCGACCAGTGGCCCTTGAGCGTCTGCTCGCTGACTTCGAAGAACTTCCCGTTCTGGAACGCCATCGCGCGGAAAGGCTTGACTTCGGTATTGATCAGGGACATTGGTGACATTCCTCAGCAGAGTGGATGAGACTGCATCGTAGCCAGCGGGTCTTGATATATCCAATTGATTTTTGGGATCATGACCATTGTCAGGGGCTATGGAAGATCCATCATCGCGCGCCGCGGGCGGCGGCGCCTTGTCGTGGAACAATGCGGGCCACGGTGCCTGGCTGCGGTGGGCCGCAGTGTGCGCACGGCCAGCTTCCATGACCCTGTTCCCGATGCCCCGACGGCGCCTTCGTCCGCGTGCCCTGCCCGCGCCGCTGGCGGTGGCCGCGGCGCTGTCGCTGGCCCTGCACCTGGGCCTGCTGTGGCTGCCCCTGCCGCATCCGCAGGCGGGCCCACCGCAAGCGGCCCGGCCGACGGCCGCGCTGTCGGTACGCCTGGTGCTCGCACCAGCGCCGCGGCCGAGCGCCGCGCCGGCACCCCGCGCAGCCGCGCATGCGAAGAGCGGCCGCCAAGCGGCGGCCGCACACCCCGGCAGCGGGCTGTCGACGCACGCAGCAACACCGACGGTGATGCATCGCGCGGCGCCTCCCGCGCCCCGAGCGCTGCCGCAGCAGCGCGCCCAGTCCGGAATGCGCGCAAGGCACGCCGCCGCAGCGCGGCCCGCTGGCAGCGCGGGAGCCCCACCCACGCGGCACCCGCACACCCTGCCGCTGCTGGAGGACAGGCAGCCACGGACACACGCCCGGCCCGGCGCACCGGCAGCGTCCGACGTGCCGCAAGCGCATCCAGGCGAAGAAACCCCTGCGGCGCCCGGGCCTGCCGTCTACGCGGCCAGCGTGCTGTGCACCCACCAGGAGCCACCGCGCATGCCCGACCGCGCGATCGCGCAAGGCCTGGCCGGCACGGTGGTCGCGCAAGCGCTGCTCCGACGGGGGCGCCTGCATGACGTGGTCATCGTCTCCGGCCCGGAGGTCTTCCACCAGGCGGTGCTGCAGGCACTGCGCAGCTACCGCTGCACCGAGCTTCCCGGCCCGCCGGTGCGGGTGCAGCAGTCCTTCCGCTTCGATGCGCACTGAAGGCTTACGCTGCGCGATGCGCGGCGAGGAGTCCTTGCGGAACGCCGCATCAGGAAACCCCGTAGGCGATGTACACCGCGGCCAGCGCGGCCAGCAGGCAGACCACGAACACCACGCTCAAATGAGTGCGCAGCCGCAGGTACCAGCGCGGCAGCGTGCGCACGCGCGCCAAGCGCTGATCCTGCAGCCGCTGTACGAGCATGCCGGCGACCAGCAGCAGCGTGGCCCAGGGCCGCGGCGCGAGCAGCGCCACCCAGGCCACCAGACAGGGCACCACGCTCCACGCGAACATGCGCTCGGCGAAGCCCTGTGGCAGCGGCGGTGCATCGACCAGCGCGAGCCCCCAGTGCACGGCACCTACAAAGCTGAGCACCAGCGCCGCGTAGGCGAGCAGCGCCGGGTGCAACCAGCTCTGCCATCCGGGAACCACCCACATCGCGGCGGCGATCAGCAGCAGCGGCAGGGTTCCGGCGTAACCCAGGCGGGAGGCAACGGCGGATCGTGGAGTGGGTTCGGCCATCGTGGGAGTCGGGAAGGAGGGATTTGGCGCAGCGCTCGATCAACCCTGATTTGTACAGGGTTCGGACCGCTCGCGCACGATCTCCGCGCCATGCACCCTGCCGATGCACGGATTTGCGCCGGCCACCGCCTGCGGCAACGGCCTCCGGGATCGCGGGATGGCGCGTCGCGGCGTGCTTGGTTACAGTTGCGAGTCAGCCGGCGGCAGCCGACCCGGCTTTCACACGGCGAAAGGAGCGGTGTTCCGATGGGTCTGCTGGATCTGGCGCGACGGTTGTTGCGCGTCCCCGCCGAAGCGACGACCGGATTGCGCGAGCCTGCGGCCCGGCCGGACAGGGCTGCACAGCACCCGTGGGATCCGCAGCGCGCTGCGCACGCGCAGCCGCCCGCGGCACCGCAGGCCGCCCCGGCCGATCCGCAGCCGCCGAACCTGCCCGCCGCCTGCCTGTTCTTCTCCTATGCGACGGGCCGAGCCTGCGGCACCGGGCAGGCGCTGAACCCCGCCGAACGCGCGGTACTGGAGGAACTGGAGCGGTTGCTGCAGGAGCCGCAACGACTGTCGTCGTGGATCCCGCGCCCGCCGGCGGTGCTGCCGCGCCTGCTGGCCTGCCTGCGCGAGGACGATTCCTCGCTGCGCGAAGCCTGCGCGGTGCTGCAGGAGGATCCCTACCTGGCCACCGAAGTGCTGCGCCTGGCCAATTCGGCGCGCCACCAGCACGGCAACCCGGTCACCGACCTCAAGCGCGCAGCCGTGCGCCTGGGCTTCGACGGCCTGCGGCGCGCCATCAGTTCGAGCCTGGTGCGCCCGCTGTTCGATGTCCGGCGCGAACCGATGCTGGCGCAGGCGCTGCCGCGGCTGTGGACGCATGCGCAGAACAAGAGCGACTGGTGCCGGCGCATTGCCACGCAGCGAGAGGTCGATGCCTTCGATGCCTACCTCGCCGGCCTGACCCACAACCTCGGCTGGATCGGAGCCCTGAAGGCGCTGGAGCGCTCGAGCAGTTCAACCGCGCCCGGCTTCAGCAGCGCCTTCGTGGAGGCCCTGAACCGATGCAGCGAACGCATGTTCGCCTGCAGCGCCGAGCGTTGGGCGATCAACAGCGCGCTGTCCGGGCTGGGCAGCGCGCTGCGCAGCCATCCCTTGCGCGAATGCCCGCAACCGCTGGCCCAGGTGCTGTCGCAGGCCGACGAACAGGCGACCCGGGAACTCGCAGCAGGCTGAGCAAGGCCCCGCGCGGCCGCGCTCACTGAAAGCTGTTGCGCACTTGCTGGATGGCCTGCGCGTCGGCCAGGAAGGCCTTCACGAACTCCGGGTCGAGTTGCTTGCCGGCCTGCTCGCGCAGGTAGGCGGTGGCGCGCTCATCGCTCCATTTCTCCTTGTACGGACGCTTGGAGGTCAGTGCGTCGAACACATCGACGACGGCCAGGATGCGCGCCGAGACCGGAATCTCCTGGCGCGCCAGGCCGTCGGGGTAGCCTGCGCCGTCGAAGCGCTCGTGGTGCGAGCGCGCGATCTGCGCGGCGACCATCAGCGGCTCCGAATCCCCGCCCTCGAGCATCGCATGGCCGATCAGGGTGTGCCGGCGCATGATGTCCCACTCGTCCTCGGTGAGCGCGCGCTGGGCGAGCAGGATGCGGTCGGGAATCGCGACCTTGCCGAGGTCGTGCAACGGGGCGGCGACCTCGAGCATGCTGGCATAGCCCTCACCCAGCCCGATGCGGCGCGCCAGCAGCGCGGAATAGCGCCCGATGCGCCCGAGGTGGGCGCCGGTATCGGTGTCGCGTTGCTCGGCCACCTTGGCCAGCCGGGTCAGCGTCTCCAGCTTCTTGCGCTGCAGGTCGGCCACCGCACTCTCGACCTGACCCTGCAGATCCCGGGCATGCTGCAGCATCGCGAGTTGGTAGCGCCGCATCTTCAGCAGGTTGCGGCAGCGCGCAGCGCACTCCCGGTAGTCCAGCGGCCGGCTGAGGTAGTCGCTGGCCCCGGCATCGAGCGCGTCGTAGCGCACCTGCACATCGTCGATCGCCGTCACGCAGATAATCGGCGACTCTTTCAGATGCTCGATGCTCCGAAGTTTCCGGATCATTTCGACGCCATTCATCTGCGGCATACGGTAATCGGTCAGAACGAGGTCGATCTCGTTTTGCCCGGCATATTCGATGGCACGCAGGGGATCGACGAAGGTCTCGATGCGCGCTTCCGGACAGAAACCCTTCGCGATTTCCGCAAGCAGGCGACAATTCGTGGCCTGATCGTCCACGATCAGGATCGAGGGTTGCCGCGTCCAGCGATCCATTCCGGCCTCCTGATTCATGGCCTGGATCCGATGCCTGGCGTTGCCGCACAGCCTGCGCATTCGCACCCGCCGCGCAGCGATCGACCCTTGATGGGCGACATCGCCCTGCTCCTGATTAAGCGCGCTTGTGCTGCCACACCGACTGGGCTAGCATGGTCGGAGCCGACCCACCACAGGGAACCTTTCATGTCCGGATCCTGGAACGAACAAAGTATCATCGACGCGATCAAGGATATTGTTCAGAAAAGCTTCGATATCGATTTGAAGGACGCCGATGCATCGATGCCCGTGCGCGACAGCGGACTCGACTCGATCGCCGTGTTCAATGTCATCATGAGCCTGGAGGATCTGGTCGGCAAGCAGATGGACGACATCGACCTGCCGAAGGATCCCACGTTGCACGACGTCGCGGTCATGGTGATGAAAAACCTGCAGGAACCTGCGCATGAATGAGGTGGTCGTCACCGGCGTCGGCGTGATCTCCCCCATCGGAGGATCGCCCGACGAAGTGCGCGAGGCGCTGTGCGCATCGCGCTCCGGTGTCGACATCTTCCGCTCCGAGGAACTCTCGCGGCCCTTTCCGGTCGCCCGCGCGCCCGGCGATTTGCTGGCCGGTTTCACGCGCCTCGAACTTCCTTTCCTCGATCGTACTACCCGAATGGCGCTGCTTGCCGCACGTCAGGCCGCCGAGGACTGCGGTATCGTCGATTTTTCCGCGCTGGGGGAACGCGCGGGTCTGTTTTATGGCACCGTGCGTGGCGGGGGCGCCACGGAGTGGGAGGGTTTGCGTCAGTTCTACTCCGGCCGCAAGATCGCCAGGCCCTACGTGCTGATGGGCTGCATGGCCAATGCGGCGGCCTCCTTCATTTCGATCCGGCACCAGATCCTGGGCGTCACCGCCTGCCACAGCACGGCCTGCACCTCGTCGGCCTCGGCCATCGTCGATGCCTGCCGGCAGCTGCGCTGCGGCGAACTCGATATCGCGCTGGCCGGCGGCGCCGAGGCTGCGCTGTGCAGCGAATTCCTCAGCGCGTGGGACGGCTTGCGCGCGCTGGCCCAGGTCGATGCCGGCGACCCCGCGCGCAGTTGCAAGCCCTTCTCCTCCGCGCGCAGCGGCCTGGTGCTCGGGGAAGGCAGCGTGTTCCTGGCGCTGGAGACGCGGGCGCATGCACGCGCCCGCGGCGCGCGCGTGCTGGCTGTGCTCGAAGGCTGGGGTCTGGCTTCCGACGCACACCATATCGGAGCCCCGCATGCCCGCGGCCAGGTCGCGGCGATGGGCGCGGCGCTGCGCAGCGCCGGCGTCACGGCGGGTGAACTGGATTATGTGAATGCCCATGCGACCGCCACCCGCGGCGGCGACCCGGTGGAGGTGGGCGCGCTGCGCGAAGTGCTGGGCGAGGCGGCGGCCACCGTTCCGGTGAGTTCGACCAAGGCCCTGCACGGCCACATGCTGGGCGCGGCCAGCGCCATGGAACTGCTGGTGTGCCTGCTGGCGATCCGCGACGGATTCATCCCGCCCACCGCAGGATTGCAGGATCTCGACCCCGCATGCGACGGGCTGCTGCATGTGCCGCGGCTGCTGCAGCCGCGGCGCGTGCGTCGCGCGCTGTCGCTGTCGGCGGGCTTCGGCGGCTTGAACGCCGCGCTGATCCTGCGCGCCGAACAGCCGACGCACTGAGCCGCACCGCGCGCGGTCCGCCCGCGCAGGGCGTCAAGATTCCGGCGCGCGGCGGCTTCCAGCCGTTGGCACGCACCTTGCTTGACAGGAACCGGCAGCGCGATCCGCGCGCCGCCACGTCCTTTTGCAGGGTCGCGCGCCATGATGCCCACGGAAACCCCGCCTCATATTCAGGCTCCGGTATTCTCGGAGCCACCTCCATCGCTGAACACGCATTACGAAAAGGCCGCATCCACATTATGGATCGGCTTGCAGCAGGATGCGCATCGCATCCATCACATGTCGGCGGATGTCCTGCAGCGTCTGCGTGGCCTCGTGCAGCAGGTGGCAGAAAGCGATTTTCACTGGCAGGGCGCAGGGCCCGATTTTCCGGTGCATTACGCCGTGCTGCACTCCGAACATCGAGAATATTTCAACCTGGGTGCCGATCTGAGCCATGTCCTGGAATGCATCCGCCGGCAGGACGGCGGATCGCTGCGCCGTTATGCCATGCAAACGATGGACGCCATGTTTCTGTGGGGTACGGCGTGGAACCATGCCGCGACAACCTTGGCCCTGGTGCAGGGGCGCGCACTCGGAACGGGCTTCGAGGCGGCCTTGGCCGCTGATTATCTGATTGCCGAGGATGGCGCCGAATTCGGTTTCCCGGAAATCCTGTTCGGGCTTTTTCCCTGTGGCGGCGCGCTGAGCCTGCTCGGCCGCCGCATCGGACTCGCCCCTGCCGAGCGTCTGCTGCGCAGCGGCAGGCTGTATGGCGCCGCCGAGTTGATGGAGATGGGTGTGATCGACCATCTCTGCCCCGCCGGGCAGGGCGAGGCCGCGGCACGCGCCTTCATCGACGAGCATGCCACCCGCCGCAAGGCGCGACTCGCCGTGCAGCGCGCCCGCGCGCGCCTGCACCCCCTGGACTACGCCGAACTGGCCGCCGAGGCGGCCGACTGGGTCGAGGTCGCCCTGCAACTCAATGAAGAGCAGCAAAGGCTGTTGCACACCCTGGCGCGCATGCAGCACAGCGACCTCGCCGCCTTCCACTGAAACGGCCGGCGCGGCGCGGGCAGCGCCGCTACCATCGGCGCATGCTCAAGACCCTGATCCGCCGCCGCGCCCGTGCGCTGGTCGGTGGCGACGGCTCGGCCCCGCTGGCCTTCCTGCAACCGCGCGGCGACCCCGGCCTGTTCGGCCCGCAGTCGGAGGTCTGGAAGGTGCACGCCGACCTGTTGCCGATGATGATCGGCGGGGTCGGCGCGCTGGTGCTGCAATCGCTGCACCCGCTGGCGCTGGCCGGGGTGTGGGATCACTCGGGCTTCCGCCAGGATCTGCGCGGACGGCTGGCGCGCACGGCGACCTTCATCGCTGCCACCAGCTACGGCGGCAGCACGATGGCCGAGCAGGCGCTCGACCGCGTGCGCGCCATCCACGCGCGCGTTCGCGGCGTGCATGCGGACGGCAGGCTCTACCGGGCCGACGATCCGCATCTGCTGTACTGGGTGCACCTGGCCGAATGCTGGAGCTTCCTGCGCTGCCACCGGGCCTTCGTCGACCCCGGCATGTCGCGCGCACGCCGCGACTGCTACTACGCCGAGATGACCCTGGTCGCGCGCCGCCTCGGCTGCGAGCCGGCAGCCCTGCGCGGCGGGCGCATCGCCTGCACCGAGGAGCAGGTGCACGCCGACCTGCTGGGCTACCAGGCCGAACTGGAGTATTCGGCGCGCTCGGCCTTCGTGCTCGACCTGCTGCAGAACACGCCGCTGGCGCCCGGCAACCCGGCGCTGCAACGGCTGCTCGTGCAGGCCGCGCTGGCCCACCTGCCCGCCTGGGCCCACCCGCTGCTGCGGCGACCCGCGCCGGGCGCATGGCAGCGCCACGCGCTGCGCGCCGCAGTGGTCGCCGTCGGGGCGCCACTGCGCTGGGCGCTCGATGACGGAGTCGCAGCCTGCGCCCGCCAGCGCGTCGGCGTCTGAGCGCAGCCGCGGCGCGGCTGCGCTTATTCCGCTGGGGTCTATCGGTATGACAAATGGGTCGTTGGCCCGGCGCGGCCGGCTGCCTAGGATTCGATCACACCGCATGACCGGTTGCGAACGCATCCATGTACCAATATTCCGACTTCGACCGCCGTTTCCTGCGCGCCCGGGCTGCGCAATTCCGCGATCAGTTGCAGCGCCATCTGGCCGGCGAACTCGGCGATGACGAGTTCAAGCCGCTGCGGCTGCAGAACGGCTGGTACATCCAGCGCCACGCTCCGATGACCCGCATCGCCATCCCCTACGGCGAACTGCGCGCCGAGCAGTTGCGCGCGCTGGCCGGCATCGCCGACGAATTCGACCGCGGCTACGCCCACTTCACCACGCGGCAGAACGTGCAGTTCAACTGGATCGCCCTGCCGCGCGCGGCCGACGTCATGGATCGCCTGGCCGACGTCGACATGCACGGCATCCAGACCAGCGGCAATTGCGTGCGCAATATCGCCAGCGACGTGTTCGCCGGCATCGCAGCCGACGAACTCGTCGACCCTCGGCCCTTCGCCGAAATCCTGCGCCAGTGGAGCACCCTGCATCCGGAGTTCGCCTATCTCCCCCGCAAGTTCAAGATCTCCCTCAATGGAGCGCTGGAGGATCGGGTGGCTGCCGGCTGGTACGACATCGCACTGCACGCGGTGCGCGACAGCGCCGGCAACGCGGGCTGGAAGGTGCAGGTCGGGGGCGGCATGGGGCGCACGCCGATGATCGGCCGCATCGTGCGCGAATTCCTGCCGTGGCAGCACCTGCTGCTCTATGTGGAGGCGATCCTGCGCGTCTACAACAGCTACGGCCGGCGCGACAACCTCTGGAAGGCACGCATCAAGATCCTGGTGAAGGCCGAGGGCGAGCGATTCGTCGAGGCCGTGGAGCGTGAATTCGACGCCATGCTCGGCGAGGATGCGCTGGGCCCGGCGCATGTGATCACCGAAGCCGAGTTGCAGCGGGTGGCCGCGCAGTTCGCGCCCCCCGCCGGGCTGCGTGAGCTGCCGCCGGCCACGCCCTTGCCGGCCGGCGAGCCGGCCTATGCCCGCTGGCTGCAGCGCAACGTGCACGGCCATCGCTGGCCGGCCTACCGCGCGGTGACGCTGTCGCTGAAGCGCGCCGGGCAGGCCCCCGGGGACGTGACCTCGGCGCAGATGCGGGCCGCGGCGGATCTCGCCGACGCCTTCAGTTTCGGCGAACTGCGCGTCAGCCACGAACAGAACCTGCTGCTGCCGTGGGTGGAGGCGCAGCGCCTGCCCGAACTGTGGCGGCAGGCGCGCGCACACGGCTTCGCCACCCCCAACATCGGGCTGCTCACCGACATCATCTGCTGCCCCGGCGGCGATGTCTGCGCGCTGGCCAATGCACGCTCGATTCCGATCGCCGCGGCGATCACCGAGCGCTACGACGATCTGGACATCCTGCACGACATCGGGGACATCGCGCTGAACATCAGCGGCTGCATCAATTCCTGCGGCCACCACCACAGCGGGCACATCGGGGTGCTGGGCGTCGACAAGGACGGCGCGGAGTGGTACCAGGTCACGGTGGGCGGGGCCGACGGATCGCACCGCGGCCCGCCGGCCGGCCCCGGACGCATCATCGGCCCGGCCTTCGCCGCCGACGAGGTTCCCGACGTGGTGCAGGCACTGATCGAGATCTATCTCGCCCGACGCACCGCGGGCGAGCGCTTCGCCGCCTGCGCGCGCCGCATCGGCGTCGAACCCTTCCGCGCCGCCGCCGATGCGGTGCGGCGCAGCACCGCGAACCTGGAGAATCCGACATGATGCGCTTCCTGGCCGCCGGAGCCGACCTCTGGACCTCGACCGACGAGCCCGCCATCGCGCCGCGCCTGCTGCTGCGGCCCGAGCAGTGGCAGGATGTGGCCGCCGCATGGCCGCAGGAACTGGAGGTCGGACTGCTGCTGGACAACACCGTCGACGTGCAGCGCTGCGAGCTGCCGCTGCATCGCTTCGCCAGCATCGCGCTGCGCTTCCCGAAGTGGACCGACGGGCGCGCCTACACCCAGGCCCGGCTGCTGCGCCACCGGCTGCGCTGGCAGGGGGAACTGCGTGCGGTCGGCGACGTGGTGGTCGACATGGCGCTGCAACTGTGGCGCACCGGATTCGACGTGGCGCAGCTGCGCGCCGGGCAGGATCCGCAGGTGGCGCGACGTGCTCTGGCCTTCTTCGAGCAGCTGCCACCGGCGCCTTTCTACCAGGGCGACGCGCGCGAGCCGCGGCCGCTGTTCCTGCGCAGGCAGGCCGCATGAGCGGTCGCGTGGCGTTCATCGGCGCCGGCCCCGGCGCCGCCGACCTGATCACCCTGCGGGGCGCGCGCCTGCTGGCGCAGGCCGGCGTGGTGCTGGCCGACGCCCTGGTCGACGGCGCCTTGCGCGAGCTGGCGCCGCAGGCGCGCTGGATCGACGTCGGCAAACGGGGCTTCCGCGTCAGCACCAGCCAGGCACGCATCCATGCGCTGCTGCTGCGGGCCGCGCGCACGCATGCGCTGGTCGTGCGGCTGAAGGGGGGCGACCCCAGCCTGTTCGGCCGCCTCGACGAGGAACTGGAAGCGCTGGCCGAGGCCGGCATCGACTGCGAGGTCGTGCCCGGGGTCAGCGCGGCGCTGGCCGCCGCTGCCGACACCCGGAGGCCCCTGACCCGCCGCGGCCGCGCGCGCAGCGTGGCCTTCAGCACCGCGATGACCCGCGAGGGCGCGGTGTGCGCGCGCCGCAGTGCCGACACCGAAGTGTTCTACATGGCCGGCCAGCAACTGGCCGCCCTCGGCCGCGCCCTGCGCCTGGCCGGCTGGGACGGCGCCACACCGGCCAGCGTGGTGTCGCGCGCCGGCTGCGCCGACAGCCTGCACAGCAGCCACCGCATCGACCTGCTGGCGCAGGCCGCCTTGCTGCACGCCGGGCGCCCGACGGTGGTCATCGTGGGCCCCGGCGCCGAGGCGCTGCGCGAGACGCCGGCGCAGCCGCCGAGGGCCGCCACCGCTTCCTCCCTCGCCCATCCCTGAAACCCATGGATCTGCATCTCGACCCCGCCATCCCCAGCCTCGCCGCGCAACATGGCGAGCCCATCGAAACCGACGCCCTGATCGTCGGCGCCGGCCCCGTGGGCCTGTTCCAGGTGTTCGAACTCGGCCTGCTGGACATCCGCGCGCATGTCATCGACAGCCTGCCGCATGTGGGCGGCCAGTGCGTCGAGCTCTATCCCGACAAGCCGATCTATGACATCCCGGCGGTTCCGGTGTGCACCGGTCAGCAACTGACGGACAACCTGCTGAAGCAGATCGAGCCCTTCCGGCCGACCTTCCACCTCGGGCAGGAAGTCGTCGAGCTGCGCCGGCGCGACGACACCCGCTTCGACGTCGTCACGTCCAAGGGCACGCGCTTCATCACCCGCACGGTGTTCGTGGCGGCCGGCGTCGGCAGTTTCCAGCCGCGCACCCTGAAGGTCGAAGGCATCGAGGCCTTCGAAGGCAGCCAGTTGTTCTACCGCGTGAAGGATCCCTCGCTGTTCCAGGGGCGCGACCTCGTCGTCGTCGGCGGCGGGGACTCGGCCCTCGACTGGGCGCTGCATTTCGCCACCAGCCAGCAGCACCGCGCGCAAAGCGTCACGCTGCTGCACCGTCGCGAAGGTTTCCGCGCCGCGCCGGCCTCGGTGGCCCGGATGCACGCGCTGTGCGAACGCTACGAAATGCAGTTCCTGGTCGGGCAGATCACGGGCTGCGAACCGCGCGACGGGCGGCTGGCCGAGGTCAAGGTCAGCGGCAGCGACGGCGTTACCCGCAGGCTGCCGCTGGACATGCTGCTGGTGTTCTTCGGCCTGAGCCCCAAGCTCGGCCCGATCGCCGAGTGGGGTCTGGCGCTGGAACGCAGGCAGCTGGTGGTCGACACCGAGACATTCCAGACCAGCGAACGGGGAATCTTCGCCGTCGGCGACATCAACACCTATCCGGGCAAGAAGAAGCTCATCCTGTCGGGCTTCCACGAGGCGGCGCTGGCCGCCTTCGGCGCCGCCGACATCGTGTTCCCGGGACGCAAGACCCACCTGCAGTACACCACGACCAGCCCGAAGCTGCACAAGGTGCTGGGGGTCGAGACGCCAGTGTTCGACTGAGCAGGCACCAGCCTGCCGGAAAGACGACGCGCCGGGAGTCAGAAACCCGACGCGGCCCGCTCCTCGGTGCGCACGATGTCGTCGATGGCGGCGAAAGTGGCCGCCGCCGTCTCGCGCAGGTCGGACACGATGCGGCTGGAGGTGGCCTCCAGGGTGTCGTCGTTGGCGCGCATCAGGGCCTGCGCCAGGGTCGCCAGGCGGACGGCACCGATCTCGTTGCCCACGCCCTTCAGCGCATGGGCGCCCGCGCGCACGTCCTGCATCGAGCCCTCCTGGAAGGCAGCGCAGATGCCGTCGATCGAGCGCGTCATGTCGCTGCGCGCGCGCTTGAGCATGTCGCCGAGGAAGTCCCTGCTGACTCCGATGTCGCGCAGCCTGCCGATCACCGTCTGGTCGATGTAGATCACGGACACCGGGCGCAGCCGCGGAGCCTGACTGGCTGCCGTGCCGTCCTGCAGCGCCAGCGCCGCGGCCTGAGCCCCCTGCGCCGCGCCGGCCTGATCCAGCGCCCGCCGCAGTTCGCGCACGCTGATCGGCTTGGTCAATACGCCCAGCGCCCCCGTCTCCAGCAGCTTGCGCTCGGTCAACAGCGTGGCGTCGGCGGTCAGGAACCATGCCGGCGCGGGCTCGGCGTGGCCGAAGCGGTAGGTCTGCAGCACCTGCGCGCCATCCATGTCGCCGAGGTTGTAGTCGAGGATCAGCAGGTCGAAGGACTGTTCCCCCGCCAGGATCTCCAGCGCCACCGATCCACTGGAGGCCGTGACCACGGTGTGCCCGTCGCGCGCGATCAATTCCTTGAGCAGGAACAGATTGGTGGAATTGTCGTCGACCAGGAACACCCGCAGCGGCCGGGCCGCGGGCGGTTCGGGCGCCAGCGTCTGCTCCGAGACCACGCCCAGCACGGCGTCACCCTCGAATTTCTCCAGCCGCAGGTCGAACCAGAAATGGCTGCCGCTGCCCAGGGTGCTGCTCACCCGCAGCGATCCGCCCATCAGTTCCACCGCCTGCTTGCTGATCGCCAGCCCCAGCCCCGAGCCTTCCTCGGAGTTGACGCGCCCGTGCACCTGCACGAAGGGATTGAAGATCTTCTCCAGGTTCTCCTCGGAAATCCCGGTTCCGGTGTCCTGCACGCTGAAACGCACGGTGTAGTCGCGCGGGGTTTCGGTAAGCAGCACGGCATGCACCGTGACACTGCCGACATCGGTGAATTTCACCGCGTTGCCGGCAAAGTTGATCAGCGTGCGCGACAGCCAGCGGCTGTCCATCAGCACCGGAAGGGTCAGGCGCGGATCGACCGTGCACTGCAGCATCAGCCCCTTGCCGCGGGCGCGGTTCTCCAGCGAGGCACACACGACCTGGATCTGGCTTTCGATCGTCTTGGGCTCCAGATGCAGAACCATCTTGCCCAGGCTGAAGCGACTCTGGTCGATGAGATCGTTGATATCGGCCAGCAGATGCGCGCCCAGGTTGCGGATGGTGCGCGCCAATTCCCTGGCACGGTTCGTGCTTGCCTCTGACTCGATGAGTTCAGCCGCATTCGAGATCCCACCCAGCGGAGTCCGCAGTTCATGACTTACCCGCGCCATCAATTCACTCTTCGCACGGCTTTCGGTTTCCGCGAAACGAATCGCGGCATGAACCTGGCGCGTCAATTCTCCGGCATACAGGGGAACGATCACCACCGCGAGGATCGCAGAACCCCAGGCGATCATGTGATCCAGCCAGTAGGGGGAGACAACCGGAACCAGGCAGACGAAGAACACGGAAGCCGCCTGGGAAACCAGAAGGATTTCACGGCGTCCGGTGCGCAGGCCATAGCCGATGGTCGAGAAGTTGTACAGGGGCGTGAACAGGATGCCGTATTTTCCGGTCACCAGTTCCCATGCGAACACCATGCTGGCGTCGAGTACCGCGGTCGCCACCAGGGAAATCGTCGGCGGCCGCGACCGGGATCCGCGCAGAAACAGATAGACGCCTCCGGCGTACGCCACATGCACGACCCCGACCGCGAATTCCCAGCGCGTCAGCACGCCGAAGGCCTGGCCCAGCGCGAAACCCAGCGTCACGCAACTCGACACCAGTATCAGACGCAAGCGCGCCTGCACCACCAGGGCGGCCCGGCTGTCCACTTCGGGAGCTCGGGTGGCGGCACGGGAAAGGCCGGATGTCTTGGTCTGCCGCATCAAGGGTTTGGAAATCTGCTCGGAAAACAGCTATGAAAGAAGTGGCAATCACCGGAATCGGGGTTCATTCCCCGATCGGCCTCGACGCAGCGAGCGTGCTCGACAGCCTGCTGGAGTTGCGCAGCGGCATCCGCCGCATCGACAGTCCGGCGACCGGCAAATCCTACGCCGTGGGCCTGATCGAACAGGACTTCAGCGCGCGCTTCACCAAAATGGAACGACCACTGCTGGATCGTATCGCACAACTCGCGGTACTGGCCGCCCAGCAGGCCTCGGAAAACGCCGGTATTGTCAACTATGCCACATTCGGTGCGCGCGCGGGCCTGTTCTTCGGCACCGCGCGTGGCGGACTGACCACGGAATGGTCTGCATCGCGGGAATTCAGCGAAACACCGAGGAAGACAGCCAGCCCATATTGCCTGATGGGTTCGATGCCGAATGCCGGCGCGGCGCAGATTTCGATCCGCCAACAAATCGTCGGCCCGGTTGTCACGCATACGGCGGCCTGCGCCTCGTCGGGGCTGGCGATTGCCGATGCCTGCCGCCACATCGGGTGCGGGGAAATCGACATCGCCTTGGCCGGAGGGGCCGAATCGACGGTGCAACCCGATGTCGCACCGGTATTCCTGCGCCTGTGGGACGCCCTGCGCGCACTGGCCGATGTGGCCGAAGACCCCGCCACCAGTTGCCGACCCTTTGCCCGCGGCCGCAGCGGCCTGGCCCTGGCCGAGGGGGCCGCCTTCCTGGTACTGGAGTCGGTGGAGCATGCGCAGGCACGCGGCGCGAACATTCTCGGCTATGTCTGCGGCACCGCCGTCACGGCCGACGCCTACCACATGGGAGCCCCGCACCCTCGGGGGCAGGCCGCGGCCATGCGCATGGCGCTGCGCTCGGCCGGCATCGAAGCCGGGGACATCGACTACATCAACGCCCACGCGACCGCCACCCGCGAGGGGGACGGCGTCGAGGCGGCGGCCATCCGGGAGGTGTTCGGCGCGGAGGTCTCGCGCATTCCGGTGAGTTCGACGAAGGCGCTGCACGGACACATGCTGGGCGCCACCAGCGCGATGGAAGCCCTCGTCTGCCTGCTGGCAGCACGCCACGAGTTTCTTCCGGCCACCGCCCATCTGGACGAAGTCTCGGCCGATTGCGAGGGGCTGCACCATATCCGCTCCGTCGAGCGGGGCCGGCCGATCCGCTATGCCATGAGTCTGTCGGCCGGCTTCGGCGGCACCAACTCGGCCCTGGTCATCCGCCCCCACCATCCGAACCCCAGCGTCCGAGGATCTGCGACATGAGCAACCAACTTGCCGAGCTGCGCGCGGTGCGCGCGCCCCTGGCCGGCCTCCACCCCCAGATTCCCGGCAGCGCACCGGCACGCCCGGCACTCGGCCGCATCCGTGTCGATCACGAGGCCTCGAGCTCCACCGTCTGGGTGCACATGCAAGCGGGCGCAGGCCAGCCCCTGAACTTCTCGCTGCCGATGCTCGACTCCTTCGATCAGGCCTTCGCGCGCTGGGAATCCAATGGCTGCCGCTGGGAAAGCATCGACGGACAACTGCATCCGGTGCAGTACGCGGTGCTGTGCTCGACGCATCCGCTGTACTTCAACCTCGGCGGCGACCTGGCGCATTTCAAGGACTGCATCCGCAGGCAGGACTTCGACGGCCTGCGCAGCTACGCGTTGCGCTGCATGGCCCTGATCCACCGCTGGGAGGCCCAGGTTTCGCGGCATGCCACCACGCTGTCCCTGGTGCAGGGCCGGGCGCTCGGCGGCGGCTTCGAGTCGGCGCTGTCGTCGGACTATGTGATCGCCGAGGAGCAGGCGGAGTTCGGCCTGCCCGAGATCCTGTTCGGCCTGTTCCCCTGCTCCGGCGCGATGCCGCTGCTGGCCCGCCGCATCGGCGCGGCGCGCGCGGCCACGCTGATGACCAGCGGCAGGATCTACAAGGCCTCCGAGTTGCTCGACCTCGGAGTGATCGACGCCGTGTGCCCGCGTGGCTGCGGGCAGGCCGCGGTGCGCGCCTTCATCGCCGAGCATGGTCGCGCGCGCCTGGCCCGCCAGGCACTGCAGCGCGCGCGGCGCCGCATGCTGCCTCTGGATCTGCAGGAAATGAACGCGGTCGTCGAGGACTGGGTCGACGCCGCCCGCCAGATCAGTCCGAGCAACCTGCGGGTGCTGGAAACCCTCAGCCGCATGCAGGGCAGCGAATTCGCGCATTGATCGGCTGGCCCGCCCGCAGGATGCGGCGCGGGCCAGCGCGCGGGCGGGCATCCGGCACGCGATTCCCGTGCATTACGCGCACGACGGCCTGGTGCCGGGCATCGCGGCCGACGAGGAATCCCGGCAGGCCGCCACCTCGTCGATGAACCGGCCCAGCTCGCGCAGCAGGGGCACGAAGGGGCGCAGCACGATGCCCAGCGCGCCCAGGATCAGGACATGCCCCAGGCGCCGGTAGCGCAGAACATGCACCGGGCTGCCCACCCCGCGCAGGCGCTTGGCCATGCGCTCGGTGTTGCCAGGGTCGACCACCCTGTCGTCGACGCTGACGGCCAGCAGCATCGGAGGATGCCCACCCTGCACGAAATGCACGGGCTGGCTGAGATGGCGGTCATGTGCTGGGAAGACCTCCTCGAGCACGGGATCGCGCAAGGGCAGGAAATCGTAGGCACCGCCCAGCCCGATCACCCCGGCGATGGAATCCGTCGCGAGCTCGCGGGCCCGCAGGTACGACCCATCCGTGGCCAGCAGCGTGGCCATGTGCGCGCCCGCGGAGTGCCCCATGAGGAACACGCGCCGGGGATCCGCCCCGAATTCGGGCGCGTGCGCGCGCGCCCAGGCGAACGCGGCCGCCGCGTCGTGCACGAAATCGGGAAACTTCGCCTGCGGGTACAGGCGGTAATCGGGCACGACGGTCACGCAGCCGCGCGTGGCCAGCGCCTGCCCGACAAAAAGGTAGTCGCTGCGCGATCCGCTCTGCCAACTGCCCCCGTGGAAAAACACCACCAGGGGCCTGGAGGCTTGCGCGCAAGGCTCCCGCGGCATGTACACGTCCAGGCGTTGCCGCGGATGCCCTCCATAGGCCACGTCCCGCAGCCGGCGCAGCCCCCTGCGGGGCGTGAGGGCATTGAGCAGTCTGACCGGACGCAGGGCCTGGAACATGGCGGTCATCGTAGTGCCCCGGTCGCGGCCATGGGTTCAACCCAGCGCATCCGCCAGGGCCCGCCCGCTGCGCCAGGCGCCCTCGATGCGCCCGCCGGCCAGCCAGTCGCCCGCCAGTCCCAGCCCGGCCTGCGCCTGCCAGATCATGCCGGGCGCCGGCTCCCGCGCGCCGCGCGCGTACAACCAGCGATGCACCGTGACCTGGCGCGGCGTCCCGCGGGCTCCGAGGTCGGCAAAGGCCTCCAGCATCCATGCGCCGACCTCGGCGGGTGAAGCGTCGATGTGCGCACGGCTCCAGTCCGGCCCGGCGTGCAGAACCCAGCAGCAAGGCCCCTGGCGGCCCGGCTTGCGGTGATCGGCACAGACCCAGGACAAGGGGCCCTGGTTGACGAAGGCGCCCTCCACCTCCGGCAGAGGATCCGCGTCATACACCGCCATCGCGCACCAGCAGGGCTCCATGGGATCCGGCTCGGTGCCGCCGGCGAGCTCGGGGTCGATGGGCTGGATGAGGGCGCGGGCCTGCGCAGGCGGAAGGGCCAGCAGCACGCTGTCGAAACTCTCCCCGTGCCAGCCATGCTCGCCGCTGCGCAGGGCCCAGCCCCCTTCCCCGCGACGCAACTCGGTCACCGTGTGCCACAGCCGCAGATCCAGCCCCTGCGCCAGCCAGCGCCCCAACGCCGACATATGCGGCATCCCCACATAGCGCTGCGGCGCGGGCGCCGGCCTCGGCCCGCGGGGCGCCGGCCCGAACACCCGCAGGCTGGGGAACCATGGCTGGCACACGCCGGCTGCGCACCATTGCGCCACGGCCTGGGCGAACTCCGGCGTGCGGGCGGTGAAGTACTGCGCCCCGTGATCGCAGGACCAACCATCCTCCCGCCGGGTCGCCGCGCGGCCGGACGGGCCCCGGCTCTTGTCGAACAGCGTGACGCGGTGCCCGCGCTCGCTCAGGCGCCGGGCGCAGCTCAGTCCCGCGATGCCGGCACCCAGCACCGCGACCCTGCGCCGTGGATCCTGCGCGACGCCTCCATCCTGGCTCGAGGTCTGGTTCACTTACTTGATAGATCCTGCACCGTGCTGCAAGCTTTCACGAGATGGCCTGCCATCCGCGGACTCCGGGGCCGCGAGCTGCCAGCGCCACGCGCCGGCATGCCGAAACGCTCGAACAATCCCTGATCGATATGCTCGTGCACCTCCGCTCCGAATCTTGCACACCCCGACCAGACCCGTGCTCACGCAATCGATGATGCCATGGGTATCGCCGAAGGTGAACTGCGCACCCGGCGTCGAATCCCCGTTGGGTAAACCGGCCACGTTGTACTGCCTGAACTTCGACCGCCCTGGCGGAAAACAGCCACCCCGGCCCGACGCGAACCACCCGGGTTCCACGCGAAGCCGGGAGGTTGCATGCTGGCGCGTCGCCTCGGATAGGCTTGGGGTGTTGGCTCGACGCGGTGCAGACCAACGCGCCAGGCGAGGCACCGACCAGGGAAACGTCCCAATGGCCACTGCAACTCAAGGGCCTTCATCGAACCGGGCTGCCCACGGCTGGATCGGCACCAGGCGCCCGGATCGCAAGAGCTGCCTTCGGCGGCAACAGTCGCAACCCACACTGGAGAACGATGATGAGTGGAATGATCAGCTACGCACGGCCGGACGGCAAAGCCTCCAGCGGTTACATGGTGGAGCCGGCTCAGGGCAGCAAGGCGCCCGGGGTCGTGGTGATCCAGGAATGGTGGGGCCTCGACGGCCAGATCCAGGGCGTCGCCGAAAAGCTGGCCGCCCGAGGTTATCGGGCGCTGGTTCCCGACCTCTATCGCGGCAAACTCGCGCTGGAGGCGAAGGAAGCCGAACATCTGATGAACGGCCTGGATTTCGCCGATGCAGCCAGTCAGGACATTCGCGGCGCCGTGCAGTACCTCAAGGCCACGGGCAGCCCGAAGGCCGGCGTGATGGGCTACTGCATGGGCGGCGCACTGACCCTGCTTGCCGCGGTTTTCGTTCCTGAAAGCGACGCCAACGCGACGTGGTACGGCTATCCGCCACTCGAATACATCGACGCCGGCAAGATCAAGGCGCCGCTGCTCGGCCACTGGGGCACCCAGGATCAGTTCTTCGCCATCGGCGGCGTGGACACTCTGGAAGAAAGGCTCAAGGCCGCGAACGCGAAGTACGCGTTCTACCGCTACGACGCCAAGCATGCGTTCGCGAACGAGGAATCCGACGCGCGCAACATGCCGCCGCTCGGCTACCACCCCGAGGCCGCGAAACTCGCGTGGGATCGGACGATGGCGTTCTTCCAGGCCAATCTCCGCTGAAGCCGGGCCGCTCGACGCAGCCATGGCGTGCGGTGGCGGCGCACGGGCCGACGCAAGGACTTCCAGCGCCGCACCGAGGCGACGATCATGGGCGAGAACGGAGTGCTGCCCGAAGTCATCGAGCGCTGCCTGAACCACAAGGAACCGAGCAAGCTCATCCGCACGTATCAACGACAGGAACGGCTGGCCGAACGGCGGGCGGCGTGGAACGTCCTTGGCGACGTGCTGGACAAGATCGTCAATGGCGTGCCGCGCAAGGTTGTGCCGATCGCAGCAGCGGCGTGAGCCAGCGCGCCGGAAGGTCTCTGGTTCGAGCCCGGGTCGGCGACCCTATCAGGGCCCGAACCTGAACTCAGGACGCCCCTGATCTGCCTGGGTCGGTTCGCCCACCGGGGCCAGATCACTTGCATGATCCTCCGGAACCTCCGCTACGTCGCTTGAATACGCGTCCGGCCTAGTGTCGTGAGTTAGAAATTCATTGAATTATTTTCGCTTTTTGGAGTCCATCGTGTATGGTGATCACACGGTGAGGCTGAGATGAGCGGAAGACCGAAGGCGCCCTTGGTGTTGACCGAGGCGGAACGCAAGGAACTCGTGGCGCTGACCCTGCGGCGCAAGACGGCGCAGGCGCTGGCCTTGCGGGCGCGCATCGTGCTGGCGTGCGCGCAGGGCGAGGACAGTCGGGTGGTGGCCGCGCGTCAGCGCGTGAGCGAGCAGACCGTGTGCAAATGGCGCGGTCGTATCGTCGCGCAACGCGTGGAAGGGCTGCTGGACGCGCCGCGCTCGGGGGCACCGCGAAGCATCGATGATGCGCGAGTGGACGCGGTGATCGCGCGGACGCTGGAGAGCGTGCCCAGCGGGGCCACGCACTGGAGCACGCGCACGATGGCCCACGCGATGGGCATGTCGCAGACGGCGATTTCGCGTATCTGGCGTGCCTTCGGCTTGCAGCCCCATCGCCAGGAGACGTTCAAGCCGTCGACGGATCCGATGTTCGTCGACAAGGTACGCGACATCGTCGGCCTGTACCTGGATCCACCGCGCAGGGCCATGGTGCTGTGCGTGGACGAGAAGAGCCAGATCCAGGCGCTGGATCGAACCCAACCGATGCTGCCGTTGGGGCCTGGGATGGCCGAGCGGCGCACCCACGACTATGCCCGGCACGGCACGACCACGCTGTTCGCGGCGTTGGACGTCGGTCTCTGGTGGGGGGACGGAGCGGCGATTTCCATGGCTTTCGCCCTCATCACGCCGCCTGCGGACGCAATGCGGCCAAGGAGCGCAGCCGCGTGAGGTTGTAGGCCGCCATCGTCAGGGTCAACAGCTGGTCGACTTTCTCCAGGCCCTGCACCATGACCTGGC
>JAJZEC010000031.1 GCA_021805825.1 Pseudomonadota bacterium
GGGGGGGGGGGTGGGGCATCCAGCGGGCTGGCGGGCCGGAACCACACGAAGCCGGGATTTGTCGCGATACCGCGCCGCCTAGCGCCGGGAATCGTCGTCGAGCGCCAGTTCCGGGCCGCCCTGCTCGCGCAGCGCCTGCTGCAGCAGGCCGACGAAACTGCGCCCTTCGCGGGTATCGAGCCAACGACCACCGCTGCACCGAAAATGGAAGGCGCCCGACTTGCTCGCCAGCCACAATTCCTGCACCGGCGGCTGCAGGTTGATGATCACCTGCTCGCCGTTGTCCAGATCCAGGTACAGCACCGAGCCTTCCCGGCGGGAGTCGATGTCGGCGGCATCGGCCGCGTTTTCCACCTGAAGGAGCGCGCGCTCGGCCAGATCCAGGTACTGGGATTGCGAAAGGTCGTCCATGGCGTCACTGATACACTCGAAGGCATGCTCGTCCCCTGCATTCTAGGTTCCTTGCGCGAGTCCGCCGCGCGCGTGGCATCCGCAGGCGCAGCGTTGATGCTCGGTGCAGCGCTGTCGGGCTGCGGCCAGATCGGGCCGCTGTACCTGCCGTCGGCGCCCGCGGCCCAGGCGGCGCCGGCGGGCCATGCTCCGCCCGCCCCCGCCCCGCGCTGAGCGCCCGGCCGCGGCCGCAGACGCTGTCCACCTCCACCTCCCATGTCCGATTCCCACCACCCCGACGGCGCCTTGCCGGGGCACCCGCACATCGCCCGCAGCAACGAGCAGTTGATGATCGAGGGCCTGAGCGCCGAGGAACTGGCGCAGCGCTTCGGCACGCCGCTGTACGTCTATTCCCGCGCCGCGATCGAGCAGGCGGCCGGGCAATTCGAGGCCGCAGCCCGCGACCGTCCGCTGGGGCTGCGCTACGCGATCAAGGCCAATTCCAGCCAGGCCATCCTGCAGTTGCTGGCTCGCCGCGGCTGGGGCTTCGACGTCGTCTCGGCCGGGGAGCTGGCCAGGGTGCTGGCGGCGGGGGGCGATGCCGCGAAGGTCGTGTTCTCCGGCGTGGGCAAGACGGACGCCGAGATCGCCGCGGCGCTGCGCGCCGGGGTGCAATGCATCAATGTCGAGTCGCCCAGCGAACTGCAGCGAATCGAGCGCGTGGCCGGCGATCTGCAGATGCGGGCGCCGGTCAGCCTGCGTGTCAACCCCGACGTCGATCCGCGCACGCACCCCTACATCTCGACCGGGCTGCGCAGCAGCAAGTTCGGCATTGCGCAGGCCCTGGCGGTTGAAACCTACGCTCGCTGCGCGCGCATGCCGCATCTGCGGGTACTGGGGATCGACGTGCACATCGGCTCCCAGATCACCAGCGTCGACCCCTACCTGGATGCCCTCGATCGCGTGCTCGAGCTGGTGCAGCATGTCGAGCGCCACGGCATTGCGCTGCACCACCTCGACCTGGGCGGCGGGCTGGGCATCCGCTACGCGGACGAACGGCCCCCGAGCCCGCAGCAATGGATCGATGCGCTGTTCGAGCGCCTGCAGGCGCGCGGCCAGGGGCACCGCCAGGTGCTGCTCGAACCCGGCCGCTCCCTGGTGGGCAACGCGGGGGTTCTGCTGTGCCGGGTGGTCACCCTGAAGAGCAGCCTGGATGGCCACTTCGCGGTGGTCGACGCGGCGATGAACGACCTCATGCGCCCGGCGCTGTACGAGGCCTGGCAGGGCATCGAGCCGGCAAGGCTGCATGACGGCAGACAGGCTCTGCGCTACGACGTCGTCGGGCCGGTGTGCGAGTCGGGCGACTGGCTGGGGCGCCAGCGCCTGCTCGACCTGCGCGAGGACGATGTGCTGGCGATCCTGTCCGCCGGCGCCTACGGCATGGCGATGGCTTCCAACTACAACAGCCGCCCGCGCGCCGCCGAGGTATTGGTCGACGGCACGCAGGCCTGGCTGGTGCGCGAGCGCGAGAGCCTCGACGACCTGCTGCGCGGCGAGCGCGGGCTGCCCGGCTGAGACGGCGGTGCGGCGCTCAAGTCAGAAGTCCTTGCGCAGATCCATGCCCTTGTACAGCGCGGCCACCTGCTCGCCGTAGCCATTGAACATGCGCGTGGGTATGCGGGGCGTGAACAGGCCCCCGAACGCGCCCTTGCCGATCCGGCGCTCGGTCGCCTGGCTCCAGTTCTGCGGGCTGACGTTCGGATTCACATTGGAGTAGAACCCGTACCAACTCGGCGCGGCCCGCATCCAGGAGGTCACGGGCTGCTCGCGCAGCAGGCGGATGCGCACGATGGATTTGCCGCCCTTGAATCCGTACTTCCACGGAATCACCATGCGCAGCGGCGCGCCGTCCTGGTTGGGCAACACCTCCCCGTACAGGCCGAACGTCAGCAGCGTCAGCGGATGCATGGCCTCATCGATGCGCAGGCCCTCGCGGTAGGGCCATTGCAGCACCGAACTGTTCTGGCCCGGGAACATCGCCGGGTCGAGAAGGGTGAAGGTTTCCACGTAGCGCGCATTCGAGGTCGGCTGCACCGCATCCAGCAGATGCGACAGGGAGTAGCCGATCCAGGGGATGACCATCGACCAGGCCTCGACGCAGCGGTGGCGGTAGATGCGCTCCTGCATCGGCGCCAGACGCAGCAGATCCTCGATGCCGAAGGTACGCGGCTTGTGCACCTCGCCGTCGACGACCACCGACCATGGGCGGGTACGCAGGCTGCCGCCGTATTCCGAGGGGTCGCTCTTGCTGGTGCCGAATTCGTAAAAGTTGTTGTAGGTCGTGACGTCCTCGTAGGGGGTCAGCTGTTCCCGCGTCGAATATTGCTGGTTTCGCTGGGCTGGCAGCTTCGCCAACCCGCCCTGCGGCGCAACTTCCAGCGCCTGCGCAGAATCGGCCGGCAACAATCCGGCGAACGCCGCCGCACCGGCAGTGCCGAGGAACGCTCGGCGTCCGCGGTAGACATCCTGGGGGGTGATTTCCGACGGTACCGGATGCTCGAATCCTTGCTGCTGCCACTTGTTCATGACGTTGCGCTCCAGGGAAAGGAAGGCGGCGGCAACGGCGGTAGCGACGCTACCCGCTACCGTCGGGTCGGGCCGGGCGCGCAAACCTTAGCGTCGGCATTTCAACCATGTATGCAGCATGGTTTTGGCGCGGCTGCGCCGGAATGCCCGACCCGAAAAAAAGCCCGCGCAACGCGCGGGCTTCGGCAGCCGGAACAGCAGGCAGCCGCTGTGATGCGGCCACCGCGGCGATCAGAGCCTGCCGTAGGAATGCAGCCCCGACAGGAACATGTTGACGCCCAGGAAGGCGAAGGTGGTCACCAGCAGGCCGGCCAACGCCCACCAGGCGGCAACCTGGCCGCGCAGGCCCTTGATCAGCCGCATGTGCAGCCAGGCGGCGTAGTTCAGCCAGACGATCAGCGCCCAGGTCTCCTTCGGATCCCAGCTCCAGTAGCCACCCCAGGCCTGCGCCGCCCACAGCGCGCCGAGAATGGTGGCGATGGTGAAGAACGTGAAGCCGATGGCGATGGCCTTGTACATCACGTCGTCCATCACCTCCGGCGCCGGCAGGTGCGCGGCGATGCGCCGCCGGCCGTAGAGGATGCCGGCCACGGCCAGCGCCGACACTCCGGCGAACACGCCCCAGTACTCGGAAATCCCGCCCTGGCGGAACACCAGGGGTTCGAAGAACATCACGAAGCCCAGCACCCACAGCGGAGCGAGCTTCCACCACGAGCTCTCGTTGCCGTTGATCTTCACCAGATAGGCAAAGCCGACCATCGCGGAAATCGAGAAGCAGCCGTAGCCGACGAAGTTGGCCGGCACGTGCAGCTTCATCCACCAGCTCTGCAGCGCCGGCACCAGCGGCTCGATGGTCGAGCCGTCCTGCACCAGGCTGAACCAGAGCAGGAAGCCGACCGCGGCACTGACCACCAGCATCGCGAAGGCGCCCATCGAGCGCGTGCGGTACTTCTGTTCGAAGAACAGATACAGGGTGGTCGTCAGCCAGGAGAACAGCACGAACACCTCGTACAGGTTCGACAGCGGAATGTGCCCGACGTCGGGGCCGACGAGGTAGCTCTCGAACCAGCGCATCATCGTGCCGGTCAGCGCCATGGTCACGCCGACCCAGGCCAGGCGCGAAGCGAAGTACTGCGGGAAGTTCGACTGCCACCCACGGGCGTCGCGCAGCGGCGTGCCGTCGGCCGTCGCGCCATGCCCGGTGAACATGCCGACCCAGTAGCTCGCCGTCGACAGGAAGAACAGCAGCGCCATCCACAGGATCGCGGTCTGGCTGGAGAGGAAGAACTTGAGCAGGAAGTTCTGGTCGCCGCGCGCCAGCACCGCGACGCCGCCCGGGCCGTAGTACTGGGAAATGCCGAGCAGCGACAGCGCCGCGACGGACAGCGACAGGTTCTTCAGGGACGTCCAACCCCAGCCGAACAGCAGCAAGGCGGTTGTCGCGCCCAGGAAGATCAGCTGCACCCAGTAACCCATCGCAGCACCGAAGCGGTGCAGCACGTACGCGTCGCCGCCGAGTATCAGCGCGAGGTACACCCAGTCGTAGGGCGTGCGCCGGCGCAGGTAGGCCACGGGCCCGGACTGGCGGGACGCCAGCTGGGCGCGGTCGCGCTCGATCAGCGGATGCTTGGTGGTCCATTCCATCGCTTGGATCCTCTTCAGGTTGGGTCGGCACCGGCTTCGGCAGGCCGGTCCGGGGGCTGCATCAGGGCGTCGCGCAGGGCGCCGAACTCACGCTCGAAATCCATCGTGCGCCGATTGGTACTCATCGCCATCAGGGTCTTGCTGCCACCTTCGGCGTCATCCTTGACCAGGAACCAGACGCGGCGTTCGCGGATGTAGAGCATCGAGAACACCCCGAGGATGAGCAGGCCGGCGCCGAAATACACGATCACCTTGCCGGGCGCGCGGGCGACCTGGAAGACGCTGGCCTCGACCTGGTGGAATCCGGTCAGCTGCATGTACAGCGGTGCCGGGTAGAAGGCCGCATCCGACAGCGCCAGCACCGCGGCGTTGAAAAAGCGCTGGTTCGCCTCGTCGGCCTTGGCCGGCGGCAGTCCGGCCTGCCGGCGCTCGATCTGCCAGAGCTGCCACAGGGTACCGTTGAGCACGTCGATGAACACCTTCGACGCCTTCGTCAGCTGGTTCTTCGGCACCTCGCGCTGCAGGAATTCAGCCAGTGCCGGCAAGCCGCCTGGCGAACTGACCACCGGCTTGCCGGTGTGCGCATCGCGCGGCAGGTCGCCGGCGAACACGTCCAGCGTGCGCGCCGCGGTTTCACGCAGTTGCTGCGCCAGCTTGGGCGAGACCCCCGCGGGCAGCGCCTGCTGCACATAGGTCGCCACCGCCTGCGCGCGCAGTTGCGGGTTCTGCAAGGCCGCGCGCAGCCGCATCCAGCCGTCGATGCGGCCCTGGGAGTCGGCCGGGATGCGCAGGTAGCGGTAGGTGCCACCCAGTTCGCTGCGCTCGCCGGCGACGAACATGGGCATGCCGTCGAGGTCGATGGGCAGCATGTAGTTGAAGAACTCGTCGGCCTGCCCCGCCGCATTGCGCAGTTTGTAGATCACCGCCGGGCCGACGTTGGTCGGGCGGTCGGCGCGGTTGGCGTTGACCGGCGCGCCCAGGTGGCGATCGAACACCGAGAACAGGCTCCGCGAGGCCTTGGTCGCGGATACCGAAGCGTCGGCGCGCTGCAGGTTTTCCACGTTGATCGCGCGAAACCCCGTGAGCTCCAGCGTCAGGCTGTGCTGCGCATCGCTGAGCTGGCGCGAGGAACCGACGTCGCCCTTCAGATCGAAGGCCTGGTCGCCCGCGCCACGCATCGGCCAGGCCTTGAGCTGCAGATGCGATCCGCCGTCGTCGAAGCCGGACTGGAAGATGGTGACGCCGTCGTAGGTCAACGGATGGTTGACCTTGATCACCGCCGGGAAGGTCTTGTGGGTGCGCGCGTCGGTGATCAGCACGTCGCTCTGGAACAGCCTGGGCATTCCGGTCGAGTAGTAGTCGATGCGGAATTTCTTCAGGGCGATGGTGAACGGCAGAGGCTGCAGCACCGAGCCGTCGCCGATGGTCAGGATCGCGGTGTTCGCGCTTCCGCCCTCGGGAATCTGCAGGTTGCCGCGGAAGCTCGGGTTGTGCACCGACAGCACGTGGCGCGGCGGAACCTGGGAGATCTGCATGTTGTGCGTCAGCAGGCTCTTGCCCGTCAGCAGCATCTGCAGGCGGATCATCATGTCGCCGTCGAGCAGTCCGCCGACGCAGATGAGCACGAAGGCGCTGTGCGCCAGGATGTAGCCGAGGCGGTTCAAGCTCCCGGTCTTGGCCGCCACCAGGGTCGCCCCCTCCTGCTCGCGCAGCTGCATGCGCCAGCCGCGGCTGCGCAGGCCCTGCTGGATCTGGCGCACCATCGATGCGCGCGGCAGCGCCACCGTGGACTCCGCGCGGTCGCGGAAGGAGCGCAGCCCCTGCTCGCGCACATGGGTCTTGTAGCTGCGGAAGTCGGCAAGCACCTTCGGCGTGTTGCGCACCAGGCACAGGGTGGTCGACACCACCAGAATGCCCATGATCAGCAGGAACCACCAGGAGCTGTAGACGTTGAACAGATCCAGGCTGTGGAACACTGAAGCCCAGAACGGGCCGAACTGGTCGACGTAGTTGCTCAGCGGCTCGCCCTGCTGCAGCACGGTGCCGATGATGCTGGCGATGGCCACCACCACCAGCAGGGAGATGGCGAAGCGCATCGACGACAGCAGCTCCACGCCGCTGCGCCAGGCTTTCGAACCGTGCCGCAACTGCAGGCCGGAGGTACTGAGGGTGGTGATCGGGGGGGAGGACATCAATGCCTATGGGATACCGGGGCGCAGGCCCCAAACGCCTGTGGCGCGCGTCGGTTGCGGCGCGCCGCGCCGCGCGCAGACCGCGCACAGGCCGGCGGCTCGTTGCGGCCACCTCGCTGCGCCCGCGCCCGGCAACCGCCTGGCGGGCCGGAATCGCCCCGACCTCCGGCCGGGTCAGCCACCGCAGCGAACAGGGACGCGCGCACTATATCAAAGGCGCACTGACATCGTGGTAACGAATGCCGCACATGCAACATGGATTTTTCGACAGCGACGAGAGCGGGAGTTTTGCCGTGGGCAACGCACCCGGGGGCTAAGATCCACCGATGATAGCCATATATAAGCGAGAACGCATATGGGGAATCCCAGCAAAACGGCGGCGCCATCCCCCGACACCTCGGTGCTGCTGCAATCGGCACGCTTCCTGACCACCGCGGCCGAGTGGTCGCAGTTGCCCCGACACGATCTGCCCGAGGTGGCCTTCGTAGGACGCTCCAACGCCGGCAAATCCAGCGCGATCAACGTGCTGTGCGGTCAGCGCCGACTGGCCTTCGCTTCCAAGACGCCCGGGCGCACGCAGCACATCAACCTGTTCACCGTGGGCATGGGGGGTCTCGCGCAGGGCGTGCTGGCCGACCTTCCGGGCTACGGCTACGCCTCGGTGCCGCTGGCCACCAAGCAGCGCTGGCAGCGCTTCATCGCCCACTACCTGGCAGAGCGCGAGCAACTGGTCGGGCTGGTGCTGATCGTCGACATCCGCCACGGCCTGGGTGCGCTCGACTGGGAGCTGCTGCGCTATTTCGCGCCCGCGGGGCTGCCGGTGCACCTGCTGCTGACCAAGGCCGACAAGCTGTCGCGCAACCAGCAGCTGCGCCAGGCGCAGGCCGTGCGCGATGAGCTGCAGCGCAACGCCGCGCGCGCCGGACTGCTTGCAGGAACCTCGGCGCAAGTGTTTTCCTCGAGTACGCGCATCGGCTTGGTCGAAGCCGCGGCGCTGATCGAGGAATGGCTGGCCAACGGGCGCGCTGCGCCCGCGCCGAGCGCGCCGGAGATCGGCGACACCGCTTGACTTCCCCGGCGCGCAATTCGTGAAAGGACAAGGCCCGCGCGAGCGCGGGCCTTGTCGGGGTCGCAACGGCGGCGGCATGCGGAGCCCGGGCCCCGCGTGCCGCTGCGGACATTACATGTCCATGCCGCCCATGCCGCCCATGCCACCGCCCATCGGCGCGGCCGGGGCTTCTTCCTTCGGCGCGTCGGCCACCATGCACTCGGTGGTCAGCAGCAGGCCGGCGACCGAAGCCGCGTTCTGCAGCGCGGTGCGCGTGACCTTGGTCGGATCCAGGATCCCCATTTCGATCATGTCACCGTACTCGCCGTTGGCGGCGTTGTAGCCGAAATTGCCCTTGCCCTCGGCGACCTTGTTCAGCACCACGCTGGGCTCGTCGCCGGCGTTGGCCACGATCTGGCGCAGGGGCTCCTCGATCGCGCGCATCACCAGCTTGATGCCGGCGTCCTGGTCGTGGTTGGCACCGGCCACCTTGACCTGGGCGCGGGCACGCAGCAGCGCCACGCCACCGCCGGCCACGATGCCTTCCTCGACCGCCGCACGCGTGGCGTGCAGGGCGTCCTCGACGCGCGCCTTCTTCTCCTTCATCTCGACTTCGGTGGCCGCACCGACCTTGACCACCGCCACGCCGCCGGCCAGCTTGGCCACGCGTTCCTGCAGCTTCTCGCGGTCGTAGTCGGAAGTCGCCTCCTCGATCTGCACGCGGATCTGCTTGACCCGCGCCTGGATGTCGTCGGCATTGCCGGCGCCGTCGATGATGGTGGTGTTCTCCTTGGCCACCTCGACGCGCTTGGCCTGACCCAGGTCGGCCAGGGTCACCTTCTCCAGGGTCATGCCGGTTTCTTCCGACACCACCTTGCCGCCGGTGAGGATCGCGATGTCCTCGAGCATGGCCTTGCGGCGGTCGCCGAAGCCCGGAGCCTTCACCGCCACCGTCTTGAGCACGCCCCGGATGCTGTTGACCACCAGCGTGGCCAGGGCCTCGCCATCCACGTCCTCGGCGATGATGAGCAGCGGACGGCTGGACTTGGCCACCTGCTCGAGCACCGGCAGCAGATCGCGGATGTTGGAGATCTTCTTGTCGTTCAGCAGGACGTAGGGGCTCTCCAGCGTGGCGACCTGGCGATCCTGGTTGTTGATGAAGTACGGCGACAGGTAGCCGCGGTCGAACTGCATGCCCTCGACGATGTCGAGTTCATTGTTCAGGCTCTTGCCGTCCTCGACGGTGATCACGCCTTCCTTGCCCACCTTGTCCATCGCTTCGGCGATGATCTTGCCCACGTCCTCGTCGGCGTTGGCGGAGATGGTGCCGACCTGGGCGATTTCCTTGCTCGTCGTGCAGGGCTTGGAAATGTGCTTCAGCTCCTCGACCAGCGCGCCCACGGCCTTGTCGATGCCGCGCTTGAGATCCATCGGGTTCATCCCGGCGGCCACGTACTTCATGCCTTCGCGGGCGATGGCGTGCGCCAGCACGGTGGCCGTGGTGGTGCCGTCGCCGGCGTTGTCGCTGGTCTTGGAAGCCACTTCCTTGACCATCTGCGCGCCCATGTTCTGCAGCTTGTCCTTGAGCTCGATCTCCTTGGCCACCGACACGCCATCCTTGGTCACGGTGGGGGCGCCGAAGGAGCGCTCGAGCACCACGTTGCGGCCCTTCGGGCCGAGCGTGGCCTTCACGGCGTTGGCCAGGATGGTCACGCCTTCCATCATGCGGGCGCGCGATTCGGCGCCGAAAACAACTTCTTTTGCAGCCATGTGTATCTCTCCGGAATCTAGGGAATGTGTCCGCGGCGGGCCGTCTTACTTCTCGATGACGGCCATCAGGTCGTCTTCGCGCATGACCATCAGCTCGTCACCGTCGAGCTTGACGGTCTGCCCGGCATACTTGCCGAACAGCACGCGATCGCCGACCTTCACCGCCATCGGCAGCAGTTCGCCCTTGTCGTCGCGCTTGCCGGGGCCGACCGCCAGCACTTCGCCCTGATCGGGCTTCTCGGCAGCGTTGTCGGGGATGTAGATCCCGGAAGCCGTCTTGGTTTCCTGTTCCAGCCGCTTGACGATGACACGATCGTGCAGGGGACGCAATTTCATGAAAGTGGCTCCTGAGGAGGGGTTCGGATTGTCCGTTCGGTTTGACCGATCGACGGACATGATGGAATGCAGGCCGCGCCAGGCGTCGCCTGCGCGACCGAGGAGCGCTGCGACCCACCGCATGCGGGGCGATCGCTAGCACTCATCTCTTGCGAGTGCTAATTGTAAGGGTGAAGTGGAGGATTTCAAGAGCCGGGGCACCGAAACCCGGAGATGCGCGCCGCGCGCCCCCGCCAGAGCCCACGCATCGACAGGCGCCTCGGCCGGCGCTTCAACGCATGGTCACGAACTCCTCGGCAGCCGTCGGATGGATGGCCACGGTGTTGTCGAAGTCGCGCTTGGTGGCTCCCATTTTCAAGGCCACCGCGAAGCACTGAAGCATTTCATCCATCCCGTAGCCGATTCCATGGATACCAACGATGCGCTGCTCGGGGCCGGCGCAGACCAGTTTCATGCGCGCCGGCTGGCGCGCCCTGGTGACCGCGCTGTACATCGGGGTGAACGCCGACTGGTAGACCTTCACCTCCGCGTCGCCGAGCTGTTCGCGCGCCTGGGCCTCGCTCAGCCCCACGGTGCCGATCGGCGGATGGCTGAACACCACGGTCGGCACGTTGTCGTAATCCAGGCATTCGTCCGCCTTGCCGTTGAACAGGCGCTCGGACAATCGGCGGCCCGCGGCGATCGCCACCGGGGTCAGCGTCAGGCGGCCGGTGACGTCGCCCACCGCGTGGATACCGGCGACGTTTGTATCCTGGTAGGCATCGACCAGCACATGGCCCGCGGCGTCGGTGGCGACCCCGGCCGCCTGCAGGCCGAGCCCGGCGGTGTTGGGCGCGCGGCCGACGGCCCAGACCACGCAGTCGGTGTTGTGCACGCGGCCGTCGGCGAACTGCAGATCCAGGCTGCCGTCCCGGTTCCTGCGCAGTGCCGCCGGCACGGCATGCGTGTGCAGTTGCGGGCCCTCGGACTGCATCACCTCGACCAGGGTCTGTCCGAGCAGGGCGTCGAAGTGGCGCAGCGGCGCCTCGTGGCGGACGAACAGATGGGTCTGCGAACCCAGTGCGTTGAGCACTCCGGCGATTTCCACCGCGATGTAGCCGGCGCCGACCACCGCGGTGCGCGCGGGCATGTCGCGCAAGGCGAAGAAACCATCGGAATCGACGCCCAGTTCGGCCCCGGGAATGTCCGGCCGGATCGGCCTGCCGCCGGTGGCGATGAGGATGTGCGGGGCGCGCAACGTCTCGCCGCCGACCTCGACGGTATGCGCATCCACGAAACGGCCCAGTCCGTGGAGCAGCCGCACGCCGTTGCGCTGCAGGCCCGAGGCGTAACCGGCATGCATGCGCTCGATGTAGGCATCCCGGCTGGCACACAGCGTGGCCCAGTCGAACACGGCTGCCTGCGCGCGCAAGCCGTAATCGGGGCCGTAGCGGTGGACGGCGTCGGCGATCTGGCCGGCATGCCACATGATCTTCTTGGGCACGCAGCCCACGTTGACGCAGGTGCCGCCGATCGGCCCGGACTCGATCACCACGCAGATCTTGCCGTGCATGGCCGCCCGGTTGGCCGAAGCGATGCCGCCGCTTCCCCCGCCGATGACCAGGTAGTCGTATGGTTGTGCTTTCAAGCAGAGACTCCTTTCGCCCTTGGATCGCGTTGCGTATTGCACGCAACTCGCCGAACATAACTCTGGATGCCGCAGACTGCAGGCAGCCTCCAGCCGCCCCTTCGATGTCGCGCTGCCGCGGAGCGCGGCGATGAACATCGCCCCGTTCCGGCGCACTACCATGAGGCGCAGCCCCTTCCCGGAGACCCGCGATGCCCTACGACAACGCCAACCCCTTCGCCCGCATCCTGCGCGGCGAGCTACCCAGCATCCGGCTCGCCGAGGATGAGCACTCGCTCGCCATCATGGACATCATGCCGCAGGCCGACGGCCATGCGCTGATCATCCCCAAGGCCGCCTGCGAGCAGTTGTACGACCTGCCCGACGCCGCACTGATCGGCGCCGCGCGCATGACCCGGCGCATCGCGGTGGCCGTGCGCGCAGCGCTGCGTCCGGACGGCCTGTTCATCGGCCAGTTCAACGGCGCCGCCGCCGGCCAGACGGTTCCCCATGTGCACTTCCACGTCATCCCGCGCTGGAAGGGCAGCGAACTGCGCATGCACGCGCGCGAAGCGGCGCCGGCCGAACGCCTGCAGGAAATCGCCCAACGCATCCGCGCCCAGCTGGAAGGCCCGGCCCCGGGCACCGCTGCGGCCTAGTGTCCTGTCCCTGTCCTGCCCCGCGGCGCCGACCGAGCTCAGCCACCGGCTCCCGGGGCGCTGGCGCGCAGGGTCTGCTGCGCCAGCCACTGCAGCAGCTGCTGGGCGGCATCGTCCATCTGCTGCAGGTAGGCGCTGTGGTGCACCTGCGCATGCCAGCGCAGCGCCTGCGCGTGCTCGCAACCCTGCGCGCGCAGGAAACGGGTCAGCGGACAGGCTCCCAAGGGCCCCGGGTGGCGGGGATACGGTGGGTGGTGGATGGCCTCCCAGTGGTAGGCCAAGGCGCCCGGCCAGCTCTGCAGCTCGACGCCGCCGCTGGGCGCGATCGGCCGGCTGCGCGCCCAGTCGAGAAAGGCTTCGGGCGGCATGGGTCGGGCCAGCGCGTAGCCCTGCCCCAGGCGCGCACCGAGCAACCTTGCGGCTTCGCAGGCCCCGGGCTGTTCCAGTCCCTCGACCACGGTACCGTGCGCGAATTGCTGGCCGATGCGCAACAGCGCGGCCAGCAGCCGGATCGTCTTCACCGGGTCGCGCGGCAGTTCGCCGATCAGGCTCTGGTCGATCTTGACCGTGTCGATCGGCAGCGCCGCCAGGCGCCGCAGGCTGCCGTAGCCGGCGCCGAGGTCATCCAGCGCCAGGCGCACCCCCAGCGCGTCGATGGCGCCCAGCGCCCGGTCGCTGCGCAACTGATCCAGATCCTCGCTTTCCAGCACTTCCAGCGTCAGGTGGCACGGCGCCACCTGGGCGCGATGCAGGGCCTGCTCGATCCAGGACGCGCAGTCGGGATGATGCAGCGTGGACGGCGCCAGGTTGATGCTGATGCCGATGTCCTGCCCGGCCTGCCGCCATTGCCGCAAGGACTCGAGCGCCAGATCCAGGCCCTGCAGGAACAGCGCCTGGAGTTCCGGCTCGCCAAAGGCGGGCAGGAAGCTTGCCGGCGCCAGCACCCGATCCTCGGCGTCGACCAGGCGGGCCAGCGCCTCGAGCTTCACGGTGGTCCCGCTGTGCAGGTCGACGATCGGCTGCACCCACATCTGCAGACGACGCGCATACAGCAGTTCGCGCAGCGCGCGCACGCGCGCGGGTTCGACGAAGGCATGTCCGCGCGCGCTGGCGGAGAACTGGGCATCGAGCCGGCCGCGCAGCAGTTCCAGCCAGGAACGCGCCCATTTCGACGAGAACTGGTGGGGATAGGCTCCGAACAGCACCAGCACGCTGTCGATGTTCCCTGAGCTGATGATCGGCACGGTGGCCGCGCTGCGCCAGCCGCAGCGGGTCGCCACACCGCGCCAGCGCTCCAGCCGCGACTCCAGCGCGTAGGAATCGACGACCTCGACCTGGTGGCTGAACCAGGTCGCGGAAATCGGGCCACGCTGCGCGTGCGGCCCGCCTTCGAGGTTCACGTAGAGGCTCTCGTCCTCCAGCAGTTCCGCGAGTCCTTCGTAATCGGCGCCGGCGCCGGCCTCGTGGCGCAGCACGCCCTGTTCGTCAGGCCGGAAGAGGATGGCATGGCGCAGTCCCGGCAGCTCGCCGAGCCGTTGCAGCGTGGCCGACAGCACATCGGCCCAGCACGCGCCGGCCGTGTCCATCGTCTCGAGCAGAGCGAAGTACATCGCGCTGGTCTGGTCGATGGCGCTCAACTGGTTCTGCACGTCCAGCCGCAGTCGGCCGGAGGCCACGCGCAGCACGCGGTAGCGCTGGCGCGAGGAGATCAGTGCATCTTCCAGCGCGGCACGCAGCAGATCCTCGTAGCGGGCGAAGCTCTCTTCCATCGCCGCGGCCGACACGCCGACCAGCAGGTGGATCCGTCCGGCGTGCCGCGCCTTGCGCTCCAGCGCCTCGCGGGTGGTGTCGGCGCGCAACAGAAAGCGCAGGTGCTCGACCTGCGCCCGCCGCAGCGCGGCCGACTCGTCCGCGCTCAGGCAGCGCAGGATGCCGGCGTTCTCCGCGGTGGCCGACAGGGCCTCGTAGAACGCGCCGGTGAACTGCTCGGCCACCTGCTGCAGCATGCCAGCGTCCAGGGAGGCCAGCAAGGCCGCGGATTCGCCGCCGAACAGGTCGACCGCGGACTCGCGCAGGCCTTCCTCGACGCGCGCTTCGCCGCCGCCGCTGCCGATGCGCCACCAGCGCACGCGGTCGTGCTTGTGCAGCTTGCTGGCGTACATCGCCGCATCCGCCAGGCGCAGCAGGGTATCGGGCTGGTCGGCGTGCATCGGGTACAGCGCCAGGCCCATGGTGACCCCGACCTGGGCGCTGCGCCCTTGGCCCAGGTCGAAGGGCGCCTGCACCGCCTCGTGCAGGCGCCCCAGCGCGGTTTCGAGCTGCTCGACATGGTGCCGTGCGTCCAGATCCTCGAACACCACCACGAGTTCGTCGCCGCCCAGGCGCGCGACGAAATCACCGCGCCGCAGCCGCAGCCGCAGGGCCTGGCCGAGCTTGCGCAGCAGCACGTCGCCCATGGCATGGCCAAGGCGGTCGTTGACCGGCTTGAAATCGTCGAGGTCGAGCACGCCCACCGCGACCACGCCTTGCCGGCGCCCGGCACGCGCCAGTGCGCCCGGCAGGTATTCATCCAGCGCCAGGCGATTGGGCAGCCCGGTGAGGCTGTCGCTGCGGGCGCGGCGGCTTTCGGTGTCCTGCAGTTGCTGCAAGGCGGATTTGCGATCCAGCTCGTCCAGCCCATGCCCCAGCAGGCTGGCGATGCGCGTGCACAGGGCCACCGTGGCCTCGTCGAACACCGCGCGGCGCGCGGTGGCGAAGACCAGAATCGCCCAGCTCGCGCCGCCGCGCTGGATCGGCGCAGCCAGCAGCCCGGCCCAGTGTCGGCCGCCCGCCATCGCCTGCGCGGGTCGCGGATCGCAGTCGACCAGGGCGTCGTTGCAGACCACGACCTGTCCGTCGCTCCAGGCGCGGGCGATGATCGAGGCCGCAGAGCGTTCGCCCGGCCCCACGGGATCTCTCCGCGACAGCTGCCCGCCGCTACCGGCAACGGCCAGCACCTCGAAGTCCTGCGACGGGCCTGGCCGCCCGATCCACGCCGTGTGGAAAGGGGTGTCGCGGGTCAGGGTGTCGCACAGGCTGCCCAGCATGTCCTGCTCGCTGCGACTCTCGATGAGCACGTCGGCCGAGCGCAGCAGAGCGCGGTAGAGATCCTGCAGTTCCAGCAGCTTCTGGCGCTGCTCGATGAGGTCGGTGGTTCGCCGCCCCAGCACCTCGGTCAGCTGCCCCAGGATCTCGACCAGGTACTGCTGCGCGTCCGACGCCTGCGCAGCCGGGCCCGCGGCGGTCGGCTCGCCTTGCAGACCCCTGATCTCGCGCGCCATGCGGGCGTCCAGCCCCATGATGTGGTGCAGCAGCCATTGCGCCAGGAAGGCCAGCAGGTCGACGGTGAACTCCGCCGGGTGGCTGAGGGCGAGGCCTTCGACCTGCTCGAGATAGGCGAGGAAGCTGCGGTGGGCCTGCAGATGCTGCGTGCGGTGCTCCGCATCGAGACGCCACCGGCGCATCAACCGGGCTTCCTCGCGGAAGTGCTCGCGCGCATAGTCGAACAGGGACTGCAGCAGCGACGCAGCCTGTTCTCGGGTCGCGCCAGCGCCCTGCGCACCCACGGCCCGGTTGAAGATACCCAGCAGCCGCTCGTGCTGCTCGTCGACCAGCGGAATTCCGGTGGCCAGCGCGGCACTCCAGCGCAGCTGCCCGGGCGCGAGGCTCACGGCCGACTCCCCGGCCGGGACAAGGAAGGCCACGAGCGCGACGGGCGGCCGCCGCGGGCATGGCGAGCGCAGCGCAGACCATCGATCACGAGGAGACGTTCCCGTCCGCCCTGCGGCAGCTTGCCGGTTCCCGGGAGCTTCACGGAGCACCGCGGGAAGGATTGTGTGATTCGGCGCACTCCGATGTTCTGTTGCCTATTGTTTCATTGTAACGCGCAAATGTTGTCGATCCGACCCGGAGATTACGGTCATCGTAGCTCCCGGGGCGATCGCCCCGGATCGGCTCCCGCGCTCAGGCCGATGCCGAGCGCGCCGAGAGCGGCGGCTGCCTGCGCGTTGTGGGCATGTCGGCCTGTCTGGCCGCGCAATCCTCGCGCAGTCGCTGCGCGTCGCGGCGCTCGGCGACCATCCCGACCACCCAGCGCTCGCCAACCTCGTGCTGTTGCAGCGCGCGGCTGCGCCGTTCGGCATGCCGCAGCAGTTGCGCCAGTTGCAACAGCTGCGCCAGGTGCGCGCCTTCCGGTGTTTCGGCGTCGATGCGCTGGCGCAGCGCCTGCCATGCCGCGGCTTCGGGCTGCGCCACGGGCCTGGCCAGGCACAGGAACTCCAGCCCCGCGCCTGCGTCGACCTGCAGCGCCACCTTGACCTGCCTGCGCCGCTCGACGGCCTCGAACAGCCAGTCGCGCGCGGCCTGCACGAGCAGCGGAACGACCAGCACCACCTGCACGCCGCCCGCCTCCAGGCTGAGCAAGGCGCCGCGCAGGCCCGCATCGTCCTCCACCACGGCAAAGCCCTGCGCGTGCGGCAGGCCGGGGCTCGACAGGCGCTGCACCACATGGGCCGGCAGGCTGGCCAGCAGCACGTGCTGGTCGACCATGCCCGCGTGGGCCAGCCGCGTGCCGTGCGCGGCGCCGAACTGCTCGGCGCTGAGCAGCAGTCCGGATCGGCGTTGGGCCTTGCCTTGCATGGCTGCGGGTCTCCTCGATGCACACTGCGAAAACCAGGCGGCCAAGATAGCCGCGGCCGGACGCCGCTTCCTTGTTCCATGTCAGGCGGCGCTGCGGCCGGCCGCCGATGCCCGCGCCGAGCCGATCAGCGCGCGCGCGCCGCCTGGGCGAGAATTCCCTGCCAGCGCGGCGGGCACCGCGCGCGCAACCACCGCAACCGACCGGCGCGCACCACCACCGCCGGTTCCGAACCACAGGGAGAAGCCAGCATGGCCCAGGGCATCGAGGGCAAGGTCATCGTGATCACCGGAGCAAGCAGCGGATTGGGCGAAGCCGCCGCGCGCCACCTCGCGCGTCAAGGCGCGCGCCTGGTCGTCGGCGCGCGGCGCATGGATCGCCTGCGCGCGCTGGCGGCCGACATCGGCCTGCAGGACTCGGCGCTGCTGCAGACCGACGTCACGCGCGTCGATCAGGTGCGCGCACTGGTCGAGCGTGCGCTGCAACTGCACGGCAGGATCGACGTCATGATCAACAACGCCGGGCTCATGCCGCATTCGCTGCTCGAGCAGGGGCGCGTCGAGGACTGGGATCGCATGGTCGACGTCAACCTCAAGGGCGTGCTGTACGGCATCGCCGCGGCCTTGCCGCCGATGAAGGCCCAGCAAGGCGGGCACATCATCAACGTGTCGTCGGTGGCTGGCCACAAGGTGCGCCCGGGCAGCGCGGTGTATGCGGCCACGAAGACCGCGGTGCGCGTGATCTCCGAGGGCCTGCGGCAGGAGGTCAAGCCCTACAACATCCGCACCACCATCATTTCTCCGGGCGCGGTGGAGTCGGAACTGCCGCTGAGCGTCACCGATCCTTCGATGGCCAAGGGCATCGAGGAACTCTACCGGCGCGTGGCCATCCCTGCCGAATCCTTCGCGCGCGTCGTGGCCTTCGCGATCAGCCAGCCGGAGGATGTCGACATCAACGAAATCCTGTTCCGACCGACGCGGCAGGAACTCTGAGGCCGGAGCGACCGCGCTCAGGCGCCGCTGGAGCCCGGTTGCCGGGCCACCTCCCACCAGCGCAGGCGCTGGTGCTTGTGCGCCTTGACCGCGTACATCGCGGCATCGGCGCGGCGCAGCAGCCGCTCGGCGTCGTCGCCATGGGTGGGATACAGCGCCAGCCCGAGCGACAGGCCGATGCGGCCGATGCGCCCCTGCCCGAGGTCGAACGGCGCGTCCACCGCCTGGTGCAGGCGGCGCAGCGCGGTGTCGAGCTGCAGCACCGCCTGCGCGGCGTCGAGTTCCTCGAAGACGACGACGAATTCATCGCCGCCCAGGCGGGCCAGGAAGTCCCCGCTGCGCAACAACCGGCGCAGGCGCTGCGCGAGCTGCTGCAGCAGCACGTCCCCGGCGGCATGGCCGTGGCTGTCGTTGACCGGCTTGAAGTCGTCGAGGTCGAGCAGTCCCACCGCCAGCAGCTTGCCGCTGCGCGAGGCCCGCGCCATGGCCTGCGGAAGATGCTGCTCCAGCGCGAAGCGGTTGGGCAGTTCGGTGAGGGCGTCGTGGCGGGCGCGGTGCGCGTCCTCCGACTGCAGCTGGCGCAGCCGCAGCTTGAGGTCGAGTTCGTCGAGGCCGTGGCCGAGCAGCTCGCAGACCTGCTCGCAGGTTCGCAGGGTCTGCTGCTGGAAGGCGTCGCGCACCGGGGCAATGAACACCAGCACCGCCCAGGGCTTGCCGCCGCGGTGCACCGGAGCCACCAGGGCCGACTCCCACCCAAGCTCGCGCATGGCCTGCAGCCATGGGGTTCCGCGGTGGGCCAGCAGATTGTCGTTGCGCAACACGGCGCGCGCCTCGCGCCAGGACTGGGCGACCAGCGAACGCGGGTCGTCCACGTGCACGCGCAAGCCCTCGAGCAGGTCGCTGCCCGGCCCGGCCCGAGCCAAGGTCTGCATCCAGCCTTGCGCATCGGGTCGGCGCAGCGCGGCGACGTGGAACGGGGTATCGCCGACCAGGCGCTCGCAGGTCTGCTGCAGCATCTGCGCCTCGTCGCGCGCGCGCAGCACCACGTCACCCTCCGCCAGCAGCGCGCGATACAGGCGTTGCAGCTGCTCGGTCTCCAGGCGCTGCGCCTCGCGGGCGGTGACGTCGAGCACCGTCCATACCGAGCGCTGCGCATCCAGGCGCACGCCGATGAGGTCGCACGACAGACTGCTGCCGTCGCGCCTGCGCACAGCCACCGCGGGCAGGCGCAACACGCCTTCGCTGGCCAGGCGCGGCAGGTCGCGGGCCACGGATTCCCAGGCGCCGTCGCCGACGAACAGCTCGCGCACATCCATTCCCGCCAGCTGGTCGCGGGAAGCAAAACCGAGCAGCTGCGCCATGCGGGCGTTGGCGAACACGCAGCGCCGCTCGCCGACCACCGCGACCCCGGCGTCGGTGTGATCGACGAGGGCCTTGTTCAGTTGCCGCAGCTGCAGGTGATCGAGGCCGTACTCGATGTCGGCGGCGAGCTCCAGCAGCAGCTCCTGCAGCAGGGAGTCGAAAAAGCCCTGCTCGTCGCTGAACAACGTGAGCACCCCCAGCATCGCCTGGCCGCGCCGGATCGGCAGCACGGCGCTGGCTTGCAATCCATGCTCCTCGGCGCGCCGCCGCCAGGGCAGCAGCATCGGGCTGGCGGCGAAACTGACGTTGAAGAAGGCATGCGCCTCGTTCCAGCAGCGCCCGATCGTGCCCTGGCCCAGCGGCACCCGCGGATCCGCGCTGATCTCGATGCCTTCGAGGTAGGCCCGTGCCGGCCCGGCCGCCGCGACGACCCGCATGCGCAATGCATCGTCGGGACTGGCCACCCAGGCCAGACACACCCCGGCATGGCGAACGGCCAGTTCGCATACCGATTGCAGCAGATCGGTATCGGAGTGGGCGCGCGCCATCGACGCTCCGGCCTCGGCGAGGAAGGTCCGGTAGCTGGCCAGCCGGGCGCTGCGGCGCGCCAGGCGATCCTGTTCGGTGATGTCGCTGCCGACGGCCACCAGGTAGCGGGGCATGCCGTCCGGGCCATCCAGCAGCGCGTTGTTCCACCGCAACAAACGCGATTCTCCATGGGCATTGATCCAGTGATGGATCGCCGTCGCCGGCGCACCCCGGGTGCGCAGGGCATCGAACCAGCCGCGCAGCTTCGCCCGATCCTCCGGCGGCACGAAACGCTCCCAGGCGAAGGGTTCCGACGCGGCCTCGGCACTCCTGCAGCCGGTGAATTCCTCGGCCGCGCGGTTCATGCGTACCAGCCGCCCGTCGACCTCGATGACCAGCGCCACCGCTCCCAGCGCGTCGAACAGCGCGTCGGCAACATCGCGTTGCGCAGGGTCGGGGGCCGGCAGTGGAGACATGGGGAGATTTTCATACAAGCCGCCGTGTCGGCGCAGGGATCTCGCGGTCTGCGCTATGGTGTGGCCCGGCCGCGCCGCCTGCCCCTGGGTTCCCGCCGATGCATCCGACCTACCGCCCCGATCCCGCTGCGCAACTCCACGAACTGGCTCGAGATATCGCCGAGCGGGATCTTCCGGCCTTCGGGCTCAGCCTGCGCCAGCTGCTCGAAGCCACCGCCAGCGACAGCAGTTCGGGACAGCAGGTCGCGGAAATCGTCCTGCGCGATCCCGGCCTGACCTCGCGCGTGCTGCGCGCCGCCAACGCCGCCTACCTGGGCCTGGTCGGGGATGCGCGGGTGGTCACCGTGACCCGCGCGGTGGTGGTGCTCGGCCTCAACCCCATTCGCTCGCTGTGTGTCTCGGCGCTGGCCGTGGAAAGCCTGGGCAGCGGCGAGCACCTGGCCAGCCGGGTGCATCAGACGCTGGCACGCGCACTGCATGCGGCGGTGCAGGCGCGCGACATCGGCCATCAACTGCAGGCGAGCAAGGCGACCTCGGAGCAGTGGTTCGTCGAGGCCATGCTGGGCCACCTCGGCGAGCTGGCCTTCTGGTGTTTCGGCGGCGAGCAGGCGCAGCGCCTGGACGAGGCGCTGCGCGCCGGGCAGGACGGCGAACAGGCCCAGCAGCGCATCCTCGGCGGATCCCTCGCCTCGTTCGGGCGCGCACTGCTGCACGCGTGGAAGCTCGACTCGGTGCTGCGCGACAGTCCGGAAGTGCTGCTGGCCATGCGGTTGAGCGAACAACTCGGTAGCGCCCCCCACCCGGCGGCCGCTTGGACACAGCCGCAGGTGCGGCAGACGGTGCGACAGATCGCCGACCTGCTCGGCCGCGACGCCACGCAGACCCTCGATCGGCTGCGCGACAACGCGCTCCAGGCCCTGCAACTGGCACGCGCCCTGGGCGCGCCCGAGGCGGCGGCGGCCATCCCGGCCGATGCGGAACCCAGCCCGCCGGCGGCACCCGAGGCACCCCCTGCCGACCCCGCCTGGGCGCCCGACCCGCAGCAGCAATTGCGGATGCTCGGCGAAATGGGGCAGGCGGCGCGCACGCGCAAGGAGCTGCCGCTGCTGCTGGAGACCTGCCTGGAAGGCCTGCACCGCAGCGTGGGCCTGGATCGCTGCGCGCTGTGCCTGCTCAACCCGCCGCGCAACCGCCTGGTCGCACGCATGGCCATCGGCGTCGAAACCGCGGCCCTGCGCCAGGACCTGCAATGGGACTGGCATGCGCAGTGGCAGACGCGCCTGCCTCCGGATACGGCACGCTGGTGCAAGGCCGCAAGCTCCGAGGATCGCTGGTTGCTCGACGCCAGCGGCGCAGCACAAGGCTTTGTCGCGGCCTTCACCGTCGACGAGCAATTCCTGGGCTGCTTCTACGCCGACTGCCTGCCTTCCGGCCGCCAGCTCGCGGCCGGACAGTTCGAAGCCTTCCAGCGCTTCGTCTGGATGACCCACCTGATCGTGCGCGCGCTGCCCCGGGGCAGCTGAAGTTCGGCCGGCTGGGGCCGCATACCCCCCGGCGGGAGACCGGAGTGGCCCGCGCGCCGTTGTTGCCCAGACGCAACAAAGGCCCTGCGCAGAGCCTGCGCGCCGGTCTTGCCCGCGGGCTCTGCGCTTAGGATTGCTCTGTCTGGCACCGGCCGAAGCGCAGCGTCTGGGTTCGGCCGGAGCAGTGTTCCGACCCGGAAAGGGCGGTTCGAGCATCAAACGGTCCCCAAGGGCCACAACTCTGGAGATGTTCACGATGAAAAAAACCCTGATCGCTTTGGCTGTTTTCGGCACCTTCTCGGGCGCCGCCCTGGCCAACGGCAACAACGTCCAGCTGTACGGCCTGATCGACATGGGCGTGACCCATTTCGACGGCATCAGCAACGGCAAGGGCGGTACCACCAGTTCCACCGGCGTCAGCTCCGGCGTGCAATCGGGCTCGCGCATCGGCCTGAAGGGCACCGAGGATCTGGGCGGCGGCATGTCGGTGTTCTTCGACGCTGAAACCGGCTTCTGCGCGGCCGGCACCACCCAAGCGGCTGTCGTCGGCAGCGGCAAGGTTGCCTCGGGCGGCTACTGCACCGGCGGCGGCTTCATGCAGCGCCAGTCCTATGTCGGCCTGCAGGGCGACTTCGGCCAGGTCATCGGCGGCCGCATGTACAACGCCGACTTCAACAACGAAGCCAACATGGATCCGTTCGGCTACGGCCTGACCGGCGACATCGGCAACATGGGCCTGGCCGGCGCGCGTTCCGACCAGGTTCTGGCCTATGTGACCCCGAACCTGTCGGGCTTCACCGGCGTGGCCGCCTACGTGTTCAGCATCAACGGCACGGTGGCCAATGACGCCGCGGCGAGCACCAGCAACGTGCCGCGTGCCTGGACCGTGAACGGCGAGTACGACAACGGCCCGATCACCGCCGGCCTGAACTACACCCAAGCCACCAACGTCACCCAGGCCTCGGCCGCCGCGGTCAACGACGGCAAGATGGATCTGTACCAGATCTACGGCGCCTACAACTTCGGTGTCGCGAAGGTCTCCGGCATCTACGAACACCAGAAGATGGACTACTACAACGGCGCCAACAAGTTCTGGATGCTGGGCCTGACGGTTCCGGTGGGCCCGGGCTCGATCCTGGCCTCGTACAGCGAACGCCAGAACGACATGTCGACGACGACGGCCCCGGCTGTCACGTCGCAAGGCACCGCCAAGCAGTACGCGATCGGCTACACCTACAGCCTGTCGAAGCAGACCAACCTGTACGCGTCCTACGCGCACATCAGCAACAACGCCGCCACGGCCACCCAAGTGGGTACCGCGTTCGCGGTGGGCGACTCGACCGACGGCTTCACCGGCGTGACCGGCCAGAGCTCGACCGGTCTGGCCGTGGGCATCCGTCACCAGTTCTGATCGCCTTTGCGCGATGCAGTTCCTGCTGCCGCCTGCGGGCGGCAGCAACTCTCAAGCCGCCTTCGGGCGGCTTTTTTTCGCACCTGCGCGCTGCGTCGCATCCCGCCGTCGGGGCGCTTTTGCGCGAAAATGGTGTCTGCCCGCAGCCACCAGCGAACGCTCTCCGCCATGGATTCCCGCTCTCCTTTTCCCGTCGATGCCAGGCAGCGCCCCGCTTCCCTCGGGGATCGCCTGCTGGGCGTGGCCGACAATGCGCTGAAGACCCTGGTCGGCGGCCTGCACCCGGCACGGCCCCTGCCGCGGGCCGCCGCCGAATCCGAACTCGAGCCCGCGCAACGCGAGCTTTCGGGTCGGCTGATGCGGGTCAACCATGTCGGGGAGATCTGCGCCCAGGCGCTCTACCAGGGCCAGGCGCTGGTCGCCCGCGATCCCGCGTTGCAGGCGCATTTCCTGCAGGCTGCGCGCGACGAATGCGACCACCTCGCCTGGTGCAGCCAGCGCCTGCAGGCGCTGGGCAGTCGGGCAAGCCTGCTGGATCCGCTCTGGTACGCCGGCGCGCTGGGCCTGGGCGCGGTGGCCGGGAGCCTGGGCCGCCGCCTGAGCCTGGGCTTCGTGGTGGAAACCGAGAACCAGGTCGAGCAGCACCTGGCCTCGCATCTGCAGCGCCTGCCGCAGGCCGACCACGCATCCCGCGCGGTGGTCGAGCAGATGCGCGACGACGAAGTCGGGCATGCGCTGGCGGCCGAGAAACTCGGCGCCGTGGAACTGCCCGCCCCGATGCGCTGGGCGATGCGCGCGGCGGCCCGGGTCATGACCACCACCGCCCACTGGATCTGAGCCCGGCGGCGCGGGCCCGGTCGGTCTCAGACTTCCTGCACCTCGACGCTGGTGGTGATGGCGGCGGTGGCGCCGAGCATCGCCACCGCAGAGCAGTACTTGTCGTGCGAAAGCTGCACCGCCCGCTCGACACGGGCGCGATCGAGGCCGCGCCCGGCGACGACGAAATGCATGTGGATGCTGGTGAACACCTTGGGGTCGCTGGCCGCGCGCTCGGCGCGCAGGCGCACGCTGCAATCGCGCACGTCCTGACGCCCCTTCTTCAGGATGTACACCACGTCATAGGCGCTGCATCCGCCGGCCCCGGCGAGCACGGTTTCCATCGGGCGCGGCGCCAGGTTGCGCCCGCCCGGCTCACCCGGCTGCGTGGCCGGGGCACCATCCATCACCACCACATGCCCACTGCCGGTGGTGGCGACGAAGGCCATGCCCTCGCCCCCGGCGGGCTGCATCCACTGCACTGTGCATTCCATGGCATCGGTTCCTTGCGTTCATTGCTTGTGCGCCTGGCCCGCCCGGCGCGCGTCCGGCGCGCGCTCCGGGCCCTGCGCGCATTGTCCACCAGGCAGGGCCGGCAGCGCCGCAGCCCTGGAGACGGCCGGCGGGCAGTGGCGGGGAGTAGTCCATGTCTAGGACATGGTCTTTCCTGTTTATCGGGGTTTGTACTAGGATTGTCCTCGTAGTGATGAGGTGCTCCGAGGGCATCCCGTCATTTCCTCTTGTCTCCTCCACCCTCCTCCATAGGTGGATTCGAACCCAGGCCGATGTGCCTGGGTTTTTTTTGCCCGCCCGCGGCGGGGCGCGCGACGCTGCCCGGATAAAATGGGGGTCTTTGCCCACCGCGCTGCACGTGACCCGCAAGCCCATCGACTACCTGCAAGCCATCCTGACCGCCAGGGTGTACGACGTCGCGCACGAGACCGCGCTGGACACCGCGCACAATCTCGGCCGCCGATTGCACAACACCGTGCTGCTCAAGCGCGAGGATCAGCAACCAGTGTTCAGCTTCAAGCTGCGCGGCGCCTACAACAAGATGTCGCGCCTAGGCGAGGAGGAGCGCAAGCGCGGGGTGATCTGCGCCTCGGCCGGCAACCATGCGCAGGGGGTGGCGCTGGCGGCGCGCAAGCTGGGCTGCCGGGCGGTGATCGTCATGCCCCTGACGACGCCAAGGGTCAAGGTGGACGCCGTGCGCGCCTTCGGCGGCAACGCGGTGGACATCGTGCTGCACGGCGACAGCTACAGCGATGCCGCGGCGCATGCCGCCGAACTGCAGCAACAGCGCGGGCTGAGTTTCGTCCACCCCTTCGACGACCCCGACGTGATCGCCGGCCAGGGAACCATCGGCATGGAGATCCTGCGCCAGCATCCGGGGCCGATCCACGCTGTGTTCTGCGCCATCGGCGGCGGCGGCCTGATCGGCGGCGTCGGGGCCTACATCAAGGCGGTGCGCCCGGAGGTACGGGTGATCGGGGTGCAGACGGTGGACTCCGACGCCATGCTGCGCAGCGTGCACGCCGGGCGGCGCATCGAACTCGCCGAAGTCGGGCTGTTCGCCGACGGCACCGCGGTCAAGCGCGTGGGGGAGGAAACCTTCCGCCTGGCGCGCGAGGTCGTCGACGACTTCGTGGTGGTCGACACCGACGCCGTCTGCGCGGCGATCAAGGATGTGTTCGCCGACACCCGCTGCGTGCTCGAGCCGTCGGGAGCGATGGCGGTGGCCGCGCTCAAGCAGTATGTCGAGACCCGCAAGCTCAAGGCACAGACCCTGGTGGCCATCACTTGCGGGGCCAACATGAACTTCGACCGCCTGCGCTTCGTCGCCGAACGGGCCGAGGTGGGCGAAGCGCGCGAGGCGCTGTTCGCGGTGAGCATCCCGGAGCGACCCGGCAGTTTCCGCAAGCTGTGCGCGCTGCTCGGCCCGCGCGCCGTCACCGAATTCAACTACCGCCTGGGCGACCCGCAGCAGGCGCAGGTCTTCGTCGGCATCGCGGTCAGCGGCCGTGACGATGCCCGCCGCATCGCGTCCCACCTGGCGCGCGCCGGCTACGAAAGCCTGGATCTCAGCGACGACGAACTGGCCAAGCAGCATGTGCGTCACCTCGTGGGCGGGCGCGCGCCGCGCGCCGCAGACGCCACGCCCCTGCACGAGCGCCTGCTGCGCTTCGATTTTCCCGAACGCCCGGGTGCGCTGATGCGCTTTCTCGAGCACCTGAAGCCGGACTGGAACATCAGCCTGTTCCACTACCGCAACCAGGGCGGCGACAGCGGGCGGGTTCTGGTCGGCATCCAGGTACCTCCTGCCGACCGACGGCGCTTCGGCGAGTTCCTCGACTCCCTGGGCTACTCCCATGTCGAGGAAACCCACAACCCGGTCGTGAAGCTCTTCCTGTAGGGCGCCGCCCCGGCTTCTCTCAGCGCGGGGACGGCTGCTGCGGCTCGACGCCCGGGCGCGCGCCGGCAGACTGCGAGCCGGTGTCCAGGCGCAGGCCCTCGCCATGCTGCTCGATCTCCACCTGGCCAAAGCCGGTCGACGACAAGCGCACGCCGGGCGCGATCCACGACCCCACTGCGAAGGCCTGCGCCGGCTTGCCGTCGATGCTGATCAACGCCGCCCCGGCCCGTCGACCACCGCCGATCACTCCGACCAGGTGGAAGCGCCGCGGCGCCCGCTGCATCGGCCGGGGGCCCTGGGCGAACAGCCTCGCGCCCTCGGCTGCCGCGGCGTCGATGGCATCCGCGGAGGACTGCAGCGCGCCTGCAGGCACCGCCTGCGCGCGCGCCAGCAGGAGCAGTGCCCAGTGCACCGAGACCTCGGCGCAGGCGAACAGCAGCAGCAGGCGCAGCCAGCGCGCCGCGCGATCCCAGCGGCGCCTGGCGGCAGCCGGATCGAAGTCGCCGCGTGGAAGATGGGAAAAGCCTTTCATCGTCCTCGTATCATGGTTCGGGCCATTCCACCGGGAGGCCTCGGCCCGTCGCCGAACGACCGCACCAGACGTCCCTTTTCGAGACGAAAACCAGCATGCACATCGCGCATTCCCCCTCTGCAAGACCCCGCCGCAGCCGAGGCTTCACCCTGATCGAACTCATGGTGGTGCTGGTCATCATGGGCGTGCTGGCGGCACTCATCGTACCCAACATCATCGGCCGAACCGACGAAGCAAGGGTGACCGCGGCCAAGACGGACATCGGCACCATCATGCAGGCGTTAAAGCTCTATAAGCTGGACAATGGTTTCTATCCAAGCCAGCAACAGGGCCTGGAGGCACTGGTCGTCAAGCCCTCGACCCCGCCGGTGCCCGGCAACTGGAAGCCCTACCTGGAAAAGCTGCCGAACGACCCCTGGGGTCGCCCGTACCTCTACTTGAACCCCGGAATCAAGGGCCCGGTGGACGTGTTCAGCTACGGGGCCGACGGCAAGCCCGGAGGAGAGGGGTCGAATGCCGACATCGGCAGCTGGCAATAAGCCGCCGTGGCCCTCCGCCGCCCCCGGAGGTGGCGGCGCACAGGCAGGGTTTACCCTGCTCGAGGTTCTGGTCACCCTGCTCATCATGGCCCTGCTCACCGGGCTCGCGGCGCTGGCGCTGCCGGGCGGCGACGAGCAGGACGCGCGCACCGAGGCCCAGCGCCTGGCCGCGCTGTTCGATACCGCGCGCGAACAGGCCGCGGCACTGTCGATGCCGGTGGCCTGGGCGGCCGGGCCCTCCGGCTACGCCTTCCTGCGCCCTTCGCCGCGCGGCTGGGTCGCGCTGCACCAGCCCCCGCTGGTCGCCCGCTCATGGTCCTGGCTGGACGCGCGCCTTCCCGCCGACTACCGGCCTCCCGACAGCGCATCGACCTGGCGCGCCGGCGATGTGCGCCTGCGCGTCCGCGGTGGCGGTGGGGCGTTGGGCGCCGCTCCGGGCTGGCTGGTGTTCGGATCCGAACCGGTTTCGCAACCGATGCAGGTGCAGATCGACATCGACGGGGTGCGCCTGAGCGTGTACAGCAACGGCGCGCAGCCCTTCCGCGTGCTCGAGCAGCGCTGAGCCGACGAAGCGCCGCGATGCACGCCCCGCGCCTCGATGCCCGCCGCCGCGCCCGCGGTTTCACCCTGCTGGAGGTGCTGGTCGCCCTCGCGGTGGTCTCGCTGGCCCTGCTGGCCGCGCTGCGCGCCGGCGGCGCGCTGCAGGACGATGCGCAGCGTTACCACACCACCGTGCTGGCCGAGCAGTGCGCACAGAACTACCTGGTCGACCAGCGCCTGCGGCAGGCCTTCGTCCCGGTGGGCGTCACCCAGGAGCGCTGCACCGAGGCCGACACCCCATTTCTCCTGCACATCGACGTGCGTCCCACGCCGAATCCCAACTTCCGTCGCATCGACCTGCGGGTGCTCGACGCCTCGGGCTGGACGGCGTGGCAGGTCGTGGCCATCGCATGGAACCAGTGATGCACTCCCGGTCCGGCGCGCGCGGCTTCACCTTGCTGGAAATGCTGGTGGCCGCGTTCATCATGGCCATCGTCGCCGGCCTCGGCTGGCGCGGCCTGGACAGCGTGGCGCAATCGCGCAGTTCCGCGGCCCAACGCATGGACGAAGCCACGCAGTTGCAACTGGCCATGCAGCAGATGCGCGCCGACCTGGCCGCGGCCATCGACGGCGGAGCCCAGCTGCCCGCGGTCAGTCTGGCCGGCAACGGCGATCTGCTGATCCTGCGCAGGGTCGAGGAGCCGCTGGGCGCCGACCTGCGCGCGTGGTCGACCGCCCTGCCCGAGCATGCCGGGGACTTGCAGGTGGTGCGCTGGGGCCTGCGCGACGGCCAGCTGCTGCGCTGGGCCGGCGCACCTGCGGCCGCCACGGGGCCACTGCTGCAGTCGATGCGGCAGGCCAGCGGCGCCGGCATCGTGCTGCTCGACTCGGTGCAGGCGATGAAGGTGCTGGTGTTCCGCTACGCCGGCACCGGAGCACAACGGCAATCGGGAGCATGGGTCAACCCCTATACCGCGGCCGACGGCCTGCAGGGCGGCGCCGGCAACCCCCTGCTGGCGCTGTTGCGCACGCCGGCGGCGGTGCGCCTCGAACTGCAGTTGCAGGGCCGCACGCTGCGCGGCTGGGTGCAGCGCGCATTCCTGCTGGAGGCCCGGCAATGAGCGCCCGACGCGCGCATCGCGGCGCGGCGCTGATCACCGCCCTGCTGCTGGCGGCGCTGGCCGCGGTGATGGTGTCGGGCATGATGTGGGGTGAATGGGGCGCCATCCAGCGCGAGCAGGCGGCACGCCAGAGCGAACAGGCGCGCTGGCTGCTGCGCGGCGCGCTCGACTGGGCGCGCCTGATCCTCAACGAGGCGGCGCAGCATGGCCAGGTCGTTGCCCTCGACCAGCCCTGGGCGGTGCCGCTGGCGGAGTCGGATCTCACGCGTTTCCTGGCGGCGAGTGGGCATTCCGCGCTCGGGCAGGCCTGGCTGGAAGGGCGCATCGAGGATGCGCAGAGCCGCTTCAACCTCACCGACCTCGCGCTGTTCGGGACGCCCTACGCCAACGCCGTGCAGACCCTGCAGCGACTGTGCACCGCGGTGGGGGTGGATCCGTCGCTGGCGCAGACCCTGGCCCAGGCCATCGTGTCGGCGCGCGCCGCGGGTTCGCTCGACCTGCCGATCTTCCAGTTGCAGGATCTGGCGCGCCTGTCGCCGGCCGTGGCCGCGGCGCTGCCGCGGCTGGCCCCGGTCGTCACGGTGCTGCCGCAGGCCACCCCCGTGAACCTCAACACCGCCGGCCCGGTCGTGCTGGCTGCGGTACTGGACATCAGCACGCAGCAGGCGGCGCAACTGGTGGCGGCGCGCACGCAGCACCACTTCGACAATGTGCAGCAGGTGCGCGACGCCCTGAAAAGCAACGCCACCACGCTGCCCATCGATCCGGTTCTGGCGGGAGTGACCAGCAACTACTTCGAAGCGGTGGCAAGGGTCCGCATCGCGGATTTCGAATACGCCGAGCGCGCACTCGTGCAGCGCACCGGGGCGCTGAGCCAGACGGTGCGCATGCAGCGTGTCGCTCCCTGGCTGGCCGACCCCGTCCCCCGCGACTGAAGACGACACGAACGTCAGCCACACATGATCTTCCCATGACCGGGAGCGTTTTCACGGCTCCCTCCCCCGCGCCGGGCCCGGCGCGGCGCGCAACCGCCATGCGCCCTCCTTACAATCCCCGCGCATGATGCGCCTTGTGTTCCGACTGCCCGCCAACGAGTCCTCGACCGCCGTCGAGTACCTGCGCCTGGATGCGGGCGCGCACGGCGCCGAAACCGGCTACGCCCAGCTTGCGCTGCTGCCGCGCGTCGCGCAGAGCATCGGGGTATGGCCGGCCGAGCGCCTGAGCCTGCTCGCGGTGCGCTTGCCGGCGATGCCGCAGGCGCGCTGGCAGGCCGCGCTCGCCGGTGCGCTCGAGGATCGCCTGCTGGGCGACATCGCGCAGCAGCACCTGGCTGCCGGCCCGCGCGAGACCGACGGAGGCCTGCGCTGGGCCGCCTGCTGCGAGCGCTCGGCGCTGCGCGCGGCGCTGCAGCAGGTCGAACAGGCCGGGCGCGAAGTGTCCCGGGTGGTTCCGGAAAGCGCCTTGCTGGAACCCGGCTGGGCCTGCCTGCAGCGCCTGGACGAGTCCCGGCTGCGCCTGCTGTGGCGCGATGCCGCGGGCGAAGCCGCGTGGCTGCACCTGCAAGCCGACGACCAGACTCCCGCCTGCCCGCTGGCCCCCGAAGGCGTGCTGTGCGAACCCGGGCTGGAGGATCTGGCCCGGCGCTGGTTCGGTGCGCAGGCGCCGCTGCAGCCTTGCGATCGCGGGCAATGGCTGGCGCGCGCGACCGAGTCGCGCTGGGATCTGCGGCAGTTCGAGCTCGCGCCCCGCGCCGCGGCGCAGCGCCTGTGGTCGAACCTGCGCGAGCAGGCGGGCAGCCGCGCCTGGCGACGCGTGGCCTGGCTCGCGGCCACGCTGGCCGGGCTGCAACTGCTCGGCCTGAACCTGCACGCCATGCAACTGCGCGGTCAGCTCGACCGGTTGCAGCAGCAGATGCAGACGACCGTGGCGCAGGCACTGCCCGGCACCCCGGCACTGCTCGACCCGCATCTGCAACTCAGCCGTGCACTCGACGAAGCGCGCCAGCGCGTGGGCCAGCCCACGGGGAGCGGACTGGAAGTGCTGATGGGACAGGCCGCGCGGGTGCTTGGCGGCACCCGCCCGCTGGCGCTGGATTTCGCGCCCGGCAAGCTGCGCCTGCAGTTGCCCACGGGCCAGGCGAACGCGGCCGCCCTGCGCTGTGCCGAGGGCGGGCTGCGCTGCAGCGTCCAGGGCGACAGCCTGCTGGTGCAGGCGGCGGACTGAGCAGGAGCGCCCGAGACCATGGCCTTCAACCCGCGCAACCGCAGAACCTCGGCGCTGGCCCCTCTGTGGGCTGCGGCCGGTGCGCGCTGGCAGGCGATGTCGGCACGCGAGCGCCGCATGGTCGCGCTGGCCGCCGCGGCCGTCGGCGGCATGCTGTTGTGGCTGCTGCTGCTGCGGCCCGCCTTGCGCACCGAGGTCGACGCCCCGCCGCGCATCCAGCAGCTGCGTGGCCAGCTCGCACAGGCACAGGCGCAGGCCGACCAGCTCGCGCGCCTGGCCAGCCTGCCGCCGCGCGCGTCGCAGGTCAGCGACCTGCAGGGCGCGGTGCGGCAGTGGCTGCAGGATCACGGCGCGAAGGCCGGGGTGGTGTCGCTGCCGGGCGCGGTGAACCTGCAGCTGCAGCAGCTGCCTCCGGCTGCGCTGGTCGAACTGGCACGCACCGCCCGCCGCGACTGGAGTGCGCAGGTGGTGGCGGCCAAGCTGCGCATGGGCAAGGACGGCATGCTGGAGGGCAGCCTGCAACTGCAATCGGTGCTGCAGCCGGGCGCGCAGTCGCAGGCCGCGCCGCCGGGGCAGGAAAGCCCATGACTCGCCTCGTGCGCACCGCCCGCGCAGCCACCGCGCGCACGCCGCGCTGGCCGGCGCTGGCCGCGGTGCTGCTGGGTGCGGCCTGGGCGCTGGTGGCCTACGCGCCGGCGACCTGGGTCGCCAACGCCGTAGCGCACGCCTCGGCCCGGCGCCTGCTGCTGTGCGACGCCCAGGGCAGCTGGCTGGATGGCTCGGCGCGCGTCGTGCTCAGCGCCGGCGCGCAGGGTCGCGATGCCGCGGTGCTTCCCGGCACCTTGCACTGGGAACTCGGTCTGCGCCGGATCTGGCGTGGCGCGCTCGATCTGCAACTGCGCTGGCCGCGGCTGGCGCAAGGCCCGCTGAACTGGCGCCTGCAAGCGACGATCGGCGGCTGGAAGCTACGCCAGCTGGCGGGCGAGCCCTGGCAGGCGGCCCTTCCGGCGGCCTTGCTGCAGGGCCTGGGCACGCCCTGGAACACCCTTGCGCCACGCGGAATGCTGCACCTCGAGCTGCAGCGCGCCGAGCTGTCGTCGAGCGCCGGCAGGTTGAATCTGCAGGGCCTGGTGCGCATCGACGCGCTGGACATGAGCTCGCGCCTGAGCACCCTGGCTCCGCTGGGCAGCTACCGCGTGCTGCTGCAGGGCCGCGGCGCCACCGCGGAGCTGCGACTGCGAACCCTGTCAGGCGCCCTGCTGCTGACCGGGGACGGGGTCTGGAACGGAAACCGCCTGCAGTTCTCCGGCACCGCGCGCGCCGCCGCGGGACGGCAGCAGGAACTGGCGACGCTGCTCGGCCTGCTCGGGCAGCCCGACGGCGATCACGTGCGCATCGCCTTGTGACTTTTTGGGACGGATATCGATGAGTGCCAATTGCTTCTCCAGCCACCAACGTCCCTTCGCGCGTCCGGGCTGCGTGCTGCTGGCCGCGCTGCTGGCCTGCGCGCCGCTGCTTGCGCCGCCGGCCTCCGCCGCGCCTTCGCGGCCGCGACATGGCGGCGCAGCGTCGACGCCGATGACCATCGACCTCGTGCACGCCGACATCGCCGGTGCGGTGCAGGCGGTGGCAGCGGCGACCGGGCGCAATTTCATCGTCGATCCACGGGTCAAGGGGCAGATCTCCCTGCAGTTCAAGACTCCCGTACCCCCGGAGGAGGTGTACCTGGCGCTGCTCACCCAACTGCGCCTGGCGGGCTACTCGGTGGTCGAGCACGACGGCGTGTACAAGGTGGTTCCCGAAGCCGATGCGCGACTGCAGACGACGCCGGTCGGGGTAGGCAATGCGCCGCGTCGCATCCCGGGGCACGGCGACCAGGTGGTGACCCAGGTCTTCGAACTGCGCAACCAGGCGGCCAGCAACCTGCTGCCGGTGCTGCGCCCGCTGATCTCGCCCAACAACACCATCAACGTCGAGCCCGGCAGCAACGCCCTGGTGATCACCGACTACTCCGACAATCTGCGCCGCCTGGCACGCATCATCGCCGGACTGGACGTGCCCACCGGCAGCTCGGTCGACATCGTGCCCCTGCGCTACGCGGTGGCCACCGAGATCGCGCCCACGCTGGACAAGCTCATCACCCTCGAGGGCGGCGGCCGCGCGCCGGGGGCGCCGCGCGGTGGGCCGCCGGGCGCTGTGGTGGCCGGCGCCAACGGCATGCGCGCCGTGGTGCTGGCCGATGCGACGAGCAACTCCCTGATCGTGCGCGCGACCAACGGCGCCCAGCTGATGCAGATCGAGCGCATGATCCACAAGCTCGACCGTCCCACCCAGGATGACGACAACATCCATGTCGTCTACCTGCACAACGCCACCGCGGAGTCGCTGGCCCGCGTGCTGCGCGGGGTGCTGGCGAATGCCGGCAGCGGCGAGCCGGGCAGCGGCGGTGGATCGCTGCAACAGGCGGCGCAGCGCAACCTGGGCGCAGCATCCGGGGGCGGTGCCTCCGCTGCCTCCGCATCGCTGAGCGGTGCCGGCTACGGATCGTCGTCGGGTAGCAGCGGAAGCAGCAGCATGGGCATCACGCCGGACTTCGGGCCCGGCGCGCAGAGCCAGGAGGTGGCGCTGCCGCAGGGCGGCTCGGTCTACGCGGACGTGGGCATGAATGCCCTCATCATCAATGCGCCACCGCCGGTCTACCGCCAGCTCAAGGCGGTCATCGCCAAGCTCGACGTGCGACGTCCGCAGGTCTACGTCGAGGCGCTGATCGCCGAGGTCAACGCCACCAAGGCGGCCCAGCTGGGCGTGCAGTGGCAGGCCGCGGGCGGCAGCGCAGGCGGCAACAACGCGCTGTTCGGGGGCAGCAACTTCGGCAGCGGTGGCTCCAACATCATCAACCTGCAGGCCGCCATCGCCAGCGGCAACGCCGGCACCGCGATCGCCAGCGGAACGCTGCCCTCGCCGGGGTTGAACATCGGCCTGCTGCACAAGATCGCCGGGGTCACCACCCTGGGGCTGCTGGCCAACTTCCTGCAGAGCGACGTCGGGGCGAACATCCTGTCCGAGCCCAATCTGATGACCCTGGACAACGAGACGGCGAAGATCGTCGTCGGGCAGAACGTTCCCTTCCTGACCGGCTCGTACAGCCAGGCCGGAACCACCAGCGGCACCGTCAACCCCTTCCAGACCTACCAGCGCCAGGACGTCGGCCTGACGCTGAAGATCCGCCCGCAGATCACCGCCGGCGGGGTGATCAAGATGCAGGTCTACCAGGAGGTGTCGAGCATCGCCAGCGCCACCAACCCGGGGGGCATCATCACCAACAAGCGATCGATCGACACCACGGTGCTGGTCGACAGCGGGCAGACCATCGTGCTGGGCGGATTGATGCAGAACGAGGTCGATCGCAACAACAGCAAGGTTCCCGGACTGGGGGACATCCCGGTGCTCGGGCTGCTGTTCGGCGCCAAGTCGCACACCGCGGCGAAGACCGACCTGATGGTGTTCCTGCGGCCGGTGATCGTGCGCACCCAAGGGGAGGGCAGCGCGGTGTCCGAACAGCGCTACCGCAAGATGCAGGGTCTGGAGCGCGGCGCGCAACTGCTGCCCTCGTTCGGCCTGCCGGAAATGCCCGGACCGGTGCTTCCCGACCTCGGTCCGGAAGCGCCGGCCAAGGCGCACTGAGCCGGGGCACCCGATGGCGGCGCGCTATCCCCTGCCCTACGCCTTCTGCCGCGACCAGGCGCTGCTGGCCGAACGCGAGGGCGACGATCTGCGACTGTGGGTCAGCGAGGCCACGCACGCCGGCGCGATCGCCGAGGTGCAGCGCACCCATGCGGTGCGCGAAGTCTCGCGCATCGCCCAGCAGCAACTGGTCGAGCGCATCGGCGTCGCCTACGCGGCGCGCGAGGGCAGTGCGGCCGAGGTCGTCAGCGAAGTCGAGGGCGATGTCGACCTGTCGCGCCTGCTGCAGGATCTGCCGGCGGTGGAGGATCTGCTGGAGACGGCCGATGACGCGCCGATCATCCGCATGCTCAACGCCCTGTTCACCCAGGCCGCGCGCGACGGTGCCAGCGACATCCACGTCGAACCCTTCGAGACCTCCTCGGTGGTGCGCTTCCGCATCGACGGCACCCTGCGCGACGTGGTGCGCCCGAACAAGGCCTTGCATGCGGCGATGATCTCCCGGGTGAAGATCCTGGCCCAGCTCGACATCGCGGAAAAGCGCCTGCCGCAGGACGGACGCATTTCCCTGCGCATCGGCGGGCGCGCGCTGGACGTGCGGGTCTCGACCCTGCCCTGCGCCCACGGCGAGCGCGCGGTGCTGCGCCTGCTCGACAAGTCGGCGGCGCGCCTGGATCTGCGCGTGGTGGGCATGGCACCGGGCATGCTCGAGCGCTTCGATGCCCTCGTTCGGCACCCCCACGGGCTGCTGCTGGTCACCGGGCCCACCGGCAGCGGCAAGACCACCACCCTGTACTCTGCGCTGACGCGCCTGGACGCCTCGCAGACGAACATCATGACCGTCGAGGATCCGGTCGAGTACGACCTGCCGGGGATCGGCCAGACGCAGGTGAACCCGCGTATCGACCTGAGCTTCGCGCGCGCGCTGCGCGCGATCCTGCGGCAGGATCCCGACGTGGTGATGATCGGCGAAATCCGCGACTTCGAGACCTCACAGATCGCCATCCAGGCCTCGCTGACCGGCCACCTGGTGCTGGCCACGCTGCACACCAACGACTCGGCTTCGGCGGTGACCCGGCTCATCGACATGGGCGTCGAGCCCTTCCTGCTCGCCTCCTCGCTGCTGGGGGTGCTGGCGCAGCGCCTGGTACGCCAGCTCTGCCCGCACTGCCGCCGTCCGGCCAGCGACGGGCCCGGCTTCGTCGCCGACGGCTGCAGCGCGTGCAACCAGACCGGCTATCGCGGGCGTACCGGGGTGTTCGAACTGCTGGAGGCCGACGACGCCATCCGCGCCGCGGTGCACGAACGCGCCGCCGAGGCCGAACTGCGGCGGCTGGCCGGGCTGGCCGGCATGCGCAGCATGCGCGAGGATGGCATGCGCTGGGTGGACGACGGCCAGACCTCGCTGGCCGAACTGCTGCGGGTCACCCGCGAATAGCCGGCCCCGGGCCCCTTCCGATGCCAGCCTACCGTTTCGTGGCCATCGACTCCGCCGCCGCCGAGCAACGCGGGGTGCTGGAAGCCGACAGCGCGCGCGGCGCGCGCACGCTGTTGCGCTCGCGCGGGCTGATTCCGCTGCAGGTCGATGCCATCGTCGCCGAGGCGGCTGCGCCGGGCTCACGGCGCTTCGCGCGCAAGCGCATGAACGCCCAGGAGCTGACGCTGTTGACGCGCCAGCTCTCGGGACTGCTGGTATCGGGACTTCCACTGGAGCGCGCGCTGGCCGCGCTGGCCGACGATGCTGACCGTGCCGAGGTCGCCGACCTGCTGCAGGCCGTCAAGAGCGAGGTCTCCGGGGGCCACAGCCTGTCGGCGGCGCTGGCCCAGCATCCACGGGAATTCTCCGAGGTCTACCGCGCGCTGGTCGCCGCGGGAGAAGACAGCGGTGACCTCGGACTCGTGCTGGGCAGCCTGGCCGACCATCTGGAGAGCAGCCAGCAGTTGCGCTCCAAGCTGCTGCAGGCGGTGGCCTACCCGGTGATCGTGGTGCTGGTCGCGGTGGCCGTGATCGTCCTGCTGCTGACCTACGTGGTGCCGCAGGTGGTGGGGGTGTTCCAGGGTGCGCACCAGAAACTGCCGCTGCTGACCGTGCTGCTGATCGCCTTCAGCAGCTTCCTGCGCCAGTGGGGCTGGCTGCTGTCGGCCGCACTGGTCGGCGGGCTGGTCGCCCTGCGCCAGGCGCTGCGGCTGCCCGGGCCGCGCGCCGCCTTCGACGCCTCGCTGCTGCGGCTGCCACAGCTCGGCCGACTGCTGCGCGGCCTCGACACCGCGCGCTTCGCCTCCACGCTGGCCATTCTCACCGCGGCCGGGGTACCGATCCTGCGCGCCTTGCAGGCGGCGATCGACACCGTCTCCAACCGCGTGCTCAAGGCCGACGCGCAGGAAGCGCTGGCGCTGCTGCGGGAGGGCTCGTCGCTGGCCTCGGCACTGGCCCTGCACAAGCGCTACCCGCCGGTGCTGATCACCTTCATCCGCCTGGGCGAGCAGACCGGAACCCTGCCGCAGATGCTGCAGCGCGCGGCCAACCAGCATGCGCAGGAAGTGCAGCGCCGCGCCTTCACCCTGGTGACCATTCTCGAACCGCTGCTGATCCTGGGCATGGGGGTGGTCGTGCTGCTCATCGTGCTGGCGGTGATGATGCCCATCATCCAGATGAACAACCTGGTCAAGTGAGTCCCGGCACGATGAGCGAGTCGACGCTGCCCCCGAGCGCCATGCCACGACGACCCCGGCAGATCGGCGCGCACGTCGCGGCGGCACTGCTTGCGCTGGCCTGCGCGCTCAGTTGCGCGCTGTGGGGCCTGCGCATCTGGAAGCAGATGCACCGGACGCCGCCCGCGGTGCCGACGCTGTCGGCCCCGCAGGCGGTGGCGGCCGACGCAGCGCGCCTTTTCGGCGCCGCTGCGGCGCGGCAGGTCGCCGCGCGGCAGCGACTGCATCTGCAGGGCGTGATCGGCGGCGGCCCGCACGCCGGCGCTGCGCTCATCGGCATGGACGGCAAGCCGGCGCAGGCCTATGCGGTCGGCGCCGCCATCGCCCCGGGCCTGCGCCTGGTGGATACCGGTTTCGGCCAGGCGGTGGTGGAGCATGACGGTGTGCGCGAGGTGCTGCACACGCCGTCGGCACCGCCGGCCACGCGTCCTGCGGGAATCGGTGCCGCGGGCGCGGCACGGGCCGCCGCGGCCTCCGGGCAGGATCTGCAGGCCATGCGGCCGCCGGGCCTGCCCGACGAATCCGCCGCGCTCGCGCAGCGCCGCTACCGCGGCCCCTGAGAACGCCCCCCCCCGAAACGGGGGGCAAGGTGCAAAAGTGACGCTGCTGTCATCAAGCTGCAGCCTGGGGTTCCTACAACATGTACCCGGGCGCAACAAAAAGAACAGCAAGCGACTCGCCCTTCCTGCACCTTTCTCTGAGGACGACGATGAAACGCAAAACCCTTGCCGCGCTGGCCGGCGCGATGTTCCTGGCCTGCGGCGCCGCGCGCGCCGACCAGGGCCCGGTTCCCGCCGGCGTACCCCACCTGGATCATGTCTGGGTGATCATGATGGAAAACGAGCCCATCACTTCCGAAGTGGGCAACAAGGACGTTCCGTACATCAACTACCTGTACGACAAGGTCGCCAATGTGGCGACGAACTACTACGGCGTGGGCCATCCCAGCCTGACCAACTACCTGGAAATGGTCGGCGGCTCCAACTTCGGCGTGCGCGCCGACGACATGCCCGACTGGCACAGCAGCACCTGCCAGTCGACGCTGGCGCCGACCGCGGCCGACTCGATCAACTACCAGATCCTCGACCAGTACCACCCCGTGGGCCAGGCCACGGTGGTCTGCCCGATCGCCGGCAAGGGCTATGACGCCGCGACCCCGGCCGTCGACTGGGTCAACGAGGACTACCCGGCAGTTCTGGATCCGTCGCAGCGCACGATGGCCAACGGTTCCTGGGACATCGACGGCAAGATGTCCTTGGCCTCCGCGCCGACGGTGGGCATGACCATCGCCGACCAGCTGATGCACGCCGGCATGAGCTGGAAGACCTACCAGCAGAGCCTGCCGCTGGGAGGCCCCGACCGCGTCGACTACAGCGACGGCGTGTTCACCGACAACAACGACGTGGGTGCCGATGCGGTCACGGGCGCGCCGATGGCGCTGCAGAACGCCGCCACCCAGTCCTACATCACCGGCAGCAACCCACCGGCATTCGGCGACCCCATGGTGCAGCTGTACGCGGCCAAGCACGACCCCTTCATCTATTTCCGCAGCATCCAGGATGGCCCGGGCCGGAAGAACATCGTCGGCTTCGGCGGTCCCCGCGGCCTGTTCGCCGATCTGCGCAGCGGCCATGTGCCGAACTTCTCCTTCATCGCCCCGAACCAGTGCAACGACCAGCACGGCAAGGGCAATGCGGGCGGGGACTGCGCCGGAGACGCGCTGCTGTACCGCGGCGACGTGATGGTGCACCGGCTGGTCGATGCCATCCAGGCCTCGCCGGCGTGGCGCCATGGGCACGATGCCATCGTGATCACCTGGGATGAGAACGACTACAGCGCCGGCATCCGCAACCAGGTTCTGACCATGGTGATCAACAACCACCCGGGCCCGAAGGTCATGGACGCCACCATGTACACCAGCTTCTCGCTGCTGCGCACCCTGGAGGGCGGCTTCGGTCTGCCGTGCCTGAACCACGCCTGCGATCGCGACACCGCGACCATGTCTGCGCTGTTCGCCAGCGCAGACGGCGACGACGGCTACGATCGTCGCTGAAGTCCGGGCGTACGGGCCGGTGCTTGCCACCGGCCCGTGGCTTTCCGGCGCCGGGCGGCGCCGGCATCGGCTACAGTGGCGGGCAGCCTGCCCGTCCCCGTATCCCGCGATGAGCTCCGAGACCAAGCCCTCGCCTGCCGCCGATACCGATCGCGCGCGCGCGCCCGCCGAGCCCGAGCGCCTGGTGGTGGCGATCTCCTCGCGCGCCCTGTTCGACTTCGAGGAAGAGAACCGGGTGTTCGAGACCGCCGACGACACCGCCTACATGGCGCTGCAGCTCGAGCGTCTGGACGTGCCTGCGCCTCCGGGGGTGGCGCTGCAGCTGGTGCGCAAGCTGCTGGCCTTCAACACCAGCGCCAGCGAACGCGACCGCGTCGAGGTCGTGCTGTTGTCGCGCAACGATCCGGTGTCGGGCCTGCGGGTGTTCCGCTCGGCGCGCCACCACGCGACGGCCATCGAGCGTGGGGTCTTCACCCGCGGACGGCCTCCCTACCACTACCTGCGCGCGCTCGGCGCCAGGCTGTTCCTGTCGACCAACGTCGACGACGTGCGCGCCGCGCTGGCGGCGGGTTTCCCGGCGGCGCAGGTCTACCCCCAGTCGGTGCGCGCCGGGCAGGCCCACCCGCAGGAGGTGCGCATCGCCTTCGACGGCGACGCGGTGCTGTTCTCCGACGAGGCCGAACGCGTCTACCAACGCGACGGGCTGCCGGCGTTCACCCGCCACGAAGCCCGCAAGGCCGCGCTGCCGCTGCCTCCGGGGCCCTTCAAGCCCTTGCTCGAAGCGCTGCACCGGCTGCAGCACGCGGCGAGCAGCGGCGCGGTGGCCATGCGCCTGCGCACCGCACTGGTCACCGCGCGCAGCGCGCCGGCGCACGAACGCGCGATCCGCACCCTGATGGCCTGGAACATCGAGGTCGATGAAGCGATGTTCCTCGGCGGCCTGGACAAGGGGCCGTTCCTGCGCGAATTCCAGCCGGATTTCTTTTTCGACGACCAGACCCGGCATGTGGAATCGGCCGCGCGCCACGTCCCGGCCGGGCGCGTGCACGCCGGCGTGCACGACAAGCCGTGAACGCAACCCGGATCGTGGCCGGCGGAATTGCGATAATCGCCGCCATGCACGCACGGCTCCCACTCCTGCACAAGCCCGGCGACAGCCAGGCGGCGCAACGGCGGCGCTGGCGCAAGCCTGCCGCCTGAATCCCCTCCCCCGCCCAAGCACCGGCGCCGCCATCCAGGCCGCGCCGCCAGCGCGCCACCCCGCGGCGCGCGCCCGCAGAACCAGGAGCGCCACTCCATGCTGCTGATGATCGACAACTACGACAGCTTCACCTTCAACCTCGTGCAATACCTGGGCGAACTCGGACAGGACGTGCACACCGTGCGCAACGACCAGTTGAGCCTGCAGGACATCGAGCGTCTGCGACCGCAGCGCATCGTGATCTCCCCCGGCCCCTGCTCGCCTGCCGAAGCCGGCATCAGCGTGGCCGTGCTGCGGCATTTCGCCGGTACGCTGCCGATCCTCGGCGTCTGCCTGGGCCACCAGGCGATCGCCACCGCCTTCGGCGGCGCGGTGGTGCGCGCGCGCGCCATCATGCACGGCAAGACCAGCGAGGTCGAGCATGACGGTCGCGGAGTGTTCGCCGGACTGCCCAGCCCCTACACCGTGGTGCGCTACCACTCGCTGGCCATCGAGGCGGCCAGCCTGCCCGATTGCCTGGAGATCTCGGCGCGCAGCCCCGACGGCGAGATCATGGGGGTTCGCCACCGCGAGCACGCCATCGAAGGCGTGCAGTTCCACCCCGAATCCATCGAAAGCGAGCACGGCCACCGGCTGTTGCGCAACTTCCTCGACCTGCCCGCGCATTGAGTCCGCAGCCATGACCATCACGAATCAGGAGGCCCTGGTGCGGGTGATCGAGCACCGGGAGATCTTCCACGACGAAATGCTCGCGCTGATGCGGCGCATCATGCAGGGCGAGATGTCCCCGGTGATGATGGCCGCGCTGATCGCCGGCCTGCGGGTGAAGAAGGAAACCGTGGGCGAAATCACCGCCGCAGCGCTGGTGATGCGGGAATTCGCGACCCGCGTCGTGCTCGAGGACACCGAACACCTGGTGGACATCGTCGGCACCGGGGGCGACGGCGCGCACACCTTCAACATCTCCACCGCCAGCATGTTCGTCGCCGCAGCGGCCGGCGCGCGCGTGGCCAAGCATGGCGGGCGCGGGGTCAGTTCCTCGTCCGGATCGGCCGACGTGATCGAGGCCCTCGGCGGCCACCTGCAACTCGACGGCGCGCAGGTCGGGCAATGCCTGCGCGAAACCGGCATCGGCTTCATGTTCGCCCCCAACCACCACAGCGCGATGCGATTCGCAGCTCCGGTGCGCAAGGAACTGGGCGTGCGCACGCTGTTCAACATCCTCGGCCCGCTGACCAACCCGGCCGGCGCGCCGAACCAGTTGCTGGGGGTGTTCCACGCCGACCTCGTCGGCATTCTGGTGCGCGTGCTGCAACGCCTGGGCAGCCGCCATGTGCTGGTGGTGCACGGCGAGGACGGCCTCGACGAGGTCTCGCTGTGCGCCCCCACGCGGGTGGGTGAGCTGCGCGACGGGCAGGTGCGTGAATACGAGGTGCGCCCGCAGGATTTCGGGCTGCAGCCCTGCTCGCTGCAGGATCTGCAGGTGGACTCCCCGGCCGCCTCGATGCGGCGCCTGCGCGAGGTGCTCGACGACCGCCCCGGCGCGGCGCGCGACGTGGTGCTGCTCAACGCCGGCTTCGCGCTGTACGCGGCCGATGTCGCCGCGGACGTCGGTGCCGGCATCGAAAGCGCGCGCCAGGCGCTGGCCAGCGGTGCGGCACGCGCCAAGGCCGAGGAATTCATCCGCTGCACGCGCCGCCTGGGCGCGTCCCCGGCGGCAACCGCGGAGGCGCGATGAGCGACATCCTGCGGCGCATCCTGGCCACCAAGGAGCGTGAAGTCGCGGAGGCCCGCGCGCAGCTGCCGCTGGCCCGGCTGGAACAGCAGGCGCGCCAGCGCGGCGACGCTCCGCGCGGATTCGCCACCGCGTTGCGCCGCAGCATCGCCGAGGGCCGCGCGGCAGTCATCGCCGAAGTGAAGAAGGCGAGCCCCTCGAAGGGCCTGCTGCGGGCCGACTTCGATCCGGCGGCCATCGCCTCCAGCTACGCTGCCCACGGCGCCAGCTGCTTGTCGGTGCTCACCGATCGCGAATATTTCCAGGGCTCGCCGCAATTCCTGCGCGAAGCCCGGGCGGCCTGCGCATTGCCGGTGCTGCGCAAGGACTTCCTGATCGACCCCTACCAGGTGTTCGAGGCCGCCGCGATGGGCGCCGACTGCGTGCTGCTGATCGTTGCCGCCCTCGACGACGCGCGGCTGGCCGAACTCGAGGACTGCGCGTCGCGGCTGCAGCTCGACGTGCTCGTGGAGGTGCACGACGGTGACGAACTCGAACGCGCGCTGCGCCTGCGCACCCCGTTGCTGGGCATCAACAACCGCGACCTGCGCAGCTTCGAGACCCGGTTGGAGACGACCCTCGATCTGCTGCCGCGCATCCCGGCGTCGCGCCTGGTGATCACCGAAAGCGGGATCGCCACCCCCGCCGACGTCGCCCGCATGCGCGCGCGCGGCGTGCACGCCTTCCTGGTCGGCGAGGCGCTGATGCGCCGCGCCAACCCCGGGGTGGCCTTGCGGGAACTCACCGCCCCCGCGGAGCCCCCGCCGGGGTGTTGACAAAGCCGGGCTGTACCCGGAAAATCTTAGGTTCGCCTCGGAGGGGTGCCCGAGTGGCTAAAGGGGGCAGACTGTAAATCTGTTGGCTTACGCCTACGTTGGTTCGAATCCAACCTCCTCCACCAGGGCCTGAACAAGGTTTGACAGATCGGGAGTTCTCCGGCCGGGGTTCGTCGGTTCGTTGGGGTCGTCGGGTCAGCGGAAAGGTGCAGGAACCCGGGCAGCAACACGGGCGGGAGTAGTTCAATGGTAGAACCTCAGCCTTCCAAGCTGATGGCGCGGGTTCGATTCCCGTCTCCCGCTCCACGAACTGCACCGCGACCCGCATCGTTCCCGGCGCGGCCTCCCGGATCTGCGGCCCTCGGTTCGGCAGACATGCATGCGCCCATGTGGCTCAGTGGTAGAGCACTCCCTTGGTAAGGGAGAGGTCGCGGGTCCGATTCCCGCCATGGGCACCACCGACCAGGCGTTGGTCGGCTTGAAGTTCACGCGTTTCCAACCTCACGGTTTTCAGGAGCAATCATCATGGCGAAGAGCAAATTCGAGCGCACGAAGCCCCATGTGAACGTGGGGACGATCGGGCATGTGGACCACGGCAAGACGACGCTGACGGCGGCGATCACGACGGTGCTGTCGAG
>JAJZEC010000084.1 GCA_021805825.1 Pseudomonadota bacterium
GCAGGCCCGGCGCGAGCAGGCCGAGCGCGAGGCCGCGCAGGCCGCGGCCGGCTCCGCGCAGCAGGAGCAGCAGCAGGCGGCCCCGGAGCAGGCGCAGCAGGAGCAGGCGGCACAGGAACAGGCGGCACAGGAGCAGGCGCAGCGCGAGCAGCAGCGCGCTGCCGAGGCCGCGAAGCGCGAGCAGGCGGAAGCCGTGGCGGCGGCCGAGCGCAAGGCCGAGCTGGAGGCCATTCAGGTGCGGCGGCGTGCGGCCGAGCAGGAGGCGGCGGCGATTCGCGACATGCTGGCGCGGCCGCGTACGGTGCTGCACGCGCCCAAGCCGGAACCGGCCAAGCCGGTCGAGGCCGCCGGCGCGATCAAGGGCACGATCCACAAGCCAGCCGGGTCGGCGACCAGGCCGGCAGCCACGACCAGCACCGGCGCGGCCGGTGCGGCTGGTGATGCGAAGGCCAAGAAGCAGGTCAAGTCCGAGCAGCTGTCGTCGTCGTGGGCCGACGAGGCGGCCAAGCGCCGGGCGATCAAGACACGCGGCGACGCCAGTGGGGGCACCGGTGCGTGGCGCGGTGCCAAGGGCGGTTCACGGCGCGATGCGCGCGAAAAGGAGCAGCCGCGTTTTGTCGCCCCGGCCGAGCCGGTCGTGCGCGAGGTGCATGTGCCGGAAACCATCACCGTGGGCGACCTCGCGCACAAGATGGCGGTGAAGGCCTCGGAGGTCATCAAGACCCTGATGAAGCTTGGGCAGATGGTGACCATCAACCAGGTGCTGGATCAGGAAACGGCCATGATCATCGTGCAGGAGATGGGGCACACCGCGGTGGCCGCCAAGCTCGACGATCCGGAAACCTTCCTCGAGCAGGAAGATCAGCCGGCGCATGCCGCCGAGCTGCTTGCGCGCGCCCCGGTGGTCACCGTGATGGGCCACGTCGACCATGGCAAGACCTCGCTGCTCGACTACATACGTCGCGCCAAGGTCGCCGCGGGCGAGGCGGGGGGGATCACCCAGCACATCGGCGCTTACCACGTCGACACCCCGCGCGGCATGGTCACCTTCCTCGATACCCCGGGGCACGAGGCCTTCACCGCGATGCGCGCGCGTGGGGCCAAGGCCACCGACATCGTGATCCTGGTGGTGGCCGCCGACGACGGCGTGATGCCGCAGACCCGCGAGGCGATTGCCCACGCGAAGGCCGCCGGCGTGCCCATCGTCGTGGCCTTGAACAAGATCGACAAGCCGGAGGCCAATCCGGATCGCGTCAAGCAGGAACTGGTGGCCGAGCAGGTGGTGCCGGAAGAGTACGGCGGCGATTCGCCCTTCGTCCCGGTGTCCGCGAAGACCGGACAGGGCATCGACGACCTGCTGGAGAACGTGCTGCTGCAGGCCGAGGTTCTGGAGCTGAAGGCGCCGGTGGACGCGCCGGCCAAGGGCCTGGTGATCGAGGCGCAGCTCGACAAGGGCCGCGGCCCGGTGGCCACCGTGCTGGTGCTCTCGGGCACGCTGCGGCGCGGCGATGCGGTTCTGGCCGGGTCGAGCTTCGGGCGCGTGCGCGCGATGCTCGACGAGGGCGGGCGCCCGGTGACCAGCGCGGGGCCGGCGATCCCGGTGGAGATCCAGGGCCTCAGCGAGGTTCCCAGCGCCGGCGAGGAGTTGATGGTGCTGGGCGACGAGCGCAAGGCGCGCGAGATCGCGTTGTTCCGCCAGGGCAAGTTCCGCGACGTCAAGCTGGCGCGCCAGCAGGCGGCCAAGCTGGAGAACATGTTCGAGCAGCTGGCCGAGGGCGCCAAGACCCTGAACCTGATCATCAAGTCCGACGTGCAGGGCTCGCAGGAGGCCCTGGTGCATGCGCTGACCAAGCTGTCGACCGACGAGATCCGGGTGCAGGTGGTGCACGCGGCGGTCGGCGGGATCACCGAGAACGACATCAACCTGGCGATCGCCTCGCAGGCGGTGGTCATCGGCTTCAACACGCGTGCCGATGGCGGCGCGCGCAAGCTGGCCGAGCTCAACGGCATCGACATCCGCTACTACAACATCATCTACGAGGCCGTCGACGAGATCAAGGCGGCGATGTCGGGCATGCTGACGCCGGAGAAGCGCGAGGAGGTGCTGGGCATGGTCGAGGTGCGGCAGGTGTTCCGCATCAGCAAGGTGGGCACGGTGGCCGGCTGCCGCGTGCTCTCGGGACTGGTGCGGCGCTCGGCCCAGGTTCGGGTGCTGCGCGACAACGTGGTCATCCACACCGGCGAGCTCGACTCCCTCAAGCGTTTCAAGGACGACGTGCGCGAGGTGCAGGAGGGCTTCGAGTGCGGGCTGTCGCTGAAGAGCTTCCAGGATTTGCAGGAAGGCGATCAGCTCGAAGTGTTCGAGGTCAAGGAAGTCGCGCGCACCCTTTGATCGCGCAACCGCGGCCGGCGCGCGCGCCGGCCGCCGCCGTCCATCCCATCCCATGCCACGCCAGGCCAGCAGCCCGCACCGCACCCAGCGCATCGCCGAACAGATCCAGCGCGATCTGTCGGAGATCATCGCGCGCGAGATCCGCGACCCCGCGCTGGGCATGATCACCCTGTCCGAGGTGCAGCTGTCGCCCGACTATGCGCATGCCAGGGTGTTCTACAGTGTGCTCGGGGGGCAGCCCGAGCAGGCGCAGCGTGTGCTCGACGAGCGCGCCGGCTACCTGCACAGCGTGCTGTACAAGCGGCTGCGCATCCACACCGTGCCGACGCTGCATTTCGTGTTCGATGCATCCACCCGCGACGCCAGCAGCATGAACGAGCTGATCCGGCGTGCGCTGGCGGATCGGGCGCGCGACTGAAGCCACGGGCGCCGAAGGCCGAGTCGATGACGCAGCAACGCAGTTGCCGCGGGCACGCGGTGCAGGGCGTGCTGCTGCTGGACAAGCCGCGCGGCATGAGCTCGCAGCATGCGCTGCAGGCGGCCCGACGCGCGCTCGGGGCAGCCAAGGCGGGGCACACCGGCACCCTCGATCCACTGGCCGACGGCCTGCTGCCCCTGTGCTTCGGCGCGGCCACCAAGTTCGCGCAACGCCACCTGGATGCCGACAAGGCCTACATCGCGGAACTGCAGCTCGGGATCCGCACGACCACCGGGGATGGCGAGGGCGAGGTGGTGCAGCAGCGGGCGGTGCCGTCCTTCGACGACGACGCGCTGCGCGCCGTGCTCGATCGCTTCGTCGGGGAGCAGATGCAGCGTCCGCCGCTGCACAGCGCACTCAAGCGCGACGGTCGCCCGCTGTATGCCTACGCGCGCGCCGGCATCGAGCTCGAGGTCGCGCCGCGCCTGGTGCGCATCGATGCCATCGTGCCGCTGGAGCGCCGCGGCGAACGGCTGCGGCTGGAGGTGCGCTGCGGCAAGGGGACGTACATCCGCTCGCTGGCGCAGGACATCGGCGAGGCGCTGGGCTGCGGGGCCCATCTGGCCGGGCTGCGGCGCACGCGCAGCGGCGGATTCGACGTGGCGCAGGCGCATACGCTGCAGGCCGTGCGCGAGGCCGCGCCGGAACAGGCGCGACAATGGCTGCTGCCGGTGGACGCGCTGCTGGCCGAGCTGCCGGCGCTGCGCCTCGACGCAGCGCATGGCGCGGCGCTGCTGCAGGGCCGCGACGTGGCGCTGCCGCCCGGCGCGGCGCCCGCGCGCAGCGGCAGCCTGCGCATCTATGGCACCGTGCAGACCGGCACGGTGCCGATTTTCCTGGGCCTTGCACGCTGGGACGGCCATCTGCTGTCGGCGCAACGCCTGCTGAGCACGGAGGAGCTGCACGCGCAGCCGCAAGCATCATGACTTCATCGATACGCAACATCGCCATCATCGCCCACGTCGACCATGGCAAGACGACCATGGTCGACCAACTGCTGCGGCAGTCCGGAACCTTCCGTCAGAACCAGCAGGTGGCGGAGCGGGTGATGGATTCCAACGACCTGGAGCGCGAGCGCGGGATCACCATCCTGTCGAAGAACTGCGCCGTGGAATGGAAGGGCACCCACATCAACATCGTCGATACCCCGGGGCATGCCGATTTCGGCGGCGAGGTCGAGCGCGTGCTGTCGATGGTCGACAGCGTGCTGCTGCTGGTCGACGCCGTCGAGGGGCCGATGCCCCAGACGCGCTTCGTGACCAAGAAGGCGCTGGCGCTCGGGCTCAAGCCCATCGTGGTCATCAACAAGGTCGATCGCCCCGGCGCGCGCCCCGACCACGTGATCAATGCCACCTTCGACCTGTTCGACAAGCTGGGTGCCACCGAGGAGCAGCTGGATTTCCCCGTGGTCTACGCCTCCGGGCTGAACGGCTGGGCCACGCGCAGCCCGGGCAGCGTGGGCAGCGACCTGGCGCCGCTGTTCGACGCCATCCTGGAATACGTTCCGCCGCATGAGGGTTCGGCGCAGGATCCGCTGCAGCTGCAGATCTGTTCCCTCGACTACTCCAGTTTCGTCGGCCGCATCGGCATCGGCCGCATCAACAGCGGCACCTTGCGTCCGGGGCAGGAGGTCGCGGTGTATCAGGGGCCCGAGGCGCCGCCGCAGCGCGCGCGGGTCAACCAGGTGTTGCAGTTCGAGGGACTCGAGCGACGTCAGGCCGAGATTGCCGGGCCCGGCGACATCGTGCTGGTCAACGGCGTCGAGTGCATCGGCATCGGGGTCACGCTGACCGATCCCGAGCGCCCGCTCCCGTTGCCGATGCTGGCGGTCGACGAGCCGACGCTGACCATGAACTTCTGCGTCAACACCAGCCCGTTGGCCGGACGCGAGGGCAAGTTCGTGACCAGCCGGCAGATCCGCGACCGCCTCGATCGCGAACTGCAGAGCAACGTGGCGCTGCGGGTGCGCGACACCGAGGAGGATGGTGTGTTCGAGGTTGCCGGGCGCGGAGAACTGCACCTGACCATCCTGCTCGAGAACATGCGGCGCGAGGGCTACGAACTGGCCGTGAGCAAGCCGCGCGTGGTGTTCCGCCAGCGCGACGGCCGGCGCCAGGAGCCGATCGAAATGCTGACCGTCGACGTCGAGGAGCAGCACCAGGGCGGGGTGATGCAGGCGCTGGGCGAGCGGCGCGGTGAACTGGCCAACATGGAGCCCGACGGCATGGGCCGGGTGCGTCTGGAATACCGCATTCCGGCGCGCGGGCTGATCGGATTCCAGACCGAGTTCCTCAATCTCACGCGGGGAACCGGTCTGATCAGCAACATCTTCGACGGCTACGACGACTACAAGGGGGAGATCCAGGGACGCAAGAACGGCGTGCTGATCAGCCAGGATCAAGGCGAGATCGTGACCTATGCGCTGGGCAAGCTCGACGACCGCGGACGCATGTTCGTCAAGCCCGGCGATCCGGTGTACGAGGGCATGATCGTCGGCATGCACAGCCGCGACAACGACCTCGTGGTCAACCCGGTGCGCGCCAAGCAACTGACCAACTTCCGGGTCTCCGGCAAGGAGGATGCGATCAAGATCACCCCGCCGATCGAGCTGACCCTGGAGTACGCGGTGGAGTTCATCGCCGACGACGAACTGGTCGAGATCACGCCGCGCTCGATCCGCCTGCGCAAGCGCCACCTCAGCGAGCAGGAGCGCAAGCGCGCCGAGCGGGCCCTTGCGCAGCCCGGTTGAGGCGCAAGCGCGCGCCGCAGCGAAATCTGCGACGTGGGGACTTGCAAGGAATCCGTGGACGTGCAAGAATCTCTCCTTCGCTGCTCGACGAGCAGCAACCTGCAGAGCTGAGGCGGCCTGAAGAAGGAAGCCGGAAGCCAAAAGCGCGGAAGTCAAAAGCGCGGAGCAGGACGATCCTTAACAAGAAGCAGCCGATAAGTGTGGGCGTTTGGCTTTTCGAGGCGACAAGAGAAGTTGGACGCTCATTGAGAGTACGGAGAAATCCGTGATTCTGATGAGTTGGCTTCCGGTGCTGGAGGAGTTCGCGTGGTGCGGAGACGCAGTGCGTGGGCGAATGCGGCGCCGGGGCGAAATTGGATTGAACTGTAGAGTTTGATCCTGGCTCAGATTGAACGCTAGCGGCATGCCTTACACATGCAAGTCGAACGGCAGCGCGGGGGCAACCCTGGCGGCGAGTGGCGAACGGGTGAGTAATGCATCGGAACGTGCCCATCGATGGGGGATAACTGCGCGAAAGCGTTGCTAATACCGCATACGACCTACGGGTGAAAGCAGGGGACCGCAAGGCCTTGCGTCGATGGAGCGGCCGATGTCGGATTAGCTAGTTGGTGGGGTAAAGGCTTACCAAGGCGACGATCCGTAGCTGGTCTGAGAGGACGACCAGCCACACTGGGACTGAGACACGGCCCAGACTCCTACGGGAGGCAGCAG
>JAJZEC010000085.1 GCA_021805825.1 Pseudomonadota bacterium
ATCTTGTGCGCAAGGATCATGCCGCACCCTCCACGACGCCGCGCACGGCGTCGATGAGCTTCTGGTTTTTGCGAGAACGGCTTCCGTACAGACGCGCCGAGAAGACCGTGATGATTTCCAGCACGTCCTTCGCCAGGTCTTCCTCAAATGTCGAATCCTCGCCCTGGTTCAGGATCACGACCTCGACGCCCTTGGCCTCGCAAATGGCAAACACAAGCTCTGCGCCAAAGCGCAGCAGCCGATCCTTGTGCGTGACGATCAGTCGCCCGACCTCGCCGCCGATGATCGCATCCAACAGGCGCTTGAGCCCTCTCTTGTGGTCGTTCATGCCGGACCCAAGATCGGCAATGACCTCAAACGTCCAGCCCTGGCGCGCGCAGTAGATCTCAAGCACCTGCTTTTGCCGCTCCAGGTCGTCCTTCTGATCGTGGCTTGAAACGCGCGCATAGGCAACAGTCCTTCGCGCAGCCTCAGCCTGCGAGCGAAACAGCTCCGGCTTGAGCCGGGCAAGGTCGTAGCGCCTGCGACCGCCGGCCGTGCGCTCGTCGGGCACAAGCCGCCCTTCGCGCTCCCAGCGGCGCAGAGTCTGCGCCGCGACGCCGAGCGCCTCGGCGGCCTCATGGATCGGGACGAGCTCGCGAGACATGCTTAAGTTGTCTATGAACGCGCAATTACGCGCAAGTCTTTATCGAGCAGTTCAAGCCCCCTTCAGACGAGTTCGACCGGTCCGCCATAGGCCAGAAGCTGTTCGTCCGCCGTCAGTAGCCGCATCGGCTCCGCGGCGGCCTGTGCGATCAGCAGGCGATCGAACGGGTCGCGATGATGCCAGGGTAACCCGCCGACGTGCAATGCGTGCGGACCGAGGATCGGTAGCTCGGCGAAACCGCCCTCGAGCGCAGCGTCGCGAACCTCCATGGCGTCGGCCTTCAGCTTTCCAAGGCTGACCTTGATGGCGATCTCCCAGACCGAGGCGACGGAGAAGTACACCTCGTTGTCGGCCGCCAGCAGGCGCTTGCGGATCGCATCGACGCGAGGACTCTCGGTGAGGGCCCAAAGCAGCACATGGGTGTCCAGCAGCAGCTTCAACGTCCACCTTCAAAGTCTGCGACCACGTCATCGGGCAGCGGTGCGTCGAAGTCCTCGGGCACCACCAGCTTGCCTTTCAGTAGGCCAAGGCGGCGCTTGGGGGCTGCAGGTTCATCCAATCGAGTGAGCTTGGCGACGGCATGCCCGTTCGGTCCGATCAGCACGGTCTCGCCGGCCGCCGCACGCTGCACCAACTGCGAGAGCGTGCTTTTCGCTTGGTGCATCGGGATGACTTTGGTCGCTTCCATGGCGACATCTTAGCTAGGTCCTAGCTAATTGACAAGGACTGGACCGGGCAGCTTGGAAGTCCTGGGCGATGGTCGGCCGCACGGCCAGGTTCATCACGGAGAACCTGTTGTCCGAGGCGTCGAGGGCCGAGCCGACGAGGCGCGCGACCTCACGCGACTGTCCGTTCCGGCTAACGAAAACGGCCCCTGCATCGCTGCAAGCGCCGTCGAATCTGGCTCGCCAACCAGGGCGAAAGGGGCACTGGGATGTTGAGCTGCAAGCATGATGGACGTTCGCGAGACCTTCGCCCCTCGACTGCGCGAGACCTTGTCCATACAAGGGCATTCGATTTCATTGCAATCAATGATTACAATGACCGCTTCGCGCAACACTCAGGAGTGCGGGATGGCCAGCATCACGATCCGGAATCTGGACGACGACATCAAGCACAGGTTGAGAGTCCGCGCAGCGATGCACGGCCGCTCCATGGAAGAGGAAGCGCGCGAGATCCTGCGCCGCGTCATGAGTGAGGCCGCGCCGCCACGCGACCTCGCCGCCGCCATCCGATCCCGCCTTGCCCCATCAGCTCGCGCCGATCTCGAGTTGCCCGCGCGGGAGCCGATGCGCGAGCCACCGCGGCTCGACCTGGATGGCGACGCATGATCATCCTCGATACCAACGTCATCTCGGAATTGCTGAAGCCATCTCCTTCCCCGCAGGTGGAAGCTTGGCTGTCCGCGCTGGACGGAACAGAGGTCTATTTCACGGCCATCGGGGAAGCCGAGCTGCGACACGGCGTGGCGATCATGCCGGAGAGCCGGCGCCGCGCCGCGCTGTCCGAGGCCATCGAGGGCATGCTCAACGAGGACTTCCACGACCGCATCCTTCCCTTCGACCGCGCGGCTGCCCGCGCCTACGCTTCCATCGCGGCCGACCGTCGCGCAGCGGGGCGACCCATCAGCCAGTTCGACTGCCAGATCTGCGCAATCGCCAGTGCCAATGACGCAGCCATCGCAACGAGAAATACAGGCGACTTCCAAGGCTGCGGAGTCGTGGTGATCAATCCGTGGAGTGAGGACGCATCGCCCTGATGCTTCTGAAGGCCGATGGCTGGCTCCTCGTCCATAAAGGCACTGAAGCAGAGCCCATCAGCCCAGAAACGATGAAGCCCCAGGCTTGTGACCTGGGGCTTCGAATTTGGCTCGCCAACGAAGGCGAAAGTGGGCACTGGAACGCGGAACTCATTGTCTGAACGGTCCGGATGGAAGCGACGGACGCCCCGCCTACAATCGGACGTACCGCCGATCCACTCGGAGACCATGGCATGAGCGCCCGCCCGTCGCTGATCCTTGCCGCGCATCGTGCAGCCGTACTTGGCACGGCGCAGCGCTTCGGCGCTCGCAACGTTCGGGTGTTTGGCTCCATTGCGCGCGGTGAGGACACGGAGCGCAGCGATGTCGACCTGCTGGTTGACGTACCGCGCGGCACCACGCTGCTCGACATGGTCCGCCTGCAACGCGCAATCGAGCAGGAGCTCGGCGTCTGCGTGGACGTGCTGACAGCGGGTGACTTCCCCCCCAGCATGCGTGAGCGCATCGTCCGGGAAGCCGTTCCGCTGTGACGCCTGCGCTGCGTGATCGGGACATCCTCGGCCACATCGTGCTTGCCGCGACGAAGCTGCTTCGCTTCACCGCGGGACGGTCGGAGGCCGTTTTCATGGCAGACGAGGTTCTCCAGGACGCCGCAATACGCAATCTGGAAGTCATCGGCGAAGCCGTGACGAAGTTGTCGTCGGAACTCAAGGCGCTTCATGCCGACGTCCCATGGGCCGAAATCGCCGGAATGCGCAACCGACTCATTCATGGCTATATGACGGTCAATCTCGAAATCGTCTGGGACACCGTCACGAAGGTTGTTCCGCCGTTCCTCGAACGGATCCGCGCGATCGCAGACACTGTGCGCTGAACGCGCGCCACCCAGGGCAAAAGCACCCAGGCTTGTGTCACGGCTGCCCCCTTTGACATGGGCGGCGACGCGCCAACGAAAACGGCCCCTGCATCGCTGCAAGGGCCGTCGAATCTGGCTCCCCGACCTGGGCTCGAACCAGGGACCTGCGGATTAACAGTCCGGCAATTCCGTGAATCGCAATCGCACCCCAGAAAACTCTAGCGAACCACATTGGACGATCAAAGCACGCATAACACGTTGATCTTGTTAACTTGTCCAGCGCCCTTCCCTGCTGCCGGAAAGACCGCTATAGTCCGTTAGAGTTCATTGCCATCTGTGCGTTTCGGTGGAAATGAAGCGGAAACGGAGGGCGCGATGGCGACATGGTTGGATGACGCGAAGGGCAAGCCAGGCCGCTTCGTGACGGTCGAGAAGGTCGAGCAAGGCGGTGCGCTGCAGGCGCGCGTCGACACCCTGGGCGCGGTGGCGCTGTACTACCGCTGCAAGGTCGATGGCCAAGAGGCGCGGGTGCGCATCGGCGCGTTCGACCCGAACAGCCCGCCCCGGGCCCTGGGCGTGAGCAAGGCGGGCGGCCTGTCGCTGGCGGGCGCGCGTGCCAAGGCCGTCGAGCTGGCGCTGCAGCACCATGACAGCCGGGATAGTGGCGGCCTCGCCGCGCAGCGCCGGGAACTGGCCGCGCAGCGCAAGCAACGCAAGGCCATGGCCGAGGCACTGAAGGAACAGACGGTCGAAGCGCTGTTCACCGCATACGCCGAACTGCTCAAACAGCGCGAGAAGGTCGACGCGCGCGACGCCGAGCTGACGCTGAAGCGGTTTCTCGCGGCCAACAATGCCTTGGCGGAAAAGCGGGCGCGCGACGCGACGGCAGCTGATTTCGTCCTGGGTCTGCGCAAGCTGCACGAGGCTGGAAAGGTGCGCGAGCCCGGGAAGGTGCGCAGCTACGCACACGCGGCGTTTCGCACGGCCATGATGGCGCCCACCGATCCGAACATCCCGGTGAAGTTCGAAGCGTTCAGCGTGACCGCGAACCCGCTGGCCACGATCCGCGCGACGCCGGCGCGTGCCGACAAGCGTCCTATGACCGCGGCAGATCTGCGCACCTTCTGGTCGATCGCGCAAGCGACGGAGGGCACGACCGGCGCGCTGATGAAGCTGCACATCCTGACTGGCGGCCAGCGCATCGCGCAGTTGCTGCGACTGCGCCGCGAGGACGTCCACGCCGACCACATCGTGCTGCACGACCCGAAAGGGCGCCGCGCAGAGGCACGTCGACACGCAGTTCCGCTACTCGATGACGCAAAGACCGCGCTGGGCGTGTTCAAGGGCAAGCCGGAGGTGTTCACCATCGGCAAGCGCGTGGTGTCTCCGGTGACGCTCCACCAGCGGGAGGTCGAGGCGATCGGCGACCGGATCGAAGGCTTCGAGCCCAAACGCCTGCGCTCAGGCATCGAGACAGCGCTGGCATCGCTGGGCATCGGCCGCGAGATCCGCGCCCAGCTCCAGAGCCATGGTCTCGGCGGCGTGCAGGATCGGCACTATGACGATCACGACTACATGCCGGAGAAGCGCGCCGCCCTGCAGGCGCTGCTCGACCTGCTCAACACAGTGCCGGCGGACAACGTGACGCCGATTCATGGGGCCGCGGCGTGATCCAGCGTCCAGCGCACTCGATCTCGGTTGCGAGGCAATAGCAAAAGGGCGATAATATGCAGCAATGGACGGTGCACCTTCACCCAGACGCCGACGCCGAGCTGCGGGCACTACCCCTTGACGTGCAGGCCCGGTTGCTGCGGGTCGCTGACCTGTTGAAGACCTTTGGGCCGCAGCGTGTAGGCATGCCACATGTGCGTCCCCTGGAGGGCAAGCTGTGGGAGATGCGGGCGCAGGGACGGGACGGAATCGCCCGAGCGATCTACATCGCCATGCGTGGGCGAACGCTGACCGTGCTGCATGTGTTCGTGAAAAAGACGCAGACAACCCCGCGCGCTGCCCTTGAGACGGCGCGCAGACGCCTGGAGGCGATGCAATGAAGACCTTGGACCAAGTGAAGGCCGAGATTCTGGCAAACCCTGCTGTTAAGGCCGAATACGACGCACTGGCTGAGGAGTTCGCCGTGGCGCATGAGCTGATTGCAGCCCGCGCCCGCGCCGGGCTGACGCAAGCCGAGGTCGCGCAGCGCATGGGCACGACCCAGAGCGTCGTCGCCCGACTGGAGAGCGGTCGACGGCCACCGTCGTTGCGCACAGTCCAACGCTACGCCCAGGCCGTTGGCGGCCGCGCCGTGGTGCGCATCGAGGCGTGACGGTTCGCGCCAGGCTACCGCGACGGCGGGAAAAGCGGGAACCTTCACCCGCCTGCCTGGTGCCCCGAATAGAAGGCGAGCGCGTGAAGGAGCGCGGGCATGACGGAGCCAAGCAAACCTGACGGAAAAGGCGACGCCCTGACGCCTGGGGCCATCGCAACGATGCGCGAATGGGGCTGGAGCGAGGCGCAGATTGAAGCTGAGCGCCGGCAGGCGGAGCGCATCCGCGCGGCCGGCGGCTTTCGTGCGTTTGTACGCAAGCAGGAGGCGGCCCGCATTATGGCCGAGGCAACGGGCGTGCCTGTGGAAGTGGAGCACGTTGACTTCGGCAGGGCCTTCGACAACGACGCCGAGCTGTTGGCCTACTACGCGGCGCGGGACGGACAATTCCGAGCGTTCCCCGTTTGGTGGTGCAACGCGCTGGCGCTGGAACAGGCGCGGCGCAAAGGCTGGAATAAGACCCTGCAGGATGCTGCCGCAGTGCAATTCATGCGCGCTCTGGAAGCGCACGCGGACGCGCTGACGCTGGAGCAATATCCCACCGGGGAGCCGTGGCCCAAAGGCCAGCCGCTGCCGCCGCGCTGGCGTGACGGCCTGTTCCTTAGAAGTTATCCGTAAATAATATTAGCCTTCAGCGGCACTTTTCGGAAGGCGATGATGGCTGCGGCGAGATGGTTGAGTGCGAGGAAGCTGCGCTCGAGCTTTTCGTAGCGCACGAGTAGCTTGC
>JAJZEC010000032.1 GCA_021805825.1 Pseudomonadota bacterium
CCGCAGCTACCGCCTCAAGGAGGCCGCCGCGCGCATCGCCGTCACCGCCGATGCCTCATAATCCGCTCGTCCTGCATGGAGGAGTTTGACTGGCCATAAGTGGGGGAATTTGAAGTGGCCATCGGGGGCTAGGGCTCGCCCCGCCATTCGGCGGCCCCCAATAGCATTCGCTTTGCTCACGCCGCGCGGCCTGATGGCCACAACTGTGCTGCCGCTGTGCGGCAGCAGTTGGGTGTTGGCATTCAGGCGTACCGTTTCATGCCTCACTTTTTGGTCGGGTGGAAATTAGCGTCCGATTTAACGAGAAATACAGCGGGGCCCTTACCGCTTGCCCTGAATAAGCAGACAAGTTGTGCGGTTGTATTTTTAGAGAGCCATGTAGTCATGGACATGGCTAATTTACCATCTGGAAGGTGTTGGTTTGTCGAGGCGGAAGTGGGTCCCATAATTTTCGTGGTGTCGGTTTTTATGGTTTTGCATGTTTCAGCAACCAATTTGTCGTCTAATGCTTCTCCAGTAAGACTTGTAAAATAGTTTACTAGGCGATTATTCGCGAAGCGATATGCTTTAAATGTTGAGGTGCCGCTATTTTCGGTGTTGCTTGTAAGGGCTTCGCAGTCATAGGGCATGCGACGTTCAGGGGTATCGGACGCGCAGGCGTTTTCTGGTGAAAGGCGAGGGTGTTCATGTGATACCTCGCGTCGGCTTGAAAGCCATACTTCGTGCGGCGTTTCCGCAAACGCGAGGATGTTAGCGGAAATACTGTCCGGCCTCGAAGTTCTGATGGGATTTTTCGAAGATGATCCGTTGCTTTGGGAGGTGGAATGATTTTGAGCGAGAACTGCGCTCACATTTTTCTTTTCAATGAATCGCTTTGTCAACTTCTGCGCTTTATTGATCTGGGTCGCAGTCATCCTCTTTGCCACAGCGTTGCGGTTGTTCGGCGCGGGATTATTGCTGGACGCGTCGAGGTCGGCGGATAAGTTAAAGAGTGCATAAGCGGCGATGTAGTCCTGCGGGACGCCTTGGCCGTTGGCGTAGAGATGGCCCAGATTGTTTTGGGCGTCTGCATTGCCTTGGTCAGCGGCTTTTCGGTACCAGGATGCGGCTTGGACGTAGTCATGCGGCACGCCTTGGCCATAGGCGTAGAGATGGCCCAGATTGTTTTGGGCGTCTGCATTGCCTTGGTCAGCGGCTTTGCGGTACCAGGATGCGGCTTGGGCGTAGTCCTGCGGTACGGCATGCCCGCTCGCGTACAGCACACCTAGCCAGAACTGGGCATTGGCGTCACCGCCGTTGGCGCTGGCTTCCAGTTTTGCGAGCGCGCTGGCGTTACCTGAGATTCCCGCGGCCTTCGCCAAGGCAAGGGCCTCGTCGCTCGTCATGGCCGAGGCCGCTTGTCCAACGATGCCTAGAATGACGGCGAAAGTCGCTGCAAGCATCATTAGTTTTATTCTGCACATCTGAGGTCCTTTGCGGGTTAGCTTAAACGTACCTTGGTGCGTGGATCTTAGCCAAACTAGAGGGCGCCTCGAAAAACCTGGTCGGCGCGCGGCGGCACGGGCATGATGTGGTCTGCATGAGTTGATGAGGACAAGGCAGTGATCAATGTCAGTCTGTTCGCGGAGCAAGAGCGCGAGACGAAGTTGGACAAGATCGGCGACGGGTTGAGCAAACTGGCCGAGCATGTAGACTTCGCGGCGCTGGCGGCGGAGATCGACGAGGCTGCGCCCCGAGCTGGCCGCGAACGCGGCGGACGCCCGCCGTTCCCGACGGAGTTGTTGGTGCGGGTGCCGAGAAGGCGTTTGAGGAGGACAGCACGCAGGATGCCGTCAACGCGGAAATCGAGAAGCGCATCCCGACCATACCTGCCACACTGCGCCGCGCCTGGTGATCGATGCCATGCCACCTCCTGTGGACAAGTCCATCGATGGAGCACAAGTGGAGCAAATTCCCGCTCCATTGCGCCCGGAGCCTTGTGCCATTGGGGCTGCGAGCCTATCGTATTTAGGCCTGTCACGCCGGGGGTCGCGGGTTCGAGGCCCGTCCACTCCGCCAGAATGCCAAGCGAAATCAAGCGTTTGCAAAAAACGCTGAAAAAAAAGCCCGATTGCATGAATCGGGCTTTTTTTCGTCTGATCCAACGGTTTGTCGAGAACAGGTGGAGCAGCACATGCCACCGCGTGACATCCCATCATCGCCCCCATGATCGAAGGGGTGAAGGGTGAAGGGTGAAAGGTGAAGGGCTCCCCCGTCGCGCCAGGCGGCGCTAAGCCTGGCGCCGTTGCTGCGCACTTGGCCGGGATCCGGCTGGCGGGCGAGGGGTTCCGTGCCGCTGCGCTCAGCGCGCGTAGCCGGGATCGGTGCGCTCGAGGCTGCGCAGCAGCGCGGGCCAGGCGATGCCGGCACCCTGCCCGGCGGTGACCGCGCGCGCGGCGGCCGCCGCGCCCTGCAGGATGTCGGCGCCGACTTCGATCAGCTCCACGCCCTGCGCGGCGATCTGGATCTGGCACGCGCTCTCGAGCAGGTACATCAGCACGAAGGCGTCGGCCACGCTGGCGCCGACCGTCAGCAGGCCGTGGTTGCGCAGCACCAGCGCGTTGTGCTTGCCGAGGTCGCGCTGCAGCCGCGGTTGCTCGTCGGCACGCAGCGCGATGCCCTCGTAGTCGTGGTAGCCCAGTTGCGGAAGCACCAGCGTGGCCTGCTGGCTGATCGGCAGCAGGCCGCGGCGCTGCGCCGACACGGCGACGCCGCAGCGGGTATGGGTGTGCAGCACGCAGCCGACGTCGGGGCGCGCAGCATGAATGCAACCGTGGATGGTGAAGCCGGCCGGGTTGACCGGGAACGGCGATTCGAGCAGCTTGTTGCAGCCGGCGTCGATTTTCAGCAGGCTGCTGGCGGTGATTTCGTCGAAGCCCAATCCGTAGGGATTGATCAGGAACTGCTCGTCCGGCAGCCGCGCGCTGATATGGGTGAACACCAGGTCGCTCCAGCCGAAGCGAGCGACCAGCCGGTACGCCGCGGCCAGGTCGACGCGCAGCGCCCATTCCTGCGGCGAGACCCGCGCTTTCACGTCAGGGATGTCGAGTGCGTCCACGGCCGTCCTCCAGCTTCGATGTTGCGCCAGCATAGGCAAGCGCGCCCGCCGCGGCAAACCCACGCCGCGCGCAGGGTCGCTTCCACGCCGCTTCCACTGCGCGTACGGCAGCGGGTGGCCGAAGAGGAAACGCTGGAAGGTCTCGCAACCAACCTGCCACTGCAACGTGCAGTCGGCGCATGGCCCTACGCAGGATCTGGACAGCCACCTTTGTCTCGAGTTCGGTCTGTTGGCGCGGGATGTGCGCGGTGGGATTCAACAAGGGGCTCACGACCTTCGTCTCCTTGCGGCCGGCGCCTTGGAAATCTGCCATCCGTCGACGAATTTTCCGCGAATCGGCGGGGCTTTGCCACCAAAACCGTCCGGGCGCTTGGACGTACTCTCGTCTCGGCGCGGCCAGTTCCCCGAGTAAACGTCGCGTCCAATATCATTGAGCGATATTGTTCACGCCGATGCCATCGCCTTTTCCAGAGGCTTCATCCTTAACGCCTCATCTGGAGTCGGCTCCTACCCGACCCCTCGGAGTGGCCTCGGGAGGCTCGCCTGGGTTCGCCTCGCCATTTGGCGGCCCCAAGAAACATTCGCTTCGCTTATACTGCGCCGCCGAGCAGACTGTTGCAACAGCCTGCTCGTCCACCGGGTCAGGGAAATGGCACCCTCCCGTGAGGCCACAGGCCTGCCGATGCAGGCGCAGACAGGATGTGGGCTGCATGAGATCACGAGGGAATGGTGGTGATCAAGATTTGTTACAAGATCGGCGCAGCCAGCGCCTTGCCAAGACCCGGGCCCGCGTGGAGTCCATCGACGCCAACCTGGATCAGATGGGTGGCAAGGCGCTGCGTTCGATCGGGCTGGATCGGGCGACGCTGCACTTGAAGACGCGGAGGCTGGCTCGTTTGAGGTCTCATTGCGGTAACGTCAGGTCACAGAAGCGGCAATTCGAGGCATCCTTATGAACCGTATTTATCGCTTGATTTTTACCCGGGATGGGCAGTTGCAGGTTGCGTCGGAGCACGCCAAGGGGTATGGCAAAGGCCACGGAAAGGGCATGGGTCGAGTATCGCGCAGTGTCGCGGAGGCTTTGCCAATGGGGGTGGTGCTCCGGTCTGCATGGTGGCCTGGGGTTTGTCGCGCGCTTTTGGCATTGGCCTTGGGTACGGTATTTACGGGCTCCCCGTTGCTTGAAGCGCAGGCGGGTACGATCACGCTGGGTAGTGCCACAGGAACCACTGGCTTCCCTGGTGCCGGGTATTCCATTCCTGGAGCAGGCAGCTATAGCGTTCCCAGTGGGGTGATCATCAAGGGTGGCGCAGGCAGCACAGGAACCTTCTCCTCAGGCTATACAGGCGGCTACGGTGGCTTTGGGATTTTTGGCCTTGGTTTTGGCCTGACCAACAGCGGAACCATTGTCGGCGGAATTGGCGGCACCGGCGCCACCGGCAGCAACGGCAGCGGGGGCCCCGGCGGTAAAGGCGGGCGCGGGGTTTATGTGAGTGGCTTCAGCCTGACCAACAGCGGCACCATCACCGGAGGCACCGGAGGCACCGGAGGCGCCGGCACCTACACCGGCTACTCCCGCAGTTCCCTCAACGTCGGCAGCTATGGCGGGACAGGTGGTGCCGGTGGGGCTGGTGGCTCTGGCGTTTCGCACAGTGACTTCACGGTGACCAACACCGGCACCATCACCGGTGGCAACGGTGGCAACGGCGGCACCGGCGGCATCGGCGGCATCGGCGGCTACGGAGGCGGCCGCGGTGGCCGCGGTGGCTACGGCGGCACAGGCGGCACTGGCGGCAGCGGGGTTTCGGGCAGCGGCTTTCATCTGACCAACAGCGGCAACATCACCGGCGGCAACGCCGGCCTCGGGGGCCGCGGGGGCACCGGCGGCCCCGGCGGCACTGGCGGCACTGGCTTCTCCGGCGGCACCGGCGGCCCCGGCGGCACCGGCGGTTTCGGCGGCTTCGGCGGCGCCGGTGGATCCGGAGTTTCAGGCAGCGGCTTCACCCTGACCAACAGCGGCACCATCACAGGCGGCAACGGCAACCTCGGGGGCGTCGGCGGCAGCGGCGGCCCCGGCGGCCAGAAAGGCTACGGCAGTGGCGCCGGTGGCCCCGGCTACGGCGGCGGCCGCGGCAGCTACGGACAAGGCGGCGTTGGTGTTGTTTCGACGGGTGGTTCCACGATTCTCGATAGCGGGACGATCGCTGGTGGCCTCGCCAACGCCGGTGCTGGCGCACAGGCCGATGCCGTGCAACTCTCAGGCGGAGGTAATACTCTGGAACTCGAGTCCGGCTATGCATTTGGCGGTTTCGTGGCCAGCAGCAGCGGCACGACCAACGGTGGCGACACGCTGGATCTGGCGGGTAGTGCCAATGCCTCTTTCGACCTGTCCGGCTTCTCTTTCCATCCTGCCAGTTCCCCCGAGTTCCAGGGTTTCCAGACTTTTGGCACGGCGCAGAATGATGCGGCGACCTGGCTTCTGACCGGAAGCACTACGGCCGTTCCTGTCTGGGATTTTCAGGGTGGAACGATCTTGTATGAAGGCACTAATAGTGGCGGATCGCAGAGTACGACGATTGGATCCGGGGCTACTTTCATCGGCGAGAATGCTTCATTAACCAGTCCGACGGTGACGAACGACGGAACCCTGGTGGTTGCCCAGGCGAGTGCTGCGCCGGGAGGAAGCTACGGCCCAAGCACACTGTCGATTGCGGGAAACTATGTGCAGAGCAGCACGGGCACGCTGGAAATGGTAATCACCAACAGCGACACCACGGCCGGGACGGGCTTCAGTCAATTGCGGGTCGCAGGAACGGCGAATCTTGCGGGCACGCTGGATATTCTGCCGAACGGGCAGGCTTCGACATACACCCCTGGCCTGTCGTACCCGCTGGTAACGACAACGGGAGGGTTGACCGGAACCTTTGCCAAGGTGAATGGGCTGAACGCTCTGAGCAGTTATGTGACTCCGAGCATGAACTACACAACCAATGTCGCCAATCTGGAGTTGGTGGCGGCGCCAATGTCGGCGTCAACGCCAACGTCGACGCCAACGCCATCGTCGATTCCTGCGAATGAGAACATCGTCCACAGTGGGCTGGGTGTGGTGGGTTCCACCTACGCCATCCAGAGCGCCACGTCTTCTCTGGTATCGGCCATGCTGGATGGCGCGGATCAGGTTTGGGGAGCGCATGGCCCTCGTTTCACGGAAAGTCGCTTGGGTACCTGGGGCAAAGGTTTTGGGGGTTTTGGCGGGGCGAATGGTGCGGGCATGAGGGATTTCGGGGGTGCTGCTGGCTATGGGCGGGCCGTGAACCGTCATCTGGTGCTTGGTGCAGCCCTGGCGGGCACACGTTCGGAGATCTCGCTGTCTTCCCCGGTCGGTGAGCAGACGGTAGATAGCCACTCTTTTGGCGGCTTTGCCTACGCGATCGACACACAGGAGCAGTTGCGGTTATCTGGAACCTTGGGCGGGGGGTATCTCCATCAGGAAAGCACCCGCAATCTGTATGCTGCGAATACTAGCCAGGCCATGGCTACTGGTGTGGGTGGAAGCTCGGGCTGGTACATTGCAGCAGGAGTTCAGGCCCAGTACCTCATTCCGGCCCCAAGGCGGACGTTCTTTGCTCCTTATGCTTTGCTGAATTACGTGCATACCCGCCTGGGGAGCTATACCGAGCAAGGGGCCAATCCAGCCTCTGTGGATCTGAATATCCACTATGGAGCCGTGAGCACCAATGTTTTCGGTTACGGGGCAGGGATGAAGTTCGGGATGGATCTGCGGGCGGATGGCACACGGATCATTCCCTGGCTGTCGGTAGGCGGCATGGGGTATGCGGGCACGCTGAACGCCACCCAGTTCGAGCAGGTGGGCGTCTATACGGCTACGGAGACTGGAGTGGTGGCTCCCAATGTGGCCTTCACTCCGGGCGCGGGGGTGACGTTCACCGACGGGAAGGCCTCTCCGTGGACGGTCAAACTGGCGTACACCGGCCAGTTTGCTTCGAACGAGCACTTCGACATCTTGGCCGTGCTGGCCAATTACCGATGGTAAAGGAAAGCCGGTCAGTCGGGGCAGGATGCGCTGGTTCCCGCTATCACTTCATCTCCGGACTCCCCCGTGCGGGGAGCACTCTGCTGTCGGCGATTCTCTCGCAGAACCCGCGTTTTCAGGCTGGAATGAGTGGGCCGGTGGCGGGTCTCTTTCGCAGTTTGCTGGAGGAGATGAGTGGGCGAAATGAGTTTTCGGTATTCATCGAAGACGTGCAGCGACGGCGGATCCTTCGCTCGGTGCTGGAGGCATATTATGCGGATGCCCCGGCGGAGGTGATCTTCGATACGAACCGTTCCTGGTGTTCCCGGTTGCCCTTACTGGCGGAACTGTTTCCGGACAGCAAGGTGATTGCCTGTGTCCGAAGTCTGCCGTGGATTCTCGACAGTCTGGAGCGTCTGGCCCGCCGCAATCATTTACAACCTTCGGCGATTGCCAATTACCATGCCGGCGGTACGGTGTATACACGAACCAGCGCGCTGGCGGGTTCGGACGGCGTGGTGGGCTATGCCTACGATGCCCTGAAGGAAGCGATATACGGGGAGCAGGCGGTGGGGCGGCTGATTCTGTTGCCCTATGAGCATCTGGTGCGGGATCCACGGCGGGTGATAGACGCTCTCTATGCGGCGCTGGGTGAGCCGGTGTATCCCCACGATTTTTCCCGTCTGTCGTTTCAGGCGGAGGACTTCGACCGCAAGGCTGGGGCGCCAGGATTGCATGCCGTTCGACCCATGGTAGAAGCGGTGCCGCGGAAGACGGTCTTGCCCCCGGACTTGTTTCAGCGTTTCGTGCGGGACGCCTTTTGGGAGGAACCGGGGAACCTTCCTGCTGGTTTGCAGGTGCTTTAGGTTATATGGGCAAGGACTGCGTGCGAGGGTGGCCGGGGGCGAGGCCTGGCTTTTCGCACGCGGGCCGGGAGGATCGATACCACGGCCGCTGGCGGGTGGCGGGCGGTCGCTGACCGCGGGCGGATGATTCATGGCCCGAACGACTTCCAGGCAGGTAAGCAGCCAAACCGGCGCCATGGGCCTTCGTCTCTGACGGTCGCAGGTCGGCGCAGGGCATCTCGACTTACACGAGTCGGCTGGACATTACTTAAGCTTACATCATTCGGCTGGACATTAGTTTGCGACGTGGCGTGGGTACAGGGAAGGGTAGAAAGCATGGCCGCTCCATCCTGAAATTCCCGTCTGGCCGATGGCTGTCGCGAATTCACGTCGGGATGGCAAGGCGGCACCGCATCAAGGTTATCTCTAGAATCTCGGCAACGTCGCCGCGGCCGTCGAAAGCTGCAAGGTCGACGATGTGGCGCGACATTGTTCTTTCGAGCCTGTTCGCACGGAACACTACGGACACCGATGCACGATCCGAACCAGCCTCCCGCGTGGAACGAGGATGATCGCCTGGCCGAACTCCGCGCCCTGCAGATTCTCGACAGCGACGTGGAGACTTCGTTCGACGAGATTACGGCCATCGCGACACTGGTTCTGGGCGTTCCGATATCCCTGATCAGCCTGCTGGACGAATCGCGCCAGTGGTTCAAGTCAGCCCGGGGAACCGAGCTTCGACAGACGCCGCGGGAAATCGCGTTCTGCGACGTGGCCATCCGTGTCACCTCGGACGTCATGGTGGTCGACGATGCCGCCGTCGACGAGCGTTTCTGTGACAACCCTCTGGTGCGATCCGGGCCGCGCCTGCGCTTCTACGCCGGCGCTCCACTGGTGACCAGGCGCGGAAATCCCCTGGGAACGCTGTGCGTGCTGGATTCTCAGCCGCGCACGCTGAGCGCCGACCAGCAACGCATCCTGCGGCTGCTCGCCGACCAGGTCACCAGGCTCATCGAATACCGCGACCTGTCTCAGCGCCTGATGATCACGCGGGATGCTGCGCATGCCGAGCGATCGCTGGTCGAGGCCATCACGCGCCATGCGGGCAGCGGGATCGCGCTGTATGACGAGAACGGCAACTGCATCCTGGCCAACGAGGCGATGTGCCAGGTCACCGGCGGCTCACAGGCGGAGTTGCTGGCGCAGAACATCCATCGCATCGATTCCTGGCGCGAAGCGGGTATCTACGATTGCGCGATGCGCTGCCTGCGCTCCGGGCAGCCACAGCAGATGAGCGCGCAGATCCGCCGCAGCAGCTTCGGCGCCCGCGACCAGCGCCTGCACATTAGCTTCGCCACCTTCCAGCAAGGCGGCCTGGATCGCCTGATCCTGGTGTTGACCAACCTCACCGAGCTGGAGAAATCGCGTGAGCGGGCGCAGATCATGCAGGCACGCCTGATCGACCACATGATCGACGGGCTGCTGCTCGGCCGCTCGGACACCGGACAGTTCCTGATGGCCAACGCGGCCGCGGCCGACGAACTGGGCTACGAGGCGCAGGAGATTGCGCGTCTGCACCGCACGGACGTTGTCGACGTCGACGATCCGCGCCTGGAGCGCTTCCTGGCCAGGCGTCGAAGCGAGGGCAGCGCGCGCGGGCAGCTGCGCATGCGCCGCAGGAACGGAAGCCTGTTCGAGGCCGAGATTTCCTCGGCGCTGTTCGAGTCCTTGGACGGAATCCCCTTGAGCAGCACGGTGTTTCGCGACATCACCGAGCGCCAGCGTCTGGAAGCGGCGCTGACCCGCCAGTCGGAGATGTTTCGCACGCTGGCCGAGCACGTGCCGGGCATGCTGTTCCAGTACCGCGTGTACCCGGACGGCAGGGCGCATTTTCCGTTTTCAAGCGAGGGCATCGAGCGCGTGTATGGCGTGCGCGCGGATCAGGTCGTCCAGAATTCCTCGCTGGTGCGCGAGCGCATCCTCGAGGAGGATCGGCCTGCGGTGCTGGAAAGCATCCGTGTCTCGGCGGAAAAGCTGCAGCGCTGGCAGCACGAATACCGCGTGCGCCTGCCTTCACGCGGGGTGCGTTGGCTGCGGGGCGATTCCCAGCCGCAGCTGCTCGCCGACGGAAGCGTGCTCTGGCACGGCTACATCCAGGACATCACCGACGGCAAGGAAGCCGAGCAGCGAACGGCGTACCTTGCCTACTACGACGCCTTGACCGGGCTCCCCAACCGCGCCTTGCTGATGGATCGCCTGCGCATGGCCATCGCCCACACCGATCGCACGCAGGTCTCCGGCGCCGCGCTGTTCGTCGATCTCGATCGCTTCAAGCAGATCAACGACGCGCGCGGGCATTCAACGGGGGACAAGGTGCTGACGCAGGTTGCCCAGCGGCTGGCTGGCTCGATACGCGCCTCGGATACCGTGGCCAGGCTGGGCGGGGACGAGTTCGTCGTGCTCCTCAGTGATCTGAGCCCGGTGCCCGAGGCGGCCGCGGCCCGGGCGCTGGACATTGCCGAAAACGCCCTGGAGCTGCTCCGCGCGCCATTCGGGATCGACGGCAGCAGCTATGTGGTGTCGGCCAGCATTGGCATCGCGTTGTTCGCCCATGGGTCGCCGGGTGTCGACGACGTGTTGAGCCAGGCCGATATCGCGATGTACCGGGCCAAGGCAGCGGGCCGCAACCGCGCTGCCTTGTTCCAGGCGACCATGCAGGACGAGGCGCACCGTACGCTGCTGCTGGATCACGGGCTCCGGCAGGCGCTCGAGCGACGCGAGTTGCGCATCGAGATCCAGAGCCAGGTCGACTCGCTCGGCAGGGTTTCCGGCGGCGAGTGCCTTCTGCGATGGCAGCATCCGCAGCTCGGGCTGGTGCCGCCGACCACATTCATCCCGATCGCCGAGGACAACGGATCGATCGTTTCCATCGGTGCCTGGGTGCTGGAGCAGGCCTGCCTGGTGCTGTCGGCGCTGGCGCGTGCCGGGCATGCGCAAGACATTTCCGTCAATCTGAGCGTCAAGCAACTGCAGGACGAACGCTTCCTGCAGATGGTGCGTGAGGTCATCGAACGCACGGGAGCCCCGGCCGAGCGCTTGATCTTCGAAGTCACGGAGAGCCTGTTCATCCATGACCTCGAGGCGACCTGCAGCTTGCTGAACGAGATCACCAGGCTGGGGGTGCAGATTTCGATCGACGACTTCGGTACCGGCTACTCGAGCCTTCGTTACCTGCAGCGTCTGCCGATCCACGAACTCAAGGTCGACCGCAGCTTTGTCGACGATCTGCCCCACGACGAGGGCGATGCCACCATCGTGCGCGTGATCGTCGCGATGGCGCGACAGCTCGGCCTGCGTCTGGTGGCCGAAGGCGTGGAGACCGCCGAGCAGGCGCAGTGGCTGCGGGCCGTCGGTTGCACGAGCATGCAGGGGTGGCACTTCGCGCGCGCGGTGCCGCTGGACGAATGGTTCACCGCACTGACGTCCGCGCCCGCCGGTGGATGACCGCAGACGCGTAAGTGGTGCAACAGCAGGCACAACAGCAGGCACAACAGCAGGCTCAGCGTGCAGGCAGGCCGGAAAGTGCATCGACGACGTCGTCGATGATGTCGGTGGCGTCCTCGATCCCTACGGAAAGGCGGATCATTCCTTCCCGGATTCCGCCCTTCGCCCGCTCCTGAGGGGGCAGCAGATTGTGCGTCATGGACGCGGGATGCGTGGCTGTGCTGGCGACCCCGCCCAGGCTCACCGCAAGCTTCACCAGGTGCAGTCGATCCAGCCAGAGAAGCGCGCTGTCCATGCCGCCGCGGATGTCGAAGCACACCATGCCCCCGCCGCAGTCCATCTGCCGTTGCGCGAGCCGGAATTGGGGATGGCTTGCGAGGAATGGGTACCAGACATGTTCAACCTCAGGGCAACGCTCGAGCGCCTGGGCGACCTGCAAGGCATTTTCGGAATGCTGTCGCATCCGCAACCCGAGGGTGCGCATCCCGCGGCACAGAAGCCAGGCAGCGCCGGGATCCAGGTGGGGGCCATGAAAGGAAAAGGCCTTCCAGACAGGATCCAGGGCGCTTCGCGTGCCCGCGCACACCCCGGCGATGACGTCGCTGTGGCCACCCAGATACTTGGTTGCCGAATGAACCACGATGTCTGCGCCGTGCCGCAAGGCACGCTGTCCCAAGGGGCTGGCGAACGTCGAGTCGACGACAAGAAGCGCGCCGACGCGCTGGCAGATCAGGGCGACGGCCTCGATGTCCACAAGGCTGAGCGTGGGGTTCGCCGGTGTTTCGGTGAACACGAGCCTGGTATCGGGCCGGATCACTGAGGTGAAATTCGACGCTTCCCTGGAGTCCACGAAGTCGAGCGCGACACCCAGGCGATGTGCCAGATCCTCGAAGAGGATCTTCACCTCCGCATAGCACTGGTGCGATGCAAGGAAATGGTCGCCGCGGCTCAAGTAGCCCTGGGCGATCATGTCGATGATGGCCATGCCGGATGCCGCGCAGACTGCATCTTCGGCCTGCTCGAGCGCCGCGACAAGCGCCTCGAACTCCCGCGCGTTGCGATCCCCCCAGCGGCCATAGAATTCCGCGGCGCGAATGTCCGCGGCACGTGCCGCGCCTTCGGTGGCGCTGGGAAAATGGAAGGCAGTCGCCCGGTGGATGGGCGCGGACAGATGTCCGCTCGGATTCGCGGAGTCGCCGCCATGAATGCATGCGGTCAAGGAGCGGGTCTTTTTCGGGTTCATGGTGCGAACATCCCCATCGAATCGGCGAAGGTGCTCGTCAGCACGCCGGCGAGAACCGTGAGAAAGAGGCTGCGGCTCCATAGCGCAACGATGAGCGATGCGACGCATGCCGTGATGCGCGTCGGCACGTCCAGCGAACTGCCTTGGATCGCGCTCAGGCAGAGGGTGGACATCACGGTCACCGGAACAAAGGACAGCCAGTGCCTTGCCCAGTCGGGCAGTTGCACTTTGCGCAGCAGGATGAACGGGGCGATACGGGGAAGCAGGGTGACGATTCCACATCCCGCGATCATCAGCGCGACGTACGGCCGGATTTCCATCTTCTGACTCCAGTGGCAAGGCTGCAGGCGGCGACTGCTGCCGTGATGACGCCGAATGACGAACCGGCCAGCGCGGTTGCAGGGAGCCATAGTGCTGCGGCGAGCAATCCTGCGCAGATCTGTGCGAGGCGGTCGCGGGACGCGGAAATCTGGAGTACGACCAGGCCGATGAACATGGCGACCAACGCAAATCCCAGGCCGGCGATGAGTCGCTGGGGCAGAATGATCGAGGCGCCGGCGCCCGCAAGGTTCCCGGCAAGCCACCCAAGATAGGCCGTGCTGTTGACGCCGAGCATCCAGGGGAATTTCAGTTCACCGACACGTTTTCCTTGCACCGCGGCGACGCCAAAGGTTTCGTCGGTCAGTTGTGCGCCCACCGCAACGCCCTGGGCCATGGTCATTCGATGCGACAAGGTCGCGACATAGGACGACAGGAGTACATGGCGCAGATTGACGATGAATACCGCGAGCCAGATCGAGGTCATCTGCGCCTGCCCCGCGAACATGCCGGCCACCACGAATTGCCCGGAGCCGGCATAGATGAGCAGGGACATCAAGGCGATCTCGGAGAGACTCAGTCCGGCAATCCACCCCACGGCCCTGGCGGAAAAGCCGATGCCCAGGTAGCCGAGCAGCGTGGGTGTGCAGGAGCGGACACCATCGATGAATCTGTCGGCGTGGGGGAGCGGCGCTTCGACCTTGGCACTCATGGCGGGTTCCGCGATGGGGCTGCCGGATGGCCGACCAGTTGATGCAGCAGACCCTCGCGTCCCAGGAGGGGTGAGGACCAGTTTGCAGCGGGGATTCCCACGTGCCAGCCCCGTTGCTGGAGCAGGACCTGGAGTTCGGGAAGGCAGGGGCCAGGGATGCCGGGAAATCGGTGGTGCAGCATGTGGTGTGCGTCCCCATGCGGATAGAGCAGGAACGCAAGGAGAGGATGCACGTGGATATTGCGCGTCATGGCGATGGCACGATGCGCCAGTGCCTCCGATGGCGACGCTCTTTGGTATAGCGCACCATGTTCTCCCGTTTCAGCGACGAAGCGAATGGCCGGGTAGCTCGTCAGGAGCGGCGCGATCCAGTACATCGACACGGCCTGCAGGCCGTCGGTACCGCCGAGGGCAAGCGCGCCAAGACCGGTGGCCAGGATCGTCGCGCTGCTCCAGGATCGTTCCATGGCGCCGGCCTTGCCCTTCGTGGATCCCAGGGCATGGATCGTGTATCTGCGCGGAAAGGCGCGAAGCAAGGCAAGCGGGCGAATCCGCTGCGGCAAATCGGAAATCCCGAGTTCGCTGTATAGAGAAAGATCGGGGTCGGCCTGCGTGCCCAGCAGGGCATGGTGCCGCAGATGCTCGGCTCGATAACGCGCGAAGCGCGTCAGTAGGATCGCGCTGCACAAGATTCCCGCCCAGTCGTTGAGATGGCGATTTCGAAACAGCAGTTGATGGGATGCTTCGTGGGCCAGATTGTTCAGTGCCCGCATCCGGCTTCCGATGCAGAGGATGGCGAGCATCTGCACGACCGGGGAGTCTGCGGCGGCCCCGGCGGATACCGCGGCGGCGTAGATGGCCAGGTCGGAAAGGAGGAGCCGGGTCGACCGACCTGCGCTGACGCGCAGATCCACAGGGCACGACGGCAGATCGCGCGGATGTCGGCTGCCTTGCTGCTCTCGGTCGTCGCAAGACATCTTTCCCTCGCCTGGGGGTGCTGCAGTTCCCGCTGCAGTTCCATGTCCGCGGCGCGCACGAGATCGGCGAGGACGCTCAGGCCGGCACGCGCCTGCGAGGGACTGGCATGGCTGAAATTGAGCCGGAGTCGGCCTCGGGCTGGCCGATCGTCAGGGTAGAAGGGTTCGCCGGGCATGAAGGCGACGTGGTTCCCCAGGGCCTGGGGCAGAAGCTCGCGGGTGTCGATCCGACGCTTCAGCTCCAGCCAGAAGAACAAGCCCCCGGACGGAAGCTCCCAGGTCGCGAGGTCGCCGAACCGCGTGGCGAGCTCGGCTGCGAAGGCATCACGGCGCGCGCGGTAGCCCGCGACGAGCCGATCCATGCGCTCGGCACCTTGCTGGCATTGCTGCAGAACCAGCCATTGGCTGATCCGGCTGCTGTGCAGGTCGGCGGCCTGCTTCAGCCAGAGCAGGGGCTCCATCAGATCCTTCGAGGCTGCCAGGTAGCCCAGGCGCAAACCGGGGCACAGCGTCTTGGAGCATGAGGTCTGGTAGATCCAGCGCGCCCGCCGCAGCCTGGAGCAGACCGGAGTGCGTTCGCAGGGGTCGTAGGCGAGGTCGCGATAGGGGTCGTCTTCGAACAGGACGATATCGTGGTCGTCGCAGTACCGGGCCAGGGTGTTGCGCTGGGCATTCGACAGGCAGCGGCCGGTCGGGTTCTGGAAGGTCGGCACGGCATAGCAGAGAATCGGTGACGGCCCCCGGCGGGGCAGCACGCCCGTGCCGTCCAGTTCGAGCGGCACGAGGCTTGCTCCGAACAGCCGGAACACCTGCCGCGCCGCCAGATAGGTCGGCGACTCCACCGCCACCGGCGTGCCGGTTTCGATGAACAGCTTGGCGATCAGGTCGATGCCCTGTTGCGACCCGCTGAGCACCAGAACCTGGTCAGGGTCGACGGCCAGGCCCATCGTGCCCAGGTCGCGCGCGACTTGGCGCCGCAACTCCGGCTCCCCCTCCGAGGGCCCGTACTGCAGCCGCTCCGCCGGGATCTGTCCTGGGTTCAGGCGGGGGAAGCTGTCGGGCGCGGGCAGGCCCCCCGCGAAGGAAATCATCCCGGGTCGATCGATGACCGAAAGGATCTCGCGGATGGGCGAAGGCCGCAAACGCCCGATGCGCTTCGCCGTGTGCGCGGCGGCCGCCTGTCCGTTGGTGGTCGATTCGTTCATGGCCGTTCCGCCGTCGATGCGTGTGGCCCCGCCAGCACCTCGCCCAGTTCGTTGCAGACCTGGGTCTCGGGGCTCAGGAGATCGATGTGGTACTGGGTCCAGGGCGTCAGGCCCAAGCCGAAGTGCAGGCAGCCGTTGCTCGCGCCGAAGGCTTCGTTAGGCGCCTTGTTGCCCGGTCTTGGCTGCATCTGCGTGTTGGCGCCGAAGCCCAGTTCCCATACCTGACGGAACCTGGAGTCGACGTCGAACAGGGCGTCCAGCATCGCTGCGGCCGGCTGGCCGCCGGGCGCGAGCGGGCGGTGGTCGACGACGATTCCCGCCTCGATGCGCGCGACGACGGCATGGTCGACCAGGCTTGCCAGGGCATCATGGATGCGCTGCTGATCCGAGCGCAGGAACGACGGGCGCCCCGAGTTGACGATCGGAATGCCCTGGAACGTGACCTCGCCGTCGAGGGCGAAGCGTCGTCCGGGGTCGAAGCGGCCGTGGGCCATCGGCAGGCAGCTGATCTCCCCCGGTGGCGCGAATTGCTGCCCTCCCCAGGGAATCTCGCCGACCTGATCGAACCACTCGCAATGTCCGGCCCGATGCTCGAAGCGCGCCTGTGTTCCGGTGCGCCGATCGACGAACAGCAGATGCCGGCTGCGCCCACCGATGTCGAAGAAGCGATCGGCCCAGGCTTTCTGCATGCCGGGGTCGGCATGTTCGGTCGCATCGAGGAAATGCGCGATATCGTCGGGATCGAGGGGAGTGGAATGGGCCGGTATCACCAGCAGCTTGCAGGAATCTCCGAGCAGGGTTCGTGGCGGGGACACCATGAGGTTCCCGGTGGAAATCACCAGCGCGTGGCAAGGTCGCGGGGCTTCGCGAATCGCGGCATGGATGCCTTCCAGGCTGTCGCGCACAACGATGTCGGTTCCCCCATACATACCCCCGCCGTCGATGTGGAAACAGTCGAGCCATTCCGGATCGGTGATCAACCGGAAATGCACCCCCGACCGAGGGTCGGGGCCGAATTGTCGAAAACGGAATGGGCACACGGCGAGCATGGCATCGCTTCTCGTTGTACGAACCATGGATGCGCTTGAGGCGCGGCGCGGCCCACCCGCAACCAGCCTCCGCCAGGCCCTGGATTCAGGGTGGGTCGTAAGCCCGGATCGGGCTTGGTGCAAGGGCCTCCAGGCCGGTCGTCGGCACGACGTCAGCCCAGGAGATAGCCGAGATATTCGCTGTTTTCATTCCGGGTCATGGCAATACTCCTGAGGTTGATAGGGATCCAGAAATCAAGGGGTGCGGAAAAAAGTGCGGATGGGCCGATTCAATGATAAGCTGGCGCCCGCAGAATGATGCCACGCATCTTGAAAATACCGCGCCAATGCAACGATAATGACGCGAACCCATGTATTCCTTCGGGGCAACAGAGCGACGCACGTCGCTTCGTCGGAAGGTGATGCTCCGGGATGGAGTTTCAACTGGCCGGCTGTGGTAATGGGTATTTGCGAAAATCCCGCAAAAATCGACCGAAGCCGATTTTTGGTGTGGTCGACCCTGATAATGGCGGGGATTTTCCCGGCCCGGTGGCGCTCGGAGGGCCGCGCTGCGTCCCGTGGTCGCGGCCCGGGCCGCGACGACTCACTGCGGCAGGCAGCGGCCCGTGCCTGCGCGGATGTCCGCTTCGCGCGCGCGCGAGGCGCAGCGAACCCGGGCGCCGGCGACCTCGCGCCCCGAAAGCTTCGACCAGTAGGGGTCGTTGGCCAGGTCGTGCACGACGACATCGCGGGCGGCGCACTTCTCGACCGCCGCCGCGAGCAGGTCACGGAAGATCGAAACCTGCCGCCAGGCCTCGATGACATGCGCTTCGGTGACCGTCAGCGTGCGCGAGATGCGGTCGAACCTGCAGGTGACCTTGCCGAACACCTCGGACATCTCCTCGTCCGCCAGAACGGCCACCAGGAATGCGCTGCGCGCGGCGCCCGCGGTGTCCGAGCCGAAGCAGCGAACCGAAGGATGCGCCGCGGGATCAAGCAGATCCCTGATTTTCCTGCGCAAACCGTTCAGCATGGCTCCTCGTCCGTTCCCGCTGTACTGATGGTGGTGTTGCCGGCCGCTGGCATGGTTGCGCCCCAACCAGAGTTTCCTGCGGCGCAAGCCCCGCGGCAAGCAGCTTATTGCAAGAAAACGATTCTGCCTGAGAACAAATTGGTGGAATGCGGCTCGCTTCAGTCATCGAAGGCCAGCCAGGCCTGGCGCAGATCGCCCTCGTCGCGCAGGCGGTGCGCCTGCGCATACTTGATGGCCATCCAGAGCACGAAGCGGTGGCGCACCTCGTTGGGGCCCAGCAGATCCTGGGGGTCGATGCGCTCGGGCACCTCGGGCAGCCCGGCGCCCCGCCAGCGCAGCGTGAGTTCCACGCGATCCTCGGCCAGGCGGGCTGCCACCTCCGGATCCTGCACCTGCAGTTCGCCGAGGAGATCGAGCAGTTCGGGAAGGGACTGCAGCACCGAGCGCACGGTCTGCGGCTTGAGCGCCCAGTTCGCTCCCAGTTTCTCGAACCAGCCCCGTGCGCGTTGCTGCATGTCGGTTTCGCGCGCAAGAGGCAGCCGCGCGCGCCTTGCCACCAGCGGGAGCGTCAGCAGGTGCGCGAGCAGCGCGACCAGCGACCCGGCGGCCAGGGGCGAGGCGAGTTCGGGCAGTCCGCTGGCGAAGGCGCGCGGCGCCATCGCGGTGACCCGCTGGCAGCCCTGGGCCATGATGTAGCCGGCCACGTAGAACAGCATCGCCGCCTTCACCGGCTCGGGAATCAGCACGAACAGCTCCAGCACCTTGGGGCTCGCCGCGACGGCTGCGAGCAGAGCCGCGCCGATCCACACGATCCGCCGTGCCAGGGTGCCGGTGGCCAGGGAAATCCCCACGCCCGCGGTGGAAGGCCCGGGGCAGGCGGCGCCGATCAGGCCAGCGAACATCATCCCAAGGGCATTCGCCAGCAGGCCGCGACGGATCGGCGCCGCGTTGGGTAGGCGCCGAGGAAGGCCGCCGAATGCGTGCCCGGAACCGGATAGCCCGAACCAGCCGTGCCCCGCGGCAGCAATTGCAAGACCTGCCAGAGCAGGGTGGCGAGGATCGAAAGCCCGAGAAAGCGGGCCTCGGCGGCCGGGCTGGCGCCCAGTGCCCCGGCAATCGCCACCGGGATCACGAAGGTGATGGACTGGATCGCCAGCAGCTGAAACGCCAGCGCTGTGGCCAGGCCCGGCGGCGGCGCCTCGTCCATCGCGTAGACCAGCTGCGCGGGCCGTCGCATCGGGCGGTCGCGATCCCGGGACAGGCTGCGTAGCAAGGTGGGCAAGGTGGGTGCCAGGCTGGGGGGATGTCGGGGGTTTCTGCGTGCACTCATTCGCGTGGGCAGGCCGCGCGCCGAGCGACGCGCCTGCTCGCGCTATGCTGCGCAATCGGCGGTGCCGGCGCGCAGTCGCCGCGCGCGGCGGCCGGCTGGTGCTGCTGTCGCCGCAGGCCGCGGTGCGCGAGGTGCTGGGCACCGCCGGGGTCGACCAGATCGTGCCGGTGGCCGACGATGTCGACGCGGCACTGGCTGCCCTGGGCGCCTGACCGCGCTGCGCCGGCTGCTGCCATGCAGCAGCCCCTGAGTCTGAGCATCCCCAACCGCCTGCAGTCGCTGGCGACGGCCAGCGCGTGGCTGCTGCAATCCCTCCCGGGCCTGGGGGTCGGGGAACCCTGGCTCGGGCGTTTCGATCTGTGCGCCAGCGAAGCCCTCAGCAACATCATGGGCCACGGCTATGCCGACGCAGCCGAGCATGCGATCGACTTGAGCCTGCAGCGCATCGGCTCCGAGGTGTGCCTGCAGATCCGCGACGACGGCATCGCCTTCGATCCGCTGCAGCACCGCCAGCCGCCGGTGCCGACGTGCATCGAGGACGCCCCGATCGGCGGCCTGAGCATTGCGATCATCCTGCGCATCATGACGCGCTGCGAATACCAGCGGGATCCGCAAGGCAACTGCCTGCGCATGTTCGCCCGCATACCGAAGCTCGGCTGTTGAAGCGCCTGGTGGGGTGTCGCGCAGGCGCTGCTCGGCCCCGGCGTGCCCCTGCAGCGCGGCGCGGCGCCACCAGTGGCGCGCCGCGTCCAGGTCGGCGTCCCGCCCTGGTCGGGACTGTGCGTGCCATTCCCCCAATGCGTGCTGCGATGGGGCATGGCCCTCGGCCGCGGCGCGCTCGAGCCAGCGCAGGGCCTCGGACGTATCGGGCTTCGCCGCCGGGTCGCGCAGCAGCAGCGTGCCCAACTCGTGCTGCGCCCGCGTGTGTCCTCCCGCGGCGGCCCTGCCCTGCGCCGCGGCCTTGCGCCACCAATGCATCGCGCGCTTGTAGTCGATCGGCCCGCCGCGTCCGTGGAAACAGGCCCAGCCCAGTTTGTACTGCGCGCTCGCCGAGTTGCCGACCGCCGCCCGGCGGTACCAGCTTATGGCCTGCTCGGCCAGGCCCTGGTCGCGGAAATGGTCGGCGATCCACTCCTGCGCCAGGGTATCTCCTGATGCCGCGCGTCCGGCCAGGGGATCGGGAATGGAGGTTTCGCGGGTCACGAAGCGATCTTAGTGCGCTGGGGCGCGGTCATCGGGGTGATCGCGTTGCAGTTTGTTGCAGAAATGTCGGCAAGACCCCGTTGATCGGGGGTGGAATTCGTAATTCTTGACAGTTCAACTAGGAATAGTTGCGGGTTCCGGCATGGATCATGGCTCGGCCTTCGACGGCCTCGATGCCGCTTGCGGCCCCGGGGTTCCCCCATCCGCGCGCACGGGACGCTCATGCCAAGTCATCCGCTGTTCTACCAATCGCTGGTTCCGCTGCACCGCGACCGGCATCGAGACTGGAAGCTCGCGCAGGGCGAAGGCCGTCATGGCTTTGCCGCGGGCAGCCATGTGATTCCCGCGGTGGTCGATGAATTCGGCGCCGCGCTCGCCCACCTGCCGATCGTCTTCGCGCCGTCCGAGCCGCGCCCGACCACTGTCTTCCTGGTCGGCGTGCGCCCGGCGCAGAACCTGTTCGTCGATGCCGACGGGCGCTGGACGGGCGGCTACATCCCGGCCTTCGTGCGGCGCTATCCCTTCATGCGCGGTGAGGTCGAGGGCGGTTCCGCGGTGACCTGCATCGACGAGCGCAGCGCGCTGTTGTCCACCGACGACGGTGAGGCCCTGTTCGATGCACAGGGTCAGGAAAGCCCGCTGCTGCGCACGACCATGGAACTGGTCGAGAGCTACTACCAGGCCGCGCAGCGCACCGAGCGTTTCCTGGACATGGTGCAGGAACTGCAGCTGCTGCGCAACGTGACCATCGAAACCCAGATGGGGCCGGGCAGCAGCGCGCTGATCCATGGATTCATGACCATCGACGAGGACAAGCTGGGCGCGATCGACGCCACCGACTTCCTGCGCCTGCGTGACGCGGGCTTCCTGCCGGCGATCTATGCCCACCTCTACAGCCTGCGCGCGGTGGACACGCTGCGCCGGGCGGTGGCCGACGCGGCCGAGGCGGCACAGGACGACGCGGCCTGAGGATCTCGGGCAGTAAGCGGTACGAAGCGGCGGTGGAACCGCCAGAGGAGAGGCAGATGCGGGAATCCCACACCAGGCGCGCCGGACGCGCCAGCATGTCCCCGGCGCGCGCGCGTCGGACGCAGCCGCGGACTCCGCAAGGCAGGGCATGGGAGCGCCCGCTGCCTCCAGCCTCGCTGGTGCTCGCGCTGGCGGCGGCCTTCTCGACGCCCGCATGGGCCGGCGTGCCGCTGCCGGCATCGGGCAATGCCATCGTTCCCGATGGACGCACCGCGACCACGGTCACCCGGCTCGGCCCCGCCCTCACTTCCATCACCACCCGGACGGTCAGCGCGGGCATCGGCTACAACAGCTTCCGCCGCTTCGTCGTCGGCGGTGGCAACACCGTCAACCTGATGCTGCCCGGCGGCACGAGCAAGCTGGTGAACCTGGTCACGGGCGGCCCGGTGGACATTCGCGGGGTGTTGCGTTCCTACCGCAACGGGGCGCTCGGCGGGGACGTGGTGTTCGCCGACGCGCAGGGCCTGATCGTCGGGCGCACCGGGGTGGTCGACGTCGGCGGGCTGAGCGTGGTCACGCCGACCCCGGCCGTGCTCGACCGCCTGATCGGCAGCGGCGGCCGGGTCGACGACGCGCTGGCGCAGCGCCTGCTGGCCGGCGACGTTCCGCTGTCCCCCGACGGCCTGGTGCTGGTTCGCGGTACCGTGCTGGCGCGCCACGGGGTGCGCATCCACGCGCAGGATGTGCAGGTTGCGGGCGGCGGTGCGGCGGCGCGCTCCGCCGCGCGACACGACCTGCTGTTCCGCTCGACGGTGAACACGCAGGGGCTCGTGCAGGGCGGGACGATCGTCGCCGAGGGCGGCAGCATCCGCATCGTCGCAGCGCACGACGTGGCGGTCGATGGCAACCTGGTCGCCGCGGCCGCTGCGCAGCACGCCGGAGCGGTTCGCGTGCGCGCCGGCCACGACCTCGAGGTCGGTGGTGTGCTCACCGCCGACGGCGCGCCGGGCGTGCAGGCCGGCGCCGTCGACCTGCATGCCGCGCACGACATCCGCATCGCGGCCGCGGCGCGCCTGAGCGCCGCCGGTAGCGGCGCCGCCTCCGCTGGCGGGCACATCCGGGTGCTGGCCGACCACGACCTGACTGTGGCCAGCGGCGCCACCCTGATGGTGCAGGCCGGAGCCAGCGGCGACGCCGGCAGCATCGAGTTGTCGGCGCATGACACGGCCACGCTGGGCGACCTGCGGCTCGACCTGGCCGCGCCGCACGGCAAGGCCGGCAGCCTGCTCGTCGATCCCACGGCGCTGGTGATCTCCGCGGGTTCCGCCAACGTGGTCTCCAGCGGAACCACGGTGGCCGTCCCGAGCACCCTGCCCAACCAGACGACCGGTGGCGGCTCGGTGTCGCTGACCGCCTCCCAGTCCATCACCATCGCCAGCAACGGGGTCATCGACACCCGGGGCAGCGGCACGACCGCGGACGGGGCCATCAGCCTCAGCGCGCCGTCGATCACCGTGCAGGGCGGCGGACAACTGCTCGCCGGTCACGGAGCGATCACACTCGACGCCGTCGCCACGGGCGGCGCTCCGGTGCAGATCCTGATCGGCGACAGCAGCGGCAGCAAGGCGACGCTGCAGGGCGGCAACATCCTGCTGGAGGCCGGCGGGAAGCAGTCTTCGGCGTCCAGCCAGGCGACGGTGCTGGTCCAGAACGCCAGCCTCAGCGCCGGCGGCACCCTCGGTGTGTACGCCACGGCCAGCGGGGGAACGCGCATCAGCGCCATCGGCGCCTCGGCCGCCCCGGATGTGCTGGCCTCGGTACGCATCATCGGATCGTCCAACGTGCAGTCGGTGGGCAGCATGCAGCTGCAGGCGAACGCCAGCGTCGCCGCCACGGCCACCGCGCTGCCTCCGGCGCTGCCCGGGCTGCCGGCCGATGCCGCGGCCGCGGTCGAGCAGGTGCACAGCAGCTCCCAGGTGGAAATCGGCGGCAGTTCGGTGGTGCAGACCACCGGCGCGGGCAGCGCGCTGCAGCTGACGGCGAACAACAACGTGCAGTCCAGTGCGGTGGCCGACGCCTCGGGCAGTTCCGGCGGAGCCGCGGTGGCGGTCAACATCGTCACCGTGGACACCTCCGCGCTGATCGACGGCAGCGCCCAGGTGCATTCCGCCGGCGGCTTGTCGCTGGCCGGCAGCACCTCGGTGGTGCTGAACACTTCGGCCAGCGCCTCGCAAGGCGGGGGATCGTCGTCGCCGGACGCCGGGAGCACGACGGCGCAGTACCTCTCGGATCCCAGCTACACGCCCTATCTGAGCACCAGCGACGGTGCGCTCAGCGGGGCGGCAGCGCTGGCCATCAGCGACCTGCATTCCTCGACGCAGGTCGACATGTCCTCCAGCCAGCAGGCCAGCGCGCAGGGCACGCTGTCGCTGCAGGCGACGGCCAGCAACGCGTCGGCGGTCAACGCCGACGGGTCGGCGGTGGGCAGCGGCAGCGGCGGCGGCGCGCAGGTCGGCATCGGGGCCGCGGTGGCGCTGAACCTGGCGCATGTGCAGGACAACGCCACCCTGGCCCAGGGCGCTAGCGCCACGGGACTGCAGCTGGCCGCGAACATGGTCGGCGGGCTCGCCGGCAACACCTTCGGCAGCAGCGCGATTTCGGGGGCCGGGGCATCCGATGTCGGGGTCGCCGGCGCGCTGGCGACCAATCTGGTCGACAGCCAGGCCGTGGCCCAGCTGGCTTCGACCGCGGTGCTCAGCCTGAGCCCGGCCGCGGTCAGCGGCGGCGGCACGCCGACGGCACCGGTGGTGAACATCGGATCGAACGACCTCACATCCAGCACCGTGGCGGCGCTGCCCACGGGTTCGGGAGCCTCGGGCGGGTCGGTCGGGGTGGGCGCCTCGGTGGCGCTGAACATCGTGGCCACGCGCTCGCAGGCGCAGCTGGCCGATGGCTCATCGCTGAGCGGCGCGGGCTCGGTGACGCTGTCGGCGCTGGGCACGCATGCCGTGAGCACCGAGGCCGAGCAGGGCGCGGCCGGAGGCGTGGCGGTGACCCCGGTGGTGGCGCTGTCGCTGGTCAACGACCAGACGCAGGCGACGATCGGAGCGCTCAGCGGGGGCCTGAGCACCAGCGGCGACGTGCAGGTCGATGCCAGCCAGGTGGCCACCGAGGCCACGCGCGCCAGCGGCAGCGCCTCGGGCAGCAAGGCGGCGGTGGGCGCGGCGCTGGCGGTGTCGGTGGTCAACGACTCGGTGCTGGCGACGACCTCGACCGGCATCGATGCCGGTGGTTCGGTGGCTTTCGCGGCCAGCGGGGTGTCGGAGAGCGCGGCCGGGGCGAAGGCCAGCGCCAGCGGGGGCCAGGCGGCCGACAGCAGCGGCTCGGCGCCGGCCGGGCAGAGTTCGAACGTCGATGCCAAGATCCAGAAGCAGGCGACTTCGGCGCAGGACAAGGCCACCGCGGCCGACGTGGGCAGCAGCGCGCAGCAGTCCTCCGACAGTTCCTCGGCGCAGAGCGAAAGCGGCAAGGGATCGACCAAGGAAGGCGCGGTGGCGGTGGCCGCGGCGATCGCGGTGGACGTGGCGAACTCGACGGTGCAGGCCTATGTGCCGGTGTCGGTGGGGGTGAAGGCCGGTGGCGCGCTGAGCGTGGCCACGGTGTCGAACATGGATGCGCGCACGGTGGCCGACGGCAGCCAGGTGGCTGGCGGAGGCACCTCGGTGGGCATCGGGGCGGCGGTGGCGGTGACGCTGGCGCACCAGATCAACGACGCCACGCTGGGGGCGTCGTCGGCGCTGTCGTCGGCGCCGACGACGGGTGCGCTGGTGGCCGGGCAGTACGAAGCGGCGTCGCTGAGCCTGACGGCGCTGCAGACCGACCTCGGGGTGGCGTCCCCGGCGCTGCCGGGTTCGAGCAGCGCGGCGCCCACCGCGATCGACGTGAGCCAGGGCGGCGTGAACGAGCGCGAGGATCTGCTCTCGGCCTCGGCGACCTCGGGTGCCGGCGCCTCGAAGGTCGGGCTGGCCGGCTCGCTGGCGGTCAACGTCATCCACAGCGACAGCAGCGCGAAGCTGGAGGGCTCGGGCACCGTGATGACGGTCGACGGCGGCGCGGTCGCGCTGGGCGCGGCCAACCTGATGCAGGCCGACGCCAGCGCGACGCCCTCGGGTTCGGGAGCCAAGGGAGGCAAGCTCGGCGTGGGCGCCTCGGTGGCGCTGAACACCATCACCGAGACCAGCGAGGCCTCGATCGACCCGCAGGTGTCGCTGGACGGCACGCTGGCCTCGCTGGACGTGGGCGCGACATCCACCACCGACACCTCCAGCACGGCGCAGGCCGGAGCCGCGGGCGGTGTCGCGGTCGACGCGGTGGTGGCCATGTCGATCCTCAGCGAGACGACCACCGCGCAGGTGCATTCGGGCAACGCCTTCACCACCACCGGCGGGGTCGACATCGCAGCGAGCAGCGACGGAAGCAACACCGCGACCGCCACCGCATCCATCGACGGCTCCAGCAGCAGCGTCGCCATCGGTGGTTCGGTGGCGGTCATCACCGGCCCCGGCATCCTCGACGCCAGCAGCGGCGGCAGCGCGATCACCTCGCAGACCACCGCCAGCCTGAACCGCGATGCCACGGTCGGCGGGGGCCTGCAGATCAGCGCCAGCTCCAGCCGCAGCTACGACGCCGAATCGACCGCCTCGGCCAGCGGCAACCAGTTCAGCAGCGCGATGCAGCAGGGCAACGACTCCACCTCGGGCGGCGGCTCGGTGGCCAGCGGCGACACCCTGAACACCTCGCAGGCGCAGTCGGCGATGAGCCAAGGGGCGAGCGACTCCGGAACCACGCAGAGCAAGGCCAGCGGCAGTTCGGGCAGCCAGGGCAAGGTGTCGGTGGCTGCCGCCGTCGGCGCGGCGATCGTCGGCGACCAGGTCGATGCGAGCATCGGCGGCGGCGTCCACAACGCGCGGCGCAACATCAGCGCCGGTGGCGCGGTGTCGGTGACGGCCACCAACCAGGGCAATGTGTACACGGAAGGCAACGGCTCGACCGACACCAGTTCCAAGGTGGGCATCGGCGTCGGCGTGGCGCTGAGCCTGGTCGACAATGGAACCTCGGCGAGCATCGGCAGCCACACCAACCTGCACACCCCGGGCGCGGTGTCGGTGCAGGCGACGTCGTCGGAGAACCAGGATCCCACCTTCGTCGCCGGGCGTGCCGCCGCGGTGGCCATGTCGGGCGCCTCGGCCGGCAAGGTGGCGGTGGCGGGCTCGATCGCGGTTGCCGTTTCGCTGTCGTCGACCTCGGCCGGCATCGGCGACGAAGTGCAGATCGGCAATCCCGGGCCGACCGGCCTGGTGGCAGCCGGCGACCTCACCGTGCAGGCCGACAACACCAGCAGCTGGGCGGCCAACGCATGGAGCGGCAGTGCGTCCAAGCAGGGCGTGGGCATCGGCGCGTCGATTGCCGCGGTGGTATCCACCGACAGCTACAGCGCCTCCGTCGGCCAGAACGACGACCTGCATGTCGCCAGCCTCAGCGTGACGGCGACCAACCACAAGGTCGACAACCCGCTGAGCGGAGTGAGCAAGCTGGCCAGCGACGCTTCCTCGGCGGCCAGCGCGACGTCCAGCCAGCTCGGCACCTCGCTGAGTCAGGACGCCAAGACCCTGCAGAGCAACGTGGCCAGCCTGGCCGGCCAGGGCCTGCAGCTGACGCTGCTCGGGCAGAGCAACTTCCTCGCCGAAGCCGGTGCCGGTGCGGCGTCGGGCAACAGCGCGGCGATCGCCGGCGCCTTCGCGGTCGAGGTCGTGGACAACAAGCTGAGCGCCGGCATCGGCGCCTCGACCACCGTGCACAGCGCCGGCAGCGTGTCGGTGCAGGCCACCGACGACAACGTGTCCAAGGCCCTGGTCGGCGGAGCCGCCGCGTCGGGTGGCTCGGCGGGCGTCGGCGTGGCCGGCGCCTTCCTCTACGACAACAGCAGCATCCAGAGCCAGCTGGGCACCGGGGTCGACATCGCCTCCTCGACGGGGCTGGCGGTCGACGCCGAGGCCAGCCAGGACGTCCAGCTGTTCGGATTCAGCGCGGGCGCCGCCGACGAGGCCGGCGTGGCTGGGGTGGTCGGGCTGATCACCTCGCAGAGAACGGTCGGCGCCACGGTGGGCGCGGGCAGCACCATCCAGTCCAGCGGCGCCGTCGACGTGTCGGCCACCAACGACTTCAGCGGCCTGAACATCGGGGGCAGTGTCGGCGTCGGGGGCTCGGTCGGGGTGGGCGCGACCCTGCTCGCCACCACCATCACCGACGGCGCCACGGCGCTGCTCGACTCCAGCGCGACCGCTCGCACGAAGGTGCTGGGCGCGGCTTCGCTGAAGGTGGATGCGAACACCGCGGAGAACGTGATCAACGTCGCCATCGCCGGATCCGCGGCGGGCGACGTGGCGATTTCCGGGGCGGCCACGCCGCTGACCGAAATCATCACCACCAGCGCGAGCATCGGGCCCTCGGCCAACATCACCGCCAGCGGCGCGGTGGCCGTGGATGCCGCCGACCAGTCGCAGGTGGTCAATGCCAGTGGCGGCATCGCGGTCGGTGGTTCGGTGGGCGCGGGCCTCAGCGGCGCGGTGACCACCTTCACGAACACCGTGACCGCCGGCGTCGGCGCCGACTCGGTGCTCCACGCGGGCTCGCTGAACGTGCAGGCCGGCGCCACGGCGGTGGCCTACAACGTCGCGGTGGCCGGCGGAGTCGGCGGCGACGTGGGCGTGGCCGGGGTACTCACCCCGGTCACCCAGACCGACACCGTCACCGCCAGCATCGGCGCCGGCGCGCAGGTCACGACCAGCGATCCCTCCAGCGGCTTCGTCAACGTCCTCGCCGGCAACCAGACGCAGATCCTGAACGTCGGCGGCGCCATCGGCGCCGGCGGCGCGGCCGGGGTCGGCGGATCGGCCGCCGCCAGCGTGCTCGACGACACCACGCAGGCCACGGTCCTCGATGGCGCCAACATCCAGGCCACGGGTGCCGTGCATGTGCAGGCCGCAGCCGTCGAGAACGTATCCACCGATGTGGTCACCGGCGCCGCCGCCGGCGCCGTCGGCGTCGCCGTGGCGCTGTCCTCGAGCGACATCATCGACACCACCGAGGCCTACATCGGCTACAGCGCGCAGGTCACCGCGGCCTCGGTCGACGTGTCGGCCAGCGACCTGTCGACGATCCACGATATCGCGGGCGCCGCCGGCGGTGGCGGCTCGGTCGGCGTCGGCGCCGGCGTCGACGTCAATGTGCTGCAGAAGAACACCTACGCCTGGATCGGCCTGGAAAGTCCCACCGGCCAGGGCGCGCAGGCCATCGTGCAGGCGCAGTCCGGTGATGTCACGGTGCAGGCGCAGAGCAGCGAGACCCTGGGTTCGGTGGTCGCCGGCGCGGCCGTCGGCGGCGCCGCCGGCGCGGCCGGCGCCGTGCAGGTCTACACCCTGACCGGCCGGACCGGGGCGACCATCGGATCCAGCTCCAAGGTGACGGCCAGCGGCAACGTGGCCGTGCTGGCTTCCGACAGCGACAGCCAGCAGGTGCTGGTCGGCGGCCTGGCCGGAGGCGGCGCGGCCGGCGTGGGGGCGTCGATCGGCGTCATCGTGGTCGACCAGAAGACCCTGGCAGGCATTGGCAGCGCTGCCAATGTCACCGCCTACGGCGAGGGCAGCGCGCAATCGCTGACCAGCGGATTCGCGGCCTCCTTCACGCCTCCCCTCGGAGGCTCGTCCGCGGTGGCCGACACCACTCCGGTGAGCGTCAAGGGCGCGGCCGCCGAAGGCGCGAACCTGGCGGTCGACACGCGCACCCGCACCCCGGTGACGCGCGAGGTGCACGGCGTGCTGGTCAACGCCACGGCCACCGCGACCTTCGACACCGCGGCCGTCAGCGGCGGCGTCGGCGGCGCCGTCGGCGCCGCGATCTCCGCCGGCGTGCCGGTGGTCAGCAGCGACACCGAGGCGACGATCGGCAGCCTGGCGCATGTCACCGGCGCCAGCCCCACCACGGGCGCGCAGACGACGCCTTCGGTGGAGGTCGCCGCGGCCAGCGACCTGTACGTGCGCGGCATCGCCGGCGCGGCCGGCGGTGGCGGTGCCGCCGGCCTCGGCGCCGGCCTGGTGACCAACATCCTGTCCAACACGACCAAGGCCCTCGTCGACAGCGGGGCGGTGGTGACCGCGCAGGGCAACGTCGACGTCACCGCGGTGGCCAGCGAGGAATTCTCCGGGATCGCCGCCAGTGCCGGCCTCGGCGGGGTGGCCGGCATTGCCGGCGGCGCCACCGTGCTGGTGCTCAACGACACCACGCTGGCGCGCATCGACGGCACCGTCGAAGCCATCGGCAGCGTGGTGCTCAGCGCCGACGACCAGACCCGCGTGGCCGCCACCGGCGGCGCGTTGGCAGCCGGCCTGTTCGGCGCCGGCGCCGGCGCCGGGGCTGGCGTGGTCGTGCTGAGCAAGGATACCGAGGCGCATGTCGGCGCCACCGCGGTGGTCGACGCCGGCGGCCAGGGCAGCGACCCGGCCTTTGCGCTGCCGGCCAGCGCCTCCTCCGGCGCGCCGAAGGCCAGCCAGGGCCTGCTCGTCTCGGCCGATTCCGGGCAGAGCCTGTACATGGTCGCGCTGGCGGGCGCCGGCGGCCTGTACGCAGGGCTGGCCGGCGCGGTCTCGGTGCAGGCGGTGTCCACCACCACGGTGGCCTCGATCGACGGCGGCAAGCAGGGTGGGGCGCAGGTCGGAAGCTATGGCGCGACGCCTTCGCCGAACGCCGGGGTCGACGTCATCGCCTCCGACAGCACGGCCCTTTCCAGCAAGGATGCAGCCGCCGGCCTCAGCGTGTTCGCCGGAGTCGGCGGCGCCGTCAACGTGGCCGTCCTGACCAGCAACACCGTGGCCGCGATCGGCGATGGCGCGTCCGTCGACGTCCCGGGTTCGGTATCGGTCGACGCCTATGGCAACAAGGCGGTGGGCAGCGAGGTTCTGGGCATCGGCGGGGGGGTCTTCGGGCTCGGCGCCTCGATCGACGTGCTGGCCATCTCCAATGGCCAGAATGCCAATTCCAGCAACGGCTCGGACAAGGAGACCATCGGCGCGCTCACGACCAGCTCGGGTGGCATGTCGGTGAACGACAACGCCAACTCGAGCATCCAGAACAACACCGTCGACTCCAGCTACCTGGCGCAGTCGAACAACTCCGGGGTCAGCGGGGCCGGCAGCTCGGTGCAGCAGGCCGAACAGGCCAACAGCGCCTCCCAGGTGCTGAACGGACAGGGCACGACCGGCACCTCGGCGAGCATCGGCAATGCCACCGTGCATGCGGGCGGTGCCATTTCGGTGACTGCCGACGACCAGGTGAGCAACAGCAGCGCGTCGGGCGCGGTGGGCCTGGGTGGCGTCGGCATCGGTGCCGGAGTCGCCGTGGCCATCGACAACGCCGGCAGTTCGGCGAGCGTGTCGGGAACCTCCGCCGGCGGCGCCAAGCTCACCGGCAGCAGCCTGCAGGTGAGCGCGACCACCGTGCATACGATCGGCGTGCAGAGCACCGCCGGCGGGATCGGCCTGCTGGCAGGGGCCGACGCGGTCGTCGCCTATACGTCCGACAGCTCGCAGACCCAGGCCACGGTGACCGACGCCAGCTTCTCCGGCAGCGGCGCGGTGGACATCGGGGCCACCACGCAGCGCGCGCTGACCTCCACCGGAATGGGCGCCGCGACCGGCGGCCTGGCTGCCGGCGCCGCGGTCTCGATCGCCCAGGTCAGCGGCGGCGTGCAGGCCTCGGCCGCGGGCGCGACCTTCGGCACGGCAGCGGGCCAGGTCGGCGCCGTCACCATCGCGGCCGACTCCGGCGACTCGGCCGATGCGAGCTCGCTGGCCGTTTCGGCCGGCATCGGAATCGCGGCGGAGGGCTCGGTGGCCACGGCCACGGTCAGCCTGCCGGTCATGGCCTTCTTCGACAACGGCAGCATCGACAGCAGCGGCGCGGTGACCATCGGCGGCGAGGCCGACAACCTGGTCAGCGCCGACGCTTCCGGTGGCGCCGTGGCGCTGCTCGGCGCCGCCGGCGCCTCGGTGGCCTCCGCCACGCAGGGCGCGCAGGTCAGCGCCGATGCCAACACGGCGACCATCGACGCGGCCTCGCTGAGCATCGATGCCGGCATCGGGCAGGCGGTGCCCCCGAGCGAAGGGGTCAGCGCGACGGCCAGCGGCGCATCCGGAGCCCTGTTCGTCGGCATCAACGCCTCCTCGGCGACCGCCAGCAACCAGTCCTCGGCGATCGCCTCGGCCGAATCCGCGAACTTCGGCGTGCAGGGCTCGGTGGACATCGAGGGCCAGTCGCAGACCGCGCAGTCCGCGGTGGTCACCGGCTACGTCGCCGCCGGCCTGCTGGCGCTGGGCGCCAATGAGGCGACCGCGCAGTCGACCACCACCACCCACGCCATCCTCAGCGACATGATCGGCCTGAGCGCCGGCTCGCTGACCGTCAACGCGGCGGGCAACGACGGCAATGTCGCGCAGGCGACCGCAGGCAGCGGAGCCGCCTTCGCCGGTTCGGCGGCCAAGGCCACGACGGTGTCGCTGGCCGACACCCAGGCGGGCATCGAGAATGTCCCGCCGCCGAGTGCGCCCACCCAGCCCCTGAAGGCCTTCGACGTGGCGGTGCCCAACGGGCAGGTGAGCATCACCGCAACCCACACGGCAAGCTTCGGCGGCGGCGTGGACAGCACGAACGCCGCGATCGTCGGCGCCAGCGGCGCGACCCTGGAGAACCAGGTGCACAGCGTGGTCGCGGCCGATCTCGGGTCGCTGGTGCACGTGGTGGCCGACGGCTTCAGCCTCGATGCGAGGAACCTGGTGGGCAGCCTTCCGGCGCCGCTGGCCGGAGGCTGGAACGTGCAGTCCGGATCCGGCGGCCTGCTCAACGCCCCGGCCGCCTCCAGCGACACCACGGTGGGCCTGGTGACGACGGCCGCCGTGGGCGACGGGGCGAGTGTGCACCTGCTGGCCCAGGCCGATCCGACCAGCCCCTCGCTGCTGTTCATCGAGGCCTACAACGACCCGGTGGTGCAGCAGGCGGTCAAGATGGACTCGGGCGGCGCCATCGCGCTGGCCAAGGTGGCCGACAACGTGACGGTCAACGACAGCGCGGTGGTGTCCATCGGCAACCAGAGCCAGTTGCTGGTCGATGCCGGAGACATCCAGATCGGCGCCTGGGGCGATGCCAAGCTGTATGCCCTCGCCTACGCCTCGACCTACGGCCTGGCCGGCGCCCCGACCGGGCAGGCGCATGTCGACTACAGCGGCAACGACCTGGTGTCGGTCGGCACCAATGCCCAGGTGCAGGCAAGCCACGGCATCTACCCCGCGGGCAGCGCGGCGCCCACCGACGGCACGGTGCAGATCGCCGCGGGCGACAGCCCCACGGGCCAGCAGTCGAGCCTGTCGCTGGATTCCGAGGTGCAGCTCTACAACAACACGGCCATCCCGATCCCGACGCCGCCGGACGCCCAGTCGAACATCGTCAGCAACGCGCTGGTGGCCATCGCCGCCGATCCCGCGAACCAGCCGGGCGCGCAGGATCCGGCGCAGGGCGCGCCCTACGGGGTCAGCGCGGCCGGCGACATCACCATCTCGGCCGACAAGGGGGCGATGTCGACGACCGCCAACGGAACCGGCACCAACATCTACCTGGAAGCGCTGTCGAAGGTGGCCAGCGCGGTCAGCAACCTGTTCGGAGGCGGCTCGGTCAGCTTCAAGATCACCGGCGGATCGACGTCGCAGACCGGCAGCAGCGCGATCCTGGATCAGGGCCTGGTCGACACCGGAATCCAGCGCCAGAAGACCCTGACCATTCGTTATGCGACCTCGACGCAGGACGCGGGGGGCAGCTGCGATCCCTCGAAGTCGGCCTGCCTGGAGGCCGGCAATTCGAACGGTATCAGCTACACGACGACCACCATCGCCCCCGGCGGCGACCTGGTGGCGCGCTACTACCACCTGCAGCAGTTGCTCGCCGAGTACACGCAGGATCCGATTGCGAAGGGGGCCTACCAGGCGGAGATCGACTTCCTCGAGAAGGAAATGATCGGCCTGGGCATGGGAAGCATCGACCCCACCTCGGGCCAATTCGTCCTGTCCAGCACCCTGCAGTCGTCGGAGCAGGCGGCGCAGCAGAGCCTGGGCAGCGACCAGCAGCTGCTGTCCTTCACCGGAGCCAACCTGGGCGTGGCGCTGGCCTCGCGCAGCGGCAGCGACACGCTCTACGCACAGGCGATCGGCAACCTGACCGGGAACGCGGCGGCGCCAGCCGCACTCATCCCGCTGGCCACCAGCGCCTTGCAGACCATCAGCGGCATGCACAACTACGCCGCATACACCGCGGCGCCGACCAGCAGCAGCCCGCCCGGGGCGGGCTACTTCCAGCTGCAGGGTCTGGGTGGGCTGGAGCTGTCCGTCAGCAACGCGGCGGGGGATATCGCGCATGAGGCGCGAAGCAACGCGCTGGCGCAGACGGCCATCGAAGGGCAGGTCGTGGCCATCAACACCATGGCGGCCCAGGTGAATGGGGCGTCGGCCACGTCGGCGCCGACGCTGAGCGGTGATTTCGCCACGCTGGTGAGCAATGCCCAGAGTCAGATCAGCGGCTACCTGCAAACCATCGACACCAACCTGGCGAACGAAGATCAGCAGGCCGCGACGATCGCCTCGGCGGCGCAGACCGTGATCTCCGATCTGGGCGCGCTGGCCCAGGGAAGCATCACCGCGGCTTCGAGCAGCAACAGCGCGCAACAGGCGCTGCACACCCAGGACGAGGCTACGTACTACGGCCTCCAGAACGTCGGTGCGCCGCTGTACACGCTGAACAAGTACACCCTTGGCGGTCTGCAGACTCTGGCCACCAACATGCACGCCGACTACGTGGGCGAACATGCCACCCTTGGCGTGCTGAGCGCGTCGTCGTCGGCGGCCGGCTCGCTGGCGCAGTACGCGAGTCAGCTCACCGGACAGGCGAATACCGTGGCCAGCGACCTGGTGGCCGCCGCCACCAGTCCGACGCAGGTGCTGGAAATCCAGGTTGCCCCGGTCTACGCCCGACTCGGCAATGTCCAACTGAACGCCGACGTCCTGACCACCAGCACCGCGGTGCTGACACCGGGGCTGAACGCGCTGCTGCCGTCGAGCTCGAGCTACACGGCGTCCGCCCAGGGGATCATCGCCGCACCTGGGGACGCCCTGATCCAGATCGACAACTACACCGCCAACCCACTGGCCATCGGCAGTCTGACCATTCCGTCGGTGGCTGCCGGCTACGTGGTGTTCAACGGCACCGACGTGAGCACGCCGGATCAGATCACGGCCATCAACGTCGGCGGCGCGCCATCGGATCTCGCGGCGCAGAACCTGGTCACGCGCGCCAGTTCCCCGGCACCGAGCGTCAGCATCACCAGCTACTACAACCCGAACGACAAGACCTACTACAACCCCAGCCCGACGGGTTCGCTGTACTACCTGCAGCACCAGATGATCGCCCCCGACCTCACGTTGAACCAGGGCGCGACCATCAGCAACGCCAACGGTCCGGTGACCATCGTCAGCTACGACGGCAACATCTACCAGGACGGCAGCATCAATGCGCAGTCGCTGTCGATCACCGCGTACAACGGCGACTACTCGTCGAGCTATACCGATTCGATCGACAACCAGGGAGGCAATCCTGCAACGCAGAGCCCGGCGACCGGCAATGGAAGCTGCATGGATGCCGCGAACAACCTGATCACGGGACCCTGCGCGAACCAGTCGGGGCTGCAGAGCACGATCATCAACGGCGATATCTCGATCGCCGCCCGCTACCTCAACATCAACAGCCTGATCCAGAGCGGCATGGTCGACAACACCCTGAGCATCGCGTCGGGCGATCTGCTCACGACCTCCAACCTGGCATCGATCGGCGAGTCCGCGAGCAACCCGACGATCGCGCAATACACCAACCACCCGGTTTCGGGGGCGGGAAGCCTGGTGCTGCTGAACACCGACAGCCAGGGACACCACCTGTGGGTCGACACGGCCAATGGGCAGGTCGAGTTCCATGCCGCCTACGCCAACGACTACTTCCAGGCCAACTCGACCAGCGGAGAGAATTTCGTCTACAAGCTGCTGAGCCCGGGCAGCACCATCCAGGCCAGCTACGACGCTGCGCACCAGCGCTACGTCGTCGATCCGACCGCGGTGCATGGAGGGTACATCCAGCTCTACGGCCAGATCATCGACAGCTCGCCGACCGCCGGCAAGCTTTCGGCGCTGGATGGGTTCGGCAGCATCAACATCCAGAACCAGACCAGCGCGCCGGTCGTGCTGTCGAGCCTGAACACCGGAGCCGATGCGGCCGGAGGCGGCCGCGGCACCGCGGGGATGATCCAGATCACCGACGTGCGCCTCGACCCCGCCAACGCCTCGGTCGTCGACTGGCGCCAGACCCAGTACACCTACGACCCGACGACCAACCAGGTGCAGTCGACGGTATCCACCGCGACCCTCGGCGCCGACGGATTGCCGATCAACCCGGTGAGCGGGCTGCCAACTTCGTTCAACGGCAGATCCACTGTCTACGCACCGTTGAGTCAGGGTGCGCGGTACGTGTTCGCCACGCAGACGAAGTGGACCAAGGTCACCGACTTCTCGACCACCTCGACCAATCTGTTCGGATCCTCGAGCCTGTCCCTGGGCCAGTTCACGAATGTGAGCGACGTGCAGTTGATCGAAAACCAGAGCCAGGTGCTGCCCAACGGAAGCTTCATCTCGACGAGCAGCACGCAGGACGGCGGCGGCGGGCTGACGCCCGTGGGCACATCCGGGAATTACTACGCGGTCACCAGCGACCCCGGGATCCACACGGTGTTGAATTCCACGCTGGAGAGCAGGGGCAGCGTGCAGACCACGACCTATTACCTCAATTCCTGGAAGCAGGTCGCCACCGGCAGCTCCAGCGTCTGCAACTGGTTTACCTTGTGCCTGGCGCAGAACGACACCACGACCTACTCGCTGACCCAGCACTACCTCCAGACCACCAAGACCTCGCTGAAGGCCGACTACCCGATCCAGATCGACTTCCTGGGTTCGACGAGCGGAAGCATCCAGGTGCAGTCGGTGGGCAACGTGGTGCTCGACGGCAGCCTCGGCAACGCGTCCGGGAGCACGAGCATCGACGTGTCGGGCGCTGGTGCCTCGATCGTCGCCGGTGCCAGCGGGGCGACCATCACCGCGCACGACATCGCCCTGCAGGCCGCGGGCTCGGTCGGCGGGATCACCGACAGCGCCACCGGCGCGCCGGTGCAGGCGCCGGTGTCGGTGCAGCTCACCGGGGGAGCGCTGAGCGCGGTGGCCGGCGCGAACGGTGGCAGCGGCAATGTGTCGATCAGCGGCATCGGCCAACTCGTGCTGGATCAGGTCTCGGCGCATGCCGCATCCGGGCAGGGCGCGGTCAGCCTGAGCGCCGACCAGGGCATCCTCGGTGCCGGCCCTGGCTCCTTCGTGCAGGCCGACGCCGTCTCGCTCGATGCCGGCTACGGCGGCATCGGTGGGGTCGCGGGCGGCGCGCTGGCGGTCGATACCGGCTTCACCACCGACCAGAGCCTGCGCCCCTTCGGCCCGCCTTCGGCCCAGGGCGCGACCCTGTACTACGGATTGCAGGCGCAGGCCGCCGGCGACATCGACATCAGCTCCGGCGCATGGGCCGACAACCCGGCCGGCAACCTGCTGGCCGACACCGTCGTCTCCTCGGGAGGCAACGTCACGCTGTCGGCGCCGGGCCAGATCCTCGACAACAATCCGGTGCAGACCATCGACCAGCGCACGCAACAGCAGTTGCTGAACTACTGGCAGTCGCTGGGCCTGACGGCCGGGCAGGCCAACGCGCAGAAGATCGCGCAGACGCAAGCCGCCTACGAGAACTCGGTCAACCAGGAATACCAGCAGTACTGGGCGATCCGGCTCAGCCAGCCCGACCATGGGCAGAGTTACGACCCGAACTACCAGATCACCTTCAGCGCGCAGCAGGTGACGGCGCTCACCGACGCGGGCAAGGCCTCCGAGATCACGGCCCTGGAGCAGGCGCAGACCCAGCAGTACCACAAGCTCAACAGCGAGGTCGGTGGCCTGACCGCGAGCTACGTCGCGAACTACCAGTACCACGCGTCCAGCGCCACGCTGCAGAGCCTGACGCAGGGCGCTACCTGGACCAACGACGAGCTGTCGTTCTCGCTGTCGGCCGCGCTGCTGAAGACGGTGACCAACACCAACGACGTGGTCAAGGCGCCCAACGTCTCCGGCCGCACGGTGACCCTGAACGCGGGCCAGGGGATCGGCGAGACCATCCAGACCGGCAACGGCAGCAACAACCAGTACGGAACGGTGATTGCCGCGGGTACCAAGCCCAGCACACTGAGCGTGGATCAGCAGGTGCAGCTGGCCTCGGCCGAGGCCTCCGACCTGCAGCTGACCGTGGCCTTCGCCGGCGGCACCGCCAACGTTCCGCTGAATGTTCCCTACAGCGCCCTGTCGGCCCAGCAGCAGGCAGCCCTCGACGCCGCGGCCAGCGGCCAGGCCTACACCCAGGGCAGCTACCTGACGATCCTGAGCAAGCGCCCGCTCAACGTCAGTGCCAGCGGCAGCCTGAACGTGTCGGTGCAGGCCACGCCCAACGGCAAGCTGGACATCGGCAACGCCTATGTCGCCTCGCGCGGCAGCGTGGCGCTGGGCAGCATCGTGGTGCCGGGCGAGGCCCGCATCAAGGTGCTCGACAACATCGCCAACGCCAGCGCATCGAACATCGCCACCGGCAACATCATCCTGGAGGCGGCGGACGGCACCATCGGCAACCTGCTGGGCAGCGGCGGCGTGGGCGGGCTGGCCCTGGCACTGGATTCCGGGGCCACGATCACCGCGCGGGCGCAGGACGGGGTCTACCTGTCCGGCGGGGCGGGGGCCTCCCAGGATGCGCTGGTCAGCACCATCTATTCCCCCGGTACCGTTTCGGTGGCTGCCCCCGGCTCGATCCTGAACGCCGATCAGGGCAGCAACCTGAACATCCTCGCCGACCAGATCGACCTCAGCGCATCGGGCGGATCCATCGGCGCCCAGGGCGACGCGCTCAACGTCGGGGTCACGACCGCCGGCGGAGGCATCACCGCCGACGCCGCCACGCCCGGCCAGGGGGTGTGGCTGTTCGGCCCCGCGGGCTACGACTTCATCATCCAGGGTGTCGACTCCGGCGGCTCGGTCGACCTGCAGTCGGCCGGCGATTCGACCATCGCCGGGGCGGTCGACGCCCTCGGGCAGATCAGCCTGGGAGCCATCGGCGAACAGGTGATCGGCAGCAGTGGCGACATCCGCACGACCGCCGGCAGCGCCACCGTCGATGCCGCGTCGCTGAAGATGCTCAATGGCGCGCAGCTCGACGCGGCCGCCGGCGACGTGTCCATCACGACCAGCGGCGATGCCCTGGTGACCGGGGTCGGCAGCGGCGCCACCGACGCCGCGGCCGTTTCCATCCAGGCCGGGGGCCATGTGCTGGCCGGCACGGCGGCCGGCCGCACCGACATCAGCGCCAGCGCGCCGGGCGCCGGCGTGCGCATCGCGGCCGGGCAGGGCATCGGAGACCTCACCGAGGCCGATTCCGAGGCCGTCGATGCCCCCGGGCAGGCGCCGGGTACCGCCAACCTCATCACCCCGGTGCCCAACCCGCTGATCATCCGCAGCCCGAGCCTCAGCCTGTCCACGGCGGCCGGCAGCATCGATGCCATCGACAGCGCCGCGGTGTCCGCGGGCAGCCTGTCGGCGCCGCAAGGCAGCGTGCAGTTGCAGGGCCTGCAGGGCCTGGTGCTGGCCAGCGTGACCGCGGCCGACCAGGTCGACCTGAGCGCGGGCGGCGCGCTGCAACTGGGCGCGGTGCAGAGCGGAGGCTCGCAGACCCTGCAGTCGGTCGGCGAGCTCACGGCGGACAGCCTGCGAACCACCGGCGTCCCCGGCGATCCCGGCAACATCGACCTCGTCTCGACCCAGGGCGGCATCCGCGTGGGAAGCCTGGTGTCCAACGGCGGCGTCGGCGCGAATGCCCTGGGCGCGATTTCCTTCGGTGCGCTGAGCAGCAACGGCCCGCTGGACATGAACTCGCAGACCTCGCTGTCGCTGCCGGCGATCCACATCGGTTCCGGTTCGATCTTCGGCGCACCGACCATCGACATCGCCTCCATCACCCCGGTGGCGGGAAGCAGCGGGGTCTTCACCCTGGATCTCGGCGGCGCGGCGGGCGCGGTCGGGCTGTCGGCCAGCGTGCACATCCTCACCAGCCTGCCGGTCAGCATCGGCAATCTGCGCGAGCAGCAGGCCACGATCGTCAGCACCTCGCCGAACTTCAGCATCCGCCATGGCTACATCGTCGACCAGATGAACCTGCAACTGCCGTACCAGCAGATCCATCTCAGCAGCCTGTCGCCGCAGCCGGTGTCGCCGTTCGTCGAGGGCCTGTTCAATCCCCACCTGGCGTTCAGCCTCAGCCAGATCGGCTACCGGACGACCTCCGACGCCTTCTTCATCAACAACACCCCGAGCTCGCAACTGGTCTACGCGGTCGGTGGCGGCCAGGTACTGAACCAGAACGACGTCGCCGACTTCGTGCGCAACCTGCGCAACGGCGAGCCCCTCGGCCTGCTGCAGGCCGGCGGCTGGCCGCTGCCCTGGCTGTCCCCGGAGGCGAACTCCTCGTTGCCCTACCAGTCCGCGTCGCCGATCGCGTGGCCGGCGCCTTCCGCTGTCGATACCGGCAGCCCGGCGTCGCTGGGGCTGCAGCGCAGCCACGGCGCGCTCCTTCTCAAGGGGCTCTGATCCATGCGCCTGACGACCACACTGGCGGCTGCGACCCTTTGCACCCTGGGCCTGGGGGCCGGCACCGCGGCGGCGGCCGCGACGCTGCCGGCGCCGCCCAACCCGGCGTCGATCAACAAGCAATCGCAGCGCCAGTTGCAGCAGCTCGAGCAGGGCAACGGCCTGCCGCAGCAGGCGCCGGTGCGCAAGGCGCCGGCACGCCACGGCAAGCAGCGCGCGGCCAAGGGCCCGACCTTCCTGTTGCGCGGGGTGCGCGTCGATGCCACCCGCTTCCTGCGCCCGGCCCAGGTGCAGGCGATCACCTCGCGCTACGTGGGCAAGACGGTCGACATCGCCACCCTCAGGCACATGGTGGACGAGATCAATGCCCTGCTCGAGAAGAGCAGCGTGGTCACCGCCTCGGCCTACCTTCCGCCGCAGACCATCCGCGGCGGCGTGGTGCATGTCGCGATCCTGCAGGGCCGGCTGGGCAGGCTCCAGGTGGCCGGGGCCAAGGAGCTCAAGCCGGCCTTCGTGCGCTCCTACGTGCCGGTGCGGCCCGGGCAGGTGATCAACCTGTCGCGGGTGGCGCACGACCTGGCGCGCTTCAACGATACCGGCTTGGCGCGCCTTCAGGCCCTGGTGCGCCCGGGCGCACGCTTCGGGCTCACCGACATCGAGCTCGCGGTCACCGAGCCCCCGCGCGACCTGCTGCAGGTCTTCGTCGACAACGAGGGGGTGCCCACGGTCGGGCGCAACGAGATCGGCGCGCTCTACCAGCACTATGCGCCGAGCGGGATCGACGACCGCATCACCCTGTACGCCCTGAAGTCCGAGGGCAACGCCACGCTCAGCGCGGCCTACGACCGTCCGATCAACGCGCTCGGCGGTCGGGCCGGGTTCAGCGTGACCTCGGGCAGCATCCGGGACATTGCGGGGATCTACCAGGCGCTGGGCATCACCGGCTGGTCCGAGAGCGTGTCGGCCAACGCGGCGCAGCCCTTGCATGTGGGGCGCAATCTGTTCGTCCTCGGCACCGCCTCGCTCACCTACGAGGTCTCCCGATCCTTCGAGATTGGCACCACGGTGGCCTCGGACTCCACGCGCCTGGAAAGCCTGGGGCTGCGCTTCGGCTACACGGTGCCCGGCATGAGCGCCGGCGCCACCGTGGCCAACACCTTCGCGCAGTCGCACAGCAACGTCTCCGGCGCCAACAGCCATTTCGACCTGCTCGGCGGAACCTTCTACCTGCGCCGGGCGCTGACCCGGGGCTTCGTCGGCAGCGCCACCGGCGCCTGGCAGCTCTCGTCCGACGAGTTCATTCCCGGTGGCCAGCTGTTCCAGGTCGGCGGCCCGACGACGGTGCGCGGCTACCCGGCCGACGCCCTCTCGGGACCGACCGGCTACTACGCCAACTTCGCCGTGCACCATGCGCTGCACCTGGGCGGGTCGCGGCCGATCGACGGATTCCTGTTCGTCGACCAGGGCGGCGTGTTCAACCACTTCCCGCGCTACCAGGGCCTGCGCTCGGTCGGCGCGGGCTGTTCCTGGCAACTGTCCCGCAGGGTCACTGCGCGCGTGGTGCTCGGCGTGCCCACGCAGGAAGTCGTCTACAACCAGGCCAACACCCAGATCTACCTGAGCCTGGTCGCGCGCGTGCTGTGAAGCTTCCCGCCACAGCGTTCAACACCCGGTGTCGCCTGGGTCGAACAGGCGCTGCGGTGGCGCCACGCCCAGGCGCTGCATGCGCCGGTACATGGTCGCGCGTCCGATGCCCAGGCGGCGCGCCGCCTCGCTGACATTGCCGCCGCATGCGCGCAGCGCGTCGCGCAAGGCCTGCGCCGGATCCTCGGTGGCGCTGCGCGGCGTCGTCGGCGCGACCGCGGCGCCGCGCGGATGGATCGCCGCGTCGACCAGCGCGACTCCCACCAACCCGTCGTCGGCCAGCAGCAACAGCGCGCGCAGCGCATTGTGCAACTCGCGCAGGTTGCCCGGCCAGTCGTGCGCCAGCAGCCGGCTCCAGGCCGCCGGCTCGACGCGCGGCAGCACGACGCCGAGCGCCGCGGCCTCGTCGGCCAGCACGCGCTCGAACAGCTGTTCGCGATCGTCTCGCGCGCGCAGCGCCGGCAGGTGCAGGGTCACGCCGTTGATGCGGTAGAGCAGGTCGAGGCGGAAGGCCCCGCTGTCGGCCAGCTGCCGCAGGTCGCGGTGGCTGGCGCAGATGACCTGCGCGTCCAGCGCCGAGGCCGTGCGCCCGCCCAGCGGCTGCACCTCGCGTTCGGCCAGCACGCGCAGCAGCCGCGTCTGCAGCGCCAGCGGCATGTCGCCGATCTCGTCGAGGAACAGCGTGCCATGGCGGGCCTGCGCAATGCGCCCGCGCGCGCCCTGGCGGGCGGCGCCGGTGAAGCTGCCCGGGCTGTAGCCGAACAGCTCGCTTTCGATCAGTGTCTCGGGCAGCGCCGAGCAGTCGATCGCCACGAAAGGCCCGGCACTGCGCGCGCTGGCCTCGTGCAGCGCCTTCGCGAAGGCCTCCTTGCCGGTACCCGACTCGCCCTGCAGCAGCAGGTTCAGGCCGCGGCCGAGCAGGCGCTGCGCGCGCAGCGCCTGCTCCTGCATCGCGGCGTCGCCGCCGGCCAGCGCCTCCAGCGCGGGGTGCAGGCCGACGGTGGGCGCGCGTGGCGCGGGCGCCGGCGT
>JAJZEC010000033.1 GCA_021805825.1 Pseudomonadota bacterium
CCAGCGCCGAGAGGTGCTCGCGCCAGTGCTGGTCGAGCGACTGCAGCAGCACCATGCGTTCGAAGGCAGCGAAGTTCTCCGCACCGACCAGCGCCACCTTCTGCTGGTAGCGGGCATCGACCTGCTGCAGCACATGCTCGAGCACATGTTCATCGGTCACCGTCTGGTCGGCGTCGATCCATTCCTTCAACTGGAGCTCGACCTGCAGTTCCTCGCGCAGCGCGCGCTCCAGCGCAGCCGCGTCCCACTGTTCCTCCATGCTCTGCTCGGGCACGTAGGTATGCACCAGGTCGGAGACACTGCCGGTGCGCAGGTCGGCGATCTGCGCCGAGACATCCTGGCTGTCGAGGATCGCGTTGCGCTGCTCGTACAGGATCTTGCGCTGCTCGTTGGACACGTCGTCGTATTCGAGCAACTGCTTGCGGATGTCGAAGTTGCGCGCCTCGACCTTGCGCTGCGCCGACTCGATGGCCCGCGTGACCATGCCAGCCTCGATGGCCTCGCCTTCGGGCATCTTCAGGCGTTCCATGATCGAGCGCACACGGTCGCCGGCGAAAATGCGCATCAGCGGGTCGTCGAGCGACAGATAGAAGCGCGACGACCCGGGGTCGCCCTGGCGCCCGGAACGCCCGCGCAACTGGTTGTCCACGCGGCGGGACTCGCTGCGCTCGGTACCGACGATATGCAAGCCACCCTGGGCGATCGCATGGTCGTGCAGCGACTGCCACTCGGCACGCAGCGCGTCGATGCGGCGCTGCTTCTCGGCCTCGTCCAGGTTGGCGTCGGCGGCGAGGAATTCGCACTGCTTCTCCACGTTCCCGCCGAGGACGATGTCGGTTCCGCGTCCGGCCATGTTGGTGGCGATGGTGATCATGCCCGGGCGACCGGCCTGGGCGACGATCTCGGCCTCGCGCGCGTGCTGCTTGGCGTTGAGCACCTGGTGGGCCAGCTTTTCGCGTTGCAGCAGGTGCGACAGGTGCTCGCTGGACTCGATCGAGCCCGTTCCCACCAGCACAGGCTGGCCACGCGAGTAGCAGTCCTTGATGTCGGCAACCACCGCGGCATCGCGCTCCCCGGAGGTCTTGTAGACCTTGTCCTGGTGATCCTTGCGCTGGCTCGGTCGGTTGGTCGGGATGACCACGGTTTCCAGCTTGTAGATTTCCTGGAATTCGTAGGCTTCGGTGTCGGCGGTTCCCGTCATTCCCGCAAGCTTCGCGTACATGCGGAAGTAATTCTGGAAGGTGATCGACGCCAGCGTCTGGTTCTCGCTCTGCACCTGCACGCCTTCCTTGGCCTCCACCGCCTGGTGCAGTCCGTCGGACCAGCGCCGCCCGGCCATGATGCGCCCGGTGAACTCGTCGACGATCACGACCTCGCCGTTCTGCACCACGTAGTGCTGGTCGCGGTGGTACAGATGGTGGGCGCGGAGCGCCGCATACAGGTGGTGCATCAGCGCGATGTTGGCCGCGTCGTACAGCGAACTGCCCGCGGGAATCAGATCCATGCGCGCGAGGATGCTCTCGGCCTTCTCATGGCCGGATTCGGTGAGGTAGACCTGGTGGCCCTTCTCGTCGACGGTGAAGTCGCCTGGCTTCTCCACCCCCCGGCCGGTGATCGGGTCTTCCTCGCCGATCTGGCGCTCGAGCAGCGGAACCACCTCGTTGAGCCGCAGGTACAGCTCGGTGCTGTCCTCGGCCTGGCCGGAGATGATCAACGGGGTACGCGCCTCGTCGATGAGAATCGAGTCGACCTCGTCGATGAGGGCAAAGTTCAGGCCCCGCTGCACACGTTCGCCGGGCTCGAACACCATGTTGTCGCGCAGGTAGTCGAAGCCGTATTCGTTGTTCGTGCCGTAGGTCACGTCGGCAGCGTAGGCAGCCTGCTTCTGCGCGCGCTCCAGGTTCGGCAGGTTGACGCCGACGCTCAGGCCGAGGAAACGGTACAGCCGGCCCATCCACTCGGCGTCGCGCTGCGCCAGGTAGTCGTTGACCGTGACCACGTGCACGCCCTTGCCCGACAGGGCATTGAGGTACACCGCCAGCGTGCCGACCAGGGTCTTGCCTTCGCCGGTTCGCATTTCGGCGATCTTGCCCGCGTGCAGCGCCATGCCGCCCATCAACTGGACGTCGAAATGGCGCATCTTCAGCGCACGCTTGCCGCCCTCGCGGACGACGGCGAAGGCCTCGCACAGCACGTCGTCGAGGCTGGCGCCGGCAGCCACCCTGTCACGCAGCTCGGCGGTCTTCGCCCGCAATTGCTCGTCGGCGAGCTTTTCCAGCACCGGCTCGAGCGCATTGATGCGCTGCACATTGCGCCGGTACTGGCGCAGCAGGCGTTCATTGCGGCTGCCGAACAGCCGGGTGACGAAAGATGCAGGCATGGATCTGGACGTAGGGGCAGTGCGGGCCGCCGGGGCAGCATGCCCCCGGTACCGCCCCGCAGATGCGCAAAGGCCCCATTCTAGTCGCCCCGGGAAGTCCCGGCGGCGGGCTGCCGAAGCGGCGGCCGGGCTCCGGGCCCGCCGCTGGGCGACAATGGCGGCGGGCGCCCGGCGCCCACCGCACATACCCTGCCCCGATGCCACGCAGCCCACGCCCTGCCTCCGCCCGCCGCAGCACGTCCGCGGCCGCGGCGGCCAGCCTGCAGCAGTGGATGCAGCGCAGCCCGCAGTTGCTGGGATTGCGGCAGCAGGTACGCGATTCGCTGCGCATGGCCGAGGAACTTCGCCAGGCCCTGCCCGCCGAACTGGCCTCCGCGGTGCTGGCCGGACGCTGCGCCGACGGCGGTTGGACGCTGCATGCCAGTTCGCCCGCGGTGGCGGCCAAGCTCAAGCTGTTCGTGCCCCTGCTGCTGCGGCGGCTGCAGACCGCGGGCTGGCCGCTGCAGCGTATCCAGGTACGGGTGTTGATGGCGCGCGCGGCCGCCGCCGCGCCGGATGCTCCGGCCACGCGCCCGGCGCCGCCCGAGGTACGCGAGCGCCTGCGCGCCTTGCGCCGGCGCCGCGCCGACGGCTGAAGCACGGCACGCGGCCGCAGCGAACTCAGTACAGGCTGCGCAAGGGCGCGCGAAAGCCCTCGGGAGCGCGGGTGGCGTCGTCGAACACCACGATTTCGAAGGCCTCGGGGTCGCTGCCCAATGCCCGCAACAGCGCGTTGTTCAACGCGTGGCCGCTGCGGTAGGCGCTGTAGGCGCCGAGGATCGGGTGGCCGATCACATAGAGGTCGCCGATGGCGTCGAGCATCTTGTGCTTGACGAATTCGGCGTCGAAGCGGAGGCCGCCCTGGTTCAGGATCCGGGAATCATCCATGACGATGGCGTTTTCCAGGCTGCCCCCCTGCGCCAGACCGATTTCGCGCAGGGCATCGACATCGCGCATGAAACCGAAGGTACGGGCGCGACAGATCTCGCGCACGTAGGCGGGCATCGAGAACTCGAAGCTCAAGTCCTGGGCCGTGCGGTCGATCGCCGGATGCCCGAACTCGATGGAGAAATCCAGCCGGAATCCGTCGTGGGGCTCCAGACGCGCCCACTTCTCGCCGTCGCGCTGCTGCTCGCGCACTTCCACCGGCTTGCGCACCCGGATGAAACGCCGGGGCGCCGGCTGCTCCTGCAGCCCCGCCGACTGCAGCAGGTAGACAAAGGACGAAGCCGATCCGTCGAGGATGGGGATTTCCTCGGCATCGACCTCGATCACCAGGTTGTCGACGCCCAGGCCGCAACAGGCCGACAGCAGATGCTCGACGGTATGGATCTTGGCTCCGCCTGCGCCCAGGGTGGTCGCCAGGCGGGTGTCGACCACCGCTTGCGGATGAAGGGGGATGCTCACCGGCTGCGGCAGATCGACGCGGCGCAGCACGATCCCGCTGTCCGGCGGCGCCGGCAGCAGACTGAGTTCGACACGCTCGCTGCTGTGCAGTCCGACGCCGACGGCACGGGTGGCCGAGCGGATCGAACGTTGCGCGAGCATGGCGGACATGGGATTTTGCAGAATTTTCAATCGGAAGCTTTTGGACGATTATTCTAATTTATTACTGCCGGCTTCGCTCGCCGGCTGCGCTGCCGGCGGCGCGGAAGCTGCGCCCCGCACGCCCCCGGGGAAGGACGTGCGAGGCGCGCCGCGGTGCAGCCGGGCGCAAACGGAGGAACAGCAGGCGTTCGCGGCTTCAGTCGGCCTGCTTGCGCAGGAAGGCCGGGATCTCCATTTCCTCCATGCCGCCCTGCATCAGCGCGCTGACATGCGCGGACGGCGCGCCGCCCCGGGGATTGCGCCAGATCGCGGGAATCTGGCTGCTCTCGACCGCCGTGCCCAGCGCCGCGCCCATGCTCAGCGGCGCCGCGTCGGTGCCGGTGCGCAAGACGGTCAGGCTGGGTGCGGTCTTCGCCGCGCGCGCGCGCGACAGGCCGGTGGCCAGCACGGTCACGCGCAGCGCATCGCCCATCGTCGGGTCGTTGACGGTGCCGAAGATGATGTGGGCATCGGCTGCCGCATAGGCGCGGATGGCATTCATCGCCTCGCGGGTCTCGCTGAGCTTGAGCGAATCGTCCGCCGTGATGTTGACCAGCACGCCCTTGGCCCCCGACAGATCGACGCCGTCGAGCAGCGGACACACGACGGCCTGCTCGGCGGCCAGGCGCGCGCGATCGGCGCCGCTGGCCACCGCGGTTCCCATCATCGCCTTGCCTGGCTCGCCCATGACGGTCTTCACGTCCTCGAAGTCGGCATTGATCATCCCCGGCACGTTGATGATCTCGGCGATGCCCCCGGTGGCGTTCTTCAGCACGTCGTTGGCCTTGGCGAAGGCCTCCTTCTGCGAAATGTCGTCGCCGTAGACCTCGAGCAGCTTCTCGTTGAGCACGACGATCAGCGAATCGACGTTCTTCTCCAGTTCCTCCAGGCCGCTCTCGGCATGGCCCAGCCGCTTGGTGCCCTCGAACTCGAAGGGCTTGGTGACCACCGCAACGGTGAGAATGCCCATTTCGCGCGCGATGCGCGCGACCACCGGCGCGGCGCCGGTTCCGGTGCCTCCGCCCATGCCCGCGGTGATGAACAGCATGTGCGCCCCGGTCAGGGTCTCTCGGATCTGCGCCTGCGCCTGCTCGGCGGCGTCACGCCCGACCTGCGGCTTGCCCCCGGCGCCCAGGCCGCTGCGCCCGAGCTGGATGAAGCGATGCGAACTCGAACCCTTCAAGGCCTGCGCGTCGGTGTTGGCGGAGATGAACTCCACCCCCTTGACGCCACTGGCGATCATGTGCTCGACGGCGTTTCCGCCCCCGCCACCAACGCCGATCACCTTGATGTTGGTTCCGCTGTTGAACGCGCTGTCGGCCACGTCCTCGATCATGTCAAAGCCCATCTTCGACCTCCGTCTGGATGAAATGCACCACACCTGCCTGCTGTGAAACAGCCCGCCGCACGCGGCGGGCCCCCGTGAAAACCGTCTCAGAAATTGCCCGCGAACCAGTCGCGCACGCGGGTGAACAAGCCCCCGGCACTGCCGCTCTTCGCGCTGGCCGCGCGCACTCCGCTCTGGCGCTGCGCCAGAGCTCCCAGCAACAACCCCAGCGCAGTGGCGTTGCGCGGACTGCGCACCATGTCGGCCAGCGGCCCGCTGTACTGCGGCAGGCCCAGGCGCACCGGCTTGAGGAAGATGTCCTCGCCGAGCTCGACCATGCCCGGCATCATCGCGGCCCCACCGGTCAGCACCACCCCGGACGACAGCAGTTCCTCGTAACCCGAGTCACGCACCACCTGCTGCACCAGGGAGAAGATTTCCTCCACGCGCGGCTCGATCACCCCGGCCAGCGCTTGGCGCGACAGCATGCGGGGGCCACGGTCGCCCAGCCCCGGAACCTCCAGCCGCTCGTCGGGGCCGGCCAGCAGCTGCTTGGCCACGCCATGCTCGATCTTGATGTCCTCGGCATCCTTCGTCGGCGTGCGCAGCGCCATCGCGATGTCGCTGGTGATGAGCTCGCCGGCGATCGGGATGATCGCCGTGTGGCGAATCGCCCCGCCCGTGTAGATCGCCACGTCGGCGACCCCGGCGCCGATATCCACCAGCACCACCCCGAGCTCCTTCTCGTCGGCGGTCAGCACCGCATGGCTGGAGGCCAGCGGATGCAGCAGGAAGGCATCGACCTCCAGGCCGCAGCGGCGCACGCACTTGAACACGTTCTCCGCCGCGGTCTGCGCCCCGGTGACGATATGCACCTTGGTCTCCAGGCGGATTCCGCTCATGCCCACCGGCTGGCGCACTTCCTGGCCGTCGATGATGTATTCCTGCGGCTCGACCAGCAGCAGCCTCTGGTCGGCCGGGATGCTCACCGCCTTGGCCGTCTCGATCACCCGCACGACGTCGTTGGGCGCGACCTCGCGATCCTTGATCGCCACCATGCCCTCGGAATTCTGGCCACGGATGTGGCTGCCGGTGATTCCGGTGACTACGCGGGTGATGCGGCAGTCGGCCATCAGCTCGGCCTCCTTCAGCGCGGCCTGGATCGACTGCACCAGGGCCTCGATGTCCACCACCACACCGCGCCGCATTCCGGCGGTTCCGGCCTGCCCGATGCCGACGATCTTCAGCGTGCCTGCCGCCTGGTCCTGGCCCGGCAGAACCTCACCGACCATCGCCGATACCTTGGAGGTGCCGATGTCCAGGCCGACCATCAGGTCCTTGTACTCCTTCGCCATTTACCGCACTCCCCTGGATTTCGTTGGAATCGCCCGACCCTGCGCGGCAGCGCGCGCGGGCGGCGGCTGCAGCTTCACCGCGAAGCCGTTGGCATAGCGCAGATCGGCGGACGCGAGGGCCCGCCCGTAGCGCCTGCGCACCTGCGGCTCCAGCTGCACGAAGCGCTGCAGCCTGGCGGCGAAGGCCTGCGCATCGCCGTCCTCGCCGAGCTCCAGCCGCGGGCCGCCGGCCACCTGCGCCCGCCAGTCGCCCTGCGCGCCGAGTCCGATCTCGGCCAACTGCCAGCGCAGCGGCGCCAGCGCCTGCTGCACCTGGCGGTAGACCGCCGTCACCTGCTCCTGGCTGCCGGCAGGGCCGTACAGGCGCGGCAAGCCCAGATCCTGCACCTCGCCCAGGTTGGCATCAAAGGACTCGCCATCCTGGTTCACAAGGCTCGCAGGGTGGCCCGCTGCGTCGAGCCACAGCGCCAGCGGCCGCTGCTCCTGCAGCTCGACCAGCAGCGACAGCGGCCACACCCGCTGCACCACGGCCTTGCGCACCCACGGCACTTCCTCGAAGGCGTGCTGCACGCGGCCCAGACCGACGGTGAACCAGTTGCCCTGCACCTGCGGCAGCGCGATGCTGCGCAAGGCGGCGACGCTGACATGGTGCAGCGTTCCCTGCACACGCACGCTGCGGATCGACCACCACGGGCGGTGCAGCAGCCAGTCGCCGGCGCTGGCCAGCGCACCCAGCAGGAACAGCCACAGCAGCGCGCGGCTGGTCAGGTTCATCAGCCGGATGTCCAGCGGCAGTTCGTTGCGCAGCATGCCGCTCATCGCGCGCCTCCCTGTCCCGCCGGCGCCTGATCCAGCCGCGCATCGGCCAGCACCCGCAGGCACAGCTGCTCGTAGCCGATGCCGGCCGCGGCCGCCGCCATCGGCACCAGGGAATGGCTGGTCATGCCCGGACTGGTGTTCATCTCGAGCAGCAGCGGCCGGCGGTCGGCGGCGCGGATCATGACGTCGGCGCGGCCCCAGCCACGGCAGCCCAGGGCGCGGTAGCTGGCCAGCACGAGATCGGCGATCTCCCGCTCCTGCTCGGCATCGAGCTGCGCCGGACAGAGGTAGCGGGTGGCGTTGCTGTAGTACTTGTGCTCGAAGTCGTAGTTGCCGCCGGGGGCCTGGATGCGCACCAGCGGCAGCGCGAGCGCCTGCTCGCCCTGCCCGAGCACGGCACAGGTCACCTCGTCGCCGACGATGAACTCCTCGGCCAGCACCTGGCGGTCGTAGCGCGCGGCCTCGCCGAAGGCCGCGTCGACCTGCGCGGCATCGTCGGCGCGGCGCAATCCGAGGGTCGAACCCTCGTGGCTGGCCTTGAAGATCAGCGGAAAGCCCAGCTCGGCGGCCGCCCGATGCGCCTGCGCCAGATCCTCGACCAGCTGCCACCGCGGGGTCGGCAGGCCCTCGCAGCGCCACAGCTTCTTGGTCATGTGCTTGTCGATGGCCAGCGCCGAGGCCAGCACCCCGGGCCCGGTATAGGGCAGGCCGAGCAGTTCCAGCGCGCCCTGCACCGTGCCGTCCTCGCCGAAGCGGCCATGCAGGGCGATGAACACCCGCTGCGCCCCGAGCGCGGGCAGACGATCCAGCGACTGCTCGGCGGGATCGAAGGCGAAGGCGTCGACCCCCTGGTCGAGCAGCGCCTGCAGCACGCCACGGCCCGACATCAGCGAAACCTCGCGCTCGGCCGAACGGCCCCCGAGCAGAACCGCCACGCGCCCGAGCGCGCGCGCGTCGATGGCATCGGCCGGCAGCTTCATCGGCGTTCCTCCCCTGGCGCGGACGACTGCCCGGCCACCGCGATGCCGGCACGCGCGGCAAGCTGCGCGGGCACGCCACCGATGGATCCGGCGCCCATGCACAGCACCACGTCGCCGTCGCGGGCGCAATCGACAATGGCTTGCGGCAGGGCCTCGACCTCCTCGATGAACAGCGGCTCGATGCGCCCGGCCACCCGCAGCGCGCGCGCCAGGCTGCGGGCATCGGCAGCCACGATCGGTGCCTCGCCGGCGGCATAGACCTCGCTCAGCAGCAGGGCGTCGGCGCCACCGAGCACCTGCACGAAGTCCTCGAACAGATCCCGTGTGCGGGTGTAGCGATGCGGCTGGAAGGCCAGCACGATGCGCCGCCCGGGGAAGGCGCCGCGCGCGGCCTCCAGGGTCGCCGCCATCTCGGCAGGATGGTGGCCGTAGTCGTCGATCAGGGTGAAGTGGCCACCGCTGCCGGCGGCAACCTCCCCCCAGCGCTGGAACCGGCGCCCGACGCCGCGGAATTCGGCCAGCGCCGCGCAGACGGCGGCATCCTCGACGCCCAGCTCCGCAGCCACCCCGATGGCCGCCAGCGCGTTGCGCACGTTGTGCAGTCCGGGCAGATTCAACCGCACCTGCAGCGGCGGCAGCACCACGCCGTTGCGCCGCAGTACGGTGAATTCCATGCCCGTGCCCACCGCGCGCACGTCGACCGCGCGCACCTGGGCCTGCTCGTCCAGGCCGTAGGGCGTTATCGGCTTGGACACCAGCGGCAGGATGGCGCGCACCCCGGGGTCGTCGATGCACAGGATGGCCGCGCCGTAGAAGGGCAGGCGCCCCAGGAACTCGACGAAGGACTGGCGCAGCCTGGCCATGTCGTGGCCGTAGGTGTCCATATGGTCGGCGTCGATGTTGGTGACCACGGCCATCACCGGCAGGAGGTTCAGGAACGACGCATCGGACTCGTCGGCCTCGACGACCATGTACTCCCCGCCGCCCAGCTTGGCGTGGGTGCCCGCGCTGTTGAGCCGGCCGCCGATGACGAAGGTCGGATCCAGCCCGGCCTGCGCGAGCACGCTGGCCACCAGGCTGGTGGTGGTGGTCTTGCCGTGGGTGCCGGCGATCGCGATGCCGCGGCGCAGGCGCATCAACTCGGCCAGCATGACCGCCCTGGGCACCACCGGGATGCGCCGCGCGCGCGCCGCGCGCACCTCGGGGTTGTCCGGCCCGACCGCTGTCGACACGACGACGGCGTCGGCGCCGACGATGTGCGCGGCGTCGTGGCCGATGGCCACCTGCGCGCCGATACCGCGCAGATGTCCGACGACCGCGTTCTCGCCGAGGTCGCTGCCGCTGACCTGATAGCCCAGGTTGAGCAGCACTTCGGCGATGCCGCTCATGCCGGCGCCGGCGATGCCGACGAAGTGGATATGGTGGATGGCGTGTTTCATTGCGGGTGACACAGGGTTTCGCACACCGCGACCACGCGCTCGACGGCATCGCTGCGCGCCAGCCGACGCGCCTGCGCCGCCATGTGCTGCAGTTCATCGCGCTGCAGGGACTCCAGCAGGGTCGCGACGAACTTCGGTTCCAGTTCGGATTGCTGCAGCAGCAGCGCCGCCCCGCGGTCGGCGAGATGACGCGCGTTGGCCGTCTGGTGGTCGTCCACCGCGAAGGGGAAAGGCACGAACAACGCGGCGACGCCAGCGCAGGCCACCTCGCTGACCGTGGAGGCGCCGGCGCGGCACAGCACCAGGTCGGCGTCGGCGTAGGCGGCGGCCATGTCGTCGATGAACGCGCTGCAGGTGGCCTCGACGCCGGCCTCGGCGTAGGCCCGGCGCAGTTCCTGCAGGCCTTCGCGGCCGCTCTGATGCAGCACGCTCGGACGCCGCGCCGGATCGATCAGCGCCAGCGCACGCGGCAGCAACTCGTTGAGCGCGCGCGCGCCCAGGCTGCCGCCGACCACCAGCAGACGCAGGGAGCCGCTGCGCCCCAGGTAGCGCGTCGCCGGATCGGCAAGCGCGCAGATCGACCCGCGCACCGGGTTGCCCACCCATTCAGCGCCGGCCAGCGCGCCCGGGAAACCGCACAGCGCGCGCGTGGCCAGTCGTGCCAGCAGACGGTTGCTCAGCCCGGCCACGGCGTTCTGCTCGTGCAGCACCAGGCTGGCGCCGAAGCAGCGCGCGAGCAGGCCGCCGGGTACGCTGATGTAGCCTCCCATGCCCAGCACCACCCGCGGGCGTTCGCGACGCAGCGCGCGGGCAGCCTGCAGCAGCGCGCGCAACAAGCGCCCGGGGAGCATCAGCCAGCGTGACAGGCCCTTGCCGCGCACGCCGCCGAAATCCACCCACTGCATGCGGTAGCCGCGGGCCGGCACCAGGCGGGCCTCCATGCCGTCGGGGGCGCCCATCCAGGCCACGTCCCAGCCGGCGGCGCGCAGGCCCTCGCCGACAGCCAGCCCGGGGAAGATATGTCCGCCGGTGCCACCAGCCATGATCAGCGCCCGTCGCGCCACGGCCGCGGAGTTCATGCGTGGCCTCCGCGCATCAGCACGCGATTCTCGTAGTCCACGCGCAGCAGCAGGGCCAGCGCGGTCAGCGACACCAGGGTCGCCGAGCCGCCGTAGCTCAGCAGAGGCAGCGTCAGGCCCTTCGTCGGCAGCAAGCCGAGATTGACCCCGATGTTGATGAAGGCCTGGCCCCCGAGGAGCACCCCGATGGCCTGCGCCACCAGCGCAGAGAACATGCGGTCGGCGGCCAGCGCCTGGCGACCGATGTCGAAGGCGCGCTTGGTCAGCCAGGCGAACACGATGATCAGCGCCAGCACCCCGGCGAAGCCCAGTTCCTCGCCGATGATGGCGAGCAGGAAGTCGGTCTGCGGCTCCGGCAGGTAGTGCAGTTTCTCGACGCTGCCGCCGAGGCCGACGCCGAACCAGTGGCCGCGACCGACGGCGATGAGCGCATGCGCGAGCTGGTACCCGGCACCCTGGCTGTTGCCCTCGGACCAGGGATTGAGATAGGCGAAGATGCGGTCACGCCTCCAGGGCGAAAGCACGATCATGAGCACGAAGGCCGCGATGACCACGATCGACAGCGCGGCGAACATGCGCCCGTTGGCACCACCCAGGTACAGGATGACCATGGCCACCGAGGCGATGACCAGGAAGGCGCCCATGTCGGGCTCGGCCAGCAGCAGCAGACCGATGAAGGCCAGGGCTGCGGCCATTGGCGCGAAGGCCTTGGCGAAGCTTTCCTTCACCTGCTGCTTGCGCACCATGAAATCCGCGGCGTAGAGGACGATGGTCAGCTTCACCAGTTCGGAGGGCTGGAAGTCGAGCACCCCCAGCGGAATCCAGCGTCGGGATCCGTTGACGCCCTTGCCGACGAAGGGCAGCAGCACCAGCGCCAGGCCGCACAGCGACAGCACGAACAGGTACGGCGCCCAGCGCTGCCAGAAGCTCATCGGGAACTGGAAGGTCACCCAGCCGACGACCAGGCCGAGGCCGATGGCCACGAGGTCGCGCCAGAAGAAGTGGAACTGGCTCCAGCGCGCGTAGCGCGGCGCCTCGGGAATGGCAATCGTCGCCGAGTACACCATCACCAGGCCGAAGGCCAGCAGCAGCACGATCACCCACAACAGGTTCTGGTCGTAGTCGAGCATGCGCGATGCGCTGGGCGCGACGTAGCTCACACGCACCGCCACCGGCATCGCCGAATCCCGCTCCTGCCGGCGGCGCAACCAGGCGGGCAGCTTCATGGCCGTCCCTCCAGCACGACCCCGCGCTCGGCAGCGAGTTCCTGCAGCGCGCCCGCGAACACCTCCGCGCGATGCGCATAGTTGCGGAACATGTCGAGGCTGGCGCAGGCCGGAGACAACAGCACCACCTCGCCGCTGCGCGCCTCCTGCGCGGCGGCGCGCACCGCCTGCGGCAGATCGTCCAGCAGTTGGCAGACGCAGCTCGCGCCCAGCGCCTGCTGCAGGCGGGCGGCATCGCGCCCGATGAGCAGCGCCCGGCGCACCCGGTGCGCCGCGGCCTGCGCCAGCGGGGTGAAATCCTGGCCCTTGCCGTCGCCGCCGGCGATCAGCAGCACCGTCCGGTCGAGGCCGTCCAACGCCGCCACCGTGGCGCCGACGTTGGTGCCCTTGCTGTCGTCGATCCACTCCACGCCGTCGAGCACCCCCAGGGTCTGCATGCGGTGGGGTTCGCCACGGTAGTCGCGCAAGGCATGCAGCATCGGCGCCAGCGCGAGCCCGGTGGAGGCGGCCAGCGCCAGCGCAGCCAGCGCGTTGGCCTGGTTGTGGCGTCCGCGCAGGCGCAGCGCATCGGCGGGCATCAGCCGTTGCAGCACCGCTTCGCCCTCGGCGTCGACCCTGCGTGGGCGGCGCGCGGGCTTGGCCGCCTGGGGCTCGCCCGCGTGCAGGCGCGCCAGCCAGTCCATGCCATGCTCGCGCAGCAGCCCCCAGTCGCCGGCCACGCGCGGTGCGTCGAGCCCGAAACTCTGCATGCGCCGGCCTTCGCGGCGCAAGGCCAGGACCTGCGGATCGTCGCGATTGAGCAGCATCAGGCCCGGCGCCGCCTGCAACTGCCACGGCTGCGGGCCGAAGATGCGCGCCTTGTCCTGGGCATAGGCCTGCATGTCCGCATGCCAGTCGAGGTGATCCTGGCTGATGTTCAGGACCACCGAGGAAGTGGCCACGAAGTCGTCGACTCCATGCAACTGGAAGCTCGACAGCTCCAGCACCCAGGCTTGCGGCAGCTGCTGTCCGCGCAGCCGGCTCGCCAGCTCATCGAGCATCGCCGGGCCGATGTTGCCGGCAGCCACGGCATCGCAGCCGGCGGCCTGCAGCAGCAGCGTGGCCAGGCGCGTCACCGTGGTCTTGCCGTTGGTTCCGGTGACCGCCAGCAGCCATGGCGCATAGCCCTGACGCTGCTGCAGCTCGCGCAAGGCCTGGCCGAACAGCCACAATTCCCCGCGCACCTCGATCCCGCGCGCGCGCGCCTGGCGCAGCAGTTCGCCGAACGCGGGGTCGTCGGGGGCGATTCCAGGGCTGACACAGACCAGGTCGGCGCCATCGAGCAGGCCGGGCCCGGCGCCTCCCAGGCTGGGCTCGAGCTGCGGGAACTCGCGGCCCAGGGCCTGCAGGCCCGGCGGCTGGGTGCGGCTGTCGGCGGCGCGCAGCCGCGCTCCCTGCAGCGCGCACCAGCGCAGCATGGCCAGGCCGGACACCCCGAGCCCGAGCACGACGACGGTCTTGTCCTGGAGCATGGACGGGCTCATCGCAGCTTCAGGCTGGCCAGCCCGATCAGGCACAACACCATGCTGACGATCCAGAAGCGGATCACCACCTGCGATTCCTTGACCCCGAGTTGCTCGAAATGGTGGTGCAGGGGCGCCATCTTGAAGATGCGCCGGCCCTGGCCGTACTTGCGCCTGGTGTATTTGAAATAGCCGACCTGGATCATCACCGACACCGTTTCGGCGACGAACACCCCGCCCATGATGAACAGCACGATTTCCTGGCGCACGATGACAGCGATGGTGCCCAGCGCTGCGCCCAGCGCCAGCGCGCCTACATCGCCCATGAAGACCTGCGCCGGGTAGGCGTTGAACCACAGGAACGCCAGCCCGGAACCGACCATCGCACCGATGAAGATCAGCAGTTCGCCGCTGCCCGCGATGTAGGGAAACAGCAGGTAGCGCGAGAACACGGCGTTGCCGCTGACATAGGCGAACACCCCCAGCGAGCCCCCGACCATGACCGTGGGCATGATGGCCAGGCCGTCGGCGCCGTCGGTCAGGTTCACGGCATTGCTCGAGCCGACGATCACCAGGTAGGTGAGGATGATGAAGCCGGTGATCCCCAGCGGATAGCTGACGGTCTTGAAGAAGGGAACGATCAGATCGGCTGCCGGCGGCAGGGGCATCGTCAGGCCGCTGCGCAGCCAGGCCACGAACAGGTGCCAGACCTGCAGGTTGCCGTTGCCGGAAACGGCAAAGGCCAGGTAGAAGGCTGCCAGCAGCCCGATCAGCGACTGCCAGAAATACTTTTCGCGCGAGCGCATGCCCTGCGGGTCGCGGTGCACCACCTTGCGGTAGTCATCGACCCAGCCGATGGCTCCGAAACCCAGCGTGACCAGCAGCACGACCCAGACGAAGCGGTTGGACAGATCCATCCACAACAGCGATGAAGCGCTGATGGACAGCAGGATCAGTACTCCGCCCATCGTCGGGGTGCCGGTCTTGATCAGGTGGGTCTGCGGCCCGTCGCTGCGCACGGCCTGCCCGACCTTCATCGCGGTGAGTTTGCGGATGAGCGCCGGCCCCGCCACCAGGCCGATCAGCAACGCCGTCAGGGTGCTCATCACCGCGCGGAAGGTGATGTAGTTGAACACCCGGAAGAAGCGCAGGTCGGGCGAGCTCTGCATCAACCACAGGGCCAGGCTATGCAGCATGTCCGGACTCCATGGATGGCTCGCCGGCCTGCCGAGGATCCTGCGCCGGCCAACGCGCGCGCAGCGCCTCGACCACGCGCTCCATGCGCATGAAGCGCGACCCCTTGACCAGCACCGCGTCGGGGCCGGCGGCGACGAGGGCGTCGAGGTCGAGCTCCTCGAAGCAGCCGGCATGCCGCACCGCGATGCCGGCGGCGCGCGCCGCGTCGGCGGCGGCCCGCGCCGCCTCGCCGACCGTCCACAGCTGCTGCACACCGCGCTCGGCGGCCAGGCTGCCGACCTCGGCATGCATGTGCGGGCCCTGCGCGCCGACCTCGCCCATGTCGCCCAGCACCAGCACGCGCCGCCCGGGCAGCGCGGCCAGGGCCTCGATGGCCGCGCGCACCGAATCCGGGTTGGCGTTGTAGGTGTCGTCGATGAGCAGCACCGGGCTGCCGTCGGCGCGCCGCAGCAGGTTGCGCTGCATGCGCGCCGGCACCGCGTCGAAAGCCTGCAGCCCGTCGACCACCGCCTGCAGCGGCGCGCCCGCGGCCAGCGCGCAGGCCGCGGCGGCCAGCGCATTGCGGGCATTGTGGCGCCCGGCCAGACGCAGACGCAGCTGCGCCTGGCCGGCCGCGCAGCGCAGGGCCAGCAGCATCGGGGCGTCCGCGCCTCCGGCATCGAGCACCCAACCCTGCAGTTCGGCGGCGTGCGCACGGGCGTCGGCTTCCTGCGCGCACAGCGCGAAGCGCAGCATGCGGCGAGGCGACGCCATCTCGACCCACAACTGCGCGTGCGGATCGTCGGCCGGGAACACCGCCACGCCGTCGGCTCCCAGCGCGCGCAGAACCTCTCCGTTCTCGCGCGCCACCGCCTGCACGCTGTGCAGGAACTCCAGGTGCTCGCGCTGCGCGTTGTTGACCAGCGCGACGTCCGGCTCGGCGATCGCCGCCAGGCGCGCGATCTCCCCCGGATGGTTCATGCCCATCTCGACCACCGCGGCCTGGTGCTGCGGACGCAGGCGCAGCAGGGTCAGCGGCACGCCCACGTCGTTGTTGAAGTTGCCCTGCGTGGCCAGGCGCCCGTCATCCCCATGCCAGGCGGCCAGAATGGACGCCAGCATTTGCGTGACCGTCGTCTTGCCGTTGCTGCCCGCGACCGCGATCAGCGGCATCGCCGGCTGCTGGCGACGCCAGGCGCGCGCCAGCATGCCCAGGGCGGCACGGCTGTCCGCCACCTCCACCCCGGGCAGGCCGGCGCCGGCCACGCCGTGCTCGGCCAGCACCGCGGCGGCGCCGGCGGCAGCCGCGCGGGGCAGGAAGGCATGGCCGTCGAAACGCTCGCCGCGCAGGGCCACGAACAGTTCGCCCGCAGCCAGCCGACGGCTGTCGGTGCTCACGCCGGCCAGCGCGCACGCGGCCTCACCGTGCAGCCGGCCGGCGGTCCATTGCGCGAGCTCGCGCAGGCTCAGCCAGCCGCCGCCGCGCGCAGCCAGGGCAGCGCGTGCGTGAAAGACGTCGCTGAAGGCGCGGCTGCGGCCGCGCAGCTGCTGGGTGGCCTCGTGGCCCTTGCCGGCGAGCAGGATCACGTCCTGCGCATCGGCGTGCGCCACGGTCTGCGCAATGGCCTGCGCGCGCTCGGCCAGCACCAGGATGCGCGCCGGAGCCACGGCACCGGCCAGCAGTTGTTGCAGGATGTCCTGCGGCGGCTCGCTACGCGGGTTGTCGCTGGTCAGCACGACACGATCGGCACAGCCCTCGGCGGCCGATGTCATCGCGGCCCGCTTGCCGGGGTCGCGGTCGCCGCCGGCGCCGAACACGCACCACAGCGTGCCCCCGCGCGCCTGCGTCACCGGGCGCAGCGCCTGCAGCGCCTGCGCCAGGGCATCGGGCGTGTGCGCGTAGTCGACGACCACCAGCGGCGCCGCATGGCCGCCGAGGGCCTGCATGCGGCCGGGCGGGGGCGTCAGCGCCGCCAGCGCGGTGGACACGACATCGAAGTCCAGACCGCAGCATTCGAGCAGGCCGCAGACCAGAAGCACGTTGGACAGGTTGAATTCGCCGAGCAGCGGCAGTTCGAGTTCGCGTCGTGCCTGGCCGCGCGCCAGCTCGAAGCGCATGCCCAGGCTGTGCGGCCGCGCGTCAAGCGCGCTCCAGTCCGCCGTTGCGTCCTGCACGCGCGACACCTGCAGGGTGCGCAGCCCGCGCTGACGGCAGTGCACGGCCAGCACCGCGCCCAGCGCGTCGTCGGCATTCAGCACGGCGCATTGCAGATGCGGCCAGTCGAACAGCCGACGCTTGGCGGCGGCGTAGGCCTGCATGCTTCCGTGGTAGTCGAGGTGGTCGCGCGTCAGATTGCTGAAGGCCGCGGCGTGGATGTGCAGTCCGTCCAGGCGATGCTCCACGATGCCGATCGACGAGGCCTCGATCGCGCAATGCCGCACGCCGCCGCGCAGCAACCGCGCCAGCTCGGCGTGCAGGCGCACCGGATCCGGGGTCGTCAGCCCGGTGGCGCGCAACTGCCCGGGCAGGCCGGCACCCAGGGTACCGATGAAGCCGCAGGCATGCCCGGCCGCTTGCAAGGCCTGCGCCGTCCACAAGGCGGTGGAAGTCTTGCCGTTGGTTCCGGTGACCGCCAGCACCTGCATGCTGCGCGACGGATGGCCGAACCAGGCGTCGGCAATGTCGCCAGCCAGGCCTTGCAGCCCGCGCACGCGCAACACCGAGGGCGCCAGATCGAAGGCCTCGGCGCCCTCATCCTCGACCAGCACCGCGCCGGCGCCGCGCGCCAGCGCGTCGGCGACATGGCGCCGTGGGTCGCGCGCGGCTCCGGGCCAGGCGACGAACACATCGCCCGCGCGCAGGGTGCGCGAATCGCTGTCCAGCGCCGCCTGTGGCGCCACCATCGCGCGCAGGGCGTGCAGCACCTCGGCGGCCGAGGCGTGCACCGGGCTTGGCTGCGGGCGGTTCACGCGCCACCTCCGCTGCTGGTGGCGACCGGCGGCACATCGGGACGCACCGGCAGATCCGGCGGCACGCCGAGGATGCGCAGCGCCTGCGCCATGACCTGCGAAAACACCGGAGCGGCGATCTGCCCGCCGAAGTGGTGCTTGTGATCGGGCTGGTCGACCGACACCGCCATCACCAGGCGCGGATGGTCGAGCGGGGCCATGCCGACGAATTGCGCGCGGAACAGCTTCTTGTCGTAGGACTTGCCGCGCCAGATGTAGGCGGTTCCGGTCTTGCCCCCGGTGGAATAGCCGGGAATGCGCGCCGCCGGCGCGGTGCCGTTGGCCGAGGTGACCAGCCCGAGCATCGAGCGCACGTCGGCAGCCACCTGCGGCGACACGACCCGCACCGCCGGGGTCGGCGTGGAGCTCTTGAACAGGGTGGCCGGGCGGATCATGCCGTCGTCGGCGAACAGCAGGTAGGCATGCGCGAGCTGGAAGGTCGAGACGGCCAGGCCATAGCCGAAGCCCTGGGTCACGGCATCGATCGGCCGCCAGTCCTTCCACGGCCGCAGGCGACCGCTGCTGGCGCCGGGAAAGCCCAACTGCGGACGCTGCCCCAATCCGACCGCGGTGTACATGTCCCACTGTTCCTGCGGCTTCATCCGCATCACGATCTGGCCGGTCGCGACGTTGCTCGAGTATTCGATCACCTGGGGCAGGCCGATCAGGCCATTGTTCGAGTCATCGCAGATCCGGTTGCCGTACATCATCATGCAGCCGGGCGCGGTCTGAAAGGTGCTGTGCATGCTGACCACCCCGTCCTGCAATGCGGCGGCGATGGTCAGCGGCTTGATCACCGAACCGGGCTCGAAGATGTCGGTGACGGCATAGTTGCGCATGTCGGCCGCGAAGTAGGTGCCGCGGCGGTTGGGGTTGAAGCTGGGATAGTCGGCCATCGCCAGCACCTGGCCGTTGCTGGCGTCGATGACCACCGCGCTGGCGTTCTTGGCATGGCTGGTCTGCACCGCCTGCTTGAGCGCCTGGTAGGTGAGATCCTGGATCTTGCTGTCGATCGACAGCTGGACGTCCTGGCCGTTGACCGGGGGCGTCCCGCCCTCGATGTCCTCGATCACGTTGCCCAGGCGGTCGCGCATCACCTTGCGCGTGCCTGGATGGCCGGCAAGCTGCGCTTGCAGTTCGAGCTCCATGCCGCCGGCGCCACGATTCTCGATGTCGGTGAAACCGATCAGCTGCGCCGCCGCTGCCGCCTCCGGGTAATAGCGCCGGTAGCTGGGGGACATGTAGATCCCCTTGATGTGCAGCGCCTTCACCTTGCGCGCCAGCGGCACCGCCACCTGCCGCTTGACATAGACGAACTGCCGGGGCTGCGCGAGCCTTTGCCGCAGGTCGTCGGCGTTCAGCCCGAGCAAGGAAGCCAGTTCCTCGACCTGAGCCGCGCTGGCCTGCAAGGTCTGCGGATCCGCCCAGATCGTCTGCACCGGAATGCTCGAGGCCAGGATGTTGCCGTTGCGGTCGAGAATGCGCCCGCGCATCGCCGGCAGTTCCAGGGTGCGCACGAAGCGCAGGTCGCCCTGGCGCTGGTAGAAGCTGGTCCTGATGCCCTGCAGCCACAGCGCGCGCAGCCCCAGCGCGGCAAAGGCCAGGTAGAGCAGCCACCTGATGAGCCAGGCGCGACCCGGCGGCAGGCGCAGCCGCAGCAGATGGCTGTTGCGCCGCTGGGCGGGGATGGCGAAGGGACGCGATGCGGCTCTCATCACACGGGCTTCAACGGGTGCTGATGTCCGCACGCAGCCCCGGCCATTGCGCGGCGCTGATGTAGTCGCTGCGCGCCGGGCTGATCGGAACCATGCCCAGGCGGGAGCGCGCGAGGCGCTCGATGCGCGCCGGAACCGACAGCGCGCGCACCTCGACCTGCAGGCGGTCGCGGTCGAGCTCGAGCTGGCTGGCGCGCTGCTGCGCGGCGTCCAGTGCCGCGAAGGTGCGCCGCGCCTCGTACTGCGCGCGCACCACGCTCATCGCAAAGGCCACGGCCAGCAGCAGCAGCGTCAGGTTGAGCCGGATCACGCGCCGGCTCCCGCGCCGCCAGGCGTCGCCAGCCGCTCGGCCACCCGCATCACCGCCGAGCGGCTGCGCGGATTGTCCCGCACCTCGGATTCGTCAGCCCGCACCCGCGCCAGAAGGCGCAGCGCGGGCACGAAGTCCCGCGGTGGCAAGGGCAGGCGGCGTTGCTGCGCGTTCAGCGCCGGCGGCCGCGCATGGCCCTGCAGGAAGCGCTTGACCATGCGGTCCTCGAGGGAATGGAAGCTGATGACCACGAGTCTCCCGCCTGCGGCCAGGCGTTGCAGCACTTGGGCAAGGGCCGCCTCGAGCTCGGCGAGTTCAGCATTGACGTGAATCCGAAGAGCCTGAAAGGTTCGCGTGGCTGGATCCTGCCCCGCCTCGCGGCTGCGCACCGCCTGCGCGACGAGGGCGGCAAGTTCGCCGGTGCGGGTGACCGGGCGACCGTGTTCGCGGCCAGCCACAATCGCCTTTGCAATCGCGAAAGCAGCCCGTTCGTCCCCGTACTCACGCAATACCCGGGTGATTTCATGGAGGTCGGCCTCGTTCAGGAACTGTGCCGCGGTGAAACCGCGGGTCGGATCCATGCGCATGTCCAGCGGGGCGTCGGCGCGAAAGCTGAAACCCCGCTGCGCATCGTCGAGCTGCGGCGACGAAACCCCCAGGTCGAGCAGCAGACCCTGCACGCGCTCGATCCCCATCTCGTCGAGCACGCTGCCCCATTGCGAGAACGCCGCCTGCCGCAGTTGCAGCCGCGCGTCGCGCTGCGCCAACTCCAGCCCGGCGGCAATGGCCTGAGGATCCCGGTCGAGCGCGACGACGCGCGCGCGCGCGCCCGCGCGTGCGAGCAACTCCCGCACATGGCCGCCGCGTCCGAAGGTGCCGTCGACATAGATTCCCTCACGATCGGTGAGCAGCCAGTCGATCGCCTGGCGCAGCAACACCGTGCGATGCTGCAGCGCTGCTGCAGCGCGGGTCGGGGTCGAGGGCATCGCAGGGCACCTTCAGACCACGATGTCGCGCACGGCGTCGGGCATGCCGGCCTCGATCACCGCCGCCTCGCGCGCGCGGTGGGTCGCGCGATCCCAGACCTCGCAATGCGAACCCATGCCGATGAGGTCGATGTCGCGTTCAATCTGCGCCGCGGCGCGCAATTCCGGGGGCACCAGCACGCGGCCGCTGGCATCGATCTCGGTTTCCGTCGCATGACCGAGATAGATGCGCTTCCAGCCCTGGGCCGACATCGGCAGCGCGACGATCTTGGAGCGGAATTCCTGCCACTGCGGATCACCGAACAACAGCAGACAGCCCTCGGGGCTCTTGGTCAGGGTCAGGCGTCCGCCGGCCTGCGCCAGCAGCACGTCGCGATGGCGCGCCGGCACGGTCATGCGACCCTTGCCGTCGAGCGTCAACGCCGATATGCCGATGAACACACCCTTCTCCGCTAGACCTGCTGCAAAGCCCCGAACAGTGCACTTCATCCCACTTTTCTGCACTTGGCGCCACTGTATGGGGCAAACTCCACCCCGTCAATAGCAGGTCACGAATTTCTCTTATCAAACAATGACTTAGCGCCCGATTACGGGCTGTACGAATATCCAGTTCCCAGAGAAAAAACAGCCTTGGAATAAGGACTTGAGATCCATGGTGGAAGTAATGGTTTCAGCGCGGCGAAGGGCGCCGGCAGCATGCGCGCGGGGCGGCCGCACGCGGAGCGGACAGATCCGCGCGATCGTTGGCCTGGGGAAAACAGCGGGAAGGTCGCGAAACCTGGAGGGGAAAAGGGCGAAGCAGGTCTGTAGGCCGGATTCTGTGCACCGGTTGCCCGGCGTGACGATCATTCCTCTGGGCCGCACGTTGCCGTGGCGGCTCGATGCCACCTACCCGCAGGCTCGCGCGGGCCGCGCTCCCGGCGCCTCGCGACGCCTTCGCCTGCCTATTTGGTGTTGCTCCGGGTGGAGGTTGCCGCGTTTCACCTCGGCGCGGCTCACGCCGCGCCTGCTCGTCTCTGTGGCCCTGTTCGTCGCGTCACCGCGCACGGCCGTTAGCCGTCACCCTGCCCTGCGGAGTCCGGACCTTCCTCACCGCTTGCGCGGCGCGATCGCCCGACCTGCTTCGCCGGGCGCGATTATGCCTGCTGCGACAGGCCCGCGCCAGGATCCACGCGCCAGGCCAGACTGGCGCCCGCGTCCAGCGGGACGATGCCGCCATCCGGGTACTCCAGGCGCGCGGGGACGACCCACGGTTGCCGCAGCAACTCGACATGGCCCTGGTTGCGCGGCAGTCCGTAGAAGTCGGCCCCGAAGTGGCTGGCGAAGCCCTCCAGGCAGTGCAGGCAGCCGGCCTGCTCGAAGGCGCTTGCGTACAGCTCGAGCGCGTGCAGCGCGGTCAGGCAACCGGCGCAGCCGCAGTCGGATTCCTTGGCCGCGCGCGCATGCGGGGCCGAGTCGGTACCGAGGAAGAAACGCCCGTCGGCGCTGCACGCAGCCTGCAGCAGGCGGGCGCGGTGGCGCTCGCGCTTGAGCACCGGCAGGCAGTAGTAGTGCGGTCGCAGCCCGCCACGGAACATCGCATTGCGGCTGTACAGCAGATGGTGGGCGGTGATGGTCGCCCCCAGCAGCGGCGTGCCGCGCGCGCTGCGCTGGGGGCACGACAGCACGTAGTCCACGGCATCGGCGGTGGTGATGTGCTCGAGCACGATGCGCAGCGCCGGAAAGTCGCGCCGCAGCGGTTGCAGCACGCGATCGATGAACACCGCCTCGCGGTCGAACACGTCGACCTCGGGATCGGTGACCTCGCCATGCACCAGCAAGGGCATGTCCTCGCGCTGCATGGCCTCGAGCACCGGGCGCACATGGCGCAGGTCCGTGACCCCGCTGTCGGAATTCGTGGTCGCCCCGGCCGGGTACAGCTTGACCCCGAACACCGCGCCGCTGGCCCTGGCACGGGAAATCTCCGAGGCCGGGGTGCGGTCGGTCAGATACAGGGTCATCAGCGGCTGGAAATCCGAGCCCCGCGGACGCGCCGCCAGCACGCGCTGGCGATACTGCAAGGCCTGCTCGGTGTCGACCACCGCGGGCTTGAGGTTCGGCATCACCACGGCCCGCGCGAATTGCGCCGCGCTCCACGCCACGGTATGCGCCAGCGCGTCGCCGTCGCGAAGATGCAGGTGCCAGTCGTCGGGGCGGGTGATGCGCAGTCGATTCGATACGGAGGGCATGGTGGCTCGGGTCGGCGCCGCGCCTGCGCGGCTGCCGCTGATGGTAGGGCAGCGCCGGCAGACCGGCTCAGGCCACCTCGAGCAGGCGCGATGCCGGCGGGTCGGATGCGTCGCCCTGCCGCTGCAGATCCCACATGCGCGCGTACAGCCCGCCCGCGGCGAGCAGTTCGGCGTGGCTGCCGCGCTCCTGGATGCGGCCGTCGGCCAGCACCAGGATCTGCTGCGCATCGACCACCGTGGACAGTCGGTGGGCGATGATCAGCGTGGTGCGGTTGCGCGCGGCCAGGCGGATCTGCGCCTGGATCGCACGCTCGTTGGCCGAATCCAGCTGCGAGGTGGCCTCGTCGAACACCAGCAAGGGCGGATCCTTGAGCAAGGCGCGGGCGATGGCCACGCGCTGCTTCTCGCCGCCCGAAAGCTTCAGCCCACGCTCGCCGACCTGGGTCGCGTAGCCCAGCGGCTGGCGCTGAATGAACTCATGGATCTGCGCCGCACGCGCCGCCTGCTCGATCTCCTGCTGCGATGCCGAGGGCCTGCCGTAAGCGATGTTGTAGCCGATGCTGTCGTTGAACAGCACGGTGTCCTGAGGCACCACACCGAGCGCCGCCCGCAGGCTCGACTGGGTCACCGAGGCGATGTCCTGGCCGTCGATCAGGATGCGCCCGCGCTGCGGATCGTAGAAGCGAAGCAGCAGGCGCGACAACGTGGACTTGCCGGCCCCCGAGGGCCCCACCACCGCCAGCGTGGTGCCTCCGGGGATCTCGAAGCTGAGGCCGCGCAGCACCTCGCGCCCCGGCTGGTAGCCGAAATGCACGTCCTCGAAACGCAGCGTGGCCGCGACCACGCGCAGCGCCGGCGCCGCCACGACATCCGCCACCTCACGCTCCTGCTGCAGCACCAGGAACATGCGCTCGATGTCGGTCAGCGCCTGGCGCAGCTCGCGGTACACGACACCCAGGAAGCCCAGCGGGGCGTAGAGCTGGATCATGAAGGCATTGACCAGCACCAGGTCGCCGAGGGTCATGGTGCCGGCCACCACGCCGACGGTGGCGCGCCAGACGAGCAGGGTCACCGCGCTGGCGATGATCAGGTTCTGGCCCAGGTTGAGCAGCGACAGCGAGTTCTGCGACAGAACCGCGGCATGCATCCAGCTGCGCAGCTTGTCGTCGTAGCGCGCGGCCTCGTAGGACTCGTTGCCGAAGATCTTCACCGTCTCGTAGTTCAGCAGGGCATCGACCGCGCGCTGGTTGGCTCCCGAATCCTGTTCGTTCATCGCCCGGCGCAGGCTGGTGCGCCATTCGGTGACCCAGATGGTGAAGCTCACGTACAGCAGCAGCGCGCCCAGTGCCACCGCGGCGAACCACCAGTCGTAGCGCACGATCAGAATGCCGATCACGAGGGACATTTCCACGAGCGTCGGCAGAATGCTGTACAAGGTGTAGGAGATGAGGCTGGAGATGCTGCGGGTACCGCGTTCGATGTCCCGCGACATCCCCCCGGTCTGGCGCTGCAGGTGGTAACGCAGCGACAGCGAGAACAGGTGCTGGAACACCTGCAGCGCGATGCGCCGCACGGCGCCCTGGGTGACACGCGAGAACAGCACCTCGCGCAGCTCGGTGAACAGCGACACCGATGCGCGCAGCGCTCCGTAGGCGACGAGCAGGGCCACCGGCACGACGAGCGCGGCGCGCGGGTCGCCGGGCTGCAGTTGCAGGTCGTCGACAATGTGCTTGAGCACCAGCGGCACGCCGACGTTGGCCACCTTGGCCGCCACCAGCATCAGCAGCGCCAGCACGACGCGCAGGCGGTATTGCCACAGGTACGGAGCCAGGTGGCGCAGCGCGGCCAGGCTCGGGCGCGTCGGCAGCGGGGCCTGCTCCTGCGGCGCCCTCGGGGCATGTTCAGGCATCGGGATCTCGCACGTGGGTCACCGCCGCGCTACGCGCTCGGCGGCGGATTGATGCATTATTGGGCTTCGGCCGCATTCGTGCACCCGGCCGCAACCTGCAAACGACCATGGCCCCCCTGCCCGAACTGCCCCGCGACCGCGAACCGATCCTGCGCATCCAGCCGATGCCCTCCGACGTCAACATGCACGGCGACATCTTCGGCGGCTGGATCATGGCGCAGGTCGACATCGCGGGAGGCATTGCCGCGGCCCGGCGCGCCAAGGGACGCGTGGCCACCGTGGCGGTCAACCAGTTCGTGTTCAAGCACCCGGTGATGGTCGGCGACCTGCTGTCGCTGTATGCGCGGGTAGTGCGCGTCGGCCGTACCTCGATGACCATCGAAGTCGAGGTCTACGCCGAGCGCGGGCTTCCGGACACCCAGGTGTTCGGAGTCACCGAGGCCACACTGACCTTCGTCGCGGTCGGCGAGGATCGCCGACCGCGCCCGGTACCAGCCGCCTGACCGGCTGCGCCCGGCGCGTGCAAGGAACCCCGCGGGGACGCCGGGCTCGCAGTGCGCGGCGCGGATGCGAGGCCGCGCCGTGGGGCCTGTCCGGGGCTTCAGGCCGCCGGCGTGGCTGGTGCGCCGCCCTCGGCCCCCTCCTCGCCGGATCCGCTCTCGCCGCCCTTGCTGAGCACGGTGGCGATCGCCGGGTTGTCGGCTCCATGGGTGACCACGCTCAGGCCCTGGGGCAGCTTGAGGTCGTTGACGTGCAGCGACTGCCCCTTGTGCAGGCCGCTGAGATCGACCTCGATGAACTCAGGCAGATCCGCCGGCAGGCAGGACACCTCGAGTTCGCTGACCACGTGACTGATCATCGCGCCCTCGAGCTTGACCGCCGGAGACTCCTCGGCGCCCTTGAAATGCAGCGGAACCTTCATGGCGATCTTGCGATCGGCGGCCACGCGCATGAAGTCCACGTGCAGCACCTCCTTGCGGAACGGATGCACCTGGAAGGCCTTGAGCAGCACCTTGCTCTGCTGCTCGCCCACCGTGAGGTCGAGCACCGAGGAATGGAACTGCTCCTTCTTCAGCGCGTGGAACAGTGCGTTGTGATCGAGTTCGATCAGCTGCGGCTGCTGCTCCCCGCCATAGACGATGCCGGGAACCTTTCCGGCGCGGCGCATGCGGCGGCTCGCACCGGTACCTTGCGCCTGACGTTCGAATGCGACGACTTTCATGTCGACTCCTGCAAAGGGGCCCTGGGCCCCGGGGTGGAGGCGCCGCGCTCGCGACCAGCACGGCAGCCGGAATGCCGCTCCCGCAAGGGCGCGGCGGAACAGGACACTAGAACAGGGTTTCCTGATCGTTGAACAGTTGCAGCACCGAGCCGCCCTGGGCGATGCGCATCATGGTCTGCGCGATCAGCGGCGCGGCCGAGAGCTGGCGCACCTTGGAGCTGCCCAGCGCGGACTCGCGCAACGGGATGGTGTTCGTCACCACGACGTCGTCGAGGGCGCTGGCGTTGATGCGCTCGATCGCCGGCCCGGAGAAGACCGGATGGGTGCAGTAGGCGACGACACGGCGCGCTCCGCGTTCCTTCAGCGCCTCGGCGGCCTTGGTCAGCGTGCCGGCGGTGTCGACCATGTCGTCCATGATGATGCAGTTGCGGCCGTCGATGTCTCCGATCACGTTCATCACCTCGGAGACATTCGGCTTGGGCCTGCGCTTGTCGATGATCGCGAGGTCGCACTCCATCAGCTTGGCCAGCGCGCGTGCGCGCACCACCCCGCCGATGTCGGGAGACACGACGATCAGGTCGGAATAGTGCTTCCCGCGCAGGTCGCCAAGCAGGATCGGCGAGGCGTAGATGTTGTCCACGGGAATGTCGAAGAAACCCTGGATCTGGTCGGCGTGCAGATCCATGGTCACGACGCGGGCGATGCCCGCGGCCTGCAGCATGTTGGCCACCACCTTGGCGGTGATCGGCACCCGCGTCGAACGCGGACGGCGATCCTGGCGGGCGTAGCCGAAATACGGTATGACCGCGGTGATGCGCTCGGCCGACGCACGCTTGAGGGCGTCGGCGATCACCAGCAGTTCCATCAGGTTGTCGTTCGTCGGCGCGCAGGTGGACTGCAGGATGAACACCTCCCGCGCGCGGACGTTCTGCTGGATCTCCACCGTCACCTCGCCGTCGGAGAATCGTCCGACGAAGGCCTGCCCGAGGCCTATGCCGAGGTGCTCGACCACCTGCTGCGCCAGTGCCGGGTTCGCATTGCCCGTGAATACGACAAAATCCGCCGCTGAGGAGGTCATGGTGTAGCTGCTCCGGCGCCCGGGTACGCATGCAGCCTGGGGGCCTGAAGGGGGCTGGGGAGGAAGGATTCGAACCCTCGAATGCCGGAATCAAAATCCGGTGCCTTAACCAACTTGGCGACTCCCCAACAACTCGACTCGTCCCGCAAGCAGCGCATGATGCCGTGCGCTGTGCCTGTTGCGCTCGGCCTTGCTCTGCTCGCCAGACGCGCGAGGCCGCACGATTGACCGGCGAGCCTCGTCCATTCTACGCAATCCCGCGCCGCCCCGAAGGGATACAACCCAGCGCGCGATCGCAGCAAGCGATCCCATCAATCTTCCACCCAGTGCAGCAACGGATGCTGCTCCAGGGCCCAAACCACGCGAACCTTCCAGTCGGCGTCGCAGCCTTCCGGCGACGGTTCCGCGGCCGCATCGGGCCATGGCGCAAACATCGCCGAACCCGAACCGCTCATGCGCACCGGGCCTGCACTGACCCGCTCGAGCCACCGCTGCATGTCGCGCAGCCTGGGAAGCAGATGCAAGGCCGGTGCCTGCAGGTCGTTGCCGCCGAACCGCAGCAGGCGCGCCGCAACCGAAACGCCGCTCTCGCCAACACCATTTTTCAGGTGCTCGCAAAAGCCCTCCATTGTGCAAGCTGGTGTATCGCGTGTCAAGGATGGATGTCCGAACACCTCGGCAGTCGACAAACCACGACCCGGCCACCCGACCACCACCCGAGCGCGCGGCAGAGGCAGCGGACGCAAGTGCTCGCCGATGCCTTCGGCGAAGGCGCTGCGACCGAACAGGAACACCGGGACGTCGGCGCCGAGCCGCAGGCCCAGCTGCTGCAACTCGCTGCGCCGCAACCCCAGCCCCCACAGGTGGTTGAGGGCGAGCAACACGCTGGCGGCGTCGGAGCTGCCTCCGCCCAGTCCGGCCTGTACCGGAATGTGCTTGCGCAGCCGCATGCGCACCCCCAGGCGACAGCCACAATGCTGCTGCAGCAGCCGCGCGGCGCACACGCACAGGTCGTCGGCGGGCAGGCCGTCCCCGCCATCGCGCTCGATGCGCCCGTCCTCCAGCCGCTCCAGGTCGAGGCGGTCGCACCAGTCGATGAACTGGAAGACCGTCTGCAGCTGATGCATGCCGTCGGCGCGGCGACCCAGCACATGCAGGAACCAGTTCAGCTTGGCCGGCGCCGGAACGCCCAGCAACTGCCGCAACGCGGCGCGCGGTGGCGGCAGCGTCGGCCGGGGATGCGCGCTCACGGCGGGCCGTCGGCCACGCAGCCGCTGCCGATCCACTGGCGGTGGTCGATGACCAGGCTGAGCTGCTCGACGTCGTCCGGGCCGTCGCGGCGCAGGCGCAGGATGTGCAGCACGCCGCCACGCCGTTGCGGGCGCACCTGCCAGCCCAGTTGCTCGAACCCCCCTCCGGGCAGCGCCTTCCACGGCACCCCGGCGGCCGCGCGCCCGCGCACCCAGTCCTGCAGTGCCGCGCGCGGCAGGCGCAGTCCGACGCTGGCCTGGGTCATGTCCTCGAAGGAGGGGTAGATGCGCTGCTGGCGGCCGTCGTCGACGCGCGCTGAATCGGCATCCCAGCGCGCGCGAGCAAGCATCTGCCCGAGCGGGGAGCCGATTTCCAGCCAGCCGCTGTCACCATCGAGCCGCAACTCGAAGGAGGCGTAGAGGTTGCGCGGCTGCGGCCCCTGCTCGACGACTGAAAGACGCCCGCTGTAGGCGCGCGCGCAACCGGGCTCGCCGGTCGGCACCCGCAGCGTGGCGCAGGCGGCGAGCAGCGCCATCGCGCCGCAGGCGGCCGCAGCTCGCATCCCGCGCAGCCAGCGGCCACGCCAGGCCGGTTGCAGCGCAGCCATCAGAACTTCAGGCCGAGGCGGCGCATCGCCCGCAGCACCTGGCGATCATGCGGCGCGGCCCGCCAGGCGCCGCGCAGCAGCGCCGACGCACGGGTGGTCTGCCCCCGGAACCACAGTACCTCCGCCAGGTGGGCGGCGATTTCCGGGTCGTTTCGCCCGGCATAGGCCTGCTCGAGCAGTTGCTGCGCCCGCGGAAGGCGCCCGAGGCGGAACTCGACCCAGCCGAGGCTGTCGAGGACGAAGGGATTGCCCGGCGTCAGGCGCAGCGCGCGGCGCACCAGCAGCCGTGCCTGCCGCAGATCGACGCCCTGCTCGGCCAGGGTGTAGCCCAGGGCGTTGAGTGCCGGCTGGTAGCGCGGATGCGCCTGCACGATGCCGCGCAGGATCTGCTGCATGCGCGCGCGCTGGCCGGCCTTGTCGGCGGCCATCGCGGTTTCGTAGGCGTAGTCCGGGTCGCTCCCCCAAGCCGGCATCTCCGCTTCCAGGGTGCGCCAGGCGCGCCGGGGCTGGTGCATGTCCTGCAGCAGGCTGGCCAGGGCCAGCAGGCGCTGACGGCGCTGGCCGGCATCGCGCTGCGGCAACTGCCGCACCAGGCGCAGCGCTGCGGCAGAGCGGCCCTCGGCGACCAGGATCCGCGCCTGCTGCAGAGCCACCGCGACCGTGCCGCGCTGATCGGGCGCGATGCGCTGCAACCATTGCCGCGCGCGCCCGTTCTGCCCCTGCTGCAAGGCCACCGAGGAAAGCGCCACGTAGATCTGCTGCAACTCCTGCGGGGCCGGAGGCGCGGACACCGGGGCGGACGCGGCCGGCGCCGGGGCGGACGCGGCCGGCGCGGCGCCTTCGGGCAGGCTGAGCCGCAGGAAGCGCTGCAGGTCACGTTCGGCCTGCCGCGGCTGACCGAGTTCCTGCTGCAGCGAGCCGAGGATCAACCATAGCTGCGCGAAGTCCGGACGGCGCAAGGCCAGGGCCTGGCCCTGCTGCAGCGCGATGCTGTCGCGTTGCGCCTGGGTCGCCGCGTCGATCCAGATCATGCGCAGCGAATCGTCGTCCGGGCGGGCCGTGAAATAGCCTTGCAGCAGGGAGTCGGCGCGCATCGGGTCGACGCGGTAGTGTTGCAGCAGGATCATGGCCGCCGGGCGCAACGAGGGATCGGCGCGCAACGCGGCTGCCGAGCGTGCCACTCCAGCCGTGACCTGGCCGGCCAGCACCTGCAGATGGCCGATCACCACCTGCGACTGCGCCAGCCCGGCATAGGGCGCCAGGCTGCGACGGGCCAGCGCCAGCGCGCGCAGCGGATCCCGCATGCCCTCGAACACCCCGCCCAGCGCGAGGATCGCCTGCGGGCGCTGCGGCTCGGGAGTCATCGCCAGCAGCCGCGCGGTGGCCTGTGCGGCCTGCGTCGCATGGCCGCCGAGGCCGAGGAGCAGTTGCACCCGCCAGGCTTGCGCGGGCAGGGAGTCGGGCTGGGAATCCTGCCAGGCCTGCACCGCGTCCAGCGCCTGCTGCGGTTGACCGGCGTCGAGCGAGACCTGGATCACCCGCTCGAACAGCAACGCCGAGTCCATGTCGCGCGCCGCGCGCAGCAGCTCGACGTAGGCCTGCCCCGGATGACCGGTGCGGGCGGCGATCTCTCCGGTCAGCGTGAAATAGAACCAGCGCGCCTGCTGCTCGGCGTCGTCGCGAACGTTCTGCGCAGGCTCGCTGCTGTGCACGGCGGGCGGCGCCTGGGCCGGGGCCGGGGTCGGCGTGGCCGCGCCGGCGCTGGCGAGCGCGGCCAGCCAGACGACGACGGCAAGGGCGGTGGGACGCATGCGGGAATCCAGGCCAAGCTTCCGGGGCCCTCCAGTGTAGTGCCCCGTGGTGGCGCCCGGCGGCGGGTGCCCCGGCCCCGCCCCGTCTGGCGCACAATGCCGGAATGCCCGAACTTCCCGAAGTCGAGGTCACCCGACGTGCGCTGCTGCGGCCCTTGTGCGGCAGCCGCGTGCTCGACGTGGACATGGCCAAGGCCCTGCGCTGGCCGCTCCAGTGCACCCCGCAGAGCCTGGCCGGGCAGCGTATCGAGGATATCGGCCGGCGCGGCAAGTACCTGTTGCTCGGCCTGGAACAGGGACAGCTGATCGTCCACCTCGGAATGTCCGGCTCGCTGCGCTGGCACGGGGCCGGCACCGCACCTCCGCGCGGGCCGCACGAACATTTCCGTCTGCGAACCGACCGCGGCGAACTGCGGCTGAACGACCCACGCCGCTTCGGCGCGGTGCTCTGGCATGCCGACGCCCGCACGCCGCACCCTCTGCTCGGGCGCCTGGGGCCCGAGCCCCTCGACCCGGGCTTCGAGGGGCAGCAGCTCTGGCGTGCCGTGCACGCCCGGCGCGCGGCGATCAAGCCGCTGCTGCTCGACCAGGCGGTGGTCGCCGGGGTCGGCAACATCTATGCCTGCGAGGCCTTGTTTCGCGCCGGCATCGATCCCCGCACCCCGGGGCGCAAACTGTCGCTCCGGCGCTGCCAGCAACTACTGGACGCCTTGCGCGCGACCCTGGAGCAGGCGCTCTGCGCCGGGGGGAGCACGCTGCGCGACTTCTGCTCCAGCGACGGTGCCCAGGGGCACTTCCAGCAGCAGGCAATGGTCTACGGCCGCGCCGGGCAGCCCTGCAGGCGCTGCGCCGCACCCATCGCGCAGATGCCGCAGGCCCAGCGCAGCACGTACTTCTGCCGCCACTGTCAGCGCCGGTGACGGCGAGCCGCGCGGCCTGCGCCCTGCCGTATCGGAGGCAGCGCGGAGGAATTACGATATGCAACAGGGAGGGTGGTCGCGCCGCTGGCCACCCCGGGCTTGCGGAGCGCGCACGGCGATGAACGAACGAAACCAATCCAGCGCAAGGGCGAACACCTGGAGCCGCTTCGGTGCCTGGCGCGACCAGCGACTCGCGCGCCTGGCCGCGCTCAGCGGCTGGCTGTCCGACAGCACCCTCGACGCCACCCTCTGGCAGGAGCCGATGGCCGAACTCGAACGCCGGCTGCAGCGCGACCAGGTGCAACTGGCCTTCGTCGCCGAGTTCTCCCGCGGCAAGTCCGAGCTGATCAATGCGCTGCTGTTCGGCGGCAGCGGCCAGCGCGTGCTGCCGGCCGGCGTCGGGCGCACCACCATGTGCCCGCTGGAAATCGCCTTCGATCCGGCGCTGCCCATCGCGCTGCGCCTGCTGCCCATCGAGACGCGCGCCGAGTCCAGGCTGCTCAGCCACTGGAAATCCTCCTCGCAGGAATGGCAGGAGCAGGCTTTCTCGCTCGGCGACGCGGTGTCCATGAGCCGTGCGCTGCAGCGCCTGTGCGATACCGTGCGCGTGCCGCTGGCGCGGGCGCGCGAACTCGGTTTCCACCTCGACGACGCGCCGCCGCATGGCGAGCGCGGATCGAGTGAGGAGGTGGAGATCCCCCGCTGGCGCCATGCGCTGCTGAACATCGAACATCCGCTGCTTGCGCAGGGAATCACCGTGCTCGACACCCCGGGGCTCAACGCCCTCGGCGCCGAGCCCGAACTGACGCTGTCGCTGATTCCCTCCGCCGCCGCGGTGGTCTTCCTGCTGGCCGCCGACGCCGGGGTCACGCGCAGCGACCTGCAATTGTGGAGCGAGCATATCGGCGCCGCCGGGCGCGAGCGCAGCTTTGTCGTGCTGAACAAGATCGACACCCTGTGGGATCCGCTGCGCAGCGCCGAGGAGGTGCAGTCGCAGATCCGTGGCCAATGCGAATCGGTGGCCGGGATCCTGCAGGTTCCGGTGTCGCGGGTGTTCGCCCTCAGCGCCCACAAGGGGCTGCTGGCGCGCATCCATGGCGATGAAACCCTGTTGCAGCGCTCGGGGTTGCCGCAACTCGAAGCCGCGCTGGGTGTGTGTGCCGACCGCGAGCGCCGGGACTGGCTCGAAGGCAGCTGGCGCGCCACCCTGCTCGACACGCGGCAGCGCCTGGAGCACGACCTGGACGCGCGACTGCGCCAGACCGATGAACAGCGTCTGGAGCTGCAGGCGCTGCGCGGCAAGAGCAAGCAGGCGGTGACCGCGCTGCTGCAGCGGGTCAACGCCGAGCGGCAGGAGATCGACGATGCGCTGGAGGTGGTGCGCGCTGTGCAGGCGGTGAACGCCCGCCAGATGGCGCGCGTGGCCGAGCTGCTCGACGCAGGCGCTGCGCTGCAGCGCCTGGAAGGCATGCGCCAGCAGCTGCTGTCCAGCCTATTCAAGACGGGGCTGCGCGCTGCGCTGGCCGAAGCCTGCGACGAACTGGGCCTGAGCATCAGCCGTGCCGAATCGGTGCTCGAGGAAAACCACTCGATGCTCGCGGGCGCCTGCCTGCGCCTGAACCAGGAGTTCGCCTTCTCGGTTCCCGCGCCGAAGGAACTGCGTCTGGATGGCGTGCGCCTGGATCTGGAGGCCATGCGCGCGGACTACCTGCGCTTTGCCGGAGCGGTGCAGTGGTTGCGCCTGCAGAGCAACGCCTACGTCGACCGCGTGCTGCTGTCGGCGCAGCAGCGGCTGCGCGACATCCAGGATCGCGGGGTCGCCGACTCCCAGCACTGGAACCGCGCCGTTCTGGCCAGCATGCAGGCGCAGGCGCGCGAGCGCCGGCGCTCGCTGCACCGTCGCCTGAGCAACCTGCAGCAGGTGGCGCAGGCCGACGGCGAGCTCAGCAAGCGCATCGACCAGCTGCGCGAGCGCGGGGAGCAACTGCGCGAGCTGCGCCATCAGTTGCGCACACGCTTCGAGCTTGCGCTGCCCGACGCCGACAGCCTGCCCGCGGCGGCATGAACGCGGCAGGAAGGAAGCTGCGTTGACCGGACGGGGTATCGACCCCGCGAGCTTCGCCGCGCGCCTGGTGCGGTGGCAGCGCGACCAGGGCCGCCACGACCTGCCCTGGCAGCAGGGCCGCGACCCCTACCGCGTCTGGGTGTCAGAGATCATGCTGCAGCAGACCCGGGTGGACACGGTGCTGCGCTATTACCCGCGTTTCCTGCAGCGCTTCCCCGACGTGCGCGCACTGGCCGCCGCTGCGCTCGACGAGGTGCTGGAACAATGGAGCGGGCTGGGCTATTACCGGCGCGCGCGCAACCTGCATGCCTGCGCGCGCCAGGTGTGTCTGCTGCATGGCGGGCATTTCCCGCGCACCCGGCAGGAACTCGAGGCGCTGGCCGGAATCGGGCGCTCCACCGCGGCGGCCATCGCCGTGTTCTGCTTCGAGCAGCGCGAGGCCATTCTTGATGCCAACGTGCAACGCGTGCTCGGGCGCGCCTTCGGCCTGCGGCCGGGCAGCGATGCCGCGAGCCGCAAGGCGATGTGGGACTGCGCCGAAAGCCTGCTGCCGCGGCAGGATCTGCCGGCCTACACCCAGGGCCTGATGGATCTGGGCGCGACGGTATGCAAGCCGACGCGCCCGGACTGCCTGCTCTGTCCCTTCGCCGCGGACTGCCCGCGCGAACTCGACCCCGTCCGCGCGGCCCGCGCGCCGGCGCCGGCCGCGCGCCGCAGCCTGCCCTGGGTGCTGTTGTGGGCGCGCGACCCGGCGCGGCCGGCGATCTGGCTGCAGCGGCGCGACGCCCATGGCATCTGGCCCGGACTGTGGTGCCTGCCCCAGCACGACGATGAATCCCGCGCGCTGGCGCAGGCGCGCGCGCTGGGCGGGGTGCTGCACTGCGTGCGCCACGATCCGGTGCTGCACCGTCTGACCCACGTGGATCTGCTGCTGCACCCGATGGAAGTGGTGTTGCGCCCGCATGCTCTGGCTGCCGACGCCGGCGACGGCGCCGGGTGGTTCGATCCCGCGCGAGCGCTGCGCCTGGGGCTGCCTGCCCCCGTGCGCAAGCTGCTGCAGCGCGCCTGATCAGGCGCCTGGAGGCCGCTGCGCGCCCGTCGCATCGAGCTCGCGGTGGCGCACCAGCACGCTGTGCTGGGTGGAGAAATGACTGCCCAGCTCCTCGGCCAGGAACACCGAGCGGTGCTGGCCGCCGGTGCAGCCGATGGCCACCACGACGTAGCTGCGCTGATCCTCGGCCATCGCCGGCAACCAGGTGGAGAGGAAGTCCCGGATGTCGCCGAGCATGCGCATGACCGCCGGCTGCGCGCGCAGGAAATCGGCCACCGGGGCATCGCGCCCGCTGAGCGGTCGCAGCATGGGGTCGTAGTGCGGATTGGGCAGCATGCGCACGTCGAACACGAAGTCGGCGTCCAGCGCCACCCCATGCTTGAAGGCGAAGGACTCGAACAGCAGGGTGATGCGCGAAGCCCGCAGTTGCACGGCCTGGCGCACCCAGGCGCGCAGCTGGGCCGGGCGCAGGCCGCTGGTGTCGATATGCAGCCCCAGGCCGGCCACCGGAGCCAGCAACTCGCGCTCGAGTTCGATGGCCTCGATCAGCGCCGGTGCCGAGGCCGCGGCCGGCCGTCCCGGGGCGCCGCGCGCCTTGTCGCCCAGGCGAGCGGTCAGCGGGTGCGCGCGCCGCGTCTCGGAAAACCTCTGCAGCAGGGTCTCGGTACTGCAATCCAGATAGATGAACTGCAGTTCGCACTGGCGGCGCAGCTGGCGCACCAGCGCCGGCAGCAGCGTCAGGCCCTCGCCGCCGCGCGCGTCCATGGCCACCGCCAGGCGGCGATAGCCGGCCTGGCGGGCCACGCGCAGCAGATCGTCGAGCAACTGCGAAGGCAGGTTGTCGACGCAGTAGTAACCGGCATCCTCCAGGGAATTGAGGGCAATGGACTTGCCCGATCCGGAAACGCCCGAAAGCAGCACCACGCGCAAGGCGCGCGCTTCGCCCTGCGGTTCCAGCCCTTCCTGCTCCTGCGCTGCATCTTCCGTCATGGCCGGATCCCCCGGGATACGCTGCCGCGACGCCACGCGGCCTTCAGTCCGACGCCCTCGCGCGCCTGCCGCGCGGCGCCGGCGAAACCACCGCGGCCTGCAGCATTTCCCGCGCGTGCGCAACGGCCGCTGCCGAAGAGGCATCGCCGCCGAGCATGCGGGCGATCTCGTGCAGACGTGCGGCGTCGTCCAGGCGCTCGACCTGACTGTACGCCGTACCGCCCTGGCTGCTCTTGCGCACCTGCAGGTGCTGCCCGGCAGCGGCGGCGACCTGCGCCAGGTGGGTCACCGCCAGCACCTGGCGGTCGCGGCCGAGGGCGGCCAGCAGCCTGCCCACGGTATGCGCCACGGCGCCGCCGATGCCTGCGTCCACCTCGTCGAAGATCAACGTGCCCAGCGGCTGCTGCGCCGCGGTGGCAGCCGCCAGCGCCAGCGCGACGCGCGAGAGCTCGCCGCCGGAGGCGACCTTGGCCAGCGCGCGCGCCTCGGCGCCGGCGTGGCCGGCGACGAGGAATTCCACGTTTTCCGCACCTCCGGCCTGGATCTGCGGCAAGGGGCTCAGCACGACATGGAAATCGCCACCCTGCATGCCGAGTTCCTGGATGCGCGCACGCACCTGCTGCGCCAGACGCGTGGCGGCAGCCGCACGCAAGGCGCTGAGCCGGCCGGCTGCAGCCTGCAGGCGTCCGGCCGCCTCGCGCTGCCGCTCGGCCAGGGCCTGCAGATCCCCGCCCTGCTCGATCTGCGTCAGCCGGGCGCGCAAGGCCTGCCAGCGGGCCGGCAGCGCCTCGGCGGTCACGCGCTGCCGACGCGCCTGCGCCATCCATGCCGACAGCCGGGCATCGACCTCGTCCAGGCGCGCCGGATCCACCTCGGCCTGGCGCAGCCGGGCCGCGACATCGTGCGCGAGTTCGCCGAGCAGCGCGCGCGCAGCCTCGAACTGCTCGAGCAGCGGCTGCAGCGCGGCATCGATCGCGGCGGCCGACTGCAGGCCGGCCTGCGCACGCGCCAGCATGCGCTGCGCGCCGCGCTCGTCGTCGTCCAGCCAGTCGCAGGCACCCTGCAACTGCTCGATGAGCTCGGCGGCGTGGCTCAGGCGGCGATGCTCGGAGTTCAGCGGCTCCCATTCGTCGGCCTGCGGCGCCAGGCGGTCGAGTTCCGCCAGATCCATGCGCAGACTTTCCTGCTCGCGCTGCAGCTGCTCGGCATCGTCCTGCGCCTCGCGCAGCCTGCGCCCGGCTTCGCTCCACGCCCTCCAGTCCTCGGCGCAGGCCTGCGCCTGCGCGGTGGCGCCGGCGTAGGCGTCGAGCAACTGCCGCGCGGCATCGCTGCGGGCCAGGCTCTGCCAGGCATGCTGGCCATGGATGTCGACCAGATGCTGGGCCGCCTCGCGCAATTGCGTCAAGGTGGCCGGGCTGCCGTTCAGGAAGGCGCGCGAGCGCCCCTGGGCATCGATGACCCGCCGCAACAGCACGCTGTCGCCGCTGTCGAAACCTTGCTCCTCCAGCCACGGCAGCAACGACGGCGGGGCATCGAACTCGGCGGCGATTTCCGCCCGCGGCGCGCCCGCCCGCAGCACCGAGGCGTCGGCGCGTTCGCCCAGCGCCAGCTTCAGCGCATCGACCAGGATGGACTTGCCGGCGCCGGTCTCGCCGGTGAGCGCGCTGAAACCCGGGCCGAACTCCAGCTCGAGTTCGTCGACGAGCACGAATTGGCGGACATGCAGTCGGCGCAGCATCGGGTACGGGGCTCCGCGCGGGCTCAGTCCTCGACCCCGAGGACTTCGTGCCAGCGCAATTTCTTGCGCAAGGTGGCGAAGTAGCTCCAGCGAGGAGGATGCAGGAACACCGCGCGGTGGGGAGCGATGTGCAGACGGATATGGTCGCCGCCGAGCAGGTCGGCGAAATGCTGCATGTCGAAATTCACCCCGACGTCGCTGCGCGAGGCCACCTCGATGTCGATGTGCACCTGGTCGGGCAGCACGATCGGGCGGTTCGACAAGGTGTGGGCGGCGATCGGCACCAGCACCAGCCCGGGCAGGCTGGGGTGCAGGATCGGCCCGCCCGCCGACATGGCGTAGGCGGTCGATCCGGTCGGCGTGGCGACGATCAGGCCGTCGGCGCGCTGGGCATACATGGGCGTGCCGTCGACATCGACCCGCAATTCCACCAGGCCGGTAGCACCGCTGCGGTTGACGACCACGTCGTTGATGGCGATGCCGCTGTAGATGACCTCCCCGTCGCGCACGACCTGGCCGGCGAGCACCGCGCGCTGCTCGCGCTCGAAGTGTCCGGCCAGCATCGCGCCCAGGGCCTCGCGCCAGCTGCTTTCGGCGATGTCGGTGACGAAGCCCAGGCGGCCGGAGTTGATGCCCATCAGCGGCACGCCCCAGGGCGCCAGCTCGCGCGCCGCGCCGAGCATCGTGCCGTCGCCGCCGATGACGATGCCCACCACCCCGCCGGCCGCGCCGCGCCCGACGGCGCGCAGGCTGGCGCTGGCATAGCCGGGGAGCTCGCACAGCAGCGCGGTCTGTTCCTCCACCACCGGCTCGACGCCCCGCGCGGCCAGCCAGGCGGCGATGTCCGCCAGGGTGCGGCTGATGCCGGCAGCCTGGGGCTTGCCGATCAGGACTGCCTGCTGGAATACGGGATGGGACATGGCTCGGAGGGGCGCGCACGGACATCGGGTCGGCCGCGCCCGACGCGCGTCCGGCAAGCGCCCGCGCTGCAGGCGGGAGCTTGTCTGGCACGATTACAGCACAGCACCGTGGCCTGCGGCGCGGCGACGGGCTCCCGGGTGCCGATCGGGGGCGAGCCCGGCGCAGCGCGGGCATCCTTTCGCCGATGCGGCGCCGCCGGCTCCCATCCACGCGCAGGGGATTTTAGAATGCACCCATGGATCAGAGAGCCCGCCTCCTGCTGAAAACCCTGATCGAGCGCTACATCGCCGACGGCCAGCCGGTGGGTTCGCGCACGCTTTCCCGTGCCTCCGGCCTGGAACTGTCGGCGGCGACCATCCGCAACGTGATGGCGGACCTCGAGGAACTGGGGCTGATCGCCAGCCCGCACACCTCGGCCGGGCGCATCCCGACCCCGCGCGGCTACCGGCTGTTCGTCGACACCATGCTGACCGCGCGGCCGATCGACGACAGCATGCAGCTCGAGCAGCGCTTCCGCTCCGAACTGTCGGGCATCGAACCGCAGAAGGTGATCACCAACGCTGCGCGCCTGCTGTCGAGCCTGTCGCATTTTGTCGGCGTCGTGGTCGCCCCGCGGCGCGACGCCGGATTCCTGCACGTGGAGTTCCTGCGACTGTCCGAACAGCGCATCCTGGTCATCCTGGTCGACTCCGCCGGAGACGTGCAGAACCGCATCATCACGTCCGCCTACCCCTACACGCAGGGCCAGCTGACCGAGGCCGCGAACTACCTCAACGCCCATTGCAGCGGCCTGAGTTTCGAGCAGATGGCCGGACAGTTGCGCGGAGAGGTGGAGCATCTGCGCGGCGAGATCGTGTCCCTGATGCAGGCGGCGGTCAGCGCCGCCACCCAGGCTGCCGCCGAGCAGCAGGAACAACTCGTGATTTCCGGGCAGCAGCAGCTGCTCAAGGTCGACGACCTGTCCGGCAACCTGACCGGGCTGCGCAGGCTGTTCGACCTGTTCGAGCAGAAGTCCCTGCTGCTCCGACTCCTCGAGAGCTCGGAGCGCTCCACCGGGGTGCATATCTACATCGGCGGCGAAAGCGAAGCGGTGCCCTTCGAGGAACTGTCGGTGATCACCTCGCCCTACGAAGTCGACGGCCAGGTGGTCGGAACCCTCGGTGTGATCGGCCCGACGCGCATGCCCTACGACCGCATGATCCGCATCGTGGACATCACCGCCAAGCTGGTGGGCAACACCCTGAGCCAGCGCTGAGTGCCGCGCGCCATCGGCTGCGGCTCCTTCGATACTTGGCATCCCGAGGCCACCGGCAACGCGCGCTGGCGCAGCGTTCCGCCCGCGCCGAGAACCAGTTCACGCCCCGCCCCGCCGCGCAGCGGGCAGATGTGCCAGCTTCCCATCAGCAGTGCGCCGCCCGCGCGCCGCGGCCAACCGCCGGCGGTGAAGCCGACCCCTTCGCGCAGCGCGTCGTCGGCATCGATGCGCAGCCCCGGCCATGCACCCTGCACCAGCAGCAGGCGCCGGCCTGCGGCGCCCCGCGCATCCTCCGCCAGCACCACCCAGCCCTGCTCCCAGCGGGCGCCGGCCGCGCAGGCCTGCCGGCCCGGGCACACCCAGGCCGCCCCAGCGCCGTGCAGCGCGTGCATGCGCGCCAGTTGCAGCGCGTCGCGCAGCGCCTGGGTGGCCGCGCGCACCCGGTGCCGCTGCAGCGCCTGCCTGGACGCCGGAAGAGCCAGCGTCAGGCAGACCGCGACCAGCGCCAGCCCGACCAGGGATTCGACCAGGGTGGCTCCTCGGCGCCCGTGCCAGCACATCGGCGCAGTATGCCCGCGCGTCGCCGCCCCGGCGCCGACGCCAGGTGAAGCCCCGGACACCAACGCTAGAATCCGCCGCTTGCCGGACGCGCCAGCCCGCCGGGCCCTTAGCTCAATGGTCAGAGCAGCGGACTCATAATCCGTTGGTTGCGGGTTCGAGCCCCGCAGGGCCCACCAGTAAAAACAAAGACTTATGCGATTTCACCCCTAAGCCGTTGTGCTTTCTGGCGCCCTCGCGTCGCTCATGTAGGCACTGTGTAGGTTTTGCTTAGGAATGCCCACAGGCCTCTACGTGACAGGTGCATAGGCCCTTGTTACGCTCAAGCGGGAGGCGATGGGCAACGTCCCGCGTCTCGCTACACAGGGGGAACCATGCTCAAGCGATTGGGGCGGGTTGTCTGGTGGCTTGGAACGTTACTGCTCCTCGTGGCGGGGCTTCTCCTGGCACGCTCCGCACTGCTTGCAGGCCAAACGGCCGGCGCGTCAACGCTGAGGGCCGAACAAGCCAGCATTCAGAGCAGGGAAGCGGCAATCGCAAAGCGTTATGCCGCTGCTTCTGCCGGACCGGCAACGTCACCCGCCAATGTGTTCGCGCTGATTGCAGCGGATGACGACGGCTCCTTGCACAACGCTCCGGTGGACATACAGCGAACCTACACCAAGCTCCAAGCCAGGGACGGCGCCATATCCGCACAACTAAGTGCCATGGGGCGAGCCGATAACGGGTCCGAGACATTGCTCCTACTTGGAAGTGTGCCGGCAGCGGCCGGCCTCGCCGCTTGGGCCATCAGCTACATCCTAGGTGGCAGCTTCTGGCGTCCGCCAAGGGGATAGTGCCGCGGCGACGATGCACGATACCCGCGGCTCGGCGCAAGGCTGGATAGGACTCATAGCCTCTTGAGCGCATCGCGCTGCTCCCGCAGTAGCTCATGAAGGGCGCGCATCAGGTCGCGGCTGCGCGCGTCGAACATCCCATGCTTGCGGCTATTCGCTGCTGCGGCTGCCTTGCCTCGCTCCGTCCGCGGCCCGGTTGATTGCTCCCACGGTTTCCACCGCTGGATTGCCTCGCGCTGGCGCTGCCGTCGCTCCGGGGACCATCCGTTGCTGCTGCTCATGGGTCGCGTCCTCCAATAGTTCGTTTGCTGGCTTCGGACTTTCTCCCGCGTGCGCGTGGGGCGGCGGTGAACTGTTATTGACCTGTTGTTGCTGTGCGATGTTGGCCTGTTTCACGAATGCCACGGCGCGCGGCTGCTTGGCCTCTACCAGCGTCTGCAGGGTTGCACGGCACTGTGCCTGCGCCTTCAGCGCCATCGCCATATTGGCCTGAAACGGCGCGATGTTCTCGCAGCCCATCCCCCGATGCAGCAGGCGCGTAAACAGGGCCTCCAGGGCCTTGGCCTGCGCGTACAGCATGGCCTCGACAGGTGCCAGGTCGCCGGCCTTTATCGCCTCCAACTGCCGCATGGTTCCGGCCAGCAGTTCCACGTCGTCAACCTCGCCAAACAACGTCCCGGCGGCGGCCTTGGTCGCTACCAGTCCCATAACGGTAGGCCGATTCAGGATTTGATGCGCGGTCAGTCTCTCGCGCTCCGGCTCATTGGTCGGCGGCGTGCCTGCTGCTGTTTTCGTTCCCTTGCTCTTGCTAGCTGGCATGTTCAGTGCCTCCGGTCGGGTTGATAAGGCTTGAGCGCATCAACTGCGCGGCGGCCTCCAGTCGAAGGGTCGCAGTTTCGCGGCCCGGTTCGAACACGGTCGGCGCCAATTCGGCCGCGTCCACGATTGCTAGCCAAGGCTGGCGCGATTGCCGGTAGAACAGCACCGGCTTGCGCGCCGTGGCCCTGGCCTGGCGCATGGCCTGCGCCCACCACGCGGCAAGCTCCAGGCGCTCGCACCGCTTGCACTCGATGGCCCAGCCGGGCACGTCCAGCCCATCGGCGCCTGTCACGAGTCGGCGTAATCCGGCCACCCGGAGTCGGCATATATCGGCCAGTGGAGCCGGTGCCGAGAGGGGTCTCGAACGACCCTGTTGAAGGGCCTTATTTTGCCGGGTTTTGGGGTTTGTTCG
>JAJZEC010000034.1 GCA_021805825.1 Pseudomonadota bacterium
ATGTTCACACCGCGTCACAGTTTTTGACGTTTCTGAGGTCTGGACGTGCCGCAGCCGTAATTGGCGCCCGAAGTAGGACTCGAACCTACGACCCCCTGATTAACAGTCAAGCCATGATACCGGAGGATTCCGCAGCACAATCATGGCGTTGCGATGCGTGTGCATGTCTCGTATCTGTCGATGCTGCACCCGCTGAAACCCGCATTGCAGCGTGCCCCACTGTGCGATAAGAGACAACCCCATGCCCCCATCAGCGCAGCTTCCGGCGTCCACAGATGACCGTGCAGTGCTCGATGATTTCCGCCGCGAGCCGCGCAAGCCGCACCCGCTGATTGGCGATGAAAGGCGCAGCACGTTGGGCGCTGGCAGGATCCGCCTTCGGCAGATCAAATCCCGACCCCAGTTGGCTGCCGGCCTTCTGCATCCGTACCCACGCGAGCCGTGCATCCACATCCCTGCTGTCGATCAACTCTCCGATCCAGCCGATGTCCTCGATCTCACCGCGCAGCCGTTCAACGCGCCCATCGAGAGGCGGCATCGACTCAAGACGCCGTTCGTCGGCGCCATGCGTGGCATCCCGGAGGTCTTTCGCCAAGGCAGCAACAGGTTCAAACGCCGTCCGCAGCGCCGCCAGCCGCGCATTGTGCTCGCGCCGATCCGCGCTGGTTGCGATCCACGCCGCCCCGGCTACCGGGATCGCCGCGCCGATCAGCGTGCCGATTGCCTCCACAACCGTCTCGCCACCCGCCCGGCCGAGCGCAGCCGCAGCCGCAAGCCCCACGGCGGCCCCGAACAGCCATGCAAGCACGTGCGCGGCCGTCAGCGTGGCACGCCACTCCCGCAAGACTCGAAGCACCCGCTGCACCGGCTTCATCCTGGCTCCCGCGGCTCACAGCGCCGCACAGCCTAGCCCCTGCGCCAGTGTGGGCGAAGTCCTACACCGCGCGTTGCGGTGCGCCGCTTGCCCGACTGCACGCGCAGCACCATGATGGCCCTGCCCGCGAAGCCAGGTGCAGGCCTGTGCCGGCGTCAAGCCAACCGGCGCGCGGGCACTGGCGCCCCCGAGGACAGGATCATGAAACTCATGCTCGAACCGGCATCGATGAAGTGCAATTTCATCAGGCCTGACGAGGTGGAGGCGGGCACTTTTGTGCTGAACGGCGATGGCCTCTCTGTGGTCGTCACAGCAGGACAACCTCCGCAGAAACGCTTGCTTCATCTGACCGACAGGGAAGGCGACGTCAAGGCTGCGCTGCTCGATTTCAGAACCCAGATCGACGGCATTGCCATCAAACCAGAAGGCCTCCGCATTCTGCTCAATGATCCCCTTGAGCGCATTGAAGACCGCGCAGAAGTCAGCAATCCACCATCCGGCGTCCTCCTTATTGACGAAAGCGGTCCAGGCATTCTGTGTGGTCTCAGGCACTATAAGGTTTTGGTGAACCTCATCACTTGGCACGCAGCCGACTTCGCCGTGCGCGACACGATGCATGGTGTGGGCAAATGGAGCCTGACTGCCGATGGCGTCGCACAGGACCGGCAGGAGCTTTTCAGGCTGTAACCGGACCTACGTGCCGCTCACGTAGGCCAGGCTGATGCTGACGTTGTTGGTGTAGGTGACGCTTCCGTCGCCGTTGGTGACCCTGCAGCGGTACACGGCAGACCGGTCCGGATTGAGCACGCCGACCTTGCCGCCGAAGTACGTCGAGGCTGACGCGGGCGTGTTCGGGGTGATCACGGTGTCGCCGCTCACGAACTCCCAGCTGTACGCGACGGTGCCGCTGCCACCCGAGACGGTGACAGTGGACGGCGAACTCGTCTGCGCGCGCGCGCCGTTCACCTTGGTCGTGCCGAACAGCGTTGACGGCGATGCGGTGGCGCTGAACGCGCTCCACACCGTCACCCACGTGCCGCCGCTGCGGCGCCTGATGCTGGTCACGCCGACCCAGCCGCCTCCGCTGCGGCGCTTCACCGTGCCGGGCGTGGCCCATGCGCCGAACCTGCGGATCGAGAAGGTCATCGCCGCTCACCAGATCCACAGGCTGCCGTCACTCACGGCCCCGGGGTCACTCGACTGCACATAGATGCCGAGCGACGCCAGCGCGTGCGTGTGCGATGCGGCCGCGGCGCCGACCTGGGCGGCGGTCGGCAGCGGGTGCACATGGTCCGCGCGCGCGGCGGATGCAGCCGTTCCGACGCTGGCGCTGGACCCGAGGGCGGCCGGCGCGGTGCTGGCAAGCGGGGTACTGGTCGCGCCGCTGGCAATGCCGTCCAGCTTCGACTTGTCCGATGCGCCCATGAATCCGGAGGTGCTGCCGGTCGCCGGCGCGTGCGTGTGCGATGCGGCGGCCTTGCCCGCCAGCCCGGCATCCACGTAGTTCTTCGTCGTGGCCTCCATGCCGCTGGCCGGGTTGGCCGGCAGCACGATCGGCGTCAGGCTCTGGCGCCCCATCGCATCACCCCATCACCACCGCGCGGTACTGGTTCAGCGCCGGCGCGCCGGCGAAAACGAGGCGCACCGCGTTCACGCTCAGGCGCTGCACATCGACGATCACCTCATCATAGGGCGAGGAGTTGCGGTATACGGTCACCTGAACATCCAGCGTGCCCAGGTTGTGGGTCACGTCGTACTGCGTCGCCGTGCCATCGCCGATGCTCGCGGCAAACTTGCGCACCCGGCCTGCCCAGCTGGCAAGCTTCAGCGGGGTCACCATGCGCAGGTCGTCCGTGCCCGCGTCCGTTTCCGCCTGCGTGGCGATTTCGGCGATGCCCGCCGTCGTTTCGCTGGCTGGCGGGGCGCCCGCGACGAAACCGGTGAACGTGATCGCATCGGTGCCCAGCACCGGGTTGAGCGTCGTGCAACGCCAGGTCGTGCCAGCGCTGGTGCCGCTGTTCACCGACACCACCGCGTTGTTGAACTCGGCGCTGGCGTTGGCATCCGGCGCGCGCCCCATGGCCGTGGCCGATCCGTTCCAGATGTAGATGCCGTTCTCCGCGGCGGCCGTCTGCGCCCGCACCAGCACGCGGTCGCCGACCGCCATGGTCACGCCGTCGATCGCGGTGCCGGGGCTGGCCAGGTTGATGTTCGCCTGCGTGGAAACGACAACATCATCCTTCCAGGCCAGGCCTTCGATCAGGCTGTCGGCATAGCCCTTGGTGGCGGCGTCGCTGGCAGCGGTTGGCGCGGGCAGGCCCGTGACCTTGGCGCCGCCGTTGAAGTTGAGATCGGTGAATACCTGCTTGGCCATGGTGGTGTCCTCAGATGCAGCGCGCGAAGCCCGCGAGCGGAGCGGAAAGGTTGATGACGAGGTTGTTGGCGGACAGATGGGTCACGGCGGCCTCGATGTCGGCGCCGCCCTGCGTGCGCACCGCGACAATGGGCTCGTGCCCGAGGTTGTGCGCGACCGACCAGGTGTCTGCCGCGGTGGCCTGCGTATGCAGGTAATCGTGCTGGTAGCGGTTCGTGACGCCTTGCGGCAGGTCATCGGTAGTGGGCGCGCGCGTGCCAGTCACGCGGCCCTTGGCATCGCGCTGGATCGCCAGCAGCGCACCCAGGCCGGAGTCAGGCACATCGGACAGCACCAGATCCACATTGCCGGCGCCGCCGTCCGGGCTGGTGATGGCAATGCTGCCGTCGCTCGACACAATCGCGCGCACGGTCCAGTCGCCATTCGCACGTCGCGTCACCAGCCCGGCGCCTGCCAGCGCGGCCACCGCCTGCACGTTCGCTGGCACTTCCAGCACCAGCTTCCACGGGATCGGTCTGGCTCCGGTTCCCGCCGATCCGCCGCCCGTGCCGGCGAGGGCGCGCAGATCGGATTCCTTCACCAGCGCGCCATCCGGCCAGCGCAGGTTCACGCCGACGGTCGCGCCGTCCACCGCGTGCCGTGGCACGTCCACCGCGCGGCCGATGGTTCCGGCAACAGGTACGCGCACCTTCACCGCACCCTGCCCCCCGCCAGCCTGGCCAGTTCGCGCGCCTGCTCCGCGTCGGACTTCTCGATGTTGTCGAGCCGGCGTTCGACGTCTCCGAACCGCTGGCGCGCCTCGCTGCGCGGCATCGCGGTATCGGAGGCGCTGCGCACCGCGTCGGACAGCTGCCGCATCTGCGCGGCGATGCCGTTGACGCGCTCGTCCATCCGCGCCACCACCGTGCCCGTGCTCCACACCGACGTGGCCATCCACAGGATGCCCGCCGTGATCAGCCCGACCATGATCGTCTGCACGTGCCGCTCGATGCCCGCGCGTTTCTCGCTCACCCTGCGTTCTCCGGTCTGCACGGTCACGCTATTCCGGGCGCGCGCAGGCGCCCGGCCCCCATGCGGCAAACAGCGGCTGCCAGCGCCCGATGATGCGGCGCGGGTATCCAAGGTTCTCGGCGCAGAAGCGCCTGGCGCGGCGGGCCTTTCCGCAGGCCGCATCGGCGGCGCGCAGATCCTGCGGGCGTCCGGCGGCGCGCCATTCCGCAAGCCAGTGGCCCAGCCCGCCGTTGTAGCCGCGCAGGGCCGCCCACATGCGCCCGCAGTTCGTTCCGGGCGGCGTCCGCACGTACAGGTGCCGGTCGTAGGTCACCAGCGCCCGCAGCGCCCAGGCCGGGCTGAGGGTGTCGCAGCCGGCCGGCAGTCCGGGGTACGCGCCGCAGATCCATGCCGCCGTCGCCGGCATGAACTGCGCCATGCCGGTGGCGCCGGCGGATGAGCGCGCCGCCGGGTTCCAGCCGCTCTCCTGCTGCACCTGGCCGGCGAAGGTCGCCACCGGCGCGTCCAGTCCCCACACCACGCGCGCCGTGCGGATCAGCGTGTCCCGGTAAGGCATGGCCGCGCGCGGCGCGGCGCCGTGCGCGCAGACCATGCTCGCGGCAACCAGCAGGACGGCGAGAGCGGCCGCGCGCATCGTCACAGCCCGATGCTGACGCCGATGACGCAGGCGGCGATCACGATGGCACGACGCAGTGCCGCCATCGAGGCCAGCTGCGCGTCGATCCGGTCCGGCCGCCCGTACGGAAACAGGCTGCGGTCGATCCAGTAGCCGGTCCACGCTGCGGTCGTGATCAGCGCGAGCTTGTACAGCACCACGCCCAGCTGCTGCGGCGCCATCCCGCCGACAGCGGCCAGCAGCAGCAGAGCGGCCGCGCCCCAGGGCGCCATGCGGAACAGGTCTTCCGGGAGTCGTCTCATGGGTGCAGCCCCTCATCCGCCGGCGAGCCCTGCATGGCCCGGATCTGCCGCAGCTGCGCGTTGCAGGCTTCCAGCGCGCGCCGGCGCTCGCGGGCGATCCGCACCGCCTCGCCCACGGTCATGTCTTTCGGTCCGGCGATCGGGCACGGCGCGGTCAGCGCCCCGGGGATCGGCACGTAGCGCGTCACCGGCACCCGCACCACCTCGGGCGCGACGGTACGCGGCGGCGTGCCTGCGCAGCCCGCCAGCGCGGCCATGCCCGCAGCTAGTAGGACGTGACGCCGCACAGCTTCGTCTCCATCAGGACGCGGCACGATGGCGCGCGCGTGGCCTCGTCGAACTTCGCGCGCCAGGCCGCCGCCTCGGCATCGGCGTGCTGGCGGTCCTGCGCGGCGCGTGCGGCGGCGGCGCGTGCGGCAGCGCGTGCGGCCTCGGCGCTGGCGCGTTCAGCGGCGGCCAGCCGGCTGGCCTCGTCCAGCGCCCGTGCCAGCCGGGCCACATCGGATTCGGCATCGGATGCCCGCCGCATCACCTGATCCAGCGCGGCGGACCCACGCACGTAGCCGGCCTGCCAGCGCAGGCTGCCGTAGCCCAGCGTGGCGGCCGCAACCGCCAGCGCGGCCGCGCCGGCCAGGTAGGGTCTGATGGCGCCCGGCATCCACATGGCGTCATGCTGCCTTGCCGTCGCGCTGGATCAAGCCACGCCGGTCATCGCGCGCGCGCTGCAGGTAGTGCCCCTGCAGTTCCTGCCGGCGCTGCTGCAGATAGTCCAGCGCACGGCGGCGCAGCACGGCGTCGGCCTGCCCGCTGCGCGGCAGCTCCGCCGCCTCAATCGCCTCGGCGGCCTTGCGCCGGTTGCCGTCGCCCGCGGCCAGCGCGATCACCTCGCCCACCGTCATCGGGTCATCGCCGCGCAGGCGCTGGATCGCGCGCGTCATCCCGCCCGCGGCGGCCACCGCGTCCCTGTGCGCCGCGAAGACCGACCCGGGGGCCGCCACCAGCACCGGCGACCCGGCGCTGGTCACGCGCACGTCGCCTGGCACCCTGCTGCCATCGCGCGACAGCCCGGTGTAGCGCGCCAGCTTCACGCCGGCGAACCCGGTCCCCAGCCGGGCGCGCTCCGCCCTGAACCCGTCCACGCCGTCCGCCACCCAGGCCGCGCGCAGCCGCGCAAGGCCGCGCTCGAAGGCGTCGCGCTGGCCGTAGAAGTCCTGCGCCACCGCCGCCTTGCGGTTGCCCTCGATGCCGAACGACGACACCACCGGCGCCTGGCTCAGCGCGTCGGCCACACCCCGGAACGATCCCGCGCGCAGGCCTTCCCCGAACCGCAGCCCGCGGCTGGCGGTGCCGCCCAGGCCGCCCAGCGCGGTCGTGACCAGCCATTCCAGCTGCTCGGGGGCCACGTCGGTCAGGCTGCTCATGTACACCGGCGGCGTGAAGTCGTCGCCGCCGCCGATGCGGTTCAGCGCCCACGCGGCCTGCCTGTACACCTGCGGCGTGTCGGCGCGCCCGGTGGCAGCCTTCGGTACATCGAAGCGGTCGAAGCCGCCGTCCTTTGCGATCGGCCGCCCGAGGTCATCGCGGTTGCCGGCCAGCTGCATGGCCTTGGCCACCACGAACGGCGCGGCACCCTGCAGGCCCTCGTCCAGCGGCAGCGGCGAGAACGCGCGCACCGCGCCCTGCGCGAGGTCCACCACCACACTGGCGCGCTCGCGGTCACGCCCGGCCGCGGCCTGCGCGATGCGCCCGCCCGCGTAGCCGAACCAGTTGAACCCGTAGGGCAGCGGCAGCGCGAAATAGCCGTCCTGCGACCACGGCGCCGGGATGATCAGGCTCGTCTGCTTGCGCCAGGCGGGGATGGTCTCCCACGTGCTCAGGCCCTGCCGGTCCTCGTCGTCCATCAGCGCCAGCGCGAACGTGGCCTGCAGGCCCGCCAGCGCGGCCATGCCGGTGCCGACGGTCCCGGGGTTGTCGCGGATCAGGGTGCCCACGCGGTGCACGCCCTGCACGCTGGCGTTGAAGAACAGGTACAGCGCGTTGGCCGCCTGGCCGAACGCGCCCTTGCGGTTGAAGTTCACCGTGATGTTCTTGGCGTACCCGGCGGCCTGTTCGCGCGTCCTGCCGGTCCTGCGCAGCGCCACGTAGGCCGACAGCCGCAGCGCGTTCTCCACGGCCACGTTGATGCGCTCCACCGCACGCGCCACCGGCGCCAGCGGGCGCGCCGCCGCGCTCAGCACGTGGCCGCGCGCCAGCAACGTGCGCCAGTCCTGCGCGCCCCGCGCAAGATCCCGGCCGATGCTCTCCACGTCGGGGATCACCGCGATGCCGGTCTGCCCGCCCGCTTCCGCGAACTCGCGCGCCCAGTCCTCCATGCTCTTGCGCGCATCCGGCACATCCGCGTCGCCGGCGCGGTGCCTGAAGTCACGGAACGCCGCCCGCATCGCCGCCGGGTAGGCGCGCAGTGCATCCGCCATCACGGCAGGGCCGTGCTCGGCGGCCAGGCCCGACAGCCCCAGCCCGAGGTCGCGCACCATGTTCACCGGCACGAAACCCGGGTTGTAGCTGGTCAGCGTCGCCGACAGGTAGCGCATCACCGGCCCCAGCACGCGCGAAAGCGCGTTCAGGTCGCGCGCGCCGAGGTTCAGCACGGCCCTGGCCAGCCGCGCGTCGTTGAAGCGCACGCGGTACAGCGTGCCGCCCTCGTTCACCAGCAGCGTGCGGTCCATGTCCTCGGCGCGGTTGCGCGGGCCGAGGTACGCCTCGCCGGTCGTCTCGTTGAACTTCCACTCCAGGTCGGCCGGCTCCACCGTCCACGCGGCCTCGTTGGGGTGTTCGCTGGCCAGCCGCAGCAGGGCGCGTCCCACGCGCGCCTTCTCGGCGCCCAGCGCGGCGCGCTGCGCATCGCCGATCATCTCGCCCAGGATGTCCCCGGGCAGGTTGCCCTCGCCGCGGCCCAGCGCGCGGCGGAGGTTCTGGCGCGTGGCCGACGCGCCGCGCCCGGTGCCGTGGCCAAGGTCCGCGTCCAGACCATCGCCGCGCCCGCGCAGCGGCACGTAGTAGTGGTAGGTGTCCAGCAGCGCGTCGTGCAGCGGCTGCGTGATCTGGCCCGAGTCCAGCAGTTCCTGCAGGGTGCCGGCGCGCAGCCGGTCCACCATGCCGGCCAGGTGCACCAGCTTCGCGCGCGTCGCCGCGTCCATCACCTTGCCCGAGTACGGCCCGGCCAGGCGCCCGTCCAGCACCGCCTGCGCGTCCACCGTGCTGATGCCCGCGCCGCCGTCCGGCAGTGCCGGGTTGATCTCCGCGATGCGCGCGTTGCGCTCCGGCGCATGCCGCGCCAGCAGCATGTCCTCCAGCTGCGCGACGCTCACGCCCAGGTTGCGCATGCGCCGCTGCAGCGGCCCGATGAAATCGTGCTCGATCGCCTTGATGCGGTCGGCCACACGGCCGTGCATCAGGTTTTCCAGCCGGTAGGCGTCCATCGCATCCGGCAGCACGTCGCCTGCAAAGCGCTCGATGTCCTGCTGCGCGTCCCGCAGCGCCAGCATCTTGTCCTGCAGCGCCACCCGCGCGTCGTGCAGCGCACCGCGCACGCCCACCCAGCGGCCCGTATCGGCCTGCCAGCCCGGCGCGCCCAGCCGGTAGCCGCGGGCGGCCAGCTGGCCCAGCACCGCCGCGCGGCCCGCCTCGGCCTGCCGGCGCGCCTCGGATGCCGCCATGCGCGCGAGGTCCGTGCGGCTGTCGCCGGCAAGATCCGGCGCATCAGGCGCGCGCCGGCTGAACAGCGGTCCGTTGCCAGCGTCGTCGGGCGGTGGGATCATCGCATCGGCCCCCGCTCCCTCGTCGGAACGAGAACGCATAGGTTCGGCGAGCGTAGTCCTGGATGCGCCGTACCCCGCGCCAGAGACACCGGGAGCGCCTTCTTCCCAGCCAGTCAGCAGCCATGAGTTCGAGCCTGGCTGTCGCACCAGTACCGCTGTATCCCCCGCAAGTGTAATTGCGGCGCGCAAGGTGCCACCGATTTCCGTGCGCCGCACTTCTTCGCCGCGCGCGATCACGTTCACCGTGCGCTGCGCCAGGCGCCCGGCCTCATCGCGCGTCATCCCGTCCTTGCGCATGCGCTGGCCGATCAGATGCGCAATGCCCTTGCCGGGGCGAACCGCGCCGCTCGCGGCAGTTTCACCACCCGTGCTGCCCCACACGAAATCCACCCAGCCCAGCCCCGTGCGGTACATCGCGCGGTGGGCGTCGGTACGGTCCAGCAGCACGCGCGTCATGGCCTCGGTGCCGCGGCGCTCGTTGGCCTCCACCGACTTCATCGCGCTGCGGCTGAAGCGCATGTCCGGGTTCTCCGGATCAAACGTGCCGCGGTTCCCGCTGGCGCTCTTGATCTGCGTCGGCTCGAACGCCACCCACTGCCCGATGTCGGGCAGATGGATGCCGTCGTACCCCTCACGCTCCAGCCGGCGGCGCAGTGCGCGCGCTTCGTCGAAGCTGTCGATCGCCTGCAGTTCGGCCAGCGTCATGCGCTTCGGGTTCTGGATGCTCAGCTGCGCGTCGATCACGCGCTGGTCGGCTGGTACGTAGTCCGCCGCCTTCTCGGCATAGCGCGCGGCCTTGGCGCGGTCCTCGGCAAAGAAGTGCCCCAGCGCCGAAGTCATGTGCCCGGTGTTGCCGGACAGGCGGCCGTTGTCGAATGCCCAGAACCCGCTGCCGGTGCCGTGGTAGACCGTCAGCGGATTGCCCTGCGCGTCCATGGCCTTGCTGTCGCCGAACCAGCGGCGGAACTCCGGTGTGCTGGTCGGGCCTGCGCCGCCATGGTCGAAACGCATCTCGCTGGCGCCGACATCGCCAGGCGCTGCTTCCGGCAGTCCGGCAGCCCGGCGCTGCTCGTACTGGTTCAGCACGTCCAGCAGCGTGTCGCGGAAGCGCCGCACGTCCTGCAGATAGCGGTTGCTGCCCAGGTCGCGCGTGCGGCCCAGCCTGGCCAGCAGACCATCGAGGAAGTCCATGAACGCCTTGGCCACCCGGCGAAAGATTTCGGGTGAGCGCTCGGCCAGGCGCTGCAGGAAGGCGCGGTCGCCCATGGCATCGCCGACCGCGTTCGCCGTCAGTTCCTCGGCAGCCAGATCACGGTCCACCCGCTCGCCATGGGTCCGGCGCTCCAGCTCGGCCTGCCATTCCGGCAGCCGCCCCTGACGGCGCACTTCGGCTTCCAGCGCGGCATAGAGATCAGGCGCCTGCTGGCGCAGGTTGTGCGTGAACTCGTGGGCCACCACCACCACCGCCGGCGCGTCGGCCCGCTCATCCACGAAGATGCGCCCCTGCTTGCGGAAGGTCAGGCCGTTCCAGGTGTCGGCCTCCGGCGTCAGGTTGCGGACAATGCTGATCCGTGTTCCGCTGGCGGATTCGAGTTCTCGGAGCGCTCGATCCAGAGCGTCGGGCAGCACATCCCGAGGGACTTCCCGGAAACGCATGGCGTCGGTATGGCCCACGGACGCGCGCCAGCGGTTGAGGCTGGCGGCGAGCTGTCGGCTGGCTTCGGTCTGCCGGGCAGGCAGCCCGGCGGGGATTCCGGATCCTTGCGTTTCACCAGTCTGGTTCCCGTGTGCGGTCGGTTCGCTGCGTCCAGCATGGCGCTGGTCACGGCGATCGGCAAGCGACGCCTGCCCGGTGCCATCCTGCGCTTTGCGCCGGCTCAGGAATGGACGCCCATCCAGGCGCGTCATACCGCGACCGGTCAGGCCTCGATCGCTTTCAGATACGGAGTGGACGATGCCATCCCCGGTCCGGTACATGATGTCCAGCACGCGCACTTCGGCATCGGCCAGCGCGCTGCCCAGATTGCGCATGCTGCCCAGCTCCAGCGGATCGTTGCTGAAAATGACCGCGGCGCTGGCGTTGCTCTCGTGCAGTGCGCGCAGCACGGGCACCATGGACGTGCGCACGTCGCCGGTGCGCAGCTTGGCCATGTTCTCTGTGCCCATCGGATACACGCCGAGCGGCCTGTGCTGGTTGTCCAGCAGCAGAAGGCCCTCGGGCGTTCCGCTGTCCATGATGCGGCCCACCGCCTGCCGGGCCTGCGCCGGGCTATCCAGCAATCCCTTGGGCAGCGGAATCGTGCCGCTCTCACCAGCGCCCGTGGACACCTTGGCGAACTGCCGTTCGACGCGCGGCACTTCAACTGCGCCGCGTGGCGCCGTCGTGATGTCGCTGACGCCTTCCTGGAAATGCACGAACTTCCTGGAGCCGGGCACCACGATGACCGATCCGCGCAGCTCGATGCCGGAGCCATTCAGCAGTGCCGCGAACCGTTGCTCGATCTGCCGATCCGCAGCGCTCGGCTCCATCCGGCCAGACGGATGATTGTGCGCGAAGTACACGCCGCGCGCGCCGGGCACGGCGGCGACCGTGCTCGCCATCAGCCCAGGAACTGCGATGGACGCATCCAGCGAACCCATGGAATGCCGCGCTACCGCCAGCGGGGCGCCGTCGCCGTCCACGACCAGCAGCAGCAGCTGTTCCTGCGGGCTCTTGCGCAGCGGCGCGATGATGTGCGCGGCGTCCGCGGCACTGTGCACGCGCGCGATGCCGCTGGAAAACTCGCCCGTGCGCACCAGCCGCACGCGCCGCCGGAGTCCGGCCGTGCCGGACGCAGCGGCTTGCGCTGCCGTCCCGCGGCGCCCGCCAGGCGAAGCATCGCCGCCGGCGGCCAGCTCGCGCCTGACCGCGCTCAGCGTTTCCTTGCGGATCGCCCTCGCGGCAGAGTCGCCACCGTCGCCACGCTGCGCCGGGAAGTACAGTTCCAGCTGTCCTGGCTCGGGCTGCAGGAAGGACCGTCCAGCGTCATCGGCTTGCGGAAGTTCACCGCCAGCACGTTGCGCCGTATCCGGTAAGGGACGGGTGTTTCCATAGTGCGCACCATCCGGGCCCAGGGTGCCGATGCTACCAATGTCCGCCTGCTGCGGGCGTGGCCCGGCAAACAGGTCACCGCCGCCGGCCAGCATGTCCTTGCGGCCGGGTTGGCCGGTGCCGTTGCGTGCCGCGTCGCGGCGTTCAGCCTCGGCGTGCAGCTGCTCGCGCGGCGTCGGCGGCGCAAATAGGCTGCCCGATTCCGGTGCCCGGCCTACCTCGGCGGGCGGCCCTTCGGCACGGCCGCCGTCGAGGCCGAAGCCTGCGCCCGTGCCGCCTCGATCCGCGCCTTCACCTCCGGCGGCAGCACCAGCGGCGGCTCGCCCGGCACGTCCTTCGCGTTGGCCACCGCCACCCCCAGGTTCAGCAATGCGTCGAGCATCGGCACCGAGATCGAATCCGCGCGCCTGGTCGCCATGTGCGGCCCTCAGCCATTCGTTGGCGTAGCGTAGCGCATCGTCGATGGTCGATGCGGGAGCGGCGCCGAACAGGCTCTCGTTGGCGGCGCCCTTCTCCGCGCGCTCGGCAAACTCCGCCGCCGCACGCAGCGCATCGGCGATGCGGCGCGGCGCGCGCGCGTTGTCCGCGTAGAAGCGCGCCATCGACTCGGCCTGCGTGTTCCTGCCAAACAGATCGCGCTGGGCGATGAACTCGTCCATGCGCAGGCCGCGGCGCGCCGCTTCCCGCAGCAGTTCGAAAGCGTCGGCCACCACCCCTGGCAGGTTGCCCAGTGGCCCGCTGCGTTCCAGCCGGGCCAGCGCCGGCGCCGCCATCCGCATGGCGGACAGCACGTTGCGGCTCTCCGGATGCAGGTCTTCCACCATCGCCGACAGCAGCCGGTCGTCACCGTAGGCGCGTGCGATGACCGCCGCGTGCAGCCGCTGCAGGGCCGCGGCGTTCGGCTCGCCGCGCGCGTCCACCATCTGCGCGGCCTCGTTCGGCCCGAGATTGTGGAACCACGCGCGGAAGAAACCGCGGTTCGCGGCCGGCAGGATGCTGCCGTCCTCGCCCAGGCCCAGGCCGTCCAGCGCCGGCAGCGCGCGTGCGTCGGTGGTGGCGCGCTCCACCGGCGACAGGCCCAGCTGCGCGCCCGCATTGCTGGCGGCGGCCATGTCGCCGCTGTCGTGGGCGCGGTCGTACACGCGCACCAGCACGGGGCTGCGCATGCCGGCGATGGCCTGCGGGTCCACGCCGTGCGTCGCGGCGTCGGCCAGGATGCCCTGCCGGTAGTTCCCCGCACGGCCCGCGCGCCAAGCCGCCTGCAGGCCCGCCGTGCGGCCGTTGTTCAGCGCGCGCAGCGCGGCGTCCGCATAGGCCGGGTTCACGGCGCCGTCGGCATCGTGCGAGGCCTGTACCGCGTCGGCCTCGATCACGGCATAGCGCACCGGGATGCGGCGGCCGTCGGCCAGCTTCACGTAGTCCTCGCGCCCCTGGGCGGCGCCCTCCGGCAACTGGCCACCTGACGCCGACACCATCGGCGCGCCGGTATTCGGGTCGCGCGAGAAGCCCAGCCGTTCGGGGTCCGGATTGCGGGCAATCGCCTGCATCTGCGCCACACTGGCCACCCGGCTGCGGTCGCGGTTCTGCAGGGTCAGGCCATTGTCGATGCGCAATGGCGCACCGGCAGGCGGTGGCGGTGGCGATGGCGCCGGTGGGGTGGGGTCGGTTCGCTGCGCCGTCGGACCCAGCAGATCGCCAAGGTCTTCCGGCCGCGCAGGCGTTGCCATCGTGGGCGCGGTCTTGGCCGCATCGAACGCCGCGATGGCGGCGGCCGCGGCGGCCTTCTCGTCCGGGGTGCGTGCACCACGCCAGGCCTCGATCAGCTGCAGGCGTGTGGCGTCGCCGCGCACCGGCGCGGTGGCGGGCGGTGGCGCGGGCGGCGGCGGCTTTGCGGCACGCTGCACGGGTGCCGGTTCCGGCACCGGCCCGGGCCTGCGACGCGGCGCGGCCTCGCCCCACATGGACTGCCCGGCACGCGGACCCAGCAGCGCCGCCATCAGCGCCTGCACGCCGGCGTTGGCGGCCAGGCCCTCGCCCGTGCTCTCGCGCTTCGCGCCCTCCGGCAGCACGGTATTGAGCGCCGCGTTCTGCGCCAGTTCCGCGCCCACGCCCGCGGCGGCGCCGGTGGCCGAGCGCTTCAGCAGCCCGCCCGGCACGCTCAGCGGCACCGCGTTGGCGGCCACGTCGGTCAGCGCGCTGAGCGCCGCGGCCTCGCCCGCCTGCGCCGGCGTGCCGCCGGCCTCGATCACGTCCTGCGCCGTCTGCCCGGCGTGCGATGCGGCCGGGATGATGCTGGCCCTGGCGCTACGCTCCAGCGCACGGCCCGCAATCCCCGCGCCGCGGGCCAGCGCGCCGCGTGTTGCAGCGCCTGCCCCTGCACGTGCAATTCCGGTCGCCCCGCCGCTGAACATCATTGCCGCAAGGTCCGGCACGAACGAGGCCACCTGCTGGGTCACGCGCTCGCCTGTGCTGGCGTCCGGCGCATAGCCGACGTCCTGCTGGAACCTGCCGATGCGGTCCACCGCGCGGCCCACGGCATCGGCCGCGCCATGCCCGCCCGTCACCGTGTCGATCAGCGCGGCGGCCGGCATGCCGCCGAAGAGGGTCGCGGTCCGCCCCATGCCGGACAGCCCCTGCGCCACGCCGCGCGACACGGCCATGCCGTAGTCGCCCATCACGTCACCCAGCCCGCGCTGCGGTGCTGGCTTCGGCGCGGTGGGCCTGGCCAGCGATTTCTCGAAGGCGTCGAAACCATCGAACAGTCCGGCACCGCCGGCCGCACGGCTCCCGTCCGTGTTCACCGTCCCGGTGCGCTCGAAGCGCCCGAAATCGTCGAACAGCCCGGCCACATCAGTCCCCTTCGCCCTGCTGCAGGTAGGCGTCGCTGCTGCCCACCAGCTGCGCGGCTGCGCGCGGATAGCCCTTCTTCACCAGGTAGGCGGCGACGACGCGCGGATCCTTGCCCTGCGCGATCAGTGCGCGGGCCTGCGCCAGTGCCTCAGCATCGGATGGTGCCGCCGGCTCCGGCTTTTCGGATGCGGTCTTGCCCACCTCTGCGGTCTCTGCCCGGCGCCTGTCCGCCAGCGCCGCCGCGGCGCCGGCCTCGGCGCCGTACTTGCCGGCCTGCGCGCGCTGCGCGCCCGCCATCGCATCGCCCAGCGGCGTCAGCGCCACCGTCTGCGCCTCGGGCGCGCGGTAGGGGTCGATCACGGCATTGCCCTGCACATCGGCACGCGGGATCAGCTTCCCGCCGCGCACCGCGTTGAGCCGGTTCAATGCGTCCACGTCACCGCTGTCCGCCAGTGCCGCCGCGTGCTCCGTCAGCTTCTGGTCGATCAGGTCGCCCAGCCCCGCCGTCACGTTGCGCAGCGGGATGCCGCTCAGCATCACCGTCGATGCCGCCTCGGGCTGCGCGATGCCCAGCTGGCCCAGCGCCGGCGCCAGCGTGTCCTGCGCGATGCCGCGCCGCTGCGCCTCGCGCGCCCGCTCGAAGATCTGGTCCAGCCGCGCGCGCCGCTCCATGCCCAGCACGCCGGCATCCCGTGCGCGCTGCGCCGGGCCGCCGCCCAGCAGGTCGCCCAGCGCCAGCGCGCCGGCGTTGGCCTGCGGCTGCCACTGCGCCATCAGTTCGCCCAGGCTGGCCATCACGCACCCCCGTTGCCGCGCCGGGCCATGGTCCACGCCGCCGACTGCCCGGTCTGGGTGGCGAGGTCCAGCCACGGATTGCGGCGGATGCCGCGCAGCCGCAGCTCGTTCAGGAAATCCATGCCCTGCGCCTTGCTGCGCAGACGGGCGAGGTCCACGCCGAGGTTGCCGATGGCAAAGCCCTCGCGCTGCCGCTGCAGCGCCGGGGCATCAATGCGCGCCATCAGGTCCGCCACGCGGTCGCCGTAGTCCTGCACGCCGCCCGCGGCGTCGCGCGCGTCCTGCTGGAACGCGGCCGAGGTGCCGCCCGGCGTCGCCATGGCACCGGACGCCGCGGCGCGGTGCGCACGCAGGGCGTCCAGATAGCCCTGCAGCGCACCGGCACGGTCCTGCTCCGGCGCCGATGCGGCGGTTTCCTGCACGGTCTGCGCCACGCGCTGCGCCGCCGCCTGCCGCGCCGCCACCTGGTCGCGGATCTGCTGCGCCAGCGCCTCGTCCTGCCGGCGCGCCGTGCGCTGGCTGTTGATGTAGCCGGCGCCGGCCGATGCCGCGCCGATCGCCAGCGGAACCCACAGTGCCTCGGTGCCCATGGTCAGTGCTCCCACGTGTAGAACGGCGTGCGCGCCTGCGGCTGCGCGAACGAAAGGATCGGCTGGTACAGCGGCGTGCCGAACGCCTGGCGGTACTGCCTGGCCTGCCGCGACTGGTCGTACAGCCTGGCCATGCCGGCAAACACGTCGCCCAGCCCCTGTGCCTGCGCGCCGGCAAGCTCGCTGTCCAGCGCGGTGCGCATGGCGCTCGCCGCCTGCTGCGCGGCGGTGCCGGCGTCCAGCCCCGACTGCGCCATCGAGATCAGGTTCAGGCGCGTCTGCTGGTCCTGCCCGGCCAGCTGCGCGCCGGCGCCCTGCGCGCGCCGCTCGGCGTCCAGCACGCCGCGCTGGTACATCTCGCCGGCGGTGCGCTGCTGGTCGATCTGCGTGCTGCCTCCGGTCACGCCGTTGCGCGCCAGCGCAAAGCGCAGCTCGCGGTCGTTGATGCCCTTCTGCCGGTCCAGGTCCTGCCCGTAGTAGTCGCGCATCGCGCGCACGAAATCCTGGATCTGCCGCACGCGCGCCGGGCTGTTGTAGGCGGCGTTGACCGCGGCGGTGGTCGCGTCGATCTGCGCCTGCCGCTGCTGCTCGGCCTGCTGTGCCTGCTGCTGCGCCCTGTTCGATCCGCTGCCCATGTCACTGCCCCCTGGTCCGCGCGAAACACATCACGTCCTCGCCGCCCTTGCCGAAGGCGTGCCACAGGCCCTCGTACCGCATGCCCAGCCCGCGCCTGTACCACTCGTGCGCCCCGGTGCGGCTGGCCAGCGCGTTGGTCTGGATGCGGCGCGTGCCGGGCTGCGCCAGCACCGCATCCATCACGCGCCGCGTGTGTTTGGTGATGCCGCGCCACCAGCGCGCCCAGCCGTCGTCCGTGCCCACCATCCAGGTCTGCCAGATGCCGGGGCGCACCGGCTCGAAGCCGCCCGCGCACACCGGCATGCCGTCCGGCGCCATCAGCGCGAAGCTGATGCCGGGGATGGCCGCGAACCCGCGCGCGGCGGTGTCCGGGTCGTAGCGGTCCGCGTCGGTCAGCGCCAGGTACTGCGCGATCTCGTCGGCGCGCATGTGCATGGCCAGCCAGCCCAGGTCCATCACCGTGGGGCGCACCAGCCGCAGGCCCGCCGTGGGATTGCCGTCCATCACGTGCCGCTCCTGCAATCCTGCAGGTACACGTTCATCGCGTTCAGCGACCACTGAACCGATGATGGCGGAATGATGATTCCCGCGGCGCTCAGCGTGGAAGTCGCGGCCGCATTGAACCGCAGCTGGAACATGATCGAAGGCGCCGCTGCCGGAAACGGGATCATCAGGTTCGGCACCGAGTCGGCCAGCACGCGCGAGATGGGCGTGAACTGCGGCGGATCCTGCGACTGGTCCAGCGCAGCATCGATCGACACGTCACCACTGGCCACGATGTCCACGGCGGTGACGCGCTTGGTCGTGCCGGGCTGCCCGAAGTCCAGGAATGGCCAGCGCACCACCCCTTCGATCGCTGCATATGTCGCGCCGTCGATGTCCTGGGACTGGCCCTCGTCGAAGGCGGCGATGGTGTTACCGTGCCGCACGTACAGCGTGCCGCCCAGCAGCGCGAACTCGTCGGCCGGCCACGGCAGCACGTACTTCGACCACGCGCCCGGCTGGCCCGGCTGGCCCATGGAATACACCAGCACGTCGCGGCCGAACGCCAGCCAGTACTGGCCCATCGCCGGGTAGTAGGTGGACCGGCGCGGCGGCACCAGCTGCGCGATCTCGCGGTAGAGCGGGTCCACCGGCATGCCGACGTCGCCGGCCTGCAGGTTGGTGCTGCTGGCGGCGATGCCGACCGAGCGGATGCCCTGCGGCGTCGCGAAGAACAGGTCATTGCCCACCGCCTGCGCCGCGCGCTGGTACAGCGAGCCGATCCCCTCGATGGTGTCCAGCAGCGTCATGTTGGCGGGGTCGGGGTCCACCTGCCACATCTGGAAGGTGCTGGCATTCATCACCACCAGGTTGCCGCGGTACAGGTTGAGCACGGCCACGTCGTTGGCGCCGTTCTGCTGCAGGCCGGTGGGCAGGTAGCCGGCGTCGCTGGCGCTCGACCAGTCCAGCGGGTTGGCCGTCGCGCAGAAGCGGACGATGTCCTTGTCGCCCGCGAACACCTTGCCCGATGCGATCGCCACGACCTTGCTGTTGGGGCATTTCGGATCCTCGACGCGCCGCGAGATCGCCACCCACTTGATCGTGCCGTCCGCCACCGTGCCGCCGGCCGCCACCGGCCAGCCGGGTTCGGCAGCGCCGGACACGTACAGCGGCGAGGCCTTCCACACCACGCGCGAGGCCTGCACCGCCTCCCAGACCACGCCGCCGTCGTTCACCTGCTGGCCCGGCACCAGCGGCCAGACCGGCTCGCTGGTCCCCGAGGTCGCCGCAGCCGGCTGCACCGCCTTGTAGATCAGCCCGGCCGGCGGCCGCGCACCCGCGACCGACCAGCTCAGGCTGTCGTACAGCACGCCGCCGTTGCCGTTGGCGGTCACATGGAACGCCGCGCGCGCGTACCGGGTGCCGGCCGGGGCGGTGGCGGTCAGGCTGGAGGTGCGGAAGGCGCCGCCATCGGCGCCCTCGATGCTGTTGCCGCCGGCGAATCCGATGACCGCCTTGGCGGCGTCCAGCCAGTACACGCGCACCTGGCCGGTGGATGCGTGGAAGTCCGGTGCATCGAGGGCGATCGCGCCGCTGGCCGACAGCGACCAGCCCTGCTCGAACGGCGCAACCGTGTCGTTCCAGTGCAGCAGGCAGGTGCCGGCCATGCCGGCAAAGCCGTTCGGCTTGCACGTGCCGATCTGTCCCGCATACCAGGCCGCCTTGCCGCCGGTGAAGGCACGGTCGGTGCGGATGGAGGGCAGTGCGGTGCCGTCCAGCGCCTGCGCGGTCCAGCCGGCGAGGTCGCTCTCGAACGACGGATTGGCCAAGGCCGCCAGCGACACCGGCAGCAGCCGCGACGGCTGCACCAGTGCGCCGGGCAGATAGACCGTGCCGGCCTGCCAGACGGGCGTGCTCATCGCGGCGCCCCTCCGGTGCCGGCCGCGGTGCCGGTGCCGTAGCGGTCCACCACATCGGGGGGCGGCGTGGTGCCGGGGCCCGACGGCGGCGGCGCGGCGCCTGCGCCCAGGTCCACATCCTCGAACGTCACCGACTGGTCGCCGGTCTGCCACACTGGCTCTACCGGCCCGGACTTGGCGGCGCTGCCCAGCAGGTCGATCACGGTGTACCGGTAGCCGTTGTCCGTGGTCGGTTCCACCACGTCGCCCAGCGCGCGCGGCGCGCCCGGCTGCCACAGCGTGCCGCGCTCGCCCAGCCGTTCGGCGCGGTAGGCCATGCCGTTGGGCACGGTGGGCTGCACCACGTCCCCCGGCAGGTGCGTCGCGCCGGCCTGCCACGCCGTCGCCTCCTGCAGCCAGTAGTGGAACACCTCGCCGTTGTCGAACTCCGCCACCACGTACAGGTAGCCGAGGAACGGCGCCGCGAAGTGGACCTCCCTGAGCCCCAGCGCGGCCTGCGTGGGATCGGGATGGCGCAGCACATCGATCACGATGGCCGGATCGGGCGAGGCCAGCACGCTGGTCGCGAACACGTGCAGCCTGCCTTTGAACACGCACAGGCCCCTGGTGCCGGCCGGCAGGGTGTACAGGCCTATCGTGCCGGGGCGCGCGCGAATGGTGGCCGCCTGCGTCACATAGCCGTTGACCAGACTGTAGAGTCCGTCCGGCGCCGCGCCGCCTTTGGTGCGCAGCCGGTTGATGCCCCTGGCGAACGATCCGAGGCTGACGGTGCGCATCAGGGCACCGCAAGCGGCAGATAGAGCGGATCAGGGTCCACGTACTGCGTCTGCCGCCCGGGCACGTAGCGCCGCGTCTGGTGCGCGCCGGCCACCAGCTTCATCATGGTCTGCTCGAACTGCTGCAGGTACAGGCTGGCGTCCGGGTGCCCGTAGTGCGCCTTGGCGTTGGCCAGCGCCAGCAGGAACACCATCTCGTCGTCGATCGTGGCCTTGTCGTAGTCCGCCGCGAACGGCTCAAGGCCGAAGCGGCCCTTGATGCGCAGCTTGAAGTTCGCATCACCGGGTGCCGGCCACACTTCGATGCCTTGGCGGATCTCGTAGCGCGCCGGGAATCCCTGCACCCGGAAGGTGTACAGCTCCGGCGGAATCCCGGGCTGCAGCGCATACCAGATGACGTCGTGCTGCACGCCCACCCAGGTCACCTTGCGCGGGTCCATCCCTTTCGGGCAGGCGGTGGTGTCCAGCGCCGGCAGCTCGTAGTACCGCTGTCCGGGCGTCATGTTCCACGTGAATACGCGCTCGGTGCGCAGCACGTCGTAGCGCCGGAACAGGTACTTCTGCGCGCCGATCAGGAAGCTATCCAGCAGCGCCCGCATGCCCTGCGGCCAGGTCACAATGCCGGTGCCGTTGTCCAGATTGGCCGCAAACCCGAGTCGCGTGGCCAGATCCTGGCGCAGGTCCGCGAGCGTGCGGTGGGTGTTGTCGTCGCAGGCGAAGTTGTAGGGGTCAATGGCCATGCGCGCACACTCCCGCCTCGAAAATGGCGCCGCCGCGGTTCCGGCGGCGCAAGCTCACCCCACGTCGAACACTGTCAGGCGGCGGCGTCCTGCGCCGGCGCGGCCGCAGCTCTCGCAGCCTTCGCCGCCCGGCCGTCCACCACGTTGGCCTCGATCGCGCGCTGCACCTGCTCGAAGCCGCCCGGATAGGCACCCAGCACCGGGTCGGCGTTGCGCCGTGCGTACACGCCGCACAGCCGCTCATGCTCGTCACGCACGCTTTCGATCACGCGCGGCGCCAGCTCGCGCACCACCCGCACCGCTCCCTGCCCGTGCGCGGCCTCGAGGATCGGCACCTCGTGCGCGAACACCGCGGTGGCGATGTGTTCCATGTCGCGGTCGATCAGCACCGCCACCGTCTTGACGGACAGGCTCATCACGGGCCTCCCAGCAGGTAGGCGGAGACGGTGCCGGCGGTGCCGGCCGCGGTGACGTTCAGGCGCATCCAGGCCTGCACCGTCACGTCCTTCAGGACGGCCGGACCCTGTGTGGTCACGGTCAGCAGGTCGGTGTAGGCGACCCCGTCATCGGAGCCCTGCACCTTGACAGCGAACGCGCCGGTGCCACCTTCGGTCACGAGCAGGATGGTGGTGTTGGTGCCGGGCAGGAACGGCGTGGTTTTGGGCCGCACGGCAGCCTGCGCGGCGGCGGCTGCCAGCGACACGCCGGAGCCGAGAACGAGGGTTTTCATGGTGAACCTCCAGGCGGATGAGTGCTGCGGAGAAATGGCCATCCCTGGCCCCCCGCCGCACAAGGAGTTGTCCGGGTCAGGCGATCGCCAGCACCGCGTTGCTGCTGCGCTTGCTGCAGGTCAGGCGGTACTTGCTGGTCATGCCCCAGAAGTGCACGTAGCGGTCGTACAGCCGCTCCGGCTTGCGGTTGACCATCCAGTGCCCGGACACCGGGCGCAGCACGATGCTGCGGCTGTTGAGGAAGTAGCAGCGCTTCGACCACGGCGTCGCCGGCGCGTACAGCTGGTCCAGCACGTCGAAGCTGGGATCCCACACGATCTGCAGCCCCTTGAAGTACAGGTTGCTGATCGAGGCGTCCAGGCTCACGCCGCCCTTCTCGTTGCCGCCGCCCATGATCTGGCGGTTGACGGTCTGGCCCGCCGCGTTGCGGTAGGCGTCGCAGAACGCGCTGCCGGCCACGATGAAGTCAGGCTTCATCTTTCCGATGCGGATGGTGTTGCGCCAGGCCTGCTCCATCTGGTCGATCAGGTTGGCGCCGGTCAGCGCGGTGCGCGCGTCATTGCGCCACCACGTGTACTGCGCGGCATCCAGGCCGCCCACCGATCCCACGGCCGGGGTCAGCGAAACGATGTGGTCGATGCCCGGGCAGGCCTTGGCCGACTGCGAGCCGTCCAGCAGCAGCTCCTCGTTGAGCTTTTCCTGCACGCCCATCTTCAGGGCGTTGTAGTTGGTCTTCAGCAGGTTGGTCAGCTGCAGCTTCTCGGCACCGGTGGCCACGGCCTCGCGGTCGTCGGTCAGGATGATGCCGTTGGCGGCAAGGGTGTCCTCGTCGAGTCCGAAGCCGTCGTGGAAGTTGTACCAGGCGTACTTGGCCTGCCGCACGGTGTCGCGCTGGTTGTAGCTCACCTGGTCGGCGCCGAAGTAGTTCTGGTAGTTGTTGTCGTTCTTGAAGTACACCTGCTCGGTGTAGAACTGGTTGCCGCCGGGCGCCTCCTGCTTGTGGGCGGTGAGCCAGAAAAACGTCGGGCGCTCGGTGTTGACCTGGTCCACCGGGTCGTTGCGGCGGAACACGTCCAGCTGGTAGTTGCTGCCGGTCTGCAGCTGCTGCGCGTTGAAAGGCATGGCGATGTCCTCGAAGTGATCGGATGAACTCGATCCACGTCGAGGGGCGCGACGCCTCTTACATGCGCTACCGGACGCGACTCCGGCTCACTGGCTCACGTGGTGCGCGGGCCGCGGCGATTCTCCGCGGCGGCCCGGCCGCACCATCAGCATGCACGTGCCGTTTGCTGGATCAAGCCCCGCCGTTGGCAGCGGCGATGCCTGCTTCCAGCGCTTCCATGGGGTCGGTGTACTCGGCGCGCTGCATCGGCGCGCGCAGGCCGCCTGCAGGGCGCAGCGGCACATGCCCCACCGGTGCGCGCGGCGCGGGTGCCGGCGCCGCGGGCAGCGCGGGGATTTCCGCATAGGCGGCGCGCACCTCGTCCATCCAGCGCTCGGGCGGCATCGTCTCGCGGATGCGCCTGAGCACCGGCATCAGGAACGGCAGCTTGCGCTCGTAGTCCGGGTCCGCCGCGCGCAGCTGCTCGCCCAGCTGGTTCAGTCCGGTACGCGCCGTGTCCAGCGCGCGCTGCTGCTCGGCCTGCTGCCGGTCATGCTGCGTGCGCGTCGCCTGCAGGCGCACCGTCTGCCGCGCCTGGGCCAGCTCCACCGCGTGCCTGCGCGTCATGTCGCCCGCCTCCACCGCCTCGGCCAGGTCCGGGTGCTCGCTGAGCGGGTCGTGGATGCCGGGCGCCTCGCGGCCCAGCGCCTTGGCCAGCGTCTGCAGTTCCGCCTGCATCACGTCGTAGGCCTTGGCCAGCGCCTCGGGCGTGCCTGCGTTGACCATGCGCAGGTAGTCCATCGCCATGCCCATCTGCTGCGGGTTCGCGCCAGTGGACAGCACCATGCCTTCCCACTCGTCGGCCGCCTTCGCACGTTCGATCACGCGCGGCAGGTCGGCCGCATCCTTGATCCCGGCCTTCTCCATCGCCACCCGGAGCGGCCGCAGTTCGGCCAGCTCGCCGTGCATGGCGCGGAAGCGCTCCGCGGCCTTGGTCTTCAGCCCGAGCGAGCCGATTTCCTGCTCCGCGTCCTGCCGCTGCTGTGCCCTGGCGGCCTCCGCCGCGGAGGCCTGGTCCTCCGGCTTCGCCGGCGCGGCGTCACCGGGCTTGCCGCCCGCGTCGCCGGGCGCGGGCGGTTGGTCCCGCGCGTCCGCGTCGATCCGCTTCGGTGGCTGCGTATTGGCGGGTGTGGGGTCCGCCTGCCCTGCACCTGTCCCGGGACTGGCGTCGGCAATGCCGCGGTCCAGCGCCTCGGCCAGCTGGGCATCGAGGGTCGGCGGCGGCGCCTGCGTCCCGGCGGGCGCGGTGTCCGGTACGGGCGGCGGGGTGCCGGAAGCCGGCGCACTGGTGGCGCTGCCGGCGGCGTGCTGATCGGTCTGCGTGGTCATCGCTGTGGTCCTCGTTTACGGGCTGCCGTTTCCGGCCGGGGTCATCGGTGGCTGCGGCGCCGGCGGTGGCGCATGCCCCGCGACCATTGCGCCGGGCGGCACGGCCGCTGGCGGCGGCAGCGCCACGGGCACGGGTTGCTGCGCGCCTTCGCGCGGGATGAAGCGGTCCGGGTCGGTGTGGTCGCCGGCGCGCGCGAAGGTCTCGCGCAGCAGCGCCTCGGCGCGGTCGGCCATGTCGTCCGGCGTCGATTGCCGCAGCGCGCCGATGGTCTGGATGCCCTGCTGCAGCAGCGGCAGCAGCGTGGCCCATGCCTGGCGGTCGGCCGTGGTGTTGGGCTTGCCCGAGCTGCCGGCGCGGATCGTCACGCCCACCAGCGCCGGCAGGTCGTCCACCGTCATCCCCTCCGGCCAGAACGCATCATCGCCCGCAATGGCACGCACGTCGCCGGCGTCCATCTGCAGCAGCGCCACCTCGGCGGTGTACTGCGCCAGCTCGCCCAGCGCGTCCTCCAGCACGTCGCGCATCGCGCCGGTGCGCGCGTGGAACCCGGTCTGCTGGATCTGCGCCTCGGTGGCGGTCTTGGCCGTCTGGATCGACTGCGACAGCGCCTCCTGGATGCCCCAGATGCGCTCCATCTCACCCATGATGCTCTGCGTCTCGTACAGCATCGGGTCCAGCTGCGCGTAGGTCACGGGCGCGAACAGCGTGCGGATGTCGGCTCCCGGCTGGATCGGATCCACGCCCACCATCTCCTGCGTCACGGCGCTTTCGACGCGGCGCGCGTCTTCCGGGCTCAGCAGTCCGCGGTTGAACACCGTCTTGGGCCGGGTACGCCGGCGATGCTCCGCAAACGCGCTGCGCACGCGGCTGTACTCGTCCTGCAGCTTGTGGCTGCGCCACACCAGCGACTGCGGGTGCCGCTCGCCGTCGATCTCGCCGATCGCCAGCTGGAAGAACGGATAGAACCGCGTCGCCGCGTCCGGCGCATAGGGCCTGCGCACCCAGCGGTCGATGCCCTCGACCGCAGTCAGCACCGCGTTGGCGTCGCGGTCCCAGATTTCCTCGACGCGCACGTAGTCGAAGCCGTCGCCCCCCTGCGGCTGCGCCCCGCCGCCGCCCGTGGCCGATTCGTAGCCGTCGGCGTCCTCCGGCCGCACGTCGTCGGCATCCATCGCCGTGTCCTTGCCGTGCGCGGTCTGCGGCTTGCGCATGCGCCAGCGCGCCGCCTTCACCATGTCCTGCTGCGGCAGCCCGAACTGCGCCTGCGCGTCCTCCGCGCGCAGGAAGGCGCGGTGCGCGATCCACGGCGCGTCCAGGTACTCGGCCAGCAGCACGCCTGGCGCCACCTGCACGTCCTCGGCCTGCACCAGGTCGATCACGAAGCCGCGCGCGATGACACGCTCCACCCTGGTCTCCAGGCTGGCCAGCACGCGCTGGTACTCGGCCTGCTTCGCATCGCAGTCCGCCCGCCCGGGCTCATCCTGCAGCTGCTCGCGCAGCGCGGCCACGCGGCGGATGTTGTCCTGCAGGTCGGCGATCTGCTGCTGCGTGATCGGGTCCGGCGCCGTGCGTGTCTGCCAGGTGGCCTTGAGCCAGCCGGTGCCGATGGTCAGCGCGGAGCGCACCCAGCGCTTGGCGTGCCGCTTCATGCGGCCATCCCGCCACAGCCGCGACACGACAATGGCCAGCGTGTCAGCGAACGCCTTGTTGTCGCGCTGCCGCTGCTCGTAGCGGGCGCGCAGCCCCTCGAAGCGCGCGCGCACGGCCGCAGGGTCGGGTCCGGCACCGCCCGCCGCGTCCTCCGCCGTGTCGCGCAGCGCCTCCATGTCCGGCGGCTCGGCGCTGGGTGCCGTGGTCACGTCCACGTCGGGATCCTGCGCGTACAGGAACGCCACCAGGATGTCGATGAACGTGCCGATCAGGTTGGTGTCCACCTCGAAGCCGCTGTCGCCACGCGCATAGCGGCGGTCGCGCGCGTACTGCTTGCGCGCCTCGGCATCGAACTTCCGCGCCTCCTCGATGCGGCGCAGCCACGCCTGCACGTCGGCCTTCTCGCGCTCGCGCGCGCGGCCGGCGTCATCCGGCGCGTTGGCCGCGGCGATGCCGGCGTCCAGTGCCTGTTCCGGTGTCGCCCGGGTCGGGTCCATGATGCGGTCCTCAGCGGTAGTAGCGTTCGCGCGCGGCGCGGCCGGCCTCGTCGGGCTGCCGGTCGAACCACGCCTCGGTGAAGGGTTGCGGGGCGCGGTTGACCTTCGGCGCCGGCACCCGCGCGTTGCTCAGGCGGTCCAGCGCGCGGCCGATCAGGCCGCACACGTCCACCGCGTCATCCGGCGCACCCGGCGTCGGGAATGCCACCAGCTGCTCGAGCAGACGCTGCGCCCACGCCATGCCCCGCGGCAGGTGCACGCGGCCGGCCTCGCAGTACGCACGGAACGACTGCGCGCGTGCGGTCTTGTCGCCCACGGCCGGCAGCAGCTCGCGCGCGCAGCGCACCCGCCGCTCGGCCATCGCGCGCTCGATCGCCGGACCGATGGATGCCTCGATCACGCCGCGCTCGCCGTACCACACCAGTGCCGGCCCGTGCTGGTCCAGCAGCGCCAGCGCGGCGCGGATGCTGGTGTCGGTCGCCTCGCGTCCGCTCCACCAGTCCAGCGCCCACAGATCGCCCTCCACACACACACCCCATACGCCGTGCTCGGTCCAGTCGCCGGCCCCGGCGGTCACGGCGAAGTCGCTGGCCATGTAGCGCGACAGGTGCGCGGGCAGCTCGTCCGCGCCGTACCAGCGGATCCACTCGCGGCGGAACAGCGTGCCGGATGCCACCACCGGCGTCTGCTGGTACAGCGCCTGCCAGGTGCGGCGCGCGGCCGGCGCCGGGCTGTCCTCCACCAGCCGCCAGTGCGCAGCGTCGAACCACTCCGGCCACAGGTATTCGCCAGGCCTGCGCCCCACCGGGTCATCCTCGCGGTCGGCGCGCGCGGGGATGCGCAGCACCTCCCACACCATGCCGTCGCGGCAGCGCACCGGCCCACTGCGCCCGTCGTAGTCCTCCGGCAGGATCATCCCGGCCAGGTCGTGGACGGCCCAGCGGGTCATCATCAGCACCGTCCAGCCGCCCGGCACCAGCCGCGTCTGCAGGTCGTCCTGGTAGGCGTCCAGCGTCTTGAGGCGCACCGCCTCGGACTCGGCCTCCTCCCGGCCCGCCACCGGGTCGTCGATCACCAGCCCGTCGGCGCGGTTGCCCGTGATGCCGGCGAGGATGCCGGCCGCCATCAGCTCGCTGCCGCTGGTCAGTGCCCAGGCTTCGACCGCCGACTGGTCCTTGGGCAGATCCGCGCCGAAGATCCCGCGGTACACCGGGCTGCGGCAGATCTGCCGCGCGCGCCGGCTCTGCTTTGCCGCGATCTGCGTGGCGTAGCTGGCCAGGATCACGCGCGCGCCGGGCCGCGCGCCCATGAACCACGTCGGTGCCACCACGCTGGCATAGCTCGACTTGGCCGAACCGGGCGGCGCGAAGATCATCAGCCGCCCGTAGCGCGTCGTCATGCAGCGCTGCAGCGCGCGCAGGATCACGCGATGGTGCAGCGCCAGCGGGCTCTCGACCGGCGCGAACATCCAGGCATCCGGGTCGGCGCTCACCGGGCGCCCGGGCACATCCACCGCCTGCGCATAGTCCTCCAGGCTCACCCGCGCACGCCGCCGGCGCAGCAGCTCGGCCGCCGCGCGCCCGCCGTCCGCCGCGCGCGCCGCCACGGCGCTCATGGCCTCGCCTTGGCCCCGGCCAGTGCCAGTGCCAGCAGCTGCTCATCGGTCAGCTCGTGCAGGCTGCGCGTCTCGATCGGGCCGCCGCCCTCGCCGCTGATCGGCTGCGTCGGCCTGCCCCAGCCGCGGTCCAGCAGCAGCTCGGCCGCGCGTGCCCGTGCGGCCGCGGGCTCGTCCCCGTCGCGCATGATGCCGGCCAGCGCCGCGATCGCATCCTCGGTGTGCGTGCGCGCCAGTTCGCGCACGTGGCCGAGGTCCGCGCGCCTGCCCGAGGGGTTGCCGCTCTGGCCCTTGCGGAACGGCCGCCCCGGGCCTCGCCCGCGCGGCCTCGCTGTGGGTGTCCTGGCATCCGTCATGGTGCCCAGCGTGGCAGGCACGGGCGCTGGATCAAGCCACGCGGCTGATGCTGGCGAACTCCGCCGTCAAGTCTTCCGCCACACGGGCCTCGACCAGGCCGCTGCGCGCACGGGTATACACCCCTACCAGCAGGTCGATGCGCGAACGCAGCAGGCCTGGCAGCGCGCTGTGCCCATCCCCCAGCACGTACACGCCGATGCGGCCGCAGCCATCCACCGGCGCCGCGAACACATAGGCCCGTGCATCGCACGTGCGCAGCAGCCAGCCCATGCGCCGCGCGACGGCTGCGGCCGCGATCGCCGCGCCGGCCGCGGATCGCTCCACCGTGGCAACGGGTGCGACGTCACGCGTACGGCGATGGGCGTGGCGGTTGTAGGTGTGCGCGGTCATGCCCCGTCCTCCATCATCGCGACATGGATCACGGCACCCACGAAATCCACGCTGCCGGGGCTATCGAAGGCGTACACCTTGGCCAGACGGGTGAACTCCACCACGCGCGCATCGTCGGCGATCAGCCCCGCATCCGTGAGCGCGTCCATGGTGGACCGCAGCAGCTTGTCCAGGTCCGGCTTGCGGTCGGGATGCCTGCGCGACTTTGGCGCGCTGGCCGGCCGCGGCAGCGCGAACACCATCCGTACCGACAGCGGCCCGTCCAGCGGCCGCGTGATGCGCTGCGCGCACATGGTTCCGATCGCGGCCCACTTCACCGCTTCGCGCCATGGCGCCACGCGCTTGCTCGACTCGACCATCACGCCGTGGCCCACGTGGCGCTTGCTGCCCTGCGGCGCCGGCAGGCCATGCACGTGGAAGTAGCACTCGCGCGCGCTCATGCCGCTACCCCCGCAGTTCCGCCTCGATCCGCGCCAGATGCGCGCGCGCCTGCTCGGCCGTCGCGGGCGGCTTGCACTCTGGCTGCTGCTGGCTGATCGCAGCCAGTGGTTCGTCCGGCAGCGGCTCGCCGCGCATCACCGCCTCGCGGGTCAGCTCGTAGGCCTCGCGCAGCATGCGGTCGGCGCGGTCGGCGTCGGCGCGCTGGTAGGCCCATCCGTCCAGCCGCGACCACACCGCGCGGGTGAACGCGCTCACTGCCGGCGCACCGGGCCGCACTTCGGCGCGCACTACTGCCAGCGCCGGGATGCCGAGCGCCAGCGCGCGGAACTCCGGCAGCGTCGGCGGCCACGGCTCGCCGCTCGCCAGACAGCGGTCGATGCCCTCGCCGATCTGCACCGGCGTCAGCCCAGCGAGCCCGCGCGCCCAGGTGTCGCCGGCCACGGTCAGCGTGCCCTCGCGTTCGGGCGCCTCGCCGTAGGCGCTGGCCCAGCGGTGGCCGTAGATCGCGGCCATGCGCTCCCACAGGCGGCGCAGCCAGCGCACATCAGGCCGGGAGTCGCTGCAGGGCGGGATGCTCGATGACGTTGCCGGCACGGTGCTCGCGGTCGTCGTCGCGCTCGTCGGCTTCGCGGTTGATGCGCTCGACGCGCTCGCACAGGCTCTCGCGGCGGCCGCCGCTGCGTGCAGGGGTCTGCTCATGGTCACGGTCTCGGGTGAGGGGAAACAGCCCGCGCCAGCCGCGCAGGGCGGATTGCTCGAGCACGGCGCCGGGGTCGTTGCCGGCGTCGCGCAGCCTGGCCAGCGCGGCGATCGCCAGCGTCCTGGCCTTGGGCGTCAGCGGTGCGCGGATGGCGCGGCGCGCCTCGATCCACGCCGCCCACGCCGCGCCGGGGATCCACTCGGGCAGCACGTTGCCGGCGTCACGTGGCGGTGCCGTGGCGCGCCGTGGTGTCTTGGCCTGCGGCGGGTCGGCGGGTGGCGGGTCGGCGGCCTGCGGTGGCTCCGCCGGCGGGTCAGCGGACGGCGAGGGTGGCTGTGCATCCAGCGCGGCCCACGGGTTGGCAGGCGGCACTGCCGGCCTGGGTGGCGCTGCGTCCGCTGCCGGAACCCCACCCGCGGCAGCGGGGGGGTGGAGTTCCCGAAGGGAACGAGGGGGGGTTATGGTGTCTGGTGTCTGGTGAGCTTTTCGCTGGGTTTCTGATTTGGAACCCGGCGAAAACCCACCGGGTTCTTGCTTGGTTCCATTTGGGTTATTCCGTGGGCGCCCACCGCGGCGGCCGTTCTCCCGTGCCGCGTTGATCCTGGTTTGGGCCTTGCCAATCTCTGCGTCTGCACGTGCGTTCGTCCAGCCGCCATCGACAAGCCGGAAAAACTCGGCGAGCACCGCATCGACGGCGGCGCGCTCCAGCTTCGAAAGCGCGCGTGCGATGCGGTAGACCTGCGCGGCCGGGATGGGCGCCTCGGTCGCGTAGTAGCGGTCCAGCAGCAGCCCATAGGCGCCGTGCTCGAGCATGCTCAAGTGCCCTGTGTCGCGCGCGTAGTCGCCCAGGTGGCGCTCGTAGTAGTTCATCGGGCGCCCCCCGGCATCCAGGTCAGCGCCAGCCGCCCCGTCACCGTGCAGCAGCGCAGCGCGGCGCGGCACACATGCCCTGCCCGCTCGATCTCCGGCAGGCGCCGCGCCAGCATGTAGCGGTCCAGCCGCGTCAGCATCGCCAGCTCGAAGCTGGTGTGGCCCGGAAACGCGCGCACCGCAGCGGCGGCGTGGTCCTGCTGCGCCAGGCGGCGGCCGCTGCGCGCCATGTGCGCCGCCGCGGCGCGCGAGCTTGCAGGATCGGTGCGACGCGCGGCTGGCGCGTCACGGTTGCCGCGCTGGAGCGCTCCGCAACCGGCCGGGATCGCGTTGGCCATCATTCCCCGTTCCTCCCTTGTGCGCCGCCCGCCGTCCACTCCAGTCCCTCGGTGGCCAGCAGGCGCGGCAGTAGGCTGGCCGTCCGCATTTCCATGGCAGCCCAGCGATGCAGCACGTCACGGACGATTTCCGAGTAGTCGAGGCCAGTCGCGCGGGCGCGCGCCTGCAGCACACACCAGGTTTCGGGTGTCACCTTCGCGCGCAGGTCCTTGAGCGGCAGCGACATGGCTCAGGCGGCCTCGCGCTGTCCCGGGAGACGCACGCGGTAGCCCAGCACCCTGCCCCGCGCGTCGCGCTCCCAGATCACGTCGGGGCGCATTTCCTCGCAGAGGACGGCTCCGCCCGTGGCGGCCTCGATCGCCGGGCAGCGGCCCAGCGGCACACGGCGTCCGCGCCAGCCGGAGGCCATCTGCCACAGGTAATCGGGCGATGTGTCGAGCGCTTCCGCGAGCGCGCGCCGGCGGCCTTGGTCGGAGATGAATTCGATGAGCGTCATGACGCGCAACATGCTAGACACGTCTAGCAATAGTGTCAAGCGTACAGCTAGCGCGACGGCTGCTAGCGCCGCGCTAGACTGCGGACCCATGCAGCCACTGCGCGATACCCGGCGGAACAACCTTGCGGCGCTGGTCACCCAGACCGGCGGGCAGGCCGCGCTGGCCGCGCGTCTTGGGCGCGATCGCAACCAGGTCTACCAGTGGCAGCTTCCCGTCGAATCGAAAGCCAGCCGCGGCATCGGCGATCGCGTCGCACGCGAGATCGAACACCTGCTCGATCTGCCGTCCGGATGGATGGATGCCGACCACACCTCCGCGCAGACGCAAGTGCCATCCGCCACGGCCATGACTGACGGCACAGCGCACGCAACTGCGGTTCGCGTCGCAGCCGATGAACCGGAACCCGGCTACGTTCGCCTGCCCTTGATGGACGCACACGTCGCCGCAGGCATGGCCATCCACAACCCGCAGTTCACGGGCGAAATCGTCGCCCACGTCGATGTCCTCAAGGACTGGGCCGACCGCGAGCTGCGCGCGCCCATCGGGTCGATCCGCGTCATCACCGCGCGCGGCGACTCCATGGTGCCCGACGTGCAGGACGGGGACGTGCTGTTCGTGGACACCGGCGTCACCCGCTACGTGAGCGACGCCATCTACATCATCACCTACGCCGGCCGGCCGATGGTCAAGCGCCTGCAGGCGCGGCGCGACGGCAGCGTGCTCATCCGCAGCAGCAACCCCGCCTACGAGCCGGAGGTCGTGTCCGCCGGCGAGGTGGACCAGCTGCATGTCGCCGGCCGCGTGCTGGTGGCGTGGACGCTGCGGAGGTTTTAGAGGCGAGACGGACGCAGGCAACGCCAACCGGTACACTGCAATCACCGTTCTGGACTAGCTCCGTGATCGCACAGAAAAGTGACCTACCGTTCGGCAGCGAGTTCTCGCCATCGCAGATCGAACTGCCGCGTCTGCTCGAGATCGCTCACGCTCACGAAGGAGACCCAAAGGCGCTGCAAGACGCCATCCGCGCGACCTATTTCTCGACGCACGGCGGCGGCGGCACGAAGAACCAGAACACCCTAGCCATGAACTGTCGGCTAGGCATGCGCGCCTATGGTCTCATTGACGATGACGCCAATCTGACCGCCTTCGGCCGCGCTCTCCACGACAGCCGCAGCGATAGCGCACAGCTATACGACAAGCTGGCAGCGCACATCCTCCTAAACCTCAAGGGCATGGCGCTCGTGCGCTGCATCCAGGAGATGACTATCGCAGGCGAGCGCGTCACGCTCGACACCTTGCGCCACGCGCTCGAAGAGCGCGAGATTCACTTTCCGAAGGGCGGCAAGCACCCAAGCATGATGCGCCTCTGGCTTGAGAAGGCCAGAGTCTTCGCCCCTAATAGCTGGCGCGTGAACGAGGTAAGGCTGCGCGACCTCACCGGCACCGATACCAACGAATTCGCTGTTTTGGCGCGCTTCACACCCGAGCAACGCGCCTTCCTCCTGGCCCTCGCAAACAGCGGCATCACCGACTCACGGCCTGCCAACGTCATCCGCGACCTCGCGGCGGCAACCTACGGCGTCCGTTTCCCTGACAAGAATCTGCCGCAAGCCGTGCTCAACGCGCTACGCGATGCCGGTTACATCACTTTCACCAAGACCACCGGCGGGCGCGGCGGCAAGCCGATGGAGGTGACGCCAACGGCGAAGCTGCGCGCTGATCTGGTGCAGCCATTGCTCGACCAGCTCAAGGCCCGTCTAGACCCAAAGCTCATCGACCTCCTGACGAAGCCGCTGGCCACCATCCTCAAGGATCTCGACGACGAGGACAAACATCGCGCAGGCCTCGCCCTGGAAGCCCTCGCCTTCCATCTCATGCGCATCCTGGGCATGGACTACATCGCCACGCGACTGCGGAACATCTCCGCGACCGGCGGTGCAGAGGTGGACCTCATCTTCCACTCGGCCCGTCTCGTCTATTCCCGCTGGCAGGTGCAGTGCAAGAACACCGCTCGTGTTTCCCTCGATGACGTGGCGAAGGAAGTCGGGCTAACCCACTTCCTCAAGAGCAACGTCATCGTAATGGTGAGCACCGGAGACATTGGCGGCGATGCTCGTCGCTACGCCAACAAGATCATGCAGGACTCGAATCTCAGCGTCGTGATGATCGACCGCCCCGACCTGGAGGCAATCAAGACGAACCCAGCCTCAATCGTTGATGCCTTCAAACGGGAGGCGCAGAACGCAATGACCCTAAAGCAGTTGGACTTATGAGGACACGCACCGTGAAGGAAGAACCCCAGAAGCCACGGCTGTTCCACAAGGCCAAGCACGGGAAGATTTTCCTCGGCGACAGCCTCGACGTCATGGCTGCGATGAAATCGGGAAGCGTTGATCTGGTAATGACGAGCCCGCCCTTCGGTCTAGTGCGCAAGAAGGAATACGGCAACGCTGACTCTCACGAGTATCTCGAATGGTTCAAGCCGTTCGCGGAGCAGTTCCGGCGCGTACTGAAGGACAGTGGCAGCCTCGTCATTGACATCGGCGGCGCCTGGATTCCCGGTCAGCCTACGCGTAGCCTGTATCACTTCAAGCTGCTCATCATGCTGTGCGAAGAGTTCGGCTTCCACCTCGCGCAGGAGTTCTATTGGTGGAGCCCATCGAAGCTACCCACCCCGGCTGAATGGGTGACAGTCCGCCGCATCCGCGTGAAGGACGCTATCAATACGGTCTGGTGGCTTTCTAAAACCCCATGGCCGAAGGCCAGCAATCGCCGCGTATTGCAGCCCTACAGTCCAAGCATGAGGGATTTGCTCGCGCGCGGCTACAAGGCGAAGAAGCGCCCTTCGGGGCACGACATTAGCGAAAAGTTCGCTATCGACAACGGCGCCGCCATTCCACCGAACCTTATCGCTCTGCCCAATACAGAGAGTAACGGCTTCTATCACCGCTACTGCCAGGAGAATGGCATCAAAGCGCATCCTGCTCGCTATCCCGCCGAACTTCCCGAATACTTCATCCGTATGACCACAGATGAAGGTGACCTCGTGCTCGACCCGTTCGGCGGCAGTTGCGTCACTGGCGAAGTCGCCGAGCGCCTTAAGCGCAAGTGGGTGTGTGTCGATCTCAGCATGGAATATCTCGAAGGCGCGCTCGGCCGTTTCACGCCTGACAATGTGGCGGCACTCGCGGCGCGTGCCTCAGTCGCCGCAAAGATCGACGATGAGTCCAACTACTACAAGCTTCCCCGCCCCGGCATCCTCTGGAACGGCAGCCACGGAGACACGCTTCCTGAGGATGGCGGAAAGAAGCGTGTGATTAAGCCTTCGGGATCTGCAGCGCCCTCAAAGTCGATACTGTACGACTCTACTGATGCAGAATCACTACCAATTGCAGCAATTGGATATAATCAAGTCCTCCGATGAGGGTTATCAATCTGTTCTTCGAGGTACGCTGCATAGAGCGCTACAAAGCCCAGGCCACGAACCACATCACTGTCAGGACGACCTATCGCAATAAGTCGCCCTGCATGGGTGGCGACCTCACGCCGTGCACCCGGATGATGACTAGACGCCGCTCGACCTCGTTCTGTGCCGCATCGTAACCGACTGTCTCCTCAAAATCGCAGTCGATGGCGTCTCCGGGTAGCAGCGATATTTCGCGCCTATGGTAAGCGTCCAGCCACTCCCGGTGCAGGATGGTGACGCGTACCAATCGACCACCGCGCAGTACCGTCCACTGTGCCGACGCCAGCATGTCAGGAAAGCGAACCTTAAGCCACTCACGACCACGGTTGACGACATGTTCTACAGCGGTCCCATCACCGCCGTTAGAGACGGTTGTGGCTTCGGGCAACGAAATATCACCCAGCTGGCTCTGGAACGTGACGCTGCTGCCCGCCAGCAGGCGTCGCGCACCGCGTACCTCATCAAGGGCGGCAACAGCCCTCTCAACTGATGGTGGCTCGTAACCAACCAGACCAGGCGCCTGTTCATAGTCTGGTTTCAGCGATTCGAGCACCTGCGCGATGATTGGCGCGTCGCCATCCATACGCGCAAGCAGAGCATGCTTGCCCTTGACCAGGAGCGCGCCCACCCAGCGCTTCCATTCTCCACTACCCAGCGTCTCGTCGGGTACGCCACGAAGCCAGCGCGCAAGCAAGATCTTCAGCGATGAGTGCTGCACATCGTTGAGGATCGATACCGGTTCGAGCTCGCTGTGGACGCTGGAAAGCAGCGCGCGATCAAGCGCATCAAGCGCCGCAATCATCTGCATCGCGCCGTTGAGGATGTCCAGTGCCTGCGAGCGACCAGCGTCATAGCCGATCGTCAGCGCGATCTCGCCCTCGGCTTCGCATACATCGAGCAGTCGATCCATGCGGACATTCTAGGCTGCCGGGCTGAGGGCATGCACCCCACCCACCGGCACCGCATCAGGCAGGCCGCCCACACCGCGGCCGCCGCAAACGTACTGCACACGACTATCTGCAAGTCGCGGCGGCGGCCGCTTCTTCCGCCGCTTCTCCAGCGCCGCGCTGTCGCTCAGTGGCTTCGTACTGCTCGAAATCTGCAAAGAGCGTAGCGCTATCGGTCTTTGATGGCGGCGCGGATGAAGTCGATTCCGCCACAGCACCGACGCGCGCAACCGCACGTGCGCCGCTTCCCTCTGGCGCCAGCCCGCCCGGTTTCGTGCAGTAACAGCGCAGCCAGGCGCCGCGAATCAGGCACACGCGTCCGCTCCATCGGTCGATGTAGCCGATCTGCTGGGGCGCCCACGCCGACGACCCGCTCACCATGATGCGGTCGTAGCGCAGCACGAGCGCCACCGCGATGCCTGCCGACGCCACGCCCAGCGCCAGCAGCATGCCAACCAACGCCCGCCAGGGTCGCTTCAACGGCGCCGCGCAAGTCACCATGCGCGCGCCAGCGCCTCAGCCAGGGTGCTGAACACAGGCTGCACCGTGGTGCATGGGCCATCTGAACCCTTCTGCCTGAACACGGCAACAACCTCGTTGTCCTGCAGATCCATCAGCGTCATCGTGAATCGATAGATCCCGTGCTCCGTCAGCACGCACTGGCCAGTGGGGTCGGCTGTCAGGGTGATCCCGTAGCGAGCTGACGCCAGGTCGTACTGCGCGATCCGTCTAGGGCTTTGCGCCTCGGTCACGTACTGCTGCGCCGCTGCTGCTTTGACAACGAACCCGTGTTCGCTGAGCGCTTCGCTCATCTCCACGAAATACCGGGTGTGGTTCAGCACCGCGACCACCTTCGGCCCGTGGATGCCTGGCCGCAGCATCTTCACTGTGACCGGGCTGCTGGATAGCACGCACCCGCCAAGGGCAGTGCCGCACAGCGCCAGCACGAAGAACGCCAGCCAGCCGTGCACGCCACGCAGTTCCTTCCGGTCCATCAGGCACTCCCGCTCGGGCCAACATTACGGATCGTAATGACACCGCCGCGCCTGCGCGTCTAGCTAACTGCTTGACAAGCGTCTAGCGTTTGTCTAGCATTAGATGCCCTACAGCAGGAGACGCCCATGCTCAACCCCACCATCGCCGAAGCCCTGTCCCCCTTCGCCCCGCCCGGCAGCGCCTGCGTCACCGGCGCGCGCGAGCTGGCCGTGCGCCGCATCGTGTGCAATGCGGGCTCCGGCCTCGGCCTGTCCCAGGCCGCCATCAAGGCCGCGCAGAAGCGCGCGGCGCGGCTGCTGGTCGAAGGCTCCAGCGCCTACCGCGCCTGCGACGCCGCCCTGCGCGAGGCCATGGCGCAGCATCGCGGCAGCCACGACCTGCCGCCGGCCGCATGAGGTGATCACGCCATGACGACCCTCTGCATCGCCGATCTGCCACGCGCCGAGCGCTCCCGGCTGGAAGTCCGGCGCGACGCCGCCATCGGCCGCCGCCTGGCGCGTGGCGGCATGCGCATCAGCCGCAGCGACCGTGTGCCGGAGCCGTGGGAACGGCTCGCGCGGTACTACGCCGTCGCAACCGGCAAGCGCTACGCACTCATCACCGCCATGCGTCCCGGCTTCGTCGGGTCCATGCCGGCACCCCCGCGCGAGCCCGGCGCGCACGGCCGTGGTCCCGCGGCCGTCAACTCCGACCCGTGCCTGCCGGGGTCCGGGCAGCAGGCTCCCATCCCCGCAGCCAGCGCGGCCCTGGCCGCGCAGGAGGATTCGCCGTGAACGCCGTACCGATGCCCGCCACACCCGAACTTCCGCCATTCGATCCACGCGCACGCTTCCATGCCGGACGCCGCCTCGGCATCGGCGGCAGCGACGTCGCGCCCATCCTCGGCCTGTCGCCCTGGCGCACCGCGCTGGACGTGTACCTCGAGAAGACCGGCGAGGCCGAACAGCAGCCCGACAGCGAGGCCATGCTGTGGGGCCGCGTGCTCGAACCGGTCATCCGCCGCCAGTACGCCGAGCGCACCGGGCGCACCGTGATGACCCCGGACACCATCATCTGCGAGCGCTACCCCTTCATGCGCGCCAACGTGGACGGCATCACCGACGATGGCCGCGTGCTGGAAATCAAGACGGCCCGCACGGCGGACGGCTGGGGCGAGCCCGGCAGTGACTGGATCCCGCAGGCCTACCTGCTGCAGGTCCAGCACTACATGCTGGTCACGGCGCTGCCGGTGGCGGACGTGGCCGTGCTGATCGGCGGCAGCGACCTGCGCACCTACGAGGTGCCGGCCGACCGCGGCATCCACGAGATCCTCATCGAGGCCGAGGCCCGCTTCTGGCAGCACGTCGAACGCCGCGAACCGCCGCCGGCCGTCACCTACGATGACGCGCAGCGCCGCTACGGGCGCAGCCCCGCGGCCGGCGCCGTGCTGGCCAGTGACGAGGCCGTGGCGGCCATCGATCGCCTGCGCGCCATCAAGGCCGAAATCGAGATGCTCGAATCCGAGCAGGATCTGCACAAGGCAGCCGTCACCCGCGAGCTCGCCGACCGCGGCGACACCCTGGTCCACGCCGGCAGGACGCTGGCCACGTGGAAGCTGGCCAAGGCGCCGCAGCGCTTCGACACCAAGGCCTTCGCCGCTGCCCATCCGGACCTGCACGCGCAGTTCCTCGTCGCCGGCGAGCCCAGCCGCCGCCTGCTGATCAAGTAACCCGGAGCCATCCACATGAACGCAGTCATCGAATCCCCGCGCGCCATCGAGCGCGCCCCCGTCCCCGGCGCCAACCCCTTCGCCGGCGCGCCGGTCGCGGCGCGGCCCAGCAGCAACGCCGTCGCCGATGCCGGCATGCAGCGCGAGATCGCCGAGGTGCAGGCCGCCATGGTCATCGCCAAGCGCTTCCCGCGCGATCCCATCGCAGCCACCGACCGCATCCTCAACGCCTGCACGCGACCCACGCTGGCGCGCGGGGCGCTGTACAGCTACGCGCGCGGCGGCACGGACGTCACCGGCCCCAGCATCCGGCTGGCCGAGGCGCTGGCGCAGGCCTGGGGCAACGTGCAGTTCGGCGTGCGCGAGCTCGAGCAGCGCAACGGCGAGAGCACCGTCGAGGCCTACGCATGGGATCTGGAAACCAACACCCGGCAGGTCAAGGTGTTCCAGGTCGGCCACGTCCTGCACACCAAGAGCGGCACGCGCCGCCTCACCGATCCGCGCGACATCTACGAGATGGTCGCCAACCAGGGCGCACGCCGGCTGCGCGCGTGCATCCTCGGCGTCATCCCCGGCGACGTGATCGAGGCCGCCGTCAAGCAGTGCGAGGCCACGCTGCACGCCGACGCCGACACCAGCCCCGAAGGCATCAGGAACCTGCTGGAGGCCTTCACGCCCATGGGCGTGACCAGAGAACAGATCGAGGCCCGCATCCAGCGCCGCATCGACTCCATCCAGCCGGCGCAAGTGGCGCAGCTGCGCAAGATCTACACGTCCCTGCGCGACGGCATGAGCGCGCCGGCCGACTGGTTCGAGCCGGTCGAGGCGGCGGCACCCGCGCAGACGCCGGCGCGCGGCAACGCCGGCCTCAAGGCCTCGCTGGCGAAGCGCACGGCAGCGCCGGCGGCCGGCACCGACAATACGCGCCCCGAGCAGCACTACCCTGAGCAGCCCGAGCGCGACCCCCTGCAGCTGGACAGCGGCGCGCCCATCCTGCGCGATGGCGGTGAGGCATGAGCCGCGGCGTCAACAGGGTCATCCTCGTCGGCAACCTGGGCGCCGATCCCGAGAAGCGCACCACGCAGGGCGGCACCGTCATCACCAGCATCCGCGTCGCCACCGGCGAAAGCTGGAAGGACAAGGCCACCGGCGAGACGCAGGAGCGCACCGAATGGCACCGCGTCAAGTTCTTCGGCCGTCTGGCCGAGATCGCCGCCGAGTACCTGCGCAAAGGTGCACAGGTGTACGTCGAAGGCTCGCTGCGCACCGACAAGTACACCGACAAGGACGGCATCGAGCGCTACAGCACCGACATCATCGCCGGCGAGATGCAGATGCTCGGCTCGCGCCAGGGCGGTGGCGAGCGCGGCGCGGGCGCAGCGGCGCCCGCCGGCGGCGCCGACGCCTACCGCGCGGCCAGCGGTGGCGCATCGTCCGCCAGGCGCCCCGTCGCCGCAGCGCCCGCCTCCAACGACTTCGACGATGAAATCCCGTTCTGAGACCTCCCTGAGCATGTCCGCCTGGCTCACACCCGAGGAAGTCGCGCGGCTCACCGACACCAGGCCGCGCAGCTACGCCGCGCAGCGCCGGCGGCTGGCCGAGATGGGCGTGCCATTCACCACGTCCTATTCCGGCAAGCCGCTCGTTGCCGCCAGCACGCTGCTGGGCGGCAAGGCGCGACGCATGTCGCCGGCGGGGCCGGACTGGTCTCGCTTGCCCGGGCGCGCCGCCTGAGCGCATCCTGATCTGATGGGCCGCCACCGCGTCCACAACACGCACCTGCCGCGCCACCTGCAGCGCAAGCGCGGCGCGTACTACTACGTCATCCGCAAGGGCGGCAGGGTTGTCTGGACGGCGCTGGGCAAGGACTATGGTGCAGCCTTGCGCCGCTGGGCCGAGTTCGAGGCCGAAGCCGTGCAGGCTGCCACGGTTGCCGATCTCGTGGCGGGCTACCTGGCCGCCTGCGAGAGCACCTGCAGGCCCGCCACCGTGGCGGGCTACCGCGCGTTCTCGCGCCGCCTGCTGGCCGTGTTCGGGCGCGTGCCGGTCGGCGACCTGAAGCGCGCCGACGTGGCGCGCTACGTCATGGAGCGCAACAGCCACGCCGGCAACCGCGAGAAGGCGCTGCTCAGCGCGGCCTACACATGGGGTCTCAACTGCGGGCTTGTCGCCTGTCCGGACCCGACCAAGGGCCTGAACGTCCGCGCCAGGGAGGCGCCGCGCCGGCGCTACGTCACCGACGACGAGCTGGCACGCCTGCTGGATGCCGCCGGCCGCCTGCGGCCGGCCATCGAGCTGGCCTATCTCACCGGCATGCGCCGTGCCGACCTGCTGGCGCTGCGGCTCACCGCGGCCACCGACGCCGGCATCGCCTACGAATCGAGCAAGACCGGCGCCACCGTCCTGATTGGCTGGACCGATGCTCTGCGTGCTGCGTGGAAGGGGTGTGCCGGTGACCGCATCGGGGCTGTTCCCGCCGTGGCCAAGACCACTGGCAGGCCCTACACCGCCCAAGGCTGGCGCCAGGCCTGGGAACGCATCCGCATGCGCGCAGGGCTGCCCGACGTGCGCTTCCACGACCTGCGCCGCAAGGCCGGCTCGGATCTGTCTCTCGAGGACGCCGGCGACCTGCTGGCCCACAGTGATCTGGGCGTCACCCGACGCCACTACCGCGCGAAGCCGAAACCGGCCCGTCCGGCGCGCTGACAGCCACGGCAGGCATCTCCGCCACTCGGCCGCACGCTTTCAGTGCCGGCGTCTCGGCGCGACAAGATCGGTTATGGAGAACCCATGCAGATCGCCAAAGCGACGATACAGGTGGGCGATCGTCTCGCTCAGCACCGGGTTCGGAATGTGAAGCACTTCCGGATCCCCATCCAAGTCGAACAGCTCGTAGAAGTCGCCGCCTTGCGGCAAGGGCTCAACGCCGACCCCGTGTTCCCGCAACACCTTCAGGACGTGAGTGCGAGGCTGGGCCCCATCCCATGGCCTCCTCTTCACCCTCACGACAAGGCTGCGACCTGCGGCCGATCAGTGCTGCAGAAACTGAGCCTCCTCGGGACCTGGGCATCGGCCGGCAGGTTACCCACGCCCTCCACCACGACGCAGTGCAGGACGTGCTTGCGCGCACCGGCAAAGTAGGCTTGCTCATATTCGGGCGGAGTCCTGGCCTTGCTGAAAAGCGCCCCAAGGTCTCGCCCGCGACGCAGATAGCTCTGGATCGTCGCAGTGAATCCGTGCGCGAACCGCTCCCGGGCTTCGCGTTCCGTGGCGCCCGTTGCGACGTAGTCCACCTCAAGCCCTTGGGCGAAGAAACCGCCATCCGCGCTCGGCATGACCAGCACGCGCAGTTCAGCCTCGACGGCGTGATTCCCGCCGCTGGCCGCATGTGTCATCGTTGGGCTCGTCATGGGTGTTCGGACTTCTGTCCCCGCCAGAAGTTCGGCCTCCTTACGGAACCGAGACTCTCACAGTTTCGCTGGCGTTGCGTTAAGGCCTCCACGCCTGCGGATTTTAGACGCAAGCCCGGATTTTAGACACGCGACCCGCTGGAACTGGCGCCCGAAGTAGGACTCGAACCTACGACCCCCTGATTAACAGTCAGGTGCTCTAACCGGCTGAGCTATTCGGGCGGGGATTGAGCATTGTCTTGGC
>JAJZEC010000086.1 GCA_021805825.1 Pseudomonadota bacterium
CTTGCGGTGTCGACGACCAGATTCGTCCAGAAGTCGACCCCGGGTTTGCAGTTGCGAAACCCCGCCAGCCTGCCCCATTTGTCGCCGGCTGTGCTGCCCGCGTCGGCCCGCGTGCCGAGCAGCGTGCGCAGCGCACGCTGCACCTGGCCGCGCTCGGGTCCATTCAGCACGCGCGACGCAAGCAGGCGTATCTGCGCATTGCCTGCGCTGGTCTCGACGACGACTGATGCGTACTTGTCGGCGATGCGGCAGGCCAGGCGCAGCGGCACATCGTCGAGGAACAGCCACGGGTGCGCGGCCGCCGGGTCGGGCCGCACCCAGATGTTGGCCTGCGCGCTGGCGTTGGCGCGGCGCAGGTAGGGCAGGCATGGGGCATCGGTGGCAAACACCGTGAAGGTGCGCAGCGGCGCGGCGCCGGATCGGCCGATGTGGCGCAGGCCGCCGAGCTGCAGGCCGACCGCGGCCGGCAGCGGCGCAAGCAGCGCCGCCATGTGCGCAAGGGTCTGCCCCTGCGGGTTGTCTGGTCTGTGGATCATCGCCGCCCTCCTCGCGCACCGGCGTGCGCCTTCTCTTGCTAGAGGACGGAGGGATTTGGATTCGCGCGGGGCTAGCCCGATGGGTCAGGTGCCCGTCGAACAGATCGACGCGGCGATCCGGGCGGTGGCACATTGACGCCGAGTGGCTAAAGCCGAGGAACAGCGCAGCCTGCCCGGTGGGCACGACTCGGTGCGGCTGGTCGAATGCCCGCGACGCGTCCTGCTGCAACTGTTCGCGCAGGGCACCGCGCGCGCAGGAACTGCGACGCGCGCTCGATGCTCGATTCGGTGCGAATCGAACTTGCGGCGAACCGACACGCGAGAAGCGGCTGGCCCGACGGCGCATGCGGTCGCGCACTTTCTCGGTGTCGTGACGGCTCTGGCCGAGTCGGTACACCCGCTCAGGTACCGCCCAGCATGCGCGCGCGGTAGGCGCGGGGCGAGTCGCCAAAGCGCGCCTTGAACAGTCGGCTGAAATGGGCCGGCTGACGGAAGCCGCAGCGAAAGCAAAGCTCGGCAATCGAGCAGTGGCGCTGAGCCGGACTGGCGAGCAGCTCGCGCGACTTGGCCAGGCGCTGCTCGTAGAGGTAGGCGTCGGCGCTGAGGTCGACCTTGCGCAGGATCTTGTACAGGTAGCTGGTCGAGATGTTGCAGCCCTGCGCGATGCGCTCGGCATCGAGCTCGGGGTCGGCCAGATGCAGCTTGATGTAGGCCAGGATGCGCGCTCGATGCGCGACGGTGACGCTGCTGTCGTTTTCCGAGGCCTCGCATTGCTCGTTGCGGATCAGGAACATCGCGACGAGGTCGATGAAATGATCGCAGATCGAGAACAGATCCTTCTCGGTCCATGAATCGAGGTGGTCGAAGATGTGGCCGAGATAACTGCGAAGCATCGCCCCGCCCGGCGACGTGGCGACGTCGAGCTTGCAGAAAGCGGGCAAGTTGCGGCTGCGCAGCAGCAATGCCGAGCTCGGGATCGAGATGCTCAGGCTGCGAAATCCCTGCTCGCCCTGCGCCAGTGCCTTGTACGGCAGGCCCTGGTTCATCAGGTACAGGCAGCCCGGCGCGACGTCGAAGCACTCGCCGCGGCGTTCCACCGTCAGCGGCCCCGAGACCGGAAGACCCAGGGTGTAGAACTCCTCGCTCAGGCGCGACGCATTGCCGCGCGTGCGCTCGATGTTCTGCCCGGCGTAGCGAAGGTCGTTGAACTGCAGTCCGGCACGGCGCAGGTAGCGCAGTTGGCCGTTGAAACGGGTGTCGCGCGGCTGCACCTCGAACGGGCCGAATGCGTCGGCCATCGCAGCGCGCCAGTTCTCGTAGCGATCGATGCCCGAGACCGCCAGGCTCGTATAACCCATGAAAGACCCCTCCTCGCTGCGCTCGACCGAGCTCGCTTGACTCGAATTCCACCACATCTTGCACCGCTTTGCACTGCGCTTTGCAAACCATTGCGCACAACGTTGCAAAGCCTACACTCGCGGCGCCGAGCGGCCATCGGCATAAACCCGTGAGCTGGTTTTTATGGGCACGGTGATACAGAAGGAGACAAAATGATTTCAGGGGGCGCCTGGAAGCCCGCTGCGTCGCGCTATGCACGGTGCAAGGGATACGATATCCATTATCTCGAATGGGGCCACGAAAACGATCCGGCCATCATTATGTGGCACGGCCTCGCGCGAACCTGCAGGGATTTCGATGTCATCGCTGGTAGATTATCTTCAACTTATCGCGTGATTTGCCCGGATACACTGGGGCGCGGACTCTCGCAATGGAGCCGCGCGCCGCGCGATGAATATTGCCTGGACTACTACGTGAGCCTCGCCGCCGAACTGGCGGATGGGCTGCGCCTGCGGCGGCTGAGCTGGGTCGGCACGTCGATGGGAGGCGCCATCGGGCTGGCCGCGGCCGCCGGTGCGCTGCGCGGGCGCATCGACGCTCTGGTGCTCAACGACATCGGTCCCAGCCTGCCGAAGGTCGCCACCGAGCGCATCAGTGCCTACGTCGGCCAGCCGCCGAGCTTCGACACCGTGACCGAAATGGAGTCGTGGATGCGCGAGGCCTACCGCCCATTCGGCTGGCAAAGCGACGAGCAGTGGCGAAGCATGGCCGAACACTCGCTGCGCAGGCTGCCCGACGGGCGCGTCACGCTGCACTACGACCCGCGCATCGTCGAACAGCTGCACACGCGCGCGGAAGACTTCGAGCTGTGGCAGGCGTACGACACGCTGCATATTCCGGTGCTGCTGCTGCGCGGTGCCGACTCCGACCTGCTGCCCGAAACCACGGCCGACGCCATGACCCGGCGCGGTCCCCGCGCACGGCGCGTCGACTTCCCCGGCTGCGGGCACGCACCGGCGCTGAACGTGGAGGCGCAGATCCGCGAAATCGAGCACTTTCTCGCCAGCGTGCCCGTGCCATGACCCCATCGAACCGTGACGGCCACGCGCCGCCCGGGATCGAAGACTGAGCAATCCACAAACCAAGGAGACAACGACCATGAAACTTCGCCTTCTCGCCTGCGCCATCCTGGGCGCGTTCGCCGCAGCTCCGCTGGCGCAGGCCGGCAACGTGCAGCTGTACGGAACCATCGACCTCGGCGTTACCCACTTCACCGGGTTGGCGCCGAGCGGCGGCGGTGGCGCCCCCGGACAGACCGTCAGCTCGACCGGACTGAGCTCGGGCGTGCAGTCGGCATCGCGCATCGGAATTTCAGGCACCGAAGAGCTCGGCGACGGCTTGCTGGTGCTGTTTCGCGCCGAGACCGGCTTTTGCGCCGCCGGACTCAGCCAAACGGGCGCCAGCACGGTCGGGTTCGCCGGCCGAGGCTCGGCGAGCGCAGCGGACTACTGCAGCGGCAACGGCTTCATGAACCGGCAGGCGTATGTCGGGCTTGCGGGTCGCTGGGGCACCTTCCTGGCCGGACGCCTGATGAACCTGGCCTACCTGAACGAGAAGGCCGCCGACCCCTTCGCGATGGGAATGGCCGGCAACTACAACAACATCAACACCGAATTGTCCGGCGCCGCGCTGGAGACGGACCAGGTCGTGGCCTACGTGTCGCCGACCTTCTCGGGCTTCAGCACCACGCTGGGCTATGCCTTCAACGTGCTGCCCGACAACTCCGTGGTGGCCGGAACCGGGCAACAGCAAAACACCACCAAGACGTGGGTCGGAGGTGTCAACTACAGCTCGGGCCCGGCTTTCGCGGCGATCGACTACCAGCTGCTGCAGAACTTCGACGCGCCCCCCGGAGGCAGCGGATTGCGCACCGGCTCGCTGAAGATGTACCAGCTCTCGGGCGGCTACGATTTCGGCGTGCTCAAGCTCAGCGCCCTGTACGGCCGCACCAGCATGGACTATGTCAGCGGCGACAACACCTCCTACCTGCTCGGCGCCACCATCCCGGCAGGCCCCGGCGACGTGCTCGCGTCGTATGACGTGAGCAAGTTCGGCATGGGCGACCCGGCGGCGCCGCAGGCACGCCAGTACGCGATCGGCTATACCTATTCAATGTCCAAGCAGACCAATCTGTACGCGTCGTACGCGCGCATCAGCAACGACACCGGATCGACCCGCGCCGTGGGCGACGCCACCGACGGCTTCACCGGCGTGTCCGGGCAGGGCTCGACCGGTTTCGCGATCGGCATCCGCCACAGCTTCTGATCGGCCCATCCACCTGGAGACCCCGCATGAGACCCCTACGCTCCCTGATGCTCGCGCTGGCCGCATCGCTCGCGCTGCCGGCGTTGCCGGCCGCGCGCGCCGCCGACGCGCAACCCATCGTCATCGTCCATATCTACGGCAAGAGCGGCCCGCTGGCCGTGTACGGCAATCAGCTGCAGCGCGGCCTGGAACTCGGGCTGGACTACGCGACCCACGGCACCGGAGAGGTGCTCGGGCGCAAGATCCGTCTCGAGATGTTCGACGACCAGGGCAAGGCCGGGCGTGCGCGCGCGCTGTTCCAGCAGGAGCTGGCCAGGCCGCAGGTCGCGCTGGCCGTCGGCCCGGTGAACTCGGGCAACGTGCTGGCGGTGCTTCCGCTGGCGCAGCAGTACCGCAAGATCGTCATGCCCGAGGGAGTCGCCGACTCGATCACCGGCAAGGACTTCAACCCTTATGTGTTCCGCATCGCGCGCAACTCGTCGCAGGACGCCATCGCGCAGGCGCTGTCGCTGGGCGGCAAGGGGGTGTGCGCGTCGGTGCTGGCGCCCGACTACGCGTTCGGCCATGACGGCGCGGCAGCCTTCAAGACGGCCCTCGAGAGCGTCGGCGGCCGCCTGGTGTCGGAGGTGTTCCTGCCCGGCGACACGACCGACTTCACCGCCGGCGGCGAGCGCCTGATCAACGCGCTCAAGGGCACCAGCGGCTGCAGCGCGAAGGACATCTTCGTGATCTGGGCCGGTTCCGCGAACCCCTTCGGCGGACTGCAGGCGCTGAACCCGCAGGCCGCGGGAATCCACATCACGTCGGGCGGCAACATCCTGCAGGCGTTGGCGCTGTACAAGCCGGTGGTGGGCATGCAAGGCGCCGCCTACTACTACTACAAGCTGCCGCACAACAAGGTCAACGACTGGCTGGTGGCGCAGCACTTCAAGCGCTACAAGTCGCCGCCGGACTTCTTCACCTGCCAGGGATTCGCCGAGGCGCAGGCCATCGTCGAGGCGTTGCGCAAGGCAGGCTCGACCTCGACTCCGGCGCTGATCAAGGTGCTGTCCGGAATGCGCTTCGAATCTCCCAAGGGCGAGATTTACATCCGCCCGCAGGATCACCAGGCGATGCAGGACATGTACCACTTCGAGGTTGCGCTCGATCCCGCAGCGACCTTCAGCGGCGGCGTGACCCTGAAACTGGTCAAGGTGATCCACGCCAGCCAGATGCAGGTGCCGATCGAAAACCGGCATGACTGATGCTGCGGCAGCGATCGAGGCGCGCGATCTGAGCGTGCGCTTCGGCGGCAACCTCGCGGTCAACGGCGTGTCGTGCGCGCTCGCGCGCGGCACGCTGACCGCGATCGTCGGTCCGAACGGCGCCGGCAAGACGACCCTGTTCAACCTGTTGTCGGGGCAGGTGCGCGCCAGCTCCGGCAGCATCCACCTGTTCGGGCGCGACATCACCGCGTTGTCGGCGCCGCGTCGCGCGGCGCTGGGAATCGGACGCGCGTTCCAGCTCACGACCCTGTTCCCGGCGCTCAGCGTGCTCGACAACGTGCGCCTGGCGCTGGCTTTGCAGCGCCAGCGCAGCTGGCGCATGTGGCAGATCGCACGCCACGATGCGCAACTCGTCGAGCAGGCACGACACTGGTTGCGGCGCACCCAGCTGCTGCATCGCAGCGACGAGCCCGCGGCGCAGCTGTCGCACGGCGACCAGCGCAAGCTGGAGGTGGCGATGCTGCTGGCGATGCGGCCGCGTGTATTCATGTTCGACGAACCCACCGCGGGCATGAGCGTCGATGAGGTTCCGGTGATCCTGGATCTGATCGGCGAGATCAAATCCGACCCCGACAACACCGTGC
>JAJZEC010000035.1 GCA_021805825.1 Pseudomonadota bacterium
CGATCTCGGCGCTGCAGGATGCGCAGGGCCCGCTGGTCGCCCAGGGGGTGGCCATGCTGCGGCGCAGCCATCGCTTCGGCTCGGCGATCGGGCAGCTCGCGCAAGCCGTCCACGATGGCGATGCCGGGCAGGCGCTGCGTGCCCTGCGCGCGGGCGAGGGCCTCGACGGGCGCGTGCATGAACACCCGAGCCAGGTGTGCGCGATCGCGCGCGGCGACCCCGGCCTGCGTGCCTGCCTGGAACAGGCGAGGGCCGGCGCGCCGGGGGATCCCGCGGCGCGCGACGCCTGGGCGCTGCGGGTGTTGCGCGCAGCCGAGTCGTTCCGCGTGCTGTGCGCGATGCGCAGCGGCCCGTGGGGAGCGCAAAGCCTGAATCGCGATCTCGAGCTCGCGCTGCACGGGCCGCAAGTGCTGGGCAGCGCCGCGCAGTGGTACCCGGGGCGCCTGGTGATGCTCAGCCGCAACGACCCCGGGCTGGGACTGTTCAACGGCGATATGGGCATCGCCTTGCGTCAGTCCGACGGTGTGCTGCGCGTGGCCTTCGCGCACGCGGACACGGTGCGCTGGGTTGCGCCGGTGCGTCTGGCGCATGTCGAGGGCGCGCTGGCCATGACCGTGCACAAGGCACAGGGCTCGGAGTTCGCGCATGTGGTGGTGGTGCTGGGCGCCGGCCATGGTGCCACGCGCGAGCTGCTCTACACGGCGATCACGCGGGCGCGCTCCCGCCTCAGCCTGTCGAGCTGCGCGCCGGGCGTGTTCGAGCAGGTGGTGGGCCGCCGCACGCAACGCGGTGGCGGCCTGTCGTGGCGGTTGCGCGGTGCCTGTGGTGGTGGACAATGAGGATTGCATGCCGGCTGCCGGCCTGCGCATCGATGCTGCGAGGAGCGAACGTGGTTCTGCGATGGTTCAACACCGGTCAGGCGCGTGCATTCGGGGAGGAACTCGCCCGCTACTACGACGAACAGGCGCGCGCGATCGCCGCGTCGGCTGCGCCCAAGCGCGAGGGCAGGTACCGCAGGCTGCTGGAGCAGGTGCTGCAGCGCGCCAGGGGGTTCCAGCGTGAGCAGGCTCTCAACATGTTGCAGAAGGCCAGGCTGAGCAACCGCCTGAAGTGGACGCTGAAGGATCTGGGCTACGACGACGAGTTGGTCGACCGCCTGGTGCGCGAAGTCCTGCTCGCCATGACCTGAGGCGGATGATGCTCGAATCCCTCCGCAACTTTCTGCGCCGCCAGCCCGCGGCCACGCCCGATGCGGTGCAGGCACCGATCCCTCACGACGATGCGCAGGCGCGGCGCAGCCAGGCGGCATGGCGGGCCGCGCAGGGCAACCAGCTTGTGGCTTCCGGGCACTACGAGCAGGCGGTGGACAGCTACGAGCAGGCGCTGCGGCTGGAGCCCGATCATGTGCAGGCCTGTGCGAACCTGGGCTTCGCGCTGCTGCAGCTCGATCGCCTGCCGGAGGCGCAGGCCTGGCTGGACAAGGCGCTGGGCCTCGATCCGCAGCGCGAGGAGCCCTATCTGTTCCTGGCGCAGATCGCCGAGCGCCAGGGCGACCTCGAGCAGGCGCGGCAGCGCCTGCATCAGGCCGTGCAGTGCAAGCCTGATTTCGCCTACGCGTGGCAGGAGCTGTGCCGACTGCAGTTCCACGCCGGCCTGCGCGAGCAGGCGCGCGCTTCGGCCCTGCGCGGGCTGCAGCACCAGCCCGAAGGCGCGATGCTGCACTTCTACCTGGGCAATCTGCTGCTGGAGGAGAACGATCCTGCCGGCGCGATCGAGCACTACCTCCAGGCGCTGCGCGGGGACTCCGACTGGCCCGAACTCCACCTCAATATTGCCCAGGCGCTGATCAAGCGCAACGACCCCGAGGCCGCGCTGCGCAGCCTGGAACGGGCGATCGCCCTCGATCCCGAGGCACACGAACCCTATGTGCAGCAGGCCCTGGCGTGGCAGCGGATGACACGCTTCGATGCCGCGGAGCAGGCGTTCCGCAACGCCTTGCAACGTGCTCCCGACGCCCTCGATGCGCTCTATGGCTGCGGTGAGCTGCTGATGCAGCGCGGTCGTTTCGACGAGGCCGAGGAGTGCCTCGAGCGCGCCTTCCGCGGCGACCCCGACGAGCTGCAGGCGCTGGTGGTGCGGGGCAGGCTGCTGGCCGCGCGCGGCTGCGGCGAGCTCAGCGAGGCCGCGTACCGCGAGGCCCTTGCGCTGCGGCCGGACGATCACAACGCGCTCAACAACCTGGGTGCGCTGCTCATGGATCTGCAGCGCTTCGAGGAGGCCGAAGCCGCGTTTCGCTCGGCCATCCGCGCCGAGCCCGGGAACGTTGCGGCGGCCTTCAACCTGGGGCTGCTGCTGCTGCGTCTCGGCCGCCTCATCGAGGGCTGGCCGCTGTTCGAGGCACGCAACGATCCGCGGCTGCCGCAACCGGCCGCTGCCGTTCCGGCATTGCCCTTCCCGCAGTGGCGTGGGGAGCCGCTCGAAGGTCGCTCGATCCTGGTGCTGCCGGAGCAAGGCTACGGCGACGAGATCCAGATGGCCCGCTACCTGCCGCTGCTCAGGCAGCGCGGTGCGGCGCGCGTGTCCCTGGTGTGCAAGCCGCCGCTGGAAGACCTGCTGCGCGGCTGCGGACTTGCCGATACCGTGTACCGGGAAAGCCAGACCCTCGACCTGCACGACTACTGGGTGTTCAACTGCAGCCTGCCCGGCTGCTTCGGCACCGCGCTGGAAGCCGTCCCGGCACACCTGCCCTACCTGGCTGCAGACCCCGCGCGCATCGCTGCCTGGGCACCGCGGCTGCCGGCGGGGGCACGCCGCGTCGGCCTGGTGTGGAAGGGCGCGGCAGCCCACAACAACGACCTGCATCGTTCGCTGCCCGGCCTCGGGGTGCTGGAGCCCCTTTGGTCCTGCCCCGGGCTGCAGTTTGTCAGCCTGCAGAAGGGGCAGGGGGAGGAGGAGGCCGCGCTGCATGCCCAGGCGCAGCCCCTGGCCGAGCTGGGTTCGCAGATCGCAAGCTTTGCCGATACCGCGGCCATCCTGGCCCAGATCGACCTGCTGATCTGCGTCGACACCTCGACCGCGCACCTGGCCGGCGCGCTCGGTCGCCCGTGCTGGGTGTTGTTGCCCCATGTCGGCTGCGACTGGCGCTGGCTGCTCGACCGCGAGGATTCACCCTGGTATCCCGGGGTCATGCGCCTGTTCCGCCAACAGCCGGGGCAGGGCTGGGACGAGGTGGTCGCGCGCGTGGCAGCGGCGCTGCGCGACTGGGCCGCGGGCTGAGCGCCGCTGCCGCACCGCCACCGCGCCATTGTGGCGCACCGGCCGGAAGCGCTGAAAGACCCTACACTTGATATTGGTTCTAATGCGAACCAATAATTCCCACATCGTCTTCATGGCTTGGGTGCCGCGCGGCAAGCGCCCGCCGGCACCCCGATCCGTCGCCCATGGCTTCCTTGAACCCGCATCTGCAGTTGCTGCGTGAACTCGTGCGTGCCTACCAGGCTTTCGAGCGCTACTCGGCAGCCGATGTCGTGCGCCGCGGGCTGACTCCGGCGCAGTTCGACGTGCTGGCCACGCTGGGCAACACCGAGGGCATGCATGCCAAGACCCTGGGTGCGCGCACCCTGATCACCAAGGGCACGCTGACCGGGGTCGTCGACCGCCTGCTGGCCAAGGGACTGGTGCGGCGCGACGCCGATCCCGACGACGGTCGCCGCCAGGTGGTGCGCCTGACCGCTGCCGGGCAGGCGCTGTTCGAACAGGTATTCCCGGCCCATGCGCGTCATGTGCAGCGGGCCTTCGCGCGCCTGCCGCAAGCGCACCTGGCGCAGGCGCAGCAGTCCCTGGCGGAACTGCGCGAGGCTTTCGAAGGCGCCGCGCAGGCGTGGGCCGCCGATGCATCCCAGGAGGAGATCCGATGAGCAGCCCCGATTCCCGCCATCCGCGCGCCGCCGCCGCGCCACGCTACACCCCGCCGGCCATGCTGCTGCACTGGCTGATCGCCGCGCTGATCTTCGTGCTGTTCCCGCTCGGTCTGTACATGAGCGACCTGGGGCTGTCGCTGCGCAAGCTCGAGCTGTATTCCTGGCACAAGTGGCTGGGCATCACCGTGCTGCTGCTGGTCGTGCTGCGGGTGTTGTGGCGCCTGGGCCATCGCCCGCCGCCGCTTCCCGATTCGGTGCCGCGCTGGCAGGCGCTGGCCGCCGATGCGCTGCACCGCCTGCTGTACCTGCTGATCCTGGCCATCCCGCTGTCGGGCTGGGCCTTGAGCTCGGCGGCCGGGGTGCGGGTGGTCTGGTGGGGGGTGTTGCCCTTGCCCAACCTGCTGGCGCCGGATCATGCGCTGGCGCACAGCCTGGCCGAAGTGCACAAGTGGCTGAATTTCACCATGGCCGCGGTCGTCGCGGCGCACGTGGGCGCCGCCCTCAAGCACCAGTTCATCGACCGCGACGGCGTGCTGCTGCGCATGCTGCCGCGCTTTCGCAAGGAGTGATCCGATGTCCGCAAGCAACCCCCGGCGCTGGGCGCGCCGCATCGCAGTCGGCGCCACGGCGCTGGCGCTGGCCGGCGCAGCCGGCGCGGCGCAGGTCTACACCCATGTGCTGCCCGGAGCCCAGGTCGACTTCCAGGCCACGCAGATGGGCGTGCACATGAAGGGCCACTTCGGCCAGGTGCAGGCGCAACTGCGCTTCGACCCGCAGAACCTGGCGGCAAGCCATGTGCAGGTGGTCGTCGACTGTGCCAGCGTGCATGCCGGTGGCAGCCAGGCCGACGAGCTGCTGCGCGGCGCCGACTGGCTCGACGCCAAGGCGCATGCGCAGGCCCGCTTCGTATCCACCGCCTTCACCGCCGACGGGCCAGGGCGCTACGAGGTCAGCGGCCGCTTCAGCGTGCGCGGCCGAACCCGCCCGCTTCAGGTGTCGCTGCGCACCCATGCCGAGGCGGGCAAGCTGGCGATGGATGTGGACTTCCACCTCGACCGCAGCCAGTGGGGCCTGGGCAGCGGCAGCTGGGCCGACACCAGCGTGGTGGCGGCCGACATTCCCGTGCACGTGCAGCTGGTGGCCGCGCCCTGAGCGCGCGCCACGCCGGCCCGCCGAAAGTTCCTGACGCCGCCGCGGCGGCGATTTCCGCAAGCCCTGCTTGCCTCACCTCCTCGTTGAAGGAAGTCATCATGAAAGCTTCTGCCTCCCTGCGGCTCGGATTGGCCGCCACCCTGATGTCGTTGGGCGTGCTGGCCGTTCCGGCCACCGCGCCGGCGGCGCCCGCGCCGGCGGTGCAGGCCTACGCGCGGCTGCACGGCAATCCGGTCGGCAGCTACACCGTCGACCCCGACCATTCGCTGGCCCAGTTCAGCGTCGGCCATGCCGGCGTGGCCATGCTCAGCGGGGACTTCAGCAAGATCAGCGGCAGCTACACCTTCGATCCGCGGCACCCGAAGGATTGCAAGGCGGATATCAGCATTCCGGTGAACACCATCGCGACCTTCCTGCCGATGCGGGACAAGGATCTGCTCGACACGGCATTCTTCGACGCCTCGAAGTACCCGACGATGCATTTCGTCAGTACGCGCTACGTGCCGCACGGCCTGCACCACGGGGTGCTGCTCGGCGAACTCACCCTGCGCGGGGTCACGCGCCCGGTGCGCTTCCGGGTGCACCTGCTCGGCGCCGGCAAGGTCGGCTACCTGCCCAAGCCCTGGGGCGGTTACCTGACGGGCTTCGTGGCGACCACGGTGATCGACCGCACCGCCTTCGGCATGGACGCCTACGCTTCCGGAATCGGCCACAAGGTGCGCGTGCGGGTGGAAATCGAGGGCGTGCGCAAGTCTTCGTGATCGCCATCCAGCATCCCTTTCCCAGGAGCATCGAATGAAACTGTATTTCTCCCCCGGAGCCTGTTCGCTGTCCCCGCACATCGTGCTGCATGAACTCGGATTGCAGGCGCAGGCCGTGCGGGTCGACCTCGCGACCAAGCTCATGCAGGATGGCGGCGACTTCCGCGCGGTCAACCCGAAGGGTTACGTCCCGGCGCTGCAGCTCGACGACGGCTCGCTGCTCACCGAAGGGCCGGCGATCGTCCAGTATCTGGCCGATCTCAAGCCCCAGTCCGGCCTGGCGCCCGCCAACGGCAGCCTGGAGCGCTATCGCCTGCAGGAGTGGCTGAACTTCATTTCCACCGAACTGCACAAGCAGTTCAGCCCGCTGTTCAACCCGCAGTCGCCCGACAGCGTCAAGGAGGCGCAGAAGCAGCGCCTGCAAGGCCGCTTCGACTACCTCGCCCAGACCCTGGGGCACCAGGACTACCTGATGGGCGGGCACTTCACGGTGGCCGATGCCTATCTGTTCACGGTGCTCGGCTGGACCGCCTACGTGCAGATGGATCTGACACCCTGGCCCGCGCTGCAGGTCTACATGCAGCGCGTGGCGCAGCGTCCGGCGGTGGCCGCGACGCTGGAAGCCGAACGCCAGGCGAAGAAGGCCTGATCACCAGGACGCCATCCACGGCGGTATCGACGCGCCGGGCGGGCCCGGCCCGGCGCGTCGCGCAGCGCTTTGTTAAGCCAGCGCAAAGCCTCGGTCTTTGTACGGGAAATGCCCTCCATTCCCGGCGCTGGCGGGGCTATAGTCGGCTGCCCGAATAGCTGGAGCGCGCGATGCAGGATCGCAAGGGAATGGGCCACGACTGCCGCCTGGGAAGAAGCGGCAAGCACCGTGGGAGCGGCCGCCGCATGCGCGGCGCGCGCGTCTTGCTGTCGGCGCTGTTCGCGCTGGGCTTCGCGGCCTCGGGCGCGCCCCCGGCCTTGGCCGCGCTCGGTGGCAGCGAGGCCAGCATCCCGGCCGACGGTCAGTTGCAGTCCTCGGCGCAGGCGCGCAGTTTCGCTGCATCGACCATCGACGTGCGCGACACCACGGTGCTGACCCCTTCCGGGGTCACGGTGCATGAATACTCGGGAACTGCCGGGGTCGTGTTCGCGATCGCCTGGTCCGGGCCGACGATGCCCGATCTGCAGCAGTTGCTGGGGAGCTACTTTCCTGCCTATGCCGCGTGGCTGAAGGCGAATCCGCCGCAGTCGTACCGCGCGCCGGTGGAGGTGCGCGACGCCCGCATCGTGGCCCACGCCTGGGGACATATGCGTGCCTACGAGGGCTCGGCCTATGCGCCCGCGCTGCTGCCGCCCGGGGTCGACCTGCGCAGCCTGGGGGTGCAATCATGAGGGTCGCCCGAGCCTGGCTGCGCCGCGGCTGCGCGCTGGCCCTGCTGGCCAGCCTGGCATCCTGCGGGGGCGGTGGTGGGGGCGGCAGCAGCGCTCCGCCGGAGCCCCCGGTGCTGGCGGCCAACCAGATGCTGATCACCATCGAGCAGAATCCGGCGGTGAGCGTGGCGCGCACGGTGAACGTTCCCTATGTCACGCTGAAGGTGTGCGACGCGACCGGCCAATGCGCCGACATCGACCACGTGGTGCTCGACACCGGATCCTACGGCCTGCGGCTGCTGCAGAGCGCGGTCACCGCGGCCGGCCTGAAGCTGCCGGCCGACACCGATTCCAGCGGCAACCGCTATGGGGAATGCGTCAAATTCCTCAGTGGCTACATGTGGGGCAGCGTCAGCCATGCCACGCTGCAGCTGGGCGCCGGAACCACCACGCCGCTGCCACTGCAGGTCGCCGGCGCCAGCGACGTCGCGCAACTGAAGGATCAGTGCAGCGTCATGGGCGGCGTCGACGCCGGAACGGCATCGGTGCTGCAGGCCAACGGCCTGCTCGGAATCGGCGCCTTCAACCACGACCTCGGCAGCTACTACAGCTGCCCGGCGAACGCGACGACCTGCACCGCGCTGACATCCGTGCCCGTAGCCGAGCAGGTGGTGAACCCGGTGCCCCTGATCACCAACAGTTCCTACACCAACGGCATCATCCTGCAGTTGCCCGCGGTGCCCGAGACCGGGGCGGGGCGCACCTACGGCACCCTGACCTTCGGCGTCGACACCGAGGCGAACAACGCGATCAGCAATTTCGCGCCGATTCCGCTGGACAGCAAGGGATTCCTGACGGTCGCGGTCGACGGCAGTTCCTACTCCGCGTCCTTTCTCGACAGCGGCTCGAACTACTATTTCGCGCCGCCGCTGGCGGGCACCGTGGCCACCGACGCGCAAGGCAATTTCATTCCCCCGTCGCTGCTGAGCCTGCCGCTGAGCCTGAGCGCGAACACTGCCGGCGCTAGCTCCTCGGTCGCGGCACAGATGCTGCTGTGGAACTATGCGTCGATGAACTTCGCGCTGTACTCCGCGTTCAACGACATCGGCAGCGCCACCGACCTGGGCCTGAGCGGCATCGACCTCGGCCTGCCCTTCTTCTACGGCCGGCAGGTTGCCTACGTGATCAGCGGCCATTCCAGTTCGCTGGGCCCCGGCCCGCTGGTGGCGCTGCACTGAGGTGCTGGCTCAGCCGGGCAGCGACTGCAGGCACAGCCTGCGCAGTGCCTGCGACTGCGCACGGGCCACCGCATGGCCCTGCGCGGCCGCTCGGTGCAGCCACATCAGCGCCAGATCCGGGTCGCGCGGCACGCCCAGTCCCTGCAGATGGCAATGCGCCAGCCAATGCATGGCGTCGGCGTGCTGCATCTGCGCGGCCTCGAGCAGCAGGCTGACGGCTCCGGCGCCGCGTCCGGCGTGCAGCAGTTCGGTTCCCAGGCAGGCCAGGGCGTCGGCATCCCCGGCGTCGGCGTCGAGCAGCAGGCGCACCCAGGGCTCGCGCGCCTCACCCCGCGCCACCTCGGCGTCGCCGAGCATGTCCAGCACCTGGTCGAGCGCCACCAGCGCGCGGCCCGCGGCATCGCTGCCGACCACCCGCAGCGTTCCATCGTCGCACCAGCGGCGCACCGTGCGCTCGCTGCGCCCGAGCACCAGCGAAGCCATGCGTCGGCTGCATGCCTGGGCTGTCCGATCCTGCATGTTGTCCTTCTCCCCCTGTTCGCATCCTGGGCGAAGCCCTGCCCGGATGTCCAGGTATTTTGCCCTGACATTGCCGGCGCTGGCCAGCCTGTGGGCTGGACATGCTTCCTGCCATGTCCGCCCGGCACCTTGGACAAAGCGTCCGGCGACGGGCGCAAAGCCCGGCACGCCCTGCTGAACGCTTCTGGCGTGCGCTGGCACGGCCCTTGCTTTCCTCGTGCTGCCCGCAGGGGCAAAGCTGGGCCCGGCAGCCGCCGGTCTGAAGCACCGGCCAAGGATGTGAACCGGAAGCCGGCCGCGCGACCCTACCGAATCGAGGATGTTCCTATGAAAAAGCAACTGCAGCAAGGCTTCACCCTGATCGAATTGATGATCGTCGTCGCCATCATCGGCATCCTGGCGGCCATCGCGATCCCCGCGTACCAGAACTACACCATCCGCGCGCAGGTCTCCGAGGGCCTGTCGCTGGCCGACGGAGCGCAGACGGCGGTCTCCGAGTTCTACACCAACCGCGGCTATTTCCCGCCGGCCAACAGTTCGGCAGGCCTGCCCTCGGCCACGTCGATCACCGGCAACTATGTCAGCAGCGTCAATGTCGTCGGCGGCGTGATCACCATCCTGTATGACGGCCCCAAAGCCAACGCCGCGATCAAGACTTCGACGCTCGAACTGTCGGCGACGACCACCGGCGGCTCGATCAAGTGGACCTGCAAGACCGGCGCCACCAGCAGCGGCCTGTCCGCCAAGTACCTGCCGTCGTCCTGCACCTGATCTCCAGAGTGTGTGGTTCTTGCAAGCCCGCCGGAAGGCGGGCTTTTTCTTAGCATCGCGGTGCTGCTGCCAGATAGCTGGCACAAGGAGCTTGGTCATGCGCAGGGCGCGGGGTTTCACGCTGATCGAATTGATGATCGTGGTCGCGATCATCGGCATCCTGGCCGCCATCGCCATTCCGGCCTACCAGACCTACGTGATTCGTGCACAGGTGTCCGAAGGCCTGTCGCTGGCCGAGGGCTACAAGGCTGTCCTGTGGGACTACTACACGCAGCACGGCGTCTTCCCGTCGAGCAACGCCTCGGCCGGCAGCCCGTCGGCGAGTTCCATCCAGGGCAACTACGTGCAGTCGGTGGACATCGCGCATGGCGTGGTCACGATCACCTACGGCAACAAGGCCAACACGGCCATTTTCGGAAAATCCATCGAACTCTCGGGTGCGTCCTCCACCGATTCGCTGCAATGGACCTGCAAGCACGACACCATGCCCCTGGCCTACCTGCCCACGTCCTGTTCCTGATGCCTGGCGGCATCCGTGCCGCCATCCGCTGCGGCAGCGGCCAGTCGGCCTGAGCGCGCGGGCACCATGGCCGCGAAGGGCGTGATGCCCGAAAGCGGCGGCATGCGCCAGGATTGCAGCCAGGCGGGGATCTCCTGCGGCGCCAGCGGGGGCGTGATGGCGTGGCCCTGGCCGTAGTCGGCGCGCAGGTACTGTGCGTATTCGAGCAGGATGTGGGTTTCCAGTCCTTCGACGGTGATGCTCAGGTCGAGGCGGCGTGCGAGGTCGACCAGCCCGGCGACCAGGGGCACCGCGCGCCGGTTGTTGGAGACGATTCCGTGCACCAGTCCCTGATCGACCTTCACCATGTCCACGGGCAGGCTGTTGAGCCGCAGCAGGCTGCTGTAGCCGGCGCCCAGGTCGTCCAGCGCGAGCCGCACCCCCAGCGCGCGCAGCTGTTCGGCGGTCTGGCGCATCGCGGCGGGGCTTGCGACTTCACGATCCTCGAGGATCTCCAGGCACAGCCGGCGGGCTTCGACCTGCTGGCGCAGCAGTGCGCTGCGCACCCATTGCACGCAGGCCGAGCTGCGTAGTGTCGAGGCTGGAAGGTTCAGCGAAACATCCAGCCGCACTCCTTCGCGCTCCCAGGAGCGCAGCGCCTGCAGCGCCAGGCGCAGGCCCTCGACGAACAGGCGGTCGAGTTCCTGCTGTCCGAGCACCGGCAGGAAACGCGCGGGGCTCAGCAGGGTCTGCTGGTTCAGCTGCAGCCGCGCCAGCGCCTCCACGCCGGTGCAGCGGCCCACGCGCAGGTCGACAATGGGCTGCATCAGCATGCGCAGCCCACCGCCGAACAGGCGCTGCCGCCAGTGCGCGCGCTCGTCGGCGGCCACTGCGGGCAGTGCGGCATCGTCGCCGACGCGCGCCAGTTCGGCGGCAAGGAAGAAGCGCAGCGAATCCAGCGCGTGATCCATGAATTCCGCGGCAAACTGCCCAGGCAGGCTGCCGTAGAGCTTGAGCACCACCAGCACATGCCCGCCGGCGTCCAGCACCGGAACGGCCAGGGCGCTGAGGATGCCGTGCTCGCGCAGGCTGCGCGCCCAGGCCTCGCCGCGACGCGCGGCCAGCAGGATGTCCGGCACGGCCTCGGCGCGGGCCGCATTCCAGCACTGTTCCACCGAGGCGTCGCTCGCCGGGTCGCCGGTGGAGCCGGCCGGCAGGCCGCGCTCGCGCATCCACGCCTGGTGCGCCTGGCTTTGCGCCTCGAGGACGAAGGCGCCCCGCACGTCCTGGGTGTAGATGCCACAGCACACCATGAAGGGCATTTGCTGCAGCCCATGCACCACGGCTTCCAGCAGGTCGCCGCGACGGCGCTCCGCCTGCATCGCGGCGGCGATGTCCCCGACCCGCTGCAGGAGTTCGCTGTGCAGTTGCTCGGCGCCGCGCTGCTGGAACACCATGTCGGCTTCCATGCGTCGAAGCAGCGCGCCGAAGAACAGCATGCGCTCGCTCAGGCGCGAGGGAATGCGCTGGGCGATGCCGGCCAGATCCTGATACAGGCGGCTCATCGCGTGCATGCCCACCTGCGCCGGCAAACCCAGGGCCGCCAGCAGCCGCCCCAGTTGCGCCGCATGCTCGCGGTGGCCCGCGCGCTGCAGATCCGGAGCGAGCAGCAACTCCACATGATGATCCAGCGCCGGGATCAGGCGGACGGCCAGGCGCGCAGGCAGCCCGGATGGCTCGCGCCCCGGCAGGCGTTCCTGCAATTGCAGGCGGGCGAGGAATTCGCGGTTGAGTCGCGGCAGGTGGGGTTTGACAAAGCGCTGCAGCCAGGCCATCTTGTCGGCAGCTTCGGCACCGTAGGCGTCCATCTGCTCGCTGCGCCGCGACAGTTCGCGCTCGACCTGGCTGAACACCGCGGCCTCGGCCAGCCCGAGCAGCCGCGACACGTTGGTCGTGTCCTGCGGGTACAACGCGCATCCGACCGAGGCCGACAGTTTGCGCTTGCGGCCGTCGCCCACCGCGAAGGGCTCGCGCAGGGCCTTGAGCATCTCGGCCACGGTGCCGCGCCACTGCAGCGCCGCAGGCGCGCCCAGCACCACGGCCATCGAGTCGGCCCCGACCCGGGCCAGCAGATCGAAGCCGCCGAGCGCGCGCAGGCGCCGGGCGAGCTCGACCAGCACCTGATCGCCCGTCGCCATGCCCCATTGCTGGTTGATGCGGGAAAAACGATAGATGTCCAGCACCAGCACCGCCAGCGGCGCCTGCGCGGGCTGGGCCGCGACGCATTCCGGAAGGCTGCGTTCGAACTGCGCGCGCGAAGCCAGGCCGGTCAACGCATCGAGCTGTGGCGCCCGCCAGCCGGCACGCAGCGCGCGCTGCAGCCAGCCGGCAGCCGTTCCGGTGCGCCGCTTGCCTCGCAGAATCTGTGGTTTGGAATAGGGCAACGGATATTCTGAAGAGGAAAATCAGAATGGTTGTCCTTGATGCTATTCCTGGCCTGATTAAATCATGATCATCCGGCGGATAACCGGGAATATCCACGGCGCGATTCGGAATGCCGGGTGGGGCGGCGTCCTGCTGGATCTACGGCGGGCCGTCCAGCAGGCTGAGCTGGGTCGATGCGCCCAGCGCCTGCAGCCCGCTGGCGCGCACGCCGAGCAGGCGCAGCCTGCGCTGGAGATCGACGCGGCGCAGGCACTGGCCGGCAGCGCGCCGGATATCGGTGGCCTTGTGCAGCGCCTGCGGCCACGACAGCTCGCGGCTGACCGTGCGCCAATCGTCGAAACGCAGCTTGACCCCGATGGTGCGCGCGGAGCACTGCTTGCGTTGCAGATCCTGCGCCAGTTGTTCGCACAATCGGCTGAAATGCGATGCCAACTCGGCGCGGTCGCGTTGCGCGTGCAGGTCGCGCTCGAAGGTGGTTTCCCGGCTGATCGAACGGGGTTCGGAGTCGGTGCTCAGCGGACGTTCGTCGCGTCCATGGGCGACCTCGTGCAGCCAGGCCGCGTAGCCGCGTCCGAAGTGCTGCTGCAGTCGTGGCAGCGGCGCCGCGGCCAGCTCGCCGATGCTGTGGATGCCCAGTTGCTGCAGCCGCGCCGCGGCCTTCGGCCCGATGCCGTTGATGCGCGCCGCAGGCAGTGGCCAGATGCGCGTGGGCAGGTCAGCCATCTGCAGCACGGTCACGCCACCGGGCTTGTGCATGTCGGAGGCGATTTTCGACAGCAGCTTGTTCGGGCTCACGCCGATCGAGCAACTCAGCCCGGTCGCGTCGCGAACCGCGCGCTGGATGCCGCGCGCCAGCGCCTCGCTGTCGTCTTCCTCGTGTTCGCTGAGGTCGATGTAGATTTCATCGATGCCGCGATCCTCGATGCGGGGCGCGAGGGCAGCCACCGCGGCCTTGAAGCGCCCGGAGTACTCCCGATAGGCTTCGAAGCGCGCCGGCAGCAGGATCGCGTCGGGTGCCAGCCGCGCCGCCTTCATCATGGGCATGGCCGAGAACACGCCGAGTGCGCGCGCTTCGTAGGTCGAGGTCGTGACCACGCCGCGGCCGCTGTAGTCGCGCAGTTTGGCGAAGCGCCAGCCGCCGCCCTGCAGGGCCTGCGGGTGCCAGCGGTGGCGACCGCCGACGACCACCGGCAGGCCACGCAACTCGGGGTAGTGCAGCAGTTCGACCGACGCGAAGAAGGCGTCCATGTCGAGATGGGCGATGCGTCGCGACGGAGGACGGCTGGATGGCGCAAACATGGCTCGCGAACATGGCACGCGAACATGGCAACATCAAGGCTGCCTGCTGCGGCCGCGCAGGCAGCCATGCAGCCACGCAGGCGTTCAGCAACACCCGCCAGCCAGGCTGCGCTGGCGGAGACGGAGGGATTCGAACCCTCGATGCGCTTTTGGCACATACTCCCTTAGCAGGGGAGCACCTTCGGCCACTCGGTCACGTCTCCAGCTTCCGCGTGCCGCAGTCCAAGTCCCTGCAGCACAATACAGCCTTTCATTATTGCATAGTCCCGCCCCATGTCCGCGTTGCCCCTGCCTGCCGATGCGCCGTGGATCGACACCCACGCGCACCTGGACGCTCCGGAATTCGATTCCCTGCGCCCGGCGGTCATCGAGCGGGCGCGCGCGGCCGGGGTCGGCTGCGTGGTCATTCCCGCAGTGCACCCGGAGCATTTCGCCCAGGTGCGCGCGCTGGCGCATGCCCACGGCCTGGCGTACGCGCTGGGTGTCCACCCGCTGTACGTCGCGGGGCTCTCGCGCGATGCGCTGCAGCTCGTCGACGAGGGCCTGCAGCAGGGGCGTGACGATCCGCATCTGGTGGCCGTGGGCGAAATCGGGCTCGACCACCTGGTGGCTGTCGATGCCGGACAGCGCGCCGAGCAGGACTGGTGGTGGCAGCGCCAGCTCGATCTGGCCGCTCGCTTCGGCTTGCCGGTGCTGCTGCATGTGCGGCGCGCGCAGGACGCGGTGGCCGCGGCGCTGCGGCGGCGCGACTGGGGCGCGCGCGGCCTGGGCGGCATCGCCCACGCCTTCAACGGCAGCCCGCAGCAGGCGCAGGCCTTCATCGCCCAGGGTCTGTGCCTGGGCCTCGGAGGCACCTTGAGTTTCGAGCGCGCCCGCAACATCCGCCGCCTGGCGCAGGGCCTGGATCCTCGCTGCCTGGTGCTGGAGACGGACGCGCCCGACATGGCGCCGCAGTGGCTGGCCGCGGCCAGCCCTCGGCGCCCCAACGAGCCGGCCGAACTGCCGCGCATCGGAGGGGTTCTGGCCTCGCTGCGCGACTGCAGCGCCGAGCAGGCAGCGGCGCTGACCAGCGGCAACGCCTTGCGCGTGCTGCCGCGTCTGCGGCAGCTGTTGCAGGGCATGCAGGGCATGCAGGGCATGCGCCAGCCGATTCTTCCGCGTGGGCCTGGCGGGCTTGAAAGGGCGGCCTCCGCCCCCATGTGAAGCGCGACAGGCGCGCGCCGGAGGCGGCGCATGCGCAGCAGGCCGCCGCGGCGGCATTTTCCAGCAAGCCATCGACATGAGCACATCCACCTCGAATCCGGCGCCGGCCACCGCGCCCCATACCCACGCGTTCCAGGCCGAGGTGCGGCAGCTGCTGCACCTGGTCGCTCATTCCCTGTATTCCAATCGGGACATCTTCCTGCGCGAACTGGTGTCCAACGCCTCCGACGCCTGCGACAAGCTGCGGTACCTGGCGATCGACGACAGTGCCTTGTGGGAAGGCGACAGCGCGTTGCGCATCCGTGTCGACTTCGACCCCGAGGCGCGCACCGTCACGGTCAGCGACAACGGGATCGGGATGTCGATGGAGGATGCCGTCGAGCATCTGGGAACGATCGCCAAGTCGGGCACCCGCGAGTTCATGCAGCGCGTGGGCGAGCAGGGCAAGGGCGATGCCAGCCTGATCGGGCAGTTCGGCGTGGGCTTCTATTCCGGCTTCATCGTCGCCGACCGCATCACGGTGGAAAGCCGTCGCGCCGGGCTCGAAGCGGCGCAGGGCGTGCGCTGGTCCTCCGACGGCACCGGGGAGTTCAGCGTGGAGGCCATCGAGCGCGCGCAGCGCGGAACCGATGTCGTGCTGCACCTGCGCGCAGACGCCGAGGAGCAGCAGTTCGGCGACCTGCTCGCGCAGTGGAAGCTCAAGAGCATCGTCAGCCGCTACTCCGACCACATTTCGCTGCCCATCGAGATGCGCAAGCGCGAATGGGACGCCGAGGCCAAGCAGGAAGTCGTGCGCGACGAATGGGAGCAGGTCAACAAGGCGGCCGCGCTGTGGGCACGGCCGAAATCCGAACTCGACGACCAGCAGTACATCGACTTCTACAAGCAGATCGCCCACGACAGCGAGGCCCCTCTGGCCTGGACGCACAACCGCGTCGAGGGCCGCAGCGAGTACACCCAGCTGCTGTACCTGCCGGCCAAGGCGCCATTCGACCTGTACAACCGCGACAGCCAGGCCGGCGTCAAGCTCTACGTCAAGCGGGTGTTCATCCTCGACGATGCCAGCACCCTGCTGCCAGGCTACCTGCGCTTCGTGCGCGGGGTGATCGACAGCGTCGACCTGCCGCTCAACGTGTCGCGGGAACTGCTGCAGGAAAGCCGCGACATGCGCGCCATCCGCGAGGGCAGCACGCGGCGCGTGCTGGGGTTGCTGGAGGAGATGGCCGGCAGCGAGGAGCAGGCCCAGCGCGACAGGTACGCCAGCTTCTGGAGCGAGTTCGGACAGGTGCTCAAGGAGGGCGTGGCCGAGGACTTCGGCAACCGCGAGCGCCTGGCGCGCCTGCTGCGCTTTGCCTCCACCGACTCCGAGGCGGACACCCAGGATGTCGGCCTCGCCGACTACGTCGCGCGCATGAAGCCCGAGCAGTCCGCGATCTACTACATCACCGCCGACAACCCGCGCGCCGCCCGCTCCAGCCCGCAGCTCGAAATGTTCCGCCGCAAGGGCGTCGAGGTGCTGCTGCTGACCGACCGTGTCGACGAATGGATGCTCAGCGGCCTGCACGAATTCGACGGCAAGCCGCTGCAGTCGGTGGCCCGCGGTGGCGCCGACCTTGGCGCGCTGCAGGACGAGGAGGACAAGCGCCAGGTCGAGCAGGCGCAGCAGACCCACAAGGAACTGCTGGAGCGCATGAAGACGGCCCTCGACGGCCTGGTCAAGGACGTGCGCATCAGCGCGCGGCTGGTCGAATCCCCGGCCTGCCTGGTCGCCGACGAAGGCCAGATGAGCGCCCACCTGGCACGCCTGCTGCGCCAGGCCGGCCAGCAGCCCGAGCGCACGCAGCCGATCCTGGAACTCAACCCGGAGCATGAACTGGTGCGCCGTCTGCAGCAGCAGGCGCAGGCCGGGGAGGCGGCGGCGGGGGATTTCGACGAACTCTGCCGCATCCTGTTCGATCAGGCCGTGCTGGCCGAGGGCGGCATGCCGGACGATCCGGCGTCCTATGTGCAGCGGGTCAACCGCTGGCTGCTGCGCGCCGGTTGAGCCCAGGCGCGGTGCTCAGGACACCCACATGGTGATCGTGACCACCGCCAGCAGCAGCATCCACAGCAGCACCGAACGCCAGACCAGGCCGACCACGCTGCGCAGATGCCCGGCCTGCGGCACCGCGCCGGGCATCTGCGGCGCCATCAGGGGCTCGCTGTCGATGGCCTGGCCCCAGTTCTGCTCGCCCGGTTCGACCGCGGCCGCCGGTTCGGGAGCCGCGGTGGCGCCGAGGCGGATGCCCACCGCGCCCGCCGCCGAAGCGAGCATCGCACCGGTGTTGCCGTCGGGCCAGAGCCTGGCGTAGTTGCGCCAGACGTCGATCGCCTCCTCGAAGTTGCCGACGATCGCGTAGCCGCCCGCGGTCAGCCGCGCGGGCAGCCAGTCGAGCACCGCGAAGGCGCGGGTGGCGAAGCTGCGCAGCCAGGGGCTGGCCTGCGAGCCGGAGGCGTTCCATTTTCCGGCGGTGAATTCGGCCATGCGGTAGAGCACGGCGCCGGCCGGGCCCAGCGGGAGCAGGAACCAGAAGAACACGCCCAGCACGTAGCGCTGCGCAGCGACCAGAGCATGCTCGATGGTCTGCTGGATCACGTCGTCCGCCGACATTTCCACGGTGTCCAGCGATTTCCACTGGCGCAGGATCGCGCGTGCGCCCGGCACGTCACCGCGGTTCAGCGCGTCGCTGATGTCGGTGAAATAGTGGGAGAACTGGCGAAAGCCCAGCGTGAAGTACAACACCGCGACGTTCCACGCGAAGGCCAGCAGGATGTTGACCCGCAACGCGGCCCAGTAGACGCCCAGCGCCAGCAGGGCCGGCAGCACGACCGCGATGAACCAGGCCGCCAGTCCATGGCGGCGTTCCCCGGCGTCGAAGTTGCGCGATGCGAAGTCCGCCAGCGCGGTGCGCAGGCTGTAGACCAGGCTCAGGCGCCCGAGGGGCTTGACCTGCTCGAGCAGCAGCGACAGGAGGACGGAAAAAAAGGCCATGCACGCATGCTAAGCGATCAGCAGGCGGTAGAGGTTGCGGATCATCCGGGCCGTGGCGCCCCAGATGAAGTAGCGCCGGGCGCTGGCCCCGTCGACCCAGGGCATGGCATAGAAGCTGCGTCGGCTCGCTGCCGGATCCGCGCCGGTCTGGCCGGCAGGCGCATCCCAGGCGCGCAGCTCGTGGTGCGCGGGATCCATCAGGAAATCCAGCGGAACCTCGAACACCTCGGCGACTTCCCCCGCTTGCAGTTGCCAGGGGGCATGCTCGTGCACCAGGGCGACGACAGGGGTCACGGCAAAGCCCGTGACCGTGGTGTAGACCGGCATGCAGCCGAGGGTCTCGACGAAGGCCGGCGGCAGTCCGATTTCCTCCTCGGCCTCGCGCAACGCAGTATGCACGGCATCGCGGTCGGTGGGGTCGCGGCTGCCGCCGGGGAAGCTGATCTGCCCGGCATGCACCGAGAGCCCCGGGTCGCGCCTCGTCAGCAGCATGCGCAGCCCGGAGGGGCGCACCAGCAGGGGCACCAGCACCGAGGCCTGGCGCGTCGCGGCGCCGTGCGCGAACTCGGCGTCGGCCGACGCTTCCAGCGGCCAGGCCGCGGTATCGGCTTGCGACTGCGCGCGCTGCCATTGCGCGAAGCGTTCGCGCAGGGCTTGTGGCTGCAGCCTGTGGGACGGCACCGCGGGCAGGTGCCCATGGCGCTCGAGCACCGGCGCGCGTTCGGCCTGCTCGGTGGGCAAAGGCTGCGGGCGCAGCGCCTCAGGATCGGGCATCGAAGGCAGGCGCCAAAGCAAGCAGCCGACCCCGGGGTCGGCTGCCCAGGCGGGATGGATGATCCCGCATGACCGAGCGGCTGCGCCTCAGGAAAGCTTTTCCTTGATGCGCGCCGACTTGCCGGTACGGCCGCGCAGGTAGTACAGCTTGGCGCGGCGCACGTCGCCGCGGCGCTTGACCTGGATCGACGCGATCATCGGGGAATACAGCTGGAAGGTGCGCTCGACACCCTCGCCGGAGGAGATCTTGCGCACGATGAAGCTGGAATTCAGCCCGCGGTTGCTGCGCGCGATGACCACGCCTTCATAGGCCTGCGCGCGCTTGCGCGAGCCCTCGACGACGTTCACATGCACCACCACGGTGTCCCCGGGCGCGAAGCTGGGGATGGTCTTGCCCTCGGTCAGGCGCTGGATTTCTTCCTGCTCGAGTTGGCGGATCAGGGCACTGCTCATGGTCGAAACTCCCGGGATCTTGCGCCGCGCGTTGTGGATGAATCGTCTTCGGCATGCCTGTCGTACCGTATCTCGTACAGGCATGCCCAGACGGTGTTGGAGTGTGGCGGGCAGAGGATCGAAAAAGCGCTCCAGTATAGCCGATGCGGCGCTCGGCGCCGCGTCACGGCTGCGAGGCAAGGCGCAGGGCGTCGAGCAGGCGCAGGTCGTCGGCATCCAGGCGGCCGGCGCGCTGCAGCGCCTCCACCAGTTCCGGGCGTCGGCGCCAGCTCAGCTCGAGCATGCGATCGCGCCGCCAGCGGGCGACGCGCGCGTGGTCGCCGCCGAGCAGCACCGGGGGCACCGGCAGGCCGTCGAACAGCGGCGGACGCGTGTAGTGGGGGCAATCGAGCAGGCCGTCCGAGAAACTGTCCTGTTGCGCGGACAGCGCGTCGCCCAGCACGCCGGGCTGCAGCCGGGCCACGGCATCGATCAGGGCCATGGCCGGGATCTCGCCACCGGAGAGCACGAAATCGCCGAGGCTGATCTCGGCGTCCACGTGGCGGTCGATGAAACGCTGGTCGACGCCTTCATAGCGTCCGCAGACGAGCAGCGCACCGGGCGAGGCGGCGATCGAGCGCACCATGTCCTGCCGCAGCGGCTGTCCGGCGGGACTGAACAGCCAGACCGGGGCCGGCCCGCGGCCCGCCCGCATGCGCGCCTGCTGGGCCGCGTGCAGGGTGCGCTGCAGGGGTTGCGCCAGCATCACCATGCCGGGGCCCCCGCCGTAGGGGCGATCGTCGACCGTGCGGTGCGCGCCCTCGGCATGGTCGCGCGGGTTCCAGGTGTGCAACTCGACCACGCCGCTGTCGAAGGCGCGACGGCAGATGCCCTGCGTGCGCAGGGCCTCGAAATAAGCCGGAAACAGCGTCAGGACATCAAAGCGTGGCATCGCCGGCCGCCCGTTGCCTTCAGTCGTAGTCGGGTTGCCAGTCGGCGAGGATGCGCTTGCCGGCGACATCGACCTCGAGCACGTAGGCATCGACGAAGGGAATCAGCCGTTCGGCGCTTCCGGCAGCAGCGCCGGGTCGCTGCAGGCGCAGTACCGATTGTGCCGCGCTGTCGAGCAGCCCGACAACCACGCCCAGATCAAGGCCTTCGCGGTTGCGAACCGCGCAGCCGATGAGGTCGACCCAGTAGAACTCTCCGGCGTCCGCCGGGGGAAAGTCCTGCCGGCGAAGCAGGATCGACCAGCCCTTGAGTGCGTCGGCCTGTGCGCGCTCGCCGATGCCGTCGAGCAGCGCCACCACGCTGTGTCCATGACGACGCGCCAGGCGCCGCTGCAGCCGCAGGCGGCGCGGCGCGCTGGCGGGGGCCAGTTCCGGCCCCTGCAGCCACCAGCACTCTGCCTGCAGCAGTGCCGAAGCATCGGCGGCGGCAGGAGCGACCTTCAGCCAGCCACGCACGCCCCAGGCATCGAGTACCCGGGCGACCTCGATCAGGCCCTCGGGCCATTCCGCCGCGTCGATCTGCGCGGGCAGCGCGGCGGGGGCGGCGTGGGAACTACGCGGGGAATCCATCGGGCGGCGCGAGACAGCGTTACGAGCCGCCCCGCGGGGCGGCTCGTTCAGGGGCGCGGCAGACCTCGCGGGTCACGCCGCGCAGCCGGGCTACCGCCTCAGGCGGCGGTAGCGGGCGCGGCTTCGACCGCCGCGGCTTGCGCCGGCTGACGCGCCTGCTGCCTGACCAGCCGCTGCACGGTGTCGGACATCTGCGCGCCGACCCCCGTCCAGTAGTTCAGCCGCTCCATCGACATGCGCAGCTCCTGCTCCTGGCCGCGGGCCACCGGGTTGTAGAAACCCAGGCGCTCGATATAGCGGCCGTCGCGGCGGTTGCGCGAGTCGGTGGCGACGATATGGTAGAAGGGCCGACCCTTGGCGCCGGCACGGGAAAGACGAATCACGACCATGGTGGGAATTCCTGCTAGGACTTCGGTTTCGGCCCAGGCAGTTCCCTGTGGCGCGTCCGGTGAACCGCCCATTATAGACCCAGCCGCGGGCGCTTTCGGAGGGGGAGGCGCCCGCGCCGCGCGCGGCCGATTCAAACGCCGGCTTGCGCGATGCGTTGCAGCCGCTGGCCGCCCGCGCGCAGGCCTTGCACGGCATCGGCAATGTGCCGTCCGTCGGGCAGCCGCCATTCGGGGTGGATCTCCTGCAACGGCGCCAGGACGAAGGCGCGCTGGTGCATGCGCGGGTGGGGCAGCACGAGTTCCGCGTGCTCCATGCGCAGGCTGCCCAGGCACAGCAGATCCAGATCCAGGGTGCGCGGGGCGTTGCGCACGCCGTGGGGGCGCCGGCGACCGTGGTGCCGCTCGATGCCCTGCAGGTGGTGCAGCAGATCCAGCGGCTGCAGGCAGGTGTGCAGTTCGGCCACCGCATTGCAGTAGTCGGGGCCTTCGGCGTCGACTGGCGCGCTGCGCCACAGGCTCGACACCCGACCCGGCGCGCTGTGCGGGATGCGCGCCAGATCCTCGAGCGCGGCGCGCAGCGTGGCCTGCGCATCGCCCAGATTGGCTCCCAGGCCGATCAGCGCCAGCGTGGCGGCTGCTGGTTGCCGTGGCGCCACGAACTCCGGGGTTTCAGTCGGCATCGCCTGCCGGGGGCTGGGCCGCGGCGCCTGTTTCGGATGCCGGCTTGCGGCGCCGCCGCCGGCGCTTGCGCACGGCTTCCCCGGCCGGCCCGCGGGCGGCCTGTTCGATCAGTGCGGCGCGCCCGTCCTCGTCGGCGTCCTGGAAGTCCTGCCACCACTGCGCAAGCTCCTCGACCGCTTCGCCGGTGCGCGCGCGCAGCAGCAGGAAATCGAAGGCTGCGCGAAAGCGCGGGTGTTCGACGCAGGCCTGCGCATAGCGCGCACTGCGCCGCGCCAGACGTGGTTGCAGGCCCCAGATCTCGCGCATGTCCACGCTGATGCGCCGCTGGATCGCCAGGCGCTCCGATTGCGCGGCCAGTACCTCTTCGGCCGCCTGTTCGAGCGCGGCGATCTGCGGTACGCCTTCGTCCTGCAGTTCCTGCCAGCGCTGGCCGACCTGCGGCCACAGCAGGCAGGCGAACAGGAAGGCCGGGCTGGCCGTCTTGCCGGCGGCGATGCGCGCGTCGGTGTCGCCCAGCGCGGCCATCACGAAGGCCTCGCCGCGCGGCTGGCTGAGCACCAGGTCGATCAGCGGCAGCAAGCCGGTGTGCAGGCCGAGACGCCGCAGATTCTCGAGCGAGGCCAGCGCATGGCCTGTCTGCAGCAGCTTGATGGTTTCGTCGAACAGCCGCGCCGACGGCACGTTGCGCAACAACTCGCCATGGCTGGCGATCGGCTGCAGGGTTCCCGCGGCGATGTCGAAGCCCAGCTTGGCGGCGAAGCGTGCCACCCGCAGCAGGCGCACCGGATCCTCGCGGTAGCGCCGCGACGGGTCGCCGATCATGCGCAGGGTGCGCGCCTTGAGGTCGCGCAGCCCATGGTGGTAGTCGACGACCACGTCGCGCGACGGGTCGTAGTACAAGGCATTGACCGTGAAATCGCGGCGTGCGGCGTCCTCGTCCTGGCTGCCCCAGACGTTGTCGCGCAGCACCCGCCCGCTGGCATCCACCGCATGCCTGCGTCCGGCCAGCTGTTCGCGGCTGCGCTCGTCGCCATCGATCGCTTCGGTGTGTCCGTCGGGGTTCGCGCGGAAGGTGGAGACCTCGATGACCTCGCGCCCGAACAGCACATGCACGATGCGAAAGCGTCGCCCGATGAGCAGGGCGCGGCGGAACAGCGGCTTGACCTGCTCCGGGGTCGCGTTGGTCGCGACATCGAAGTCCTTCGGCTTGAGCCCCAGCAGCAGGTCGCGTACCGCACCGCCGACGATGTAGGCCTCGAAGCCGGCCTGCTGCAGGGTGCGCACCACGTTCAGCGCCGATGCGGGCAGGCGCTGCGCATCGATGCCCAGGCTTTGACCAGGGGTTTCCTGCCGCTTGCCCAGCGCCGACGAGGCCCTGGCGGAGGAAGAGGAGAACAATCGGGTGATCAGTTTGCGGATCATGGGAACAGCGTGAGGACGGGCCAGCCGCGTTGCGCGGCCAGTTCGGCGAGCAGCGCATCGGGGTGCACTGCCACCGGGTGGCTGACATGCTCGAGCAGCGGGCGGTCGTTGATGGAGTCGGAATAGAACCAGGATTGCGCGATGTCCTGCCAGCCCAATCCCTGCTGCCCCAGCCATGCCGTGGTGCGCTCGACCTTGCCCTCGCGAAACGAGGGCACGCCCACCCAGCCGCCGGTGTAGCGGCCCTGGGCATCGCGTTCGGCCTGCACCGCGATGAGATCGGCAATGCCGAATGCCTGCGCGATCGGCGCGGTCACGAAATCATTGGTGGCCGTGACCAGCGCGCACAGATCGCCGCTGGCCTGGTGGCGGCGCACGAGGTCGACGGCCTGCGGGCGCAATTGCGGCAGCACGATGTCGTGCATGAACTCGGCGTGCGCACGGCTGAGTTCCAGCGGCGACCGGCCGACCAGCGGCGCCAGCGAAAAGCGCAGGTAGGCGCTCATGTCCAGGGTGCCCGCGCGGTATTCGGCGTAGAAGCGGTCGTTGGCCAGGCGGTAGCTGTCGCCGTCCACCCAGCCCAGACGCACGCAGAACTCCCCCCAGGCGTGGTCGGAGTCGAAGGGCAGCAGGGTGTTGTCGAGGTCGAACAGGGCCAGGTTGCGATGCGGCATGCGCGCGCCTCGTGTCAAGGTTGAGCCGGCGGCCCGGGCGCCGTGGGAACTTCGGCCTGCATCGACTTCAGCAGGGCGATGCTGGGCGCGCGCTGCTGGCGCACCGCATGCGCTTCGAGGCGATGCAGCAGATCCACCAGCGAACCCATGTCCCGGGCATGGTGATCAAGAATATAGCGGCTGAGATCCTCGCGCAGCGTCAGACCGCGGGCGGCGGCCATGCGTGCCAGCACGCGCTGCTTGGCCGCGTCGTCCAGCGGATGCAGCCGCAGCCCGAGGCCCCAGGCGAGCCGGGTGCGCACATCCTCGCGCAGCGCCAGCGCCGCGGGAGCCTGGCTGGCCGTGGCGACAAAGGCGGCTCCGGCCTGGCGCGCGCTGTTGTACAAGCCGAACAGCCATTGCTGTTGCCATGCGCTGCAGGCGTCGACGTCGTCGACCGCGAGCAGCGCATGGCGTCCGGCCTGAGCCACTTGCTCCAGCGCCGGCCAGTGCGAGGGCGCGCTGCGCGGCCCGAGCAGCCAGGTCGGCTGCGCGGCGGCCTGCGCGGCCGCGCAGGCCGCGCGCAGCAGATGGGTCTTGCCGCTGCCCGCCTCGCCCCACAGGCAGAGCATGCGCTCGGCGCCTTCGGCGCCGGCCAGCAGATCGCGCAGTGCGCGCAGGGCCATGGCGTTCGTCCCCACCTCGAAGTTGTCCAGCGTCGGCTCGTCGTGCCAATGCAAGGGCAACGGCAACTGGCGCGCCGCGGCATCGGCGACGGTGCCTGGGGGCTCGACAGCGGCGGGGTGCGTCACTGCAGATAAAGCGGGCTGCCCCGGTACCAGTGCAGCAGCCGGCGCGCCACGACCAGCAGCAGCGCACCAGCCGGCAGCGCCAGCAGCACGCCGACGAATCCGAACAGGTTGCCGAAGGCCAGCAGCAGGAAGATCACGAACAGCGGATGCAGCCCGATGCTGCTGCCCAGCAGCTTGGGTGTCAGGTAGGAGCTTTCCAGCACCTGCCCGATGCCATAGACCGCCGCCACCGCCCACAAGGCGTACAGGCTCTGGAACTGCAGCGCTCCGGCCAGCAGCGCGAGCAGCAGCCCGACGCCGAAGCCGAGGAAGGGCACGACCACGGCCAGGCCGGTGAACACACCGATGGGCACGGCCAGCTGGAAGCCCGCCAGGCGCAGCCCCACGGTGTAGAAGGCGGCCAGCAGCAGCATCACCAGCAACTGGCCGCGCAGGTAGCGTCCCAGTACCGCGTCGCATTCGTCGAGCAGCGAGCCCAGGCGCGCGCGCTGCGCCAGCGGCAGCAGCGCGAAGCCCCGGCGGACGAGGGCCTGCCAGTCGAGCAGCAGGTACAGGCTGAGCACCGGGATCAGTACCACGTCGGTCAGCACCGCCAGCAGCGTGCTGCCGCCGCTGCGCGCCGAGCTCAGCAGTTGCAGCACCCAGCGTTCGGGGTCGCCCGATACGCTGCGGCTGAGCAGTTGCCCGAGGGTGTCGAGGTCGACGTGCAGGTGCAGCCCCAGGTGGGCGGCACTGGCCTGCAGCCAGGTGTCGAGCTTGCCCATGAGCAGCGGAACCTGCTGCCGCAGTTGCGGCAGGGTGCTGCTGAGCACCGAAACGATCAGACTGCCGAGCGCGAGCAGCGCAATGCCCAGCAGCACCAGCGCCAGCGTGCCGCCGATCAGCCGCGGAATGCGCCAGCCGGCCAGGCGCTCGACCACCGGTTGCAGCGCATAGGCGACGACCCAGGCCAGCAGGAAGGGGGTGAGCACCGAACGCAGCAGCCAGCCGAGCGCAAGCGCTGCGGCCAGAAGGCACAGCCAGGTCAGGCGGTTTCGGGTGCGTTCGGAAAGGGCCACGGGGAGAAAGGCGCGACGCCGGCGGCAGCGCCGGGTGGCGGCAAGCGTGCTGGGCACGCACCACGGCGCGCCGAAGACATCCACGCGCGCCTCTACAATGTCCAGCGCCTATTGTAGGCGTCGGCCGGCGGCCCGCCCGCCGGCCCCGAATCCCGCAGCGCTCCATGTCCTCCGAACCCGCCTCCCCCCCCAGCCGGCTGAGCTACCGTGACGCCGGGGTCGACATCGACGCCGGCGATGCCCTCGTCGACGCCATCAAGCCCCTGGCCGCGCGCACCCTGCGCGAAGGCGTGCTGGCCGGAATCGGCGGCTTCGGCGCCTTGTTCGAGTTGCCGCGGCGCTACCGCGAACCGGTGCTGGTCTCCGGTACCGACGGCGTGGGCACCAAGCTGCGGCTGGCCTTCGACTGGGGGCGCCACGACACCGTGGGCATCGACCTCGTGGCCATGAGCGTCAACGACGTCCTGGTGCAGGGTGCCGAACCGCTGTTCTTCCTCGATTATTTCGCCTGCGGCAAGCTGGAGGTCGGCGTCGCGGCGCGCGTCGTCGGCGGCATCGCGGAGGGCTGCTCGATCGCCGGCTGCGCGCTGATCGGGGGCGAAACCGCGGAAATGCCCGGCATGTATCCCGATGGTGAATACGACCTCGCCGGTTTCTGTGTCGGCGCGGCGGAGAAGTCGCGGCTGATCAGCGGCGGCCGCACGCGCGCTGGCGACGTCGTCCTCGGGCTGGAGTCCAGCGGGGTGCATTCGAACGGCTATTCGCTGGTGCGCCGGATTCTCGACCGCGCGCAGCAACGCCTGCCGCAGCAACTCGACGGCATGGCGTTTCGCGACGCCCTGATGATGCCCACGCGCATCTATTGCAGGCCGGTCCTGGACTTGTTGCGCGACACCGAGGTGCGGGCGATGGCCCACATCACCGGAGGCGGGCTGCTGGAGAACATCCCGCGTGTGCTGCCCGAGGGCCTGCAATGCGTGCTCGAGCAGGGCTCCTGGCGGCGATCGGAGGTGTTCGACTGGCTGCAGGCCGAAGGAAACATCGATTCCCACGAAATGTTCCGCACCTTCAATTGCGGAATCGGGTATGTGCTGGTGCTCGCAGCCGAGCATGCCGATGCCGCTCGAGGCCGACTGCGGCAGGCCGGCGAAAGCTGCGAGATCATCGGCCATATCGCCGCGCGCGGGGCCGGCGAGGCCGCGGTGGTCGTGCGCTGAGGCGCGTGCCGCGCCTCCTGCCTTGCGTGTGCGCGCCGCTGGAGCGCGCAGGGGTTCGAACTACTCGTGGTGCAGGAACTGCCTTGGGCGCAATCCGAGCAGCGCCAGGGTGCCCAGGTAGGCCAGCGCCGCCGCCAGCAGCAACGCGAAGGCCGCGCCCAGGCGCTCCAGCCGGGGGTAGGAGCCCTGCCAATCCAGCCACGGCAGTTGCAGTGCGCCCCAGCCGAGGATCAGCGCCAGCGGCAGTTGCGCCGCCAGCACCCGCCCGGCAAAGGCGCCCCAGCCGGCGCGGGGGCGGAAGCTCCCGCGGCGCCACAGCCCGTGCAGCAGCAGGCAGGCGTTGAGCAGCGCGCCGCAGGAAATCGCCAGCGCGAGCCCGGCGTGCTGCAGCCGCGGCACGAAGACCAGATTGAGCAACTGGGTGCACACCAGCACGATGATGGCCATCTTCACCGGGGTGCGAATGTCCTGGCGGGCGTAGAAGCCGGGGGCGAGGATCTTCACCGCGATCAGGCCCAGCACGCCGACGCCGTAGGCGCGCAGCGCGCGCGTCGTCTGTTCCACGTCGGCAGCGTTGAAATGCCCGTAGTTGAACAGGATGGCCACCAGCGGGGTGGCGAACAGTCCGAGCGCGATGGCTGCGGGCAGCGCCAGCAGCAGACACAGCCGCAGGCCCCAGTCGAGCAGTGAGCTGTAGTGCATGGCGTCGGCGCTGGCATGCGCGCGCGACAGGCTGGGCAGCAGCACCGAACCCAGCGCCACCCCCAGCAGCGCGGTGGGGAATTCCATCAGGCGGTCGGCGTAGGCCAGCCACGAAACGCTGCCGGGTTGCAGGTGGGAGGCAATCTGCGTATTGATGACCAGCGACACCTGCGCCACCGAAACGGCCAGGCTTGCCGGGAGCATCTGCTGCACGACCCGGCGCACGCCCGGGGAGCGCCAGGCGGCGAAGAAGTCCAGGTGCAGCCTGGGCAGCACCGCATGGCGCCGCAGCGCCGGAATCTGCACCGCCAGTTGCAACAGGCCGCCGATCACCACGCCGACCGCCAGCGCGTACACCGGCGGGTGCATCGTCGAGTGCAGCAGGATCGCCGTGGCGATCACGCTCAGGTTGAGCAGCGCCGGGGTCAGCGATGGAACCGTGAAATGCTTCCAGGTGTTGAGGATCCCCGCCGAAAGCGCCACCAGGGAGATGATGCCGGCGTAGGGGAACATCAGGCGCGTCATCCAGGTCGCCGCGTCAAAGGCCTTGGGGTGCAGGCCGGAGGCCGTCAGCAGCACCAGCAGCGGCGCGCCCAGCACCCCGAGCAGGCTGACGCCGGCGAGGATCCAGGCCAACGCGGTGGCCACGTCGTCGATCAGGCGCTGGTTGTCCTGCGCGCTGTCGCGCGCGCGCGACGCTGCCAGGATGGGGATGAAGGCCTGCGAGAAGGCGCCTTCGGCGAACAGCCTGCGCAGCAGGTTGGGCAGCCGGAAGGCCACGTTGAAGGCGTCGGTCCAGGCGCTGGCGCCGAAGTAGCGGGCGATCAGCACCTCACGCGCCAGGCCGGTGATGCGCGACACCAGGGTCAGCAGGGAGACGGTGTAGGCGGCGCGCAGCAGGTTCACCGCCGGGATTATAGGAAGAAGAAGACGTGGCAACGCCGGAGGGGCTCCGGGTCGGGACTTGTTTCAGAGGGGCTCCTGGGCGCCACGCCCGCCGCGCTTTGCGCTGGGACGCACTGGCGCTATACTGGAAATTTTCCGGATTTTCAGAAGGCATTCCCATGGCGACATCCGCGCAAGCGAAAAAGAAAAGTGCCCGCACGCCCTCCGGGCGCAAGCGCGCGCGTCAGGACATCAAGCTGAACGCCGCGAACTCGGCGATGCGTTCGCGTTTTCGCACCGCGGTGAAGTCGGTGCGCAAGGCGATCGCCGCCGGCGACCAGGCGCGCGCGGCCGAGGCCTTCAAGGCCGCGGTTCCGGTGCTCGATTCGATTGCCCGCAAGGGCCTGTTCCACCCGAACAAGGCGGCACGCGACAAGAGCCGCCTGAATGCGGCGCTGAAGGCGATGGCCGGCTGAGCGTGGCTCGCTGAAACCGCGCCCGCTTCAGGCGGGCCGCTTTGTTTCGCAGGTCCGCCACAGTCGGGCCGCTGGTCGGAAGGCCCGCCTGAGGCGGGCCTTTTGCATCAGCCGCCGCTGGCGCCTTCCTATAATCGTCGATCCTGCGCGGCCCGCTGCGCCCGCGGCTTGTGCGCCGTCGCGCAGCGCGTCGTCGAACCCCTTGCGAGGAAGCACCGATGCCCGGCCACCTGATGCAGAACTATTCCCGCCAGCCGCTGGCGCTCAGCCACGGGCAGGGCGTGTGGGTCTGGGATACCGAAGGCAGGCGCTACCTCGACGGGCTCGGCGGAATCGCGGTGAATACTGTCGGGCACGCGCACCCTCGGCTGGTGGCTGCGCTGCGCGACCAGGTCGGGCGCCTGATCCACTGTTCGAACGTCTACCAGATTCCCCTGCAGGAACAACTGGCGGATCGGCTGTGCGCGCTCACCGGGGCCGGCCGCGCCTTCTTCTGCAACTCCGGGCTCGAGGCCAACGAGGCGGCGATCAAGCTTGCGCGCCTGTGGGGACATGCCCGCGGTGCCGCCGTGCCGCGCATCGTGGTGTTCGAGGGGGCCTTCCACGGCCGCTCGCTGGCCACGCTGTCGGCCACCGGCAATCCCAAGGTGCAGAAGGGCTTCGAGCCGCTGGTCGAGGGTTTCGTGCGCGTGCCGCTGAATGACCGCGAAGCGCTGGAGCGCGCGGCGGCCGGGCATGCCGACATCTGTGCCGTGTTCATCGAGGCCATTCAGGGCGAGGGGGGCATACGGCCGGCGCATCCGGACTACCTGCGCTGGCTGCGCGAGCTGTGCGACCGCCAGCACTGGCTGCTCATGATCGACGAGGTGCAATGCGGCATGGGGCGCACCGGGCGCTGGCTGGCCCACCAATGGGCGCAGGTGCGTCCGGACGTGGTTGCGCTGGCCAAGGGTCTGGCCTCGGGGGTGCCGATCGGCGCGCTGCTCGGCTATGGTGCCGCGGCGGAGGTGTTCGGCCCCGGGCAGCATGGCAGCACCTTCGGCGGTAACCCGCTGGCCTGCCGGGCCGCGCTGGAGACCCTGGCCATCGTCGAGGACGAAGGTCTGCTGGACAACGCGGCCCGCGTCGGCGGCTGGATGCTGCAGCAACTTCGCGAGCGCCTCGGCGGGCTGCCTGGGGTCGTCGAGGTGCGCGGCAGCGGGCTGATGATCGGCATCGAGCTCGACCGCGCCTGCGGCGAGCTCGTCGGCCAGGCGCAGCAGCAGGGGCTGCTGATCAATGTCACCCACGAGCGGGTCATCCGGCTGCTGCCGGCGCTGGTGCTGCGCCAGGAGGAGGCCGAGCAACTGCTGGCGCTGCTGGTGCCGCTGGTGCAGCGCTTCGTCGGCGTTGCCTGAGGCGCCGTGGCGCCACCCGCATCCCCTCCCTCCAGGCCGCCGCCATGAATCCCATCCAACCGCGTCACTACCTGCAGTTCCGCGACCTGTCGCGCGACGAGTACCAGTACCTGTTCCGTCGCAGCGCCCTGATCAAGAAGCGTTTCAAGCAGTACCAGGTGCACCAGCCGCTGGTCGATCGTACGCTGGCGATGATCTTCGAGAAGCACTCGACGCGTACCCGGCTGAGCTTCGAGGCCGGCATGCACCAGCTCGGTGGCGCGGCCATCTACATCAATACCCGCGACAGCCAGCTCGGCCGCGGCGAGCCGATCGAGGACGCGGCGCAGGTGTTCTCCCGCATGGTCGACCTGGTGATGATCCGCACCTTCGGGCAGGACATCGTCGAGCGCTTTGCGGCGCATTCGCGGGTTCCGGTGATCAATGGTCTGACCAATGAATTCCACCCCTGCCAGGTGCTGGCCGACGTGTTCACCTACATCGAGCACCGCGGCGAGATCGCCGGCAAGGTGGTGGCGTGGATCGGCGACGCCAACAACATGCTCTACACCTGGCTGCAGGCGGCGGCCATCCTGGGCTTCCGGGTGCATTTCAGCGGTCCCGCGGGCTACGGGGTGGATCTGCAACGCCCCGGCTACGCCGTCAGCGAGGCCGAGCAGCAGTGCCTGCGCTGTTTCGACGATCCGCTGCAGGCCTGCGAAGGTGTGCATCTGGTGACCACCGATGTGTGGACCAGCATGGGCTACGAGGCGGAGAACGCGCAGCGTCTGCGGGCCTTCCAGGGCTTCATGGTCGACCAGCGCATGATGCGCGCAGCCGACCCGCGCGCGCTGTTCATGCACTGCCTCCCCGCGCATCGCGGAGAGGAGGTGCAGGCGGAGGTCATCGACGGTGCGCAGAGCGTGGTGTGGGACGAGGCCGAGAATCGCCTGCATGTGCAGAAGGCGCTGATGGAGTTCATGCTGCTGGGCCGGCTTCCCGACTGAGCCGGGGCCGTACGGCCCGCGGCGGCTGGCGCCTCAGGCCTTCGGGTGGCGCTGCGCCTGCAGCAGTTCCTGCAGGATCCGCAGGTACAGCGCGTAGCGCTCGCCGTCGATCTCCCCGCGGGCCACCGCATCGCGCACCGCGCAACCCGGCTCCTCGCGGTGGGTGCAGTTGTGGAAGCGGCAGCTGCCGTTGCGCAGCGCCAGTTCCGGCAGCGCGTGCTGCAGCTGGCTGACGCTGAGGTGGTTCAACCCGAAGGCCTGGAATCCGGGGGAATCGAGCAGCGCGCTGCCGTCGGGCAGCCCGGGAATCGGCCACAGGCGGGTGCTGGTGGTGGTGTGCCGCCCGCTGTCCAGCGCCCGGCTGATGTCGCCGGTCCGCGCATGCAGCCCGGGAATCAGGGCATTCGCCAGGGTCGACTTGCCTACTCCGGAGGCTCCGATCAGCAGGCTGCTGCGCTCCTGCAGCCAGGGCAGCAACTGCTCCACGGCCTGCCGCGGCTGCGCGGCGGCGGAGACCTCCAGCAAGGGGTAGCCGCAGTCGCGCAGCGGCTGCAGGCGCCGCAGCAGCGCCTGCGTGGCCGGCAGTTCGCACTTGTTGAGCACCACCAGCGCCTGCAGATCCTGCGCGCTGGCGGCAACCAGCGCGCGACCCACGAGTTCCAGGTTGGGCGCCGGTTCGGCCGCGGTGACCACCAGCAGCAGGTCGAGGTTGGCGGCGAACACCTTGCTGCGCCAGGCATCCTCCCGCCACAGGGCGTTGCGCCGCGGCAGGACGCGCTCGATGGTGGCCGGGTCGCCGGGCTGGAGCATCACCCAGTCGCCGCAGGCCACGTCGCTGCGTCTGCCCCGCACGATGCAGGCCCGGGGTTCCGCGCCGCCGTCGTCGGCCAGGAAGTGGCGCCCGAAGGCGGCGACCACGCGCGCGCGCAGCACAGGCTGCGCGGCCTCGACTGGCTGCGGGCGGCGGGCCATGGCCGGGGCGCGGCTCAGGTCGCGCAGCCCAGGCGTGCCAGGCGCTGCAGCGCCGGCGGGTGGCTGTAGTAGAAGCGCACGTACCAGGGGTCGGGGGTCAGGGTCGATGCGTTGTCGCGGTACATGCGCAGCAAGGCCTGGCCCAGCGCGGCGCCGTCGCTGTGCTGCGCGGCGTAGGCGTCGGCCTCGAATTCATGCCGCCGCGACCAGCCCGCGCTGAACGGGGCGGTCACGATCCCGAACAGCGGCAGTACGAGGCTGAACAGGATCAGCGCCGCAGCCTCGCGGCCGGTGCCGGCGGCCGCTCCGAATCCCAGCCCGGCGTAGAACCCGTCGCGGCTGGCCAGCCACCCCAGCAGCGCGAAGCCCAGCAGGCTCGAGGCCAGGCTGAGCAGCAGCCGCTGCTGGATGTGGTGGCGCTTGTAGTGGCCCACCTCATGCGCCAGCACGGCCTCGATCTGCAGCGGCTCGAGCTGGCGCAGCAGGGTGTCGAACAGCACCACGCGGCGCGCGCCGCCGATGCCGGTGAAATAGGCGTTCGCATGCGCGCTGCGCCGCGATCCGTCCATCACGTACAGGCCTTGCAGCGCAAAGCCGCAGCGCTGCATCAGCGCCTGCGCGCGCTGACGGACCTCGCCTTCGGGCAGAGGCTCGAAGCGGTTGAACAGGGGGGCGATCCAGGTCGGGAACACGACCAGCATCGCCAGGCTGAAGATCGCGAAGGCGGCCCAGCCCCACAGCCACCACAGGGGACTGGCGCGCATCAGCCACAGCAGCAGCAGCGCCAGCGGCCCCAGCAGCAGCAGCCCGACCAGCAGGGCCTTGAACTGGTCGGCGACAAACAGCGCCGGAGTGCTGCGGTTGAAGCCGAAGCGCCTTTCGATGCCGAAGGTCTGGTGGATGGCCCACGGCAGTTCCAGCAGCGCTGCGAGCAACGCGAACTCCCCGAGCAGCAGCCATTGCGCCCACAGGCCGTGGCCGAACAGCGCCGCGTTCGCCGCGGCCAGCTCCCGCAGGCCGCCCAGCAGCGTCCAGCCGAGCAGCAGCCCGGCGCCGTACAGCGCGTGCCACAGCCCCGCCCGCTGGCGCGCCACCGTGTAGTCGGCAGCCTTGCGGTGCGCCTGCGCGTCGACGACCGCGGCGAAGGCTTCCGGGCGCTGCTCGCGGTGGGCCTGCACATGCCGCACCTGGCGCAGCCCCAGCCACAGGCGCAGCCAGGTCGACAGCAACAGCAGGCCGACGAAGCCCGCGCTGCAGGCAAGGGTGGAAATCGGATGGTTCATGCTGTTCGCAGATCGGTCGGTTGCGCTGTATGGACGCCGCGCCGCGTGCGAGAATCAGGGCTCGGCACCGGCCGGCTGCGCCGCGCGCGCGCCGCCAGAGGCTCGCAGCTGCGTGTCCACCCCATGATTATCCCACCCGCCCCGCCAGCGTGCGGCAGGCCCGGAACCTCCACGATGAACCCCATGCCCGACGCGCAGCCTGCGCAAGACCTGCCTTTGCACGAATCCAACCTCCTCTGGGTGGACATGGAAATGACCGGCTTGCAGCCGCAGACCGACCGCGTGATCGAGGTCGCCCTCGTGGTCACCGATGCCCAGGTCACGCGGCGCGTCGAAGGGCCGGTGCTGGCGATTCACCAGCCGGCCGAGGTGATGGCGGCGATGGACGCCTGGAACCAGGGCACCCATGGCCGCTCGGGGCTGACCGAGCGGGTGGCGCAGAGCTCCATCGACGAGGCTGCCGCCGAGGATCTGCTGATCGGCTTCGCGGCCCGCTACGTGCCCGCGGGCAAGAGCCCGATGTGCGGCAACAGCATCTGCCAGGATCGACGCTTCATGGCGCTGTGGATGCCCAGGCTGGAGGCCTTCTTCCACTACCGCAACCTCGACGTCAGCACCCTGAAGGAACTGGCACGGCGCTGGCGCCCGGAGGTTTGCGCCTCGTTCAAGAAGCGCCAGCAGCACACCGCGCTGGCCGACATCCACGAGTCGATCGACGAACTGTTGCACTACCGCAGCCACTGGCTGGATGCCGGCGCCGCCGTCTGAGCGACGCCCGGCCTGGGCTGCGACGGGACTCAGCTCGCCTCGTTCTCCAGGAAGCGCTGGGCGTCCAGCGCCGCCATGCAGCCGGTTCCGGCGCTGGTGATGGCCTGGCGGTAGACGTGATCCTGCACGTCGCCGGCAGCGAACACCCCGGGCACGCTGGTCTGCGTGGCCATGCCCTCGGATCCGCCGCGGGTCAGGATGTAGCCGTCCTTCATCGTCAGCTGAGCTTCGAAGATGGCGGTGTTGGGCTGGTGGCCGATGGCGATGAAGCAGCCCGACAACGGCAGCTCGGCGGTCTGGCCGCTGCGCTTGTCGCGGATGCGCACCCCGGTGACCCCGCTGGCGTCCCCCAGCACCTCGTCGAGTTCACTCCACAGCCGCAGTTCGACCCTGCCCTCGGCCACGCGCTGCATCAGGCGGTCGATCAGGATCGGCTCGGCGCGGAAGCGGTCGCGGCGGTGGATCACCGTCACCTTGCGCGCGATGCCGCTGAGGTACAGCGCCTCCTCGACCGCGGTGTTGCCCCCGCCGACCACGCACACGTCCTGGTCGCGGTAGAAGAATCCGTCGCAGGTCGCGCAGCCGGAGACGCCGCGCCCCATGAACTGCTGCTCGCTGTCCAGGCCCAGGTACTTGGCCGATGCTCCGGTGGCGACGATCAGGGCGTCGCAGCTGTAGCTGCCGCTGTCGCCGTGCAGCAGGAAGGGGCGCCGCGACAGCTCGACGCCATGGATATGGTCGAACACGATCTCGGTGTCGAAGCGTCGCGCATGCGCCTCGAAGCGCGCCATCAGTTCGGGGCCCTGCACCCCGTCGACGTCGGCCGGCCAGTTGTCGACCTCGGTGGTGGTCATCAGCTGTCCGCCTTGCGCCATTCCGGTGATCAGCAGGGGCTTGAGGTTGGCACGGGCGGCGTAGACCGCGGCCGCGTAGCCGGCCGGGCCGGAACCGAGGATCAGGACTTTGGCGTGGCGGGTGCTCATGGGCGTGACCGGGAAATGAGTTGGGTGGGCATGGATGGGTCGGGCATGGCTTGGCGGAACCATGCTGCGCGTCCCGGGCATGCCCCCATGGAGGCAGGCGAAATTGTACGGTTGGCCGAATCGGAGCGCAGGCGGCTTCGGCGGGGCGCTCGCTGGGTTAGCATCCAGGTTGCGGCGATGCAACGAGCGGCGAAACACGACATGGTTGCGATTTCGAATATCGATCTGGTGCGGCGCGTGCCGATGTTTTCGGTCCTGACCGAGTCGCAGGCGTGGACGCTGTCGCAATCCATCGTCAAGAAGCGCTTCAAGCGCGGTGAGTGCCTGGTCGAGCAGGGGGGCAAATCCAACGCCCTGTTCATCATCCTGTCCGGGCGCGCCCGTGTGGTCAGCGTCGACGCGCGCGGGCGCGAGGTCATCCTGGCCGTGCTGCACCCCGGGGATCACGTGGGGGAGATGAGCCTGATCGACGGCCAGCCGCATTCGGCCTCGGTGCTCGCCGAGGTGCAGACGGACGTGCTGATGCTCGGGCGCGTCGCCTTCCTGCAGAGCCTGCCGGAAAACACCAGCATGAGCTTCTCCATCATGCGCGGCCTGGTGCAGCGCTTGCGCGGAGCCGATCGGAAGATCGAATCGCTGGCGCTGCTCGATGTCTATGGACGGGTGGCCCGCGCCTTGCTGGAGATGAGCGAAGCCGAAGGATCCGAGCGCATCGTGCGCAACAAGCCCTCGCGCCAGGATCTGGCCAAGATGGTCGGTGCCTCGCGGGAAATGGTCAGCCGGGTCATGAAGGACTTCGAACAACAGTCGCTCGTCGTCGAGCGTGACGACGGCACGCTGGTGGTGCGCGACCGCATCGCCAGCAAGGCCTGAGTTCTTCCACGCCCGACGGCGGCATTTCGCTGCGCCTACCTTGATGCGCCTTTCCCTGCCCTGGTTCGGAACGCGCAACCAGCCGCGACGGCCGGCCGTGCGCCGCAGCCGGCTGCTCGCCGAGGCGCGGCTGGTGGCCGGAGCGATCGCCTGGGTGCTGCTGCTGCTGGCGCTGCTGAGCTACCACCGCGACGACCCTTCGTGGTCGACCTCGGGCAACCCGGCGCGAGGCACCGCGAACCTGGTCGGGGCGGCTGGGGCGTGGTCGGCCGACATCCTGTATTTCCTGCTGGGTTTTTCCGCGCTGTGGATCCTGCCGATGGGCCTGTACGCGCTGCTGCGTGCCTGGCGGCAGGCGCATTCCGAGGCTGACGACGAGCAGCCGCCGGCCCGCTGGTGGCAGCGGCTGGGAAGCCTGGCCGGGCTGGCGCTGCTGCCGTTGTCGAGCGCTGCGCTGGAGGCCACGCGCTTGTGGCGGCTGCAAGCCGACCTGCCCGGGCACGCGGGCGGCGTGGTGGGGTCATGGCTGGGCGGGCTGTTGCAGCATGGCCTGGGATTCACCGGCAGTGCGATCGTGCTGCTGGGCCTGCTGCTGTTGTCGCTGTCGTGGTTCGCGCGCTTCAGCTGGGTCGATGCCGCCGAGCGCACCGGCGAGGGCATCGAGTGGCTGTGGACCAGACTGCGCCAGCGGCGCGCGCTGCGCGAGGATCGCGAGGCCGGCCAGCAGGCGCTGCAGCAGCGCATCGCCGATGTCCGCCAGGAGGCGGCGCGCGAGGCCGACGAAGTGTTCGCTCCGGTGTTCATCGAACCGGCGGTGGACAGGATCCCGCAGTCCCAGCGCGTACAGCGGGAGAAGCAGAAGCCCTTGTTCCAGGACATGGCCAACGGGGCGCTGCCCACGCTGGATCTGCTCGACCAGGCGCCGGCGTCGCGCGACGCGGTGGCCGCCGAGACCCTGGAGTTCACCTCCCGGCTGATCGAAAAGAAGCTCAAGGACTTCGGGGTCTCGGTACGCGTGGTCGCCGCGCTGCCCGGGCCGGTGATCACCCGCTACGAGGTCGAACCCGAGCCCGGGGTGAAGGGCTCCCAGGTCGTGGCGCTGTCGCGCGACCTCGCGCGTGCGCTGTCGCTGGTGAGCATCCGGGTGGTGGAAACGATCCCGGGCAAGAACACGATGGCGCTGGAACTGCCGAACGCCAAGCGCCAGACCATCGGCCTGGGGGAGATCCTGGGCTCGCAGGTCTACAACGATGCGCAGTCGCTCCTCAGCATGGGACTGGGCAAGGACATCGTGGGCAATCCGGTGGTCGCCGATCTGGCGCGCATGCCCCACCTGCTGGTTGCCGGAACCACCGGCTCGGGCAAATCGGTGGGCATCAACGCGATGATCCTCAGCCTGCTGTACAAGGCCGAGGCGCGTCAGGTGCGGATGATCATGATCGACCCCAAGATGCTCGAACTCAGCGTCTACGAGGGCATTCCGCACCTGCTGGCACCGGTGGTCACCGACATGAAGCAGGCCGCGCACGCGCTGAACTGGTGCGTGGGCGAGATGGATCGCCGCTACAAGCTGATGAGCAAGCTCGGGGTGCGCAACCTGGCCAGCTTCAACGCCCGCATCGCCGAGGCGCAGCAGCGTGGCGAGCATGTGCCCAACCCGCTGTCGCTGACGCCGGACAGCCCGGAACCGCTGCAGCACATGCCCTTCGTGGTCGTCGTCATCGACGAACTCGCCGACCTGATGATGGTCGTGGGCAAGAAGATCGAGGAACTGATCGCCCGCCTGGCGCAGAAGGCGCGCGCGGCCGGCATCCACCTGATCCTGGCCACCCAGCGCCCGAGCGTCGACGTCATCACCGGCCTGATCAAGGCGAACATCCCGACGCGCATCGCCTTCCAGGTCTCGAGCAAGGTGGACTCGCGCACCATTCTCGACCAGATGGGCGCCGAGAGCCTGCTGGGCATGGGCGACATGCTCTACCTTCCTCCGGGGTCGGGTGCGCCGCAGCGGGTGCATGGTGCCTTTGTCAGCGACTCCGAGGTGCACCGGGTGGTCGAGCAACTCAAGGCGCAGGGCGCGCCCGACTACGTCCCCGGGTTGCTCGAACCCGAGGTTGGCGCCGACGGCGAGCCCGCGAGCGGGGACTTTGGCGGGGACGGCGAGGCCGACCCGTTGTATGACCAGGCCGTGCAGGTCGTGCTGCAGCACCGCAAGGCCTCGATCTCCCTGGTGCAGCGCCACCTGCGCATCGGCTACAACCGCTCCGCGCGCCTGCTCGACCAGATGGAGAAGTCCGGTCTGGTGTCGGCGCTGTCGAGCAACGGCAACCGCGACATCCTGGTGCCGGCGCGCGGCGAGGCCTGAGCGCTGCGCGCTCGTCCGTTCCCCGCTGCCCCGACCATGCGCCGCACCGAATTCCCACCTCTTCCTGGAGCCACCCGCATGCCCCCACCGCCTCCTGGCATTCCCGGCGTCGCACGGCCCGCGCGGCGCGCACTGCTGCAGGCCTTGTGCGCGGCTGCGCTGGCGTCGGCGGCGCCGCTGGCGCACGCCGCCGACGGCGTACAGCTGCTGCGGCAATGGCTGCGGCAGATCCATGGCGCGCGCTGCGACTTCACCCAGAGCGTGGTCGCCGCGGACGGCGGCAAGCCGCAGCTTTCCTCCGGACAGTTCGACTTCGAGCGTCCCGGCCGTTTCCGCTGGGTGTACCGCAAGCCCTACCGGCAGGACATCGTCAGCGACGGCGACACCATCTGGACCTACGACCACGACCTCGATCAGGTCACGATCAGCACCCAGTCGCAGGCGCTGGGGGCCACGCCGGCGGCGCTGCTGGCCGGCGCCGACGTGGAATCGGTCTTCAGGCTCACGGCGCTCGCCGCGCGCGACGGCCTGCAATGGGTGCAGGCCACGCCGCGCCGCAGCGACAGTTCCTTCACCTGGGTACGCCTGGGCCTGCGCCTGACGCCCCAGGGCGTCAGGCTCGAGCAGATGCAGCTGCGCGACGCCTTCCGTCGTACCTCGACCATCGTCTTCAGCGCCCAGCAGGACAACCCGCGATTCCCCGCGGGCACCTTCGTCTTCACCCCGCCGCCAGGAGCGGCGGTGATCCGCGCCGACTCGTCCTGAGCCGCCCGCGGCCATGCATCCCGACGACGACCTGTTCGGCCACGAGCCGCAGGCGCAGCCTCCGCAGGATCCGGCGCGCGCTGCGCGCCCGCAGGCGACCGACGCGCCGCTGGCCGAGCGCCTGCGCCCGCAGCGGCTCGACGAGGTGATCGGACAATCGCATCTGCTCGGCCCCGGCAAGCCGCTGCGCGTGGCGCTGGACGCGGCGCGCCTGCACTCGATGATCCTGTGGGGGCCTCCAGGCGTGGGCAAGACCACCCTGGCGCGCCTGATCGCCGAGCGTTTCGGGGCGCAGCTGATCGCCATCTCCGCGGTGCTCGCCGGGGTGAAGGACATCCGCGAGGCCGTCGTGCAGGCGCAGGCGGCACGCGCTGCGGGCCAGCCGACGCTGGTGTTCGTCGACGAGGTGCACCGCTTCAACAAGGCGCAGCAGGATGCCTTCCTGCCGCATGTCGAATCAGGCTTGTTCACCTTCATCGGGGCCACGACCGAGAATCCCTCGTTCGAGGTCAACAGCGCGCTGCTGTCGCGGGCCACGGTGTACATGTTGCAGCCGCTGCAGCCGGAGGAGCTCCGGCAGCTGGCGATGCGCGGCCTGCAGGCCTGCGGCGACCTGGAGATCGACGAGGACGCGCTCGCGCTGCTGGCCGAGCATGCCGATGGCGATGGCCGACGGCTGCTCAACGCGGTCGAGGCCGTCGCCTCGGCCGCCCGCGCCCAGCACAGCACCCGCGTCGACAGGGCGCTGCTGGGGTCGGCCCTGACGCAGGCGCTGCGTCGCTTCGACAAGGGCGGTGATCGCTTCTACGACCTCATTTCGGCACTGCACAAATCGGTGCGCGGCAGCGATGCCGACGCCGCGCTGTACTGGATGAGCCGCATGCTCGACGGGGGCGTCGATCCGCTGTACGTGGGCCGCCGGCTGCTGCGCATCGCCAGCGAGGACATCGGCCTGGCCGACCCGCGGGCGCTGGGCTTCACCCTGGACGCGGTGTCGACCTACGAGCGTCTGGGCAGCCCGGAAGGCGAGCTCGCGCTGGCGCAGGCCGTGCTGTATCTGGCGCTGGCGCCGAAGTCGAACGCCGTCTACCTGGCCGCGGGGCAGGCGCGCGAGCTGGTGCGCAGGCACGGCAGCGCGGAGGTTCCGCTGCACCTGCGCAATGCCCCGACCGCGCTGCTGCGCGAGATCGGCGCCGGGGCTGCCTACCGCTATCCCCACGACGAGCCGCAGGCCTTCGCGGCCGGCGAACGCTACTTTCCGCCGGGCATGCCCGAGGCGCGGCTGTACCGGCCGACGCCGCGCGGCATGGAAGCGCGTCTGGGCGAGCGCATGGCCGCCTGGCGCAGCCTGAACGAGCAGGCGCGCGCCGGCGAAACGGCCTCTGCGCCGGCGCACGACGACACGGCTGGCGAAGCGGACTGAGCAACCCGCATGCGCCCGGCCGGGCAGCGCGGGCATGCTGGTGTCAGGGTCGGGTTGATCCCGCTGGTTATCATTCGGTGCCCCATTTATAAAGTCGGCTTGCTCCGGGCTCATGCCCGGGGCCTGTCACCCAGGAAACCCAGCGGCAAGCCGGAGTGCGGCCCACGCCTACCAGGCGTGGATCGGCCCGGTGGGGATGCACGGGATCACCTTCCGTCGCACCCGGGATCGCGCGGGTAGTCACAGGGCGTGCACCGTACCCACAAGGACATTCGGGATGCAAACTTTTCTGCAGCAAATGGTCAACGGCCTGGTGCTGGGCAGCATGTATGCCCTGGTAGCGCTGGGCTACACCATGGTTTACGGGATCGTCAACCTGATCAATTTCGCCCATGGCGACGTG